>JAHEAQ010000125.1:2178-10958 GCA_024642705.1 Bacteroidota bacterium | reverse complement strand
ATTCAGCTGAATCATCGTCATAATTTTCAGGCAAATAAATAGCTAAAGTCCTTTTGGTTCCGAGATAATCTATCAGTATCGTATCCGTTAATATCCGAACATTTTTCGATGCAGTATGCTCTAAAGTTTCAACCCACAATTGATGTTCCTTTTGAGCCTTTTGGTAGGACATCTTTTTGTAAACATAATAGAAGCCAAAAAGCATGATCGAAATACCAGTAAGAATTAGCAGTTTTTTCTTCATTAGGAGCGATTTAATATTCGATGTTCAACAACCTCAATTATTATAATTTATAATTAAAGAATTAGCACATTAACATTAGAATATCTAAAGCTTATTTTTTAGCCTTTATTTCTTCCAATCTTTGTTTAAAATAATTATCATCATTTAACTCGTAAGCCTTTTTGGCATTGATTAATGCCTTTTCATTATCTTCAGTTCTTTCATAGAATTCAGCTAAAGAATCATATGCGTTGGCACTTTGAGGATAAAATTCAATCGCAAATTCGAAAAACATTTTAGCTTTTTCAATTTGCTCCATATCCATGCTCATATAACCCAGGATATTAAGTAAGTCTTCAGGATATGGAGCCACGTCATAACCAAAATGGTCTTGAAGTTTTTCAGCTCTATAATTTATTATTTCTGATAATTCATTTATTGGTGTTTCGGGAGAATTAAACTTATCTGTATTTTCCATTTGGAACCACGCAAATAAACCAATCAATCCATCCATAATGGAAGGAAATGGAATGGTTCCGTGTATTTCTCTGGCATAAAACTTCCAATCGAAGATCAAGCCATTATCTGGATTCGCTTTAATCATTTCTGAAAATTCAATATTTGATCGGGCGAAAATGGTAAAATCTGAGTCATCTTCCATCACATTGTCAATCGTTATTGCTGGATTTTGCATATGAAGTTGACCACTAAGTGAAACGAACAATGATTTACCATCAAAATTTTCATCTTCCAACTTTTCTTTTGCTTGTTTGATCAAATCCTGATTATCCCAATCCAAACTAGGATCAATGGCAATGTAATTTTCAAATAAGTGTGAGTGATTCAAAAGTGCGTAACAGACAAACAAGCCTCCATACGAATGACCAATTAGCGTTCTATATTTGGTAACAGGATATTTGCTTTCAACGAAAGGAAAAAGTTCTTCCTCAAGAAATTCAATTAGATTACTTGCTTCCCCATTTTTTACATTAAATGGCTGTCCGTACATTTCATTAACTTTTGAAGTGGTCAAATCTCTCATCCTATTTTCAGCATTTGAAATGCCTACGATCACCATTTCAGGCATAAATCCGCCACTATAAAATTCCAAAGCATTATTTACTGTTGGGAGAAATACTTCGCCATCCAATACGTAAACAACAGGATATTGCTCTAGCTTTTCTGGATTATAATTGGCAGGAAGTTGGACATAAAAGGTACGCGATTCATTCAATACTTCCGAATAAAAACTGTCCTTTAAACCTACTTTTTGAAGATATTCGTTTTGGCTTTTATCTTGCGCTTCAACATTTATTTGTGTCAAAAACAAGAAGCTTACTACGGAAATTAAAATTATTCTATAGTTCATGTTTTTCTATTTCGTTGGTAAATAAAGTTTAATACTATCTATTTCAATTTCATCTAAATGCCCCATTTTCTTTTTGTCCGCAGTAATCAAATGCAAATGCATGAATGAATCGTGGTGCGTAAAAACACCCTTGTGTTTTGTCGAATAAAAGCCAATAATTTCTACCTCTTCATTAGCAAGAACATAATTAACTTGTCCTTGATGTGCCTCAGCTGGAGAACTCACTTTTGTTCCTTTGGGTAAATTTTGGACATGAATTTCAGCCTTTTTCACCTTCCCAATTAGCTTGAAAACAAAAGGTTTTTTATATTCTTTTGTATTTTCGATCAGATAATTTTCTAAAGCCTTGATGTTATCCAAAGGCTTATTAATTTCTATTTCTTTCCATTCATTGACTGTTCCGCGAACAAAAAATGGTGCAGAAACATTAAAAGTTTCTTCAACCATCATTGTGGTATCCGAAAGAACTCTTGAAACGTATGACTTACCATTCTTGATTAACAATTCTCCAGTCAAATAACTTTCCGGGCCAATTCCATAAAGACCAGTTTTATCTTGAATGGTATCAAGATTAATGACTCCTTCAAGCTCACCTTTCTGCATTACATTTCTCATTGCTCCTGAAACAATCAAATCAGAAATTGATTCTTCATTTTTAATATTTTGATTTTGTGTATTACATGCTGCACAAACAAAAGCCAAAATTCCTAATACTATTATTTTTATCCTCATTTTTCTTTTTTCTTGGATTAAGGCATTTTCTTCAAACCTTCCCATTTTATATTCCATTTTCCGTCCTTTGGAAATCCAGGATTTTCAATTTCGCTTCCATCATATCCTGCACACATCATTGCAACAGCTGATAGCAATCCACCATTACCAGGAAGATAAATGGTTAATCTGTCCGTTTGGTAATTGTGCCCATTGGGCAAATAAACATTTTTTGTTTCGTCTCTAAAAAGCGCCTTTATAGCATCTTCAGGTCGATTCAATCTTGTTGCAGTCATTGCTTCCATGGGAAAATCCCAACCCCAAGTATGGTCCCATGTCCAAGCCTTATCGACAACATCAAATGTTTTATTCATCACACCTAAATCCACATAATCGTCATTGGGAAACATGCAATAAGCACCCAGAACAGCAGGATGATCTATGGTGTATTTGCTTGTTGCAGAATAGGAATCTACTGCATTTTCAGCAGCCAAATACACACCATCTTTTTGAGCAAGCGGAGACAACTTGTCTATAACCAATTGCCACGCGGTGTCAGGCTCCAAATTCAATCTTTCCCTCCATTTTTGTGCAGTCTGCAATCCCCATTTCCAATAAGCCAATTCTAAGGGAGCATTAAAAGTTTCTAACGGATTAAAACATTCTTGAGCTGGAATGATTCCTTTACCCAGCACATATCGATCATTTATTTCATCATAATTTGGAAAGGAAGCCATAAAATCTGCTGTTGCAAAAATTAATTGCTGAAACTTTTCCAAATTAGCCTTTGAAGGGTTGTTACGATAAATTAACTCTGCCAAATATATCACATGTGGTTGCTGCCAAATTAAAAAAGATCCAACAGAGGAAGGAGCTTCCCCGTTTTCATGATCCGTCATTTTCTGCCATCTCACTCCTTTATAACCTTGGCGTTCAGCTATTTTTCGTGCATTTTCAAAAGCACCAAAATACCAATTCATACTTTTTTCCAAAAATTCAGTTCTGTTCCAAAAAGCAAAATGAGCCGCGTGCCACCAATACATTTCCATATGAGGCTTTCCATACCAACTGTTAAATGTCAATCCAGTTTCTTGAATTGGATAATTTCCTGCACATTGTGTCTTTGTCAGGTATTGAGAAAGAATTACTCTTCTTTCCAATTCGAAAGCCCTTTCGTCTGTGCAAGCTGAAAAATCAATTGCAGCTCCTGATAACCAAAATTTTTCCCACCCTTCAATGCTACTTTGCTCAATTTCCTCATAGGTTAAAATTTGTTCTTCATTTGCAATTGGTGAAAATTCAACTGTCATTTCAAATCTTTCCTCCGCTTCAGGCAAAAAGCTATAATAATGATCCTCAATTTTTGATACTTCAGTTTTTACATTGCAAAATGATTTGACTTCATATTGATCATTATCCAGTTTTCGATGGAAGGAATGCTGATGATCATCTTGCGAGGTCAAAATAGTTTCATGCAATGCACTATTGGTATAATTTGCTCCCTTATCTAAAAAATTAATCGTAGGATATGGAAACCTTAATTTTATTTTTAGTCTTTTAAGATTGATTAATGGTGATTGTACTTGAAATGAAATAGCATCCTTTTCTGAATCACAATACGTTGAAACATGAACTGGGATTCCTTCCACACTAAAAGTGCTCTCAATTTTACCTGTCCACAAATTCAACTCTTGGTTAATTTCCTCAATATCTTCTGGTTTTGCTTCAGTGCCGTCAGACAACATTATTTGAAGACCAATATTTCCCAGTTGCAATCGATGAGGATTGGAGCGATAATACTCCACAGCTTTGTTATTCCGCTCTGGTTCTTTGATTTGAACTGCATATAAACTGTTTTCATTTCCATTAAAATTATATGGTTTCAAGGTTTCTTCAAACAACAAATTTTCTGGATTTAGAGAGGTATGCCATCCCCATTCTGATTGTGTCCCTAATGGAACTCCTGGCTCATAATATTCAGGAAACGATTGAAGACCAGTGGCATCAACAGTAAAAGCAAATTTACCATTTCCTACAGTCAAAGAAGATAAGCTGTCAATTGTAGCTACTTCAACATTATGTCTTGAGACCAATGCTTTTCGATCAATTTTTTGGACTTCTTTCGAGCAAGAAAAAGCTAAGACCAATAATATAAGGAGGATATTTCGGTGCATTTAAAAATCAAATTTTTGGGAAGATAAAATTTATTTAATCGAAATTCCAAATTTGAAACTTCTAAATGATTTATCACGCGGCGTGAAGAAAAGAAATGATTGGCTTTCCTATTGTGTTTTTACTGTTAGAAATCACGGAAATTTGGCACTTCTTTCAAAGAAAAATTCATTTTAAATACACCTTAAACATAACATTTACAATTCTGGTGGTTTTCGATGGTTGGTACTTTGTTCATATGAATAAGCCAATTTTATCAATGTAGGTTCTGAAAACATTCTTCCCAAAAACTCAATGCCAGCTGGCAAATTTTCAGACATAAATCCCATGGGAACAGTAATAGCAGGTTGTCCTGTTGCTGGAGCAATTACATCTGTATTCGCACCAATGTATTCTTCAATAATGGCATCCATCCTATAAGGCTTAATATTCCAACTTGGATAAATCAATGCGTCAAGGTTGAAACTATCCATATAATTTTCAATAGCCATACGAAATGCAATTCTTAATGGATCAGAAAAAGCATCTCGGCATTCGATTTCAGAATGCTCTTCTCTGCCTTTATGGGATATCGAATATTCAAGATTTGATTGGGTGAAGGATGACTTAGTGCCAATCCGAATGATGTCTTCTAGTGTTTTAATCGTATCATTTTTCACAAATTCTTTCAAATAATTTTCAATGTCAAACCTAAAATTTTCGCACCATTGATTATTTCGAAGTTGATCAAAATTTGGAATTTGTATGGAGTCCATCATAATGGCACCTAGGGCTTCCATTTTTGAAATTGCATTTTCAAACAAATTTGAGACCTCTGAATCCATTTCTGTATCGTCCATTTTTCTTAGGATTCCTATTCTTGCTGATTTCAATCCATCTTTTTGAAGAAATTGCGTATAGTTTTTTGGAATTTTATCAAAGCTGTGGTGTGTTAATGAATCTTTTGTATCTACCCCAGAAATAATTTCCAAAACCTTGACAACATCTTCCACAGTCCTACACATTGGACCTGCTGTATCATTTCGAAGGTCGCAAGGAATGATACCATGCCTTGATACCAGACCAAGCGTTGGTCTAAATCCTACAATTGATCCACTTGCTGATGGCAAACGAACTGAACCTCCTGTATCTGTTCCTAGACCAATGACTCCAAAATTTGCAGCAATTGCAGCTCCAGTTCCTCCACTTGAACCTGCTGGAGAATAATTTTGGTTGTAAGCATTCAAAGTTGACCCTATAGTAGAGCTAAAAGAAGCCCAAGGTGTGAATGCCCATTCTGCCATATTTGACTTTGCTAATATTATGGCTCCTGCATCAATCAATTTTGAAATGATAAAGGCATCATCTTCAGGTATGAAATTTTGCAAGGCAAGAGAACCTGCTGAAGTCCTTAATCCTTGAGTATTAATATTGTCTTTAACAATGATTGGAATACCATGAAGAGGCCTTAATTTATGAGTTTTTTCAAATTCCGCATCAAGTATTTTTGCTGCCTTTAATGCATTAAAATTTACTTCACTCAAGGCGTTTATTTGAGGATCATATTTTTCAATCCTTTCTAAATAAGCTTGAACTAAATCTTCTGAGGTAAATCTTCCCTCTTTAAAAGCTTCATGAATTTTGGCAATGGTTAATTCTTCTAAATCAATGCTCGAATCTTGCTTTATCATTTTACAAGAAGAAGTAAGACAGTTAATAATTAAGAACGCAATTAAAAATTTCCACATAATTATTAAAATTAAATTTGGGAAAAATGATTTTCACATTTTACTACTTAAAGAATTACCTTGGCTCTATATTCACAATTATCCTTACATAACTCGACAATGCTGGCGTTCCTTTGTCGGTAACTCTCAGAATAAAATGCATGGTTTCTTTCTTACTAACTTCAGGCGCAACTACATAAATCCAAGGATAATTGTCTGCTGCCAATAAAATCTCCTTTTTATACGTACCTGCTTCTGGATAATGGAACCAAAGCAGGCTGATGTTGTCACCATCAGGGTCATATGAATCTGAGCCATCAAGACCAAATCCTTCCCCTGATTTTACCGTAATTTCGTTTGAAGACTTTAAAATAGGAATAGGGGCATGATTCGCATCCTTGAAGTCTGATATGCACCAATCCATCCTTGCAGCAAAATCATTTTGAAAATCATCTCTCCATCGCCACATTGTAGCTTTGTTGTCCTGAAAAGTGACCGTATCATGCTTGATAGGTCTTCCGTAATCCGAATTTACCAAAGGCTTGTATTGGTCGACAGCATTTGTCCAAATGGCTCTAGTTTCAGGAGCGATTTCTACAATTGAGTGGCCTTTTTTAGAAGCATCAAATTCTGGTTTATAATATTCATACCTTCCACCCCAGCCTCCCCAATCAGGATGTTCTGCATTATTTAGGCCGTTTGGAATCAAGGATAAAAATGAAGGTGTATCTCCTTCCATTCCCCATGAAACATCAGGATACGAAGCACCAAGCGCTCCGTGCCCTTGTTGAATGTTCTGAGCAAGCCATGGATTGCTGATTCTTTCATTATTGATCCCTTTTATATAAGTATTTATAGCTATCCAAGTGGAATTTTGATAATAATCTCCTGGACTAACGATATAAAATAAATCTGGAAAATTATTTCTTATCCACAATCCGCTGTCATCTTGATCAGAAATGGTATATACCCTTAACTTTGAAATCAATTGTTTTGCTTCTTTTTCTGTTTTTGTTTTCTTTATTTTGTAAAGTGTCTGTGCCAAAGTATTCACTCCGCCCCAAACGGAAATCCACAGTGGACGGTCGTCTTTTTCTTCCAATATCTTTAAAATCCAATCTGAGCCTTCAGAATCTTTTCCTTCGCCGACTCCTTCCATGCCATAAACTGGCAATCCTTGCTTTACAAGCGATAAAAGCATTTCCTCGCTAGGAAAATCCTTTTCATGCTTTGACAAATTATTTCGCACTTTACCATATGCTCTAATTAATTTTTTAATGGATTCGGGTTCAACTCTATTTTGGAGCCAACAAGATGTAGTCGCAACCATTCCTTTTATATCAATTTGATTAGAATAGAGGAACAATCTCACGAAAGATTGGGTATCATCTGGATCCGCTTCAATGTCAGATAAAATGATAACTCTATTTTTTTGATCTTGTTGAGCATAACCAAAATTGCAGAAAAATGCTATAAATAGCAAAACAAGTGTGAGCGAAGTTTTCAAATTCATTTCTAATTCTAATTTAAATTTAATATTAAAGATAATTTTATTTTTAGGAAGCTAAAAGTTGATTTAAAAAGGGAAGAATAAATAGTTTAAAAGTCATTGTTTTATCAGTGTTAATTCAAATATTCTTTAAGAAAATAGAATCAATTTATGGATAAGATAAAATTCTTCATTTTACTTATCTTCATGCAAAATTAAATCAATTTATCCCTAATAATTTAAAACAATGATTGGTAAAATAATGGCAACCACCAGAATAAAATGAACAAAAAGGAATTAAAACAAGAGTACAAAAACCACAAACCCATAATGGGAGTTTTCCAAATTGAAAACCTAATAAATGGAAAGATCCACATTGAAGCAAGTACTGATATAATGTCCAAATGGAATCGAATACAATCAGAATTAAATTTTGGTAGCCACAGAAATATTGATCTCCAAAAAGATTGGAATGGTTCTTCAGCGAAGAATTTTTCGTTCACCATACTTTCTGAACTTAAAGGAAAGGAAGGGGAAATTATTAATTACTCAAAAGAATTGAAGATTCTGAAAGAAATGGTTTTGGAAGAAATTCAAATTAGTGAAGAAAAATTGTATTAATATATTTTATCATTTTTTGAGCCTAATTTTAAATTCCTAAAATAAAAGTTTGAAAATTATCTCGTGGAATTGTAATATGGCATTTAGGAAAAAATGGGCTAATATAGTTGCCTTGAATCCTGATATCATTGTCATTCAAGAATGTGAATCTATTGCCAAGTTTATAGATCAATTCATCATTCCAAAATACAATGACTTCCTTTGGTTTGGCAATAATGAACATAAAGGAATTGGGATAATATCTTTCAATGAATATCGCATAGAATTGAGTCAAGACTACACAGATCAATTTAAATATGTCGTTCCATTGAAAATTAAAAATGAAAAGCCTTATAAATTATTTGCCATATGGGCCATGCCACATAAAATTAAATCTCTTTCATATGTTGGTCAAATTTGGGCAGCGATTAATCATTACAAGATTAATCCTTTAGAAAACAATATACTTATTGGAGATTTCAATAGCAATCAAATTTGGGATCATGAGCG
>JAHEAQ010000125.1:0-2078 GCA_024642705.1 Bacteroidota bacterium | reverse complement strand
CATATGTAGTGTCCCCAAATATTGATCAGATTGCTGCTGAAGGATTTACCTTTAGGAATACCTATTGTCAAGCTGCTGTTTGTGCACCCTCTAGGGCTAGTCTTATGACAGGAGTCAGACCTAATACCAATCAAGTATGGCATTTAGGAGATGAATTTAGAAAAATCAATCCTGATGCTGTCACTATGCCTCAATATTTTAAGAAGTTTGGTTATAGAACCATCAATATTGGAAAAATTTTCCATAATTATATGCCAGATTCCATTTCTTGGGATGAGCCAGACTTAAGGCCTGCACAGTATTTGCGCCCTGAATGGTTGGGCAGAGATGGCGAAACATTCTATGTAAATGAAGAATTAAGTAAAAAGCAAGCCATAGTCAGAGATTCCTTGCTAAAACTTCGACCTATCAGATACGCTGACGGATGGAATAGCGGGCCTGCTTGGGAAATGGAAGATGTGCACGACACCATGTATTATGATGGAGCACAGACAGAATTAGCTATTAAAACGCTGCGCCGATTATCAAAAGATAAAGAGCCATTTTATTTTGCCCTCGGATACTTTAGGCCTCATCTTCCATTTGCGGTACCAAAAAAATATTGGGATTTGTACGATCGAGATAGCATACCTTTGGCGCCAAATCCTTTCATCCCTAAGAATTCGCCGATCATGTCATTAAACAATATGTATGAGCTGAGACACTACGATGGATTTTCACATTTAGTTCATCCTACAGTTTCCACTATTGGAATAGACACTGCAAGAATTTTGAAGCAAGGCTATTATGCGAGTGTTAGTTATATTGATGCTCAAATTGGAAGATTGGTCCAAGAACTTAAAAATATAGGCCTTTATGAAAATACAATCCTTGTTATTTGGGGAGATCATGGATGGAAATTAGGAGAGCATAACAGTTGGGGTAAAATGTCAAACTACAATATTGATATTCATACTCCGCTTATTATTCTCGATCCTCGTCAATCAGAAAACAAAGGAAAGCAAACTTTTGCCCTGACTGAATTGGTGGATATTTTTCCATCCTTGTGCGAGTTGAGTGGTATTGACGTACCAGATTATATGGAAGGCACTAGTTTCGTTCCGTTAATGAAAGACCCGGATTTGGAATGGAAATCAGCAGTTTTTAGTCAGTTTCATAGACGTCCAAATATTTCTCCAGATGGAAAAAGATATATGGGGTATTCTATTAAAACTAAAAATTATCATTTTATAGAATGGTATCATTGGGATAATGAAACCAAACAAAAAGGTGATTATGTAACTAGCGAATTGTACAATAGCACATTGGATCCCGAAGAAAATGATAACGTGACATCCAATCCTGAAAACAAGGAAATTGTTGATGCTTTATCCAATCAATTGAAATTAGGTTGGCAAAATGCAAAACCACCTTTAACCAATAAATAAACTTAATATTTTACATCAATCAATGGAGGAATTTGTAATTATTGGAGGAGGATTAATGGGTAGCGCTGCTGCTTGGGAATTGGCTCAATTAGGTAAAAAGGTAATTTTAATCGAGCAGCAAAAATCAATTTACACCTATGGATCAAGTTTTGGCGAAGCACGTATTTCAAGAAGCTTGGGGCCAAAAGATGATATATTCTCCTTTATTCAGCAGCTTTCTATCCAAAGAACAGAAAGATTGATATCCTTTCTTAATTCAGTAGATTTATCAAAAGTGCATGAAATGGAAGACATTTATACCACTTCGCCAGTCACTTATTTATTCGGCCAAGAACACCAAAATCAAATCAATGCTTTATTATTTGATGGTCAAAAGGATGATTTCGAATTTGCAGTTGGCAACGAAGCAAAATTTAAATTTGGAATGTCAATTTCTGAATCTTGCTCTGTCCTTAGAGAGTACAAAAAATATTCAGGAATGATGAATCCTAGAATCCTCATTTCTAAACTTCAAAAAGCCATTCAATATCTTGGGAATCCAATTTTCTTTAACGAAAAAACCATTGGAATTTCTAAGTTAGAAGATCATTTTTCAATTGAATTATTGAACACAGAAACATTTGAATTAAAAACCATACAAACCAAAAATGT
>JAHEAQ010000124.1 GCA_024642705.1 Bacteroidota bacterium | reverse complement strand
AATTTTGCTATAGGTCAAGCATCATTTGAAGATATGCGTCCAAGAATCGTTATAACTGCCGACCCTGAACTAGACGACAATAACTCTTTAATACGTTTTTTGCTTTACAGTAGCGATTTGAATATTGAAGGACTAGTTTATGCAAGCAGTCAGTTCCATTGGAAAGGTGATGGAAAAGGGACAAAATGGTTTGTTCCAGGTAGAGAATATGATCGATTTGGAATAGGTGGATGTCCATGTGAATCTTGGCGTTGGTCAAAAGACGAACGATTCATTCATAATATAGTCGAAGCTTACGAAAAAGTTTATCCAAATTTAATCATCCATAATCAGGATTATCCATTGCCTGAATATTTAAAATCAAAGATTCGATATGGTAATATTGAATTTGATGGCGATTATTCAAAAGATACTCAAGGTTCTGATTTAATCAAATCATTGGTGTTAGATGATAAACCAGGACCTCTTTTCATCGCTGTCTGGGGTGGTCACAGTACTATAGCTAGAGCACTAAAATCAATACAAGATCAATATGAATTCACTATAGAATGGGAAGCTATAAAAAGGAAAATATCAAAAAAAGTAATTTTGTTACCTTCAGGAGACCAGGATGACACCTACGCCTTGTATATCAAACCAAATTGGCCTGAAATTGAATATCGGCAATTTAAAGAGGGTCCTAATTATGGTTACGGCGCACAAATCAGAGCTACTGAAGAGAATGCTAAGTATTTAACACCTTTGTGGATGAAGGAAAATGTATTGAGCAAAGGGCCCTTTGGCGATTTATATCGGGTTTGGGGTGATGGAAAACAAATGGTTGAAGGGGATAAAGTTGACTATTTTGGTCTATCTGGTTATTCAAATGAAGAACTTAAGAAAATGGGGTATGCAGTATGGATGCCAATCCAAGAAAAAGAGTCTTGGTTAGGAGAGGGCGACAACCACACGTTTATGAATATGCTGGGAAATGGTTTGCGTGCATATGAAATTGCAACTTATGGAGGTTGGGGAGGCAGAATGGCAAACAACGAACGTGTTGGTAATATATTTGCTATGCCAGTTGACTCAAATGCTACTGCTATGGCAAACAGATTCAACAATTCAAACGAACAACAGAATAGCAATGATATCGCTTACCCCAATTTCTTTCCAAATGCTCAAAATGATTTTGCAGCTCGTCTAAAATGGTCTGTTACTTCACAATTTAGAGAAGCAAATCATTCGCCAATCATAAAGATTGATGGGCCTTTAAATATTTTGGCTAATGCTGGTCAAAAAATAAAATTAAGCGGATCAATTAATGATCCTGATGGCGATAAAGTAAATTTAAAGTGGTCTCAATTTAGAGTCGGAAGTTATCCAAATCAAGTAAATATCATAAATCCAAATTCCGCGCAAACTGAAATCTTAATTCCTGAAGATGCTTTGGGGGGTCAAACAATCCATATAATTTTGGAAGGATCAGATAATGGAATACCTTCTATTACAAGATACCAACGGATTATTATAACGGTAAGAAGTAAATAAAATAAATTATTTCATGTTGTCTCAAACCAAACCATTAATATAATTTAGACAATAAAAATATTCTATAAGGGCATAATAATTACAAAATTATTGGTTAAAAAACAATTTATAAAAGCAAAAAGTCCCAGATTGAATAAAGCGGAACAATTTTTTATCCAAAATAATAAATATCTTCCTCTCCATAATTTTATAAAATGATCAAGTTTTTTAGGCATATAAGAAAATCATTGCTAACCGAAAACAAGTTCAGTAAATATTTCATTTACGCTGTAGGTGAAATCGTGCTTGTTGTCATTGGAATATTGATTGCACTTCAAATTAATACCTGGAGTCAAAACCATAAAGATTCAAAAGAAGAACATCAATTATTGGAAAAACTCAAAACAAATATTCAATCAGATACTTTAACCCTTAAAATTAATATTGAAAGAATTCAATCCTATTTGGATACACTAAAGATAATCGAAATTGAATTAAAGGATAAGACTCTATCCAAATTTTCAGTCAACTTATCCTACCCGCTCATCAGTGCTGTTGATGTGAATTTAGAAACTACCACTTGGGAGAATTTAAAATCAACAGGAAAGCTAAGTTTATTAAAGAATGCCTCCCTTTTAGATTCATTACAGACGTATTACAAACATTTTGAAGATGTAAATAAAAGTTGGACTGAAGGTTTTCAAAGTTATAACAGAGGTATTTTGGCTCCAAAGTTTTTTGAGTTTGACGATTTTACTTTTTTCCCACCTAAATCCATTTTTAAAAAGGAGGAAGTGCAGAGGTTATCGCCTAAAGTATACGGTGAAAGTGTTTTTTTTAGAAATGCGGTAAGGTATAGAATTGGAGCTTTAAATAGTTTAAAAAATATTTTTGAAGCTGACTTAGCTAAAGCAATTACAATGATAAATATGTTGAATACCGAAATAGAAAAATAACGAAATGCCAACTTAAGAAGGGGATAAAATCGTGGTGGTTACTGGCCAATATTTCTTACATTCAAATTCATTAGGATTGACTATGACAAATCTATTAACAATGATAAAATTCTTTACTTTAACGAAAGTTGCCGTAGGGTGAAGGTCTGGTCACAGCTGGCTAGGGCCTTTGGCGACGGACGGAGACCTTCAAGAGAGCGAACTTGAACAGATGGGTGGCAGCATTCTTGCTAGCATACCAAAATGAAAGCCAAGAATTGCTTTCTAAAGAGATTACCTGAACAAAATGAGGTTAAATTTCATGAATGTAAATTAAGATTTGAGTAATAGTTGCTTTATATTCAAAGTACAAAGTCACCTATTTGGAGTGGGATTCCCAGATAAAAATTATAAATATGATTAAGTTCTTTAGAAAAATTAGGCAAAGATTACTGGCTGAAAATAAGATAAGCAAATATCTCATATATGCCATTGGTGAAATCGTGCTTGTTGTTATTGGGATATTAATTGCTTTGACAATCAACAATTGGAATGAAAAAAGAAAATTAAAAACGGAGGAAATCAAACTTTTGAAAGAAATGAAGTCAGCATTGGAAAGTGACAAGGAAGATATTATTTCAAATATTAGCGAACATTTGTCTGCTGCTCAATCTTGTCATATTATTATACACTTCGTTGAAAATCATTTGCTTTATCATGATTCTTTGGATTTTCATTTTGCAAATGCTTTAAATACAACAAGATTCGGTCACACTTCAGGTCCATATGAAACATTGAAAGTAAAAGGTCCAGACTTAATCGAAAATGATAGCTTAAGAATATTACTAGGAGAATACTATGACAAATTGGTTGGATATCAATTTGAATTACAAAAAAGTAGTCTTCAAGATTTCAATACTGCAAAAGAAAGACAATTTGAACTTTTCAAATTTGGCAATTCCTTGAATAAAATAAAACCAGTAGATTATAATTTGTTGACTGATAACATTTACTATTTCTCATGGTTGAATTTTACATTAAATGCACGAAAATGGGAAGCAAAAAATTTTCAAATTTTGAATAAAAAAAATGCAAAATTGACTGATCTTTTAGACTTTGAAATTTCAAAAAATTAAATTTCAAAAATTACCTGTTCTCCTTTTCTGTAAAGAGTGACATTGTAAAAGATTTTTCAAAATCAATTTTCAATATTTCATATGTAATGATAGATGGTAAAAATTTATGTGCGAAAATAAAGAGTTGCTGACAGAAGTAAAAAATTGAATATCTGAATCCTGTGCATTGATTGACTAGCATCTAAAAGAAAATCATTCCTTTCCTAATACAAGGGCAAATATTCGCGTAAAGTGAGCTGCATCTTAATTTAAAACTAGAAATGTGAAAAATTATTTATTAAATTGGATTCAATATTTTCTTAAATGATCGCAGGAAAATAAGATGTAATAAAACAAAATCTATGAAAACAAATGAAGATTCAAGACATCCAAACTTGCCGCCTATGGGCGCTCAAGACTTCTCTGAAATAGAAGATTGGCCTGGGTATTTCGGAGCTGTACTCGGAAAAGGTGCAAGAGATACGCTTATCGGTGCTCTTAATTCATTTGAACAAGAAGGATTTAAAAATGGATTTGCAGTGGATTTAGCTGCAGGTGAGGGACGTGATTCATTGGAACTGTTGAGAAGAAATTGGAGTGTCTTGGCGACCGATAACCATCCTGAAGCATTTCCTTTCCTTTGGGCAAGAGTTCCCGAGAAATTGAAATCTCAATTGACCACTAAAGAAGTAAGTTTTTGCGACATGGAGTTTCCCGATTGCGACCTAGTAAATGCTAGTTTTGCCTTACCGTTTTGTGAACCTACACATTTTCAAGTATTGTGGAATAAAATTGTAGCATCTATTCGCCCTGGGGGCAGATTTTCAGGCCAGTTTTTTGGAAAAAGAGATTCTTGGGCATCGATTTCAAATAGGTCTCACCATTCTCAGGAAGAAGTTTTAGAATTGCTTAATGGTTTTGAGATTGAAATGATGAGGGAAGAAGAGCGTGACGATCCTCCAGAGCTGCGGAAGCCAAAACATTGGCAAATATTTCATATAGTGGCTAAGAAAAATTAAAAATGGCATTTATTTAAATTTATTAAATGATTAAAATCTTCCGAAACTTTAGGTCCAAATTATTGGGACAAAATAAAAGCAGTAAATATTTAATATATGCAATTGGCGAAATCATCCTTGTAGTAATTGGGATTTTGATTGCTCTACAAATCAATATCTGGAACGAAAATCGAAAACAACTGAAAGTTGAAAAAATAATTCTTAATGATATAAAAAATGATCTGATACAGACTAAAGAAGATTTACTAAATAATGAAATGTCTCATAAAAAGCAAATTTTAATCTATAAACAATTGCTTTCTAATATCGAAACAACAAAAATCTATCATGATTCATTGTCTACGAAATTTGGTGAGCTAATTTATTGGGATTCTCCATATTTAACTACCGCCAGTTACGAAAATCTAAAATTGGATAAAGGGATAGATATAATATCCTCTGAAGGATTAAAAAAGAAAATTGTTGATCTACACGAAAGGACTTTTCAAATCCTAATTGGGGATGTTGAAAGGGAAGAATGGATATATACTGAAAATGTTTCCCGTCCCAATTTATTCAAATACTTCTATTTTATTTCAAGGAAAAAAGTCGAACCAAAAGATTATAATGAGCTTTTAAAAAATCCTGACTATTCTAGTTTTCTATATTTTACAATTGAATTAAGGGAACGATCCTTAGAAGCGACTCAAGCCAATATTAGTGAAATTCAAGATGTAATTGATGCCATTTCCAAAGAATTGAATTGAAATTTAGAGCAATTTCTGATCATTGATCTTAACGCGATTCATACGCCTGCGTCATCACATGGATGAAAAATATTTTGATAACTCTTCTTTTTAGGTTAGGCTTTAGAAAAATATTTAAATAACAAATTGAATCAACCTATGACATACTGCAGTAAAGTCTCCGAAACTCATAACTTCAAGTTCAATTTTATTGTTGTTATTAGAACAATCCAATAGCTCAAGAATTACTGCAAATAAAAATGTACTCTTGCTAAATATAAAGAAATTTTCATTTTCATTATTGAAAAAGCTAAATAAAATTATGGTTACATGCATATAAAAGTTCTTTAGATTAGAGGTAATTTCTGATTTGTAAGGATGAATTAAAACGTTGGCAAAACACCAAAAAATGAAATTAGTTTTTTCTTTAATATTCTTAACGCTCTTTATTGGCTGTGCACCAACAGCTTTTGATAAAAATGATCTAATTATCCAGAATGTTAACCTCATAGATGTGGCATCTGGGAAAATACAAGAGCATATGGATGTGATTGTGAGAGATTCAAAAGTCCTTGATATTCATAGTTATGATTCCCTAGCTGATGCAAAAGCTATTGAAAAGATTGACGGAACAGACAAGTACCTCATTCCTGGCTTGTGGGATATGCATGTCCATATTCAGGATTCTTCATATTTGAAAATGTTTTTAAACTTTGGAATAGTTGGGATAAGAGATATGGGCGGATGTGCCTCAAAACCAACGGATGGATGTGAATCATTATGTGCTGAAAAATTGGCAAACTGGAGAGAATTGGTTAAAACTGGCCAATTAGAAGGACCTAATTTATACATTGCAGGGCCCGTACTTTCAGGAACAGGTTGGCCGTCATCATTACCTGCAAACAATATTTATGAAGTCCAGATTGGTATTCAAAAGTTAGTGGAGTTGGATGTTGATTTCGTAAAAGTTTATGATAAGATTCCAGCAGAAACTTACAGAGAGATTGCCAGATTGTGTAAATTAAACAATTTAGATTTTGCAGGTCATGCATCAGAATCATTATTGTTATCTGAAATCTCTGAAATGGGGCAAAAAAGTATTGAACATATCAGAGAGCAAATTCTATTTTGTTTTACAAATGACCCTAACGAGCTAGAAACTTTTTTAGAAGCGGATAACTATTCTCAAGATGACAAAGCTTTTGTAAAACCATGGATTGATGATGCCGAAATTGCAATCGAAGCATTTAAAAGAAATGAAACTTGGTTTGTTCCCACAATGGTTGTTCAATATGCTAATCAACGCTATAATGATTCATTATGGGTCAACAATCCATTGAGAAAACAGCTACCAGATTCAGTAAACAAAGGGTTTACTGAACATCTGACGCATAGTTTTGAAAATCCTGACAAAAATGGTTATCTACTCTATTGGATAGCCCTTAATAAACTTGTTAAAAGATTCAATGAAAATAAAATAGGTTTACTAGCTGGAACGGATATGGCATGTGAGGGCGGAATACCTGGCTTCAGCTTACATGAAGAACTTCAATTATTAAATTCAGCGGGCTTAACACCATTAGAAGCGCTTAAAACAGCAACCATCAACCCAGCCAAATTTTTAAACTTACCTTTTAATGGACAGATTAAAGAATCTTTTTATGCAGACATGATCTTGCTTAATGCAAATCCTTTGGAGGACATAAAAAATACATTATCAATTAACATGGTCATAAGAAATGGGAATATCATAAAAAATTAAAAACGGAACTCTTTGTAAAGCTAGTTTTTTACTTTTTAATATTAAAATCAATTCTCCATGTTTTAGACTCATTTTGAATTAAAATTATTTCTTGAGATACTCTATAATTTTTGACTCAAAAAAATCAAAATCATACCCACCTGTGAAATAGTCAACAATTATCCCTTCTCTATCTATTAGAAATGTCATAGGTCTCTCTGTTTGCAAATCCGCCCATTTAAATTCATTAGAATAAGCAGCAACAGCTGTAAATGGTTTTTTTGCAGCAAATCTGCTTAATGTTTCTTTATCCTCATCAGTTAAAGCAAGAACTACTAAACCTTCATCTCCGTATTTACTTTGTAACTTATTAAGGTCTGGCATTTCCTTTATACAAGGAGGACACCAAGTAGCCCAATAATTTAACAATACGATTTTACCTTTATAATCCCTTATATTTTTAATAGTATCCTCTGTCAATATATTAAAATTGAAGGACGGAGCGGGTTTATTGTAAAGCGCTTCAATTTCATTCAACACGAAAGAAATTCTTGGTTTCATTCGTGTGACTTTTGTGAAAGCCATACTGCTTATCAATATTAAAAAAGCTAATCCGGTTGTTAAGGCATATGCAAATAAACCTTTTGGAAGAAAATATTTATTGTTTTTTACCAGTTGATAAAGGAAGAAAATCGCCCCGAGAATAATTGCTACAGTTATAAATTGTCCCCATTGAATAATAAATTTGGCATTGTTACCTACAAAATTTTCCATCATTAATTTGTTTTTATTAATGACAATTTGATACCTGTAACGTTGCACTAAAAATCATTTTCACAAAAAAAAGACCGTTCATATGGAAAGTTCACTAAATTAGGGAAAGATTAAATAGTCACCCCTTAAATTATTCTATATGCAAAACATCCTATTTTGTATCGCCATGATTGCTTTCTCTTTTCAGGGCATCTCTCAAAATATAATTCTCAGTGCTTCTCAAGTTTTAGATGTGAATTCAGGCAAAATGTTGTCTCCTGGCGTAATTGTGATTGAAAAAGGAATCATTGTCGACATCAATCCTGAGATTTTGCCTAAAAATTATCCAATGGTCGATCTTGGGAGTAAAATATTACTTCCTGGTTTAATTGATGCGCATGTTCATTTGCATTGGGATGAAGATTATCCTGTTTCTTCAATGTTTACTGAAAGTACTTCCGAAGCAGCTTTTCGCGGAGCCAAAAACGCAAAGAAAAATTTGCTTGCAGGTTTTACTACCATAAGAACTGTTGGCCAAGACCATCCTTCAATTGAATTATTAGACGTTGAAATCAACAAAGCTATTAATAAAGGGCTAATTGATGGTCCGCGCATTGTTCCTTCTGGTCATGCAATTAGCATTTCTGGAGGCCATTATGACTTGTCAATGTATGATGAATTTACATATGGAGTCTTAGAATTGGATTATAGATATGGCATAGCTAACGGAAAGGATGAATGCCTGAAAGCAGTTAGATATCAAATTAAACACGGTGCCAAAGTTATTAAAATAACTGCTACAGCAGGCGTTTATAGCCTGGAAGGCAGTGTAGGTGCCCCTCAATTTTCTGAGGAAGAACTTGTGACAATTGTAGAAGAGGCAGCCAGACATAATACAAAAGTATGTGCTCATGCACATGGTTCTGAAGGTATTTTAATGGCTGTTAAAGCTGGGGTTGCTTCCATTGAGCATGGTTCAATTCTAACCGATGAAATCATTAACTTAATGATTGAAAAAGGAACATATCTTGTTCCAACTGCATATATGAAAGAGGATTTCCATGACTTGAGCCATTTACCAGAAAAGATTAGAAAGAAGAAGGAAGAGATTGGTATGATAGGACGACAAAGTTACCAAAAAGCTATAGAAAAAGGAGTGAAAATTGCTTTTGGAACAGACGTTGGAGCCCCTAAAATTTTAGCTAATGGAGAAAATGCTAAAGAGTTCAACACATTAGTAAAACTGGGAATGACACCAATAGAAGCAATTAGAACAGCGACAATTTATGCTGCGGATTTATTGAGCACAGAAGATAGAGGAAGTATAGAAATCGGAAAATTAGCTGACATTATTGCTGTTGATAAAAACCCTCTTGACGATATAACTGTTCTTGAAAATGTATCCTTTGTTATGAAAGGAGGAATTATTTATAAAAATGAATAGCTTTTGGAAACTTCACAAATTTATATTCTAATTTTAACCATTGCTTTAATGATAATAGCTGGATTGACATTCTTTATTCCTAATAATGCAAAAAACAAAAAATTTACGCCACTAGCCAGCGTTGCTTTCTCTTTTATCATTATCGGATTTTTCTTTTAAGACAATAGGTTTATGGAAAATGCCTTTTATGCTGTTGGGATAATATTATCTATAATTGGTATCATTCAGAAGCAGAATTGCTTAACAAAAACTAAAAAGAATTAACAAGACGGTCAAATACAACAAATCAAATTTTATGTATCTAAAGATTACAGCAAAAGTATTTATAATACTATCTATTACATTAAGCGCATGTCAGCCAAAAGAGCCAGCTACAATAATTTCCGGAAAATTGATGGATTATAAAAATGAAACAATAACTTTAATTCCACTAGAAGATTACTTCCCCTCATACGAACCAACTAACAAAAATCTTATTACGACAAAAACGGATAGTCTTGGATATTTTACATTTCGGGCGGAGAATTTTAAGACCGGCTTCTATCAAATTATCCATAGAAATTATCACCAGTTGAATTATGACATCTATATAGAAAATGGTGACTCCTTATTCATTGAACAAGCATGGGAGACGCAATTATTTAACATTTCAGGTAAGGGAGCAGACAAATTGCAACATCTGGTAAACGATAACAAAAACTATCTCAACGATAGTAAATATTATGACACATTAATAAGTACAGGTTTTGCAACAGAAATGTTATTTAAATCATTTATTGACAGTTTATATAATGAGAGCGTTAACTCCATAACGGCCAATGAATCAATCCCACCAAAGTTAAAAACTCATTTTATTAATGGCCTGAAAGCAGATAAAGCGTCTACATTATTGTATCATCTTGAAAGACGTAATTATACAATGCATGGAGAATTGACTTATTTTTATCCAGACACAGCATATTATTCTTTCTTCAACGACATTAAATTTGATGAATCCTTTAGTCTAAATTCAAATAGTAAATTATTTGCCACTGACTATCTGACTAATAAAGCTAGGCATGCGTTTAAAAATAAGGAAGAGGAAGCATGGTGGGAAGAATTTCTTGATTGGAAAATAAATTATGTTGTGAATCAAACTCCGTCAACGTGGAATGATGTACTTGCATTGAGCATCCTTCGTGATTATTCGAAAGCTATGTCAAGTGCTAATTTTTTTAAAACTATTATAAGATTTGATGAAAAAGCGAATTCATTATTCAAGAATAAATTAAATCAGGATTTGTTTCAACAAAATGCTATTGCTTTTGTGAATTTAGCCCCTGGTAAACCCGCACCGAATTTTGCACTACCGGACTCAAGTGGAAACATAATAAAACTAAGCGATTACAACGGAAAGTTAGTATATATAGACGTTTGGGGTACTTGGTGTGGTCCTTGTATAAAGGAAATACCGGCTGCACTGGAATTGCAAAAGGCATATGAAGGTAAAGAGGTAGAATTCTTGTATGTTGCTTTAGAGGATAGCAAAAATGATATTAAAGGCTGGCGTAAATTCATTGCTGGCAAGAATAAACGATTTTTAGACAAGCCATTTACAGGTGTTCATTTAGTAGCTGAAAAACAATTTGGCAATATTGAGATGATGCCCTATAAAATTAGCTACGCCCCTACGCATATATTGATTGACCAAAACGGAAATATAGTTCAAGCACGCGCTTCCTCGGCAAAGGGAATCTCTAAAGATATTGACGAATTGTTGACTAGAATGACT
>JAHEAQ010000039.1 GCA_024642705.1 Bacteroidota bacterium | reverse complement strand
TGCACTCTAATCTAAGAGAATTTCAATCAATTAACAACTAATATTCTACTAATTATTTATGTCAGCACCCTGTCCTAACAATTAATGTCAGATCTTTTTGAAGGTCAGAACTTTGCATTGTGTATGGATTTGAAGCTTTGACTTTATTTCATAAATTTCATGTCACTAAGTTATACTCTGGTTCTAAAGATGTTCATGAAAATCTAAAAACAGTTAGATAATTTTGGCAACGGCACCCAAAATTTCTTTCCCATCTTCCAACGATTCAAATTTGAGTGTAAGCAAGATAAATAGTTTCTATTGGTAGAGTTCATCAACATCAGTTTCTATGTATTTACTTAATACAAAAGTGATAAACTATATTTATTTATCATTGGGAAATGTAAAAATAGTTTCTTCTGCTAATTCCGATCTATCTTCACTTTTCATGACGATAGATTCGCCCTTAAAAACATCTTCTAGCACTTTATACAGATCACTTTTTGCCAAATCCGTCCAATTTTGTAGTTAGTAAAAAATTTCTTTGTTTTATTAGTTTTTAAACTCTATTCCTTGCCTTGAAAATTAATTTATTTCGACTTGTTGCGAAAGAAATTCCAGATTTCATTGGCCATTTCAAAGTCTCCATTTTGGTTTCCCACTATTGCAAGAAATAAATTCCCATACCTTTCGGTTTCACTTGGTTCTGCGTGGCCACCATTAATTACTTTGTATAGTTCAACTTCTGTGTTATTCGAACCGTTTTGATAGGAATATTTAAAAGCATAAGAATTGTCGGAAATATTAATATCATTGAAGGTTTGTTCTATTGGTGCTTCTGTAATCTTATTTCTATTAATCCAAAATAAAACACTTTCGTCAGTTGATTTTACCAAACCTCTATTGCCCGCCATTTGTCCACCATTATATGGTAAAATTGGGTCTTGTGTTCCATTCATAAATAATGCGGAAACTGGTATTGTTGAATTTGCACAATGTGAATTTTCCGACATGGAAGCTATGGTAGCAGCAAAAGCCGTAATTTTTTCAGGAATTTCCAAAGCTAATCGAATCGCCATTTGTCCACCATTGGAAACTCCAGATATATATACTTTTTTTTGATTATAATTAAATTCCGATTTTACTTTCTCCAATAATTGATCTATAAAAAATACATCATTTGTTTCAGGATTTCCAAGTGCGTCATTTCTACAATCATTCCATCCTCTTTTATTTTCAGAACCTAAACTTCCATTTGGAACTACAATTATAAAATCATTCTGTTCAGCCAAGTTAAGCCAAACTTTTTGAGGCGATTTTACATTTGAAACGCCTAATACATCATCAAAATTTCCACCATTCCCATGAAGCAATATCACAAGAGGTTTGTCTGCATTTTTGTCGGGAACATAAATATGATAATTTCTTGTAATTCCGTCTATTATAATACTTTGGTTTAATTTTAAATTTTGATCATCATCTATAGTTTCGTCCATCTTGTTGCACGAAATCAATATTACCATGAGTGAAATCAAAAACATTTTTATCATAATTCCTATTTTCTATTTTGGACACTACAATTTATGTATCATTCGGTGAGCATTTTGAAGTGCTTTCCTTTCCATTCGTTACAAATTGAATTGTAGGTAACGCTTTTATAATTAGTACTATCCGCTTAATGATTAATACATTTTGTTTTGCTTTTTTTAATTATTCTTTAAGAATTGTTCTATTTTTTCATTAAGCTCATTGGCTTCTTTCTTAATTTGGACTAATGAACTTTCAATAGATTATGCATATGTTAATTCCTGGTTAATTAGACTGCGAAATTCATCCGTTTTCATTTTATTTAAAATTCTTGGGATTTCAACTATATTAATGCTATCTCCATATTTTGAATTATATACCTTAATTGAATTCACATAAGTAGCATATTCACTTCTTATATTTTTTGAATATTCATCTAGAAAATCCTTATAGCTATAATATTTTACTATTAAATCTCGAATGTAATCATTGGATATTAAACTCAAATTTCCTGTGCTGACCAATTCTGTGTAGGTTCTTGAAGACCCATAAAAGGATGCTTTACTATTTATTCCACCAAAACCTACATTATTTATAAAAAGAAATGTGTCATTTGGGATATAATTTCCCATTACATATTTTTTTGCCAATTCTAAACTTTCAATTTTTTTCTTTCTATTTTTAAACCAACTTCTTTCAAGAGTCAGAGAATCATTAATAATTTCCATGTTTAGATTCGACAAATATTTATTCTCTTTTTTAACATTTTTATTTTTCTCATTCCAGTTATTAATACTTAACGCTATCAAAATTCCAATTACAACAAGAACAATTTCTCCGATTGCGTAAATCAGATACTTGCTGAATTTATTTTCAGTGAGCAGTCGCTGACGAATGTGTTTAAAAAACTTAATCATGTTATCAAATATTTATGGGCAATCCCATCTGCCTTCGTACTTTGCTCTCTTGAAGGTCTCCGTCTGTCGCCAAAGGCTCTAGCCAGCGGTGACCAGACCTTCACCCTTCGGGATTGTTTGCTCATATAAAGAATTTAATCTTCAGTTAATTGTTTGTCTTAATTAACCACAACTTTCTGTTATCATGAATAATGTATATTGATTTCCAAATTTCACAGATTGTATTTTGGAATGCCATTCCCCAACAATAAATCAAATGTGCTTTATCTTAAATAAATAATGTATAATCTTAGGTTTCCAAAATATAAATGCTTTTTGAGATTAAAATCTTTCAATTTTCTAAGTATTCTTAATTCGAATGTAGAAATATTATAAATTATTTTACATTTTAGTAGCATTTCATGATAATCCTTCTCTATTTATCCCTGAGTCAAAAGGCATAAACTCGCCTCCAATGCTTCTACTGAATGTGTTATTTCAATAGGGATCTCAATTTCTTCGTATTGGGCAAGCTCAACAATTCTGCTTTCTTCTTTATAAACAACAAATCCTTCCAAAACAGTCAATTTTGATTTTTTATGGGTTTTATGTTCTTTTAAAATCATTCCTTTTTTAAAACCCAAAATCAGCACTTTAAAACTTGGCCCCTGATGGAGTGATTTTGCAATAGGATGACTGGTTGTTTCTAGTTTTGCTTTTACTTCATTTATCGTCATTTCATTTTATTTTTTTCAGTAAATATTATAGCTAAATATCGGTTAAAAATTACAAAAAAAACTTCAATAAAAAAAAAGAAGTAAAAATGGATTTCCCAAAAAATGAATTAGAAAATCAATATTTAGCTATGCAAAAATTTATTCTGAATTTTCCCAACTCCATGCCAACCAGCTGATAAAAATTGTAGTTGATATTTCAATAATGCGAAAAAAACTAGTGAATAGTGAAGTCACCATTTATTTATCCAGCTAAACAATTAACGCCGAACAAGAAAACTAACTTTAGTAATTTAATGCATATTGAAAGAACTGCTACCAATACATTTATTTACTAAGGTTATTCCATTAGATAATATTTCAAATTTTACTTTTAATAAGTTAAACCGAAGCCAAATGGAAAAAGAATATCTCGAGTTGGATAGCCAGGAGCATCAGGATCTTGTGTAACAATTGCCTCTGGATTATTTGCTAATGCAAACGGTAGCTTACCTGTTGGTATAAATTTTCCAGTGATAATATCCATTAAAGCAGCATCGCTCACTCCAAAAGTGGCTAAAATAGCTCCCGCATTTAGAAGTCCACTGTTTTTATCCAACACATAAGGCTGACGAAAATCGATGGATAATATGGTTTTTTCTGGTCCAACAGTTTTCATTATGGTCTGAATATCTTCTAGTGAAGGGACAATCTTCCAAGATTGGGCTTTAGCCATATCAGAAAAAGCCAACAGATTTAATTCATCTGGACTGGCTCCGCCAAAAAGTCTTCCGCCGCTTCTTTCATTTAAAACATGAACTGTGATAACTGCATAATCAATATTTTGTCCTATTGAAGGCATGGATTCATTCTTGGTAGGATCATAATCTCCCGCAAAGGCTTGAATACCATTCCAAAGTTGACCATCAAATATATCTGTTTTGATACCCATAGTAAAAATTCTTATGGTATCCTTTTCATTTGGCATTTTAATGGGAAGATTCATATTGTTTTGAAGCAGAACAATAGACTTTCTTTGCGCAATATCCGCCTTCTTTTGAAAAGAAGGATTTCCTAATAGATAAGCTGCTCTGTTGGGATCAACATATGGATTTTCGAAAAGGGCGAGTTCAAATTGTTCTTTCAATAGCCTTCTGACGGACTGATCGACTCTGCTTATCGAAAGTTTTCCCGAGTTGACAAGATCAAGTAATTGTTTATTATTATTGAAACCAGAAAGAACATCTGTTCCAGCATCAATTGCAATAAGTATTTGTTCCTCGGTAGTTTTGTCCTCTAATCCCCATGCTCTTGATCCAATAATACCAGTATCTGAATTGATATACCCATTAAATCCAAGTTTATTTCTCAATAAATCCGTTAAAATTCCTTTGGAAAATGCCATTCCAACGTTATTTGGCAAATAAGGCTGATCAACAGGTATGCCATAATAAGCCATAATTGAAGAAACGCCTGCATCCACGGCAGCTTGAAAAGGTGCCAAATGATAATTAAATTGATTGGCAGGATAAATTTGGCGTTTACCGAAATCATAATGTGGATCTCCACCTCCTTCTTGCGGACCTCCTCCTGGAAAATGCTTAATCGTTAGGGCAACACTTTTCGAACTTAGAGATTCTCCTTGCATGTTTTTAATAAGGGTTGAAATTATATTAGATGCAAGTTCGCTATCTTCTGTAAAGGTTTCATGGATTCGATACCACCTTGGTTCTGTGGAAAGATCGGCCATATAGCCATACATTCCTCTCAGTCCGATTGAAGTCCATTCTTGGGCGATGATCTTTCCAAAATCTGCAATCAATTCCATATCGCGAGTTGCTGCAAGCCCACTTTCTTTAGGCCAAGAAGACATAGCTCCAGATTCCACATTTATACCTGCTCTTGCATCATAATCAACATGATTTCGAGCATTTGACTTGAAAAGCAGTGGTATTCCAAGTGGAGAGTTTTCTGCAATTTCCTGCACAGAATTCATAAATTGTGCTGCTTCAAAAGGAGTAATTTGGACACCTCTAAACCCATTACCATTCCCACCAACCCTAACAGGCGAATTGGTTATTGAATTTCTAAAAATGAACCTGGTCATCTTTTCTTTTTCAATAAAATCAACTGCTGTGTCAGAAACTTTGCCATAATCCTCAGCATTAAGTGTATTGATTAAAAGCATACCTACTTTTTCAGAAATAGACATTTGACTTAGTAGATCTTCTATTCTAACTTCTATTGGTTTACGCCAATCTTCATAAATATCTAGTTTATCGTTCTTGTTTAGATCTTTAAATTCAAATTGATCTTGATGGAGTATATTAACAGTCCGGGCTTCAATATTAGGTTGAAATTGGTAAGTTCCTTGACCTAATAAGCTTGAAGCATTTAAGACCAAAAGTAAAACGATAAACTTATACGTATTTGCCATATCTAGAAATTATAATTATTGTTACGATTGATTTGCCAAAATAATTGTTTAATGAGTTGGATACTCCAGTTGCAAAATCCATTAACCTTATTTCTTGTGGATGAAGTTAACTTAATCCGTTTAAATTTTTAATTATTACAAATTTAAAATTGATGAACTAGTGTTTCGAAATCTTTTTAGTATTGCCATTCCTGAGCAAATCTTAAAAGTCTTGCACCGAAGACATACTCAAACATTCGAGTTGAATTTTTATCGACCGATTGATTGTTGAACTTTGTTTAATTAAACCCAAATTATGCATTAGAATTTCTATTCCTACTGGAAATGACTACAAAATATACCACTGCACTAAGTTTTGCTCATGGACCATAGGGTTAACTATGATTTAGTCAGGCCATCCCTTCCGACAGGTTTTCTGTCGGTTCTCTCCCTATTTTAATTTCATTAAAATTGCTTTGCATCGTTCGTTCATTTTTTATTGTCATTTCAAGTCTCATTGAGAAGCCCCAATGCATAATGCGGGTTAAATGATTTCCTCAAAAATAAGGGTAGGTTTTTCTCATGAAAAACCTACCCTTGAAAGAATAAATTTAGACTTAGGCATTGAATTTAAACTCCTTTTATACTTTTCAACATTTTCTTTGCATTTTTATTGGAAATCTCCTTTCTAAGAATGTCCACTATTAAGTAAATGCAAGGAACAAGAATTACCGTCAAAATCATTGAACTGGTCAAACCTCCGATTAGCACCCATGCCAAACCGCTCTTAAATTCAGCCCCAGGTCCTTTAGCCAAGGCAATTGGCATCATTCCAAAAATCATGGAAATAGTGGTCATTAAGATAGGACGCATTCTTGTATGTACAGATTCTAATAATGCGGTAATGGTGTCTTTGCCTCTTTCTTTTAAGTGATTGGTAAAATCGACAATAAGAATGGCATTTTTTGCAACGAGGCCGACCAGCATGATCATTCCAAGAATAGAGAATATGCTTAGCGGTTGAAAACTTAACGCCAATGCCAATAAAGCTCCTACAATTGCTACTGGTATAGAAAACAAAACTACAAAAGGATAGACGTATGAATCATAAAGCAAAACCATAATTAAGTAAACACTTAACAGCGATGCCAATAATGCAAAACCCATGTTAGCAAATGCACTTAACATGTTTTTAATACTTCCACCAAACTCGACAGAAGTGCCTTTAGGTATATCTGCTTGAGCAATATATTCTTCCATTTGGGAAGATACAACGCCGCTGGAAACTCCTAAAACTTGTGAACTTACTGTTACAGAAGGAATTCTATTTTTTCGCTCTAATTTAGTTGCACCTAGTGTTCTAGTTATGGAAGCAAATTGATCGAATCGTATTATTTGCCCTTTATTGTTGATAAAAAAGAAATTAGAAATATCATCCATGTTTTTTTTATTAAAATCATCGTATTTGATATTAATGTCGTAGTCTTTTCCGGCCTCTGTAAATTTTGAATTGTTGTTTCCTGCAAAAGCGTTTTGCATTGTCGCACCTACTGTTTCCATAGATAAACCCAAGGCCGCCATTTTTTCTCT
This sequence comes from Bacteroidota bacterium, assembly GCA_024642705.1. Classification (GTDB taxonomy): domain Bacteria; phylum Bacteroidota; class Bacteroidia; order Chitinophagales; family Saprospiraceae; genus Portibacter. The sequence goes on along the minus strand of JAHEAQ010000039.1, from coordinate 35,338 downwards.
GTTTATTTCAATCGATACCTCAGGATTTCCTGTTTCTGCAGATATTTTTATGTCTGTTGTTCCCTTAATACTGTTCAACTTCCGCATTAATTCATTTGCAAACTTAATATTGCTTTCAATTGAAAGGCCAGTAACAATGATTTGTATAGGGGCAGCACTTGAACCTCCAGAGCTAGTTGCAGCTGCATAAACTTTTACATCAGGCAGGATTTTTTCTAAATCTAGTTTAGCATATTGTGCTGAGATCGCTGCTGTGTGCGTTCTATCTTTAACGTCAACCATTTTGGCGATTATTTCAGCTTTATTGGCCAACGAATTTGCACTTCCCCCCATTTGGCTTGAAGAACTGCCTATGTTAGCAAAAATATTTTCAATTTCAGGATCTTTAAAAAAGTATTCTTCTACTTTTTTTACGGCTTCATTGGTTTGTTCTATTGATGCTTTGGCTGGTAATTCAAGGCTAATTTGAAATTCTCCTCTGTCTCCACTGCTAATAAATTCTGTTCCAATATACCCTTTTACAATAAGTCCAAAAGAGGAAAATAATAGTATAACTATCGAAGGCAACACATATCTTTTATGAGCTAATACCCATTTTAATACGTCAACGTACCAATTTGTTAAACTTGTAATAGCATGCTCAAACCAATACAAGATTCTTCCGAAAATTCTATTTTTATGGATTACTTCAATTTTCCCAAATCTTGATGCTAAGAGTGGCGTTAATGTAAAAGAAACAAATAAACTCATTAAGGTAGAGACAACAACTACCATGGAAAATTGTAGTAGCATATCTGCAATTATACCTCCAACTAAAGTAATTGGTAAAAAGACAACAACATCAACCAATGTAATTCCCAATGCAGTGAATCCAATTTCACTTCGTCCTTCAATGGCTGCTTCTCGTTTTGGCGAACCTTTCTCTAAATGTCTATAGATATTCTCAAGAACAACAATAGAATCATCCACCAAAATACCAACAACCAGTGAAATGGCCAATAGAGTCATCATATTGAGTGTAAAACCAAAAACATACATTACTATAAAGACAGATACTAGCGAAGCTGGAATAGCAATCATAACGATTAATGCATTTCTAAAACTGTGTAAGAAAAGCAACATTACCAATGCAACAATCAAAACTGCTAATCCCAAGTCTTCAATTACTGAGTGAGTAGCTTTTAAAATATATATTGACGAATCAGCTGAAACATCGAATTTTAGACCTTGAGAATCATATTCTTTTTCTAAATCAGCAAGTGATTTTTTAATTGCATTACTTATATCAACAGCATTGGCATCACTTTGCTTTTGAATGGATAATGCTATAGAATTTTTTCCATTGATGCGGCTGAATGTATTCACGTCCTTAGTTCCATCTATAACTGTAGCAACTTCTTTAAGGTAGGTATTTGCACCAGAATTAGGATTGGTAGCTATGATTAAATTTTCTAATTGTTCCAAGGATTGATACTTCCCTGCAAGTTTAATTACTGCTTGTTCTGTAGAATTTTCAATTTTGCCAGTTGGAAATTCAATATTCGAATTTTGGATGGCTGTTCGTATTTGGAGAATAGATATTTTATTGATTTCAGCTTTTCTTCTGTCTATGTTTACTTTAATCTCTCTTTCTTCTCCACCAATAATGTTAATGTTTCCTACTCCTTCCAACTTTGCAAGTTCAGGAACTATTTCTTCTTCTATAAGTTGGTATAATTTTCTAGGTTCCATTTGAGCAGTAGCACCCATTCTCATAATTGGCATTTCGTCAAATGCAAATTTTCCTACTATGGGCGAAGTACTATTATCGGGCATAGTTGCCTTAATTGCATTCACTTTTCGTTGGGCATCTTGCAACGCTAGATCGACATCTGCTTCTGGCTTTAAAGATAATATCACAGAAGAAACACCCTCCAAAGAACTAGATGTTATTTCATCTAAATTTTCAAGATTAGCCAATGCATCTTCAATTGGTTTAGTGATTGATCTTTCTACTTCAGTAGGTGAAGCACCGGGCAGCATAGTTGTTACGCTAACCACTGGAACTGTAAGTTTTGGCATTAATTCAGAACTTAGTTTTGAATAACTAAGTATGCCTAAGAAACTCAGCAAAGTGAATATTACAACAACTATTGATGGTCTTTTGACAACTAATTCTGTTATTGACATAATTTTTATTTAATGATTTGTACTTTTGAACCATCAGTAATGCTTAGTTGTCCTGATAGAACAACCATATCACTTTCGCTAAGTCCGGATAAAATTTCTACTTTGTCACCTTGTAATTGTCCAAGAGAAACTTGCTTGATTGTGGCAATTTCGTCTTTCACAACATAAACTCTTGGATCTTGAACACCGCCTACCAAACTATTAATAGGAATTCCCATAACTTCACGAACTTCTCCATCTGAAAAAATGGCATTACAGGTCATTCCTGCTCGTAATTTTTGAGATTTATTGGGTACGGCTATTTCTACCATAAAGTTTCTGGATGCGTCAGCCACTGAAGCAATTGAAATGATTTTGCCGATTATACTTGATTCAGGAAAAAGATCTGGAATTACTTTTACTGATTGACCTAATTTTAAATCAATGACATCTTTATCTAATATGGGCACTTGAACTTTTAGAGAAGAGTTGTCTATTATGTCTGCAAGCTGGGTCCCTGGACTTAAATAGCTTCCTATTTCAAGCATTGAGTTATTGATTATACCTGAAATTGGAGCTTTAATACTAGTAGATCGTGAAGTTTTGTTTAACACTTTCAATTTTGATTCAGCACTTTTTAAGTTCATAATTTTATCATCCAATTGTTGCTTAGTTATTGCATTTTTGGCATACATTATTTCATAACTTTTTAAATCTTCTTTGGCTCTTTCTAAAGTTTCTTGGGCTAAATCTTTATCGATTCTGTTTTGCTCATTTTCTAATGTTATAGATTCATTGCTTACTTGCACTACCGTAGTGCCTTTTGCAACAAATCGCCCGTTTACAATAGAATGAGAAATCACACGACCAGAAATATCTGACAATAATTTAAGGGAATGAGCAGGAAGAAATGTGCCATTCGATTGAACCGTCTCTGATACTTGAAAGTTGATGGGATTTACAATTGTAACAGGAAATACAATTGTTTTAATCATTCCCACGGCTGCCTCAGATTCCATTTTGGCCTTGTTTTTATTGAGTGTTGTAACTATAAAATATCCAGCAACAGCTATCAATAATATGGGTACAATAATTTTCTTTATAAATTTCATTTTAGCTTATTATTTGTTTAATTGAGATAATTTTCCAGTAGTTTTTAATATTTCTAATTCAGCAACTTTTATTTGAATTAGAGCATTGAGGTAGTTTATTTGTGCTTCTTTAAGGGAGGATTCAGCATTTAGCAAATCGCTCATCGTTCCAATTCCTCCTTTGTATAGGTATTTTGATTGCTCAAACACTTCTTCGGCCAATGTTATATTTTTTTGTTGAGCTATCAGTGCATTTTGATTTTGGATCAGTTTACCGTTTGTTTTATCAGATTGGTATTGAAGATTTTGAATTAGATTTTTTCTGGCTAATTCGTTTTGTTCAATTTCTATTTTTTTCTGTTGAATCTTTGAATGTTTGTTTAAGCCATCAAATATTGGGACGCTTAGATTTAAGCCTAAAGAAGAATTAGGAAACCACCGTGTATCAGGGCCAAAGAAATTTAAGTTGTTTTGCTGAATTTGTGTACCATATCTATAACTCAAGGATAGTGTGGGCAGATAACTTGATTTCAATTGAGTTATTGCAATTTCATTTAATTTATTTTGAACAACCAATAACTTTACATCAGAGTTATTTTCATATCCATTTATTGTTAATAAAGTTGGAATTTCATTGGCATAATCAATTTTGGAAAGAACAATCGAATCGCTACTTTTCATTCCTAAAAAATACTTTAAATAAAGTAACTGATTGTCGTAATTCATATTTACATTTTCAATATCAGTTAATGTATTGGCCTTATTAATGATCAATCTATCTAAATCAATTTTTTTTGCTATTCCGTTTTCAAATTGGATTCCTGTTAGGATTATTAGTGAGTCTAGTTTTTGTAAATTATTTTGGTAAATCTCTTTTTGCACAGCAGTTATTTGGGCAGAATAATAAGCGGTGGCTATATTGTAAATGAGTTGATCTTTAGTTTTTGTTAAATTAATTTGGGTTAGTTCACCATTTACTTTGAGTGCTTTTAAGGCCGTTAACTGGGAGGCATCGAATAGCGTTTGACTTGCACTAAAACCCAAAGATGTATTATATTGAGTTCCAAATTGAACAGCAACACTTTCTCCAGGCTGCCCAAATATTTCCCCTGGTAATATAGAGGTTTGTAATTTCAGGTTATCAGTTAAAGATCCGGAACCATTTATCTGAGGCAAATAGGAAGACCTAGCTTCTATGGATTTAAGTTTGTCTTTTTCTAATTCAAGTTTTGACTTCTCTATCTCGGTATTGTGTTCTAAACCGTATTGGATAGCATCTGTCAAGGTCATTCCACTATCTAATTTTTGACCATTGGATGGATAAGCTAAGCATATTATAAGTAACAATAATGCAGAGATTCTACTGTACATTTTTCTTTTTTGTTTTAACATTATTATTTTGTTTTGTATTTTGAGAACCAATTAAACAAAAAAATTTATTTCCTATTTTTCCACTTGAAAAAAGATTCCGAGAACTCTTCCCGCATAAAGTCGAAGAATTGATTCAATTTGGTAAGTTCTTTATTGAATTCTGGAGTTTTATCTGACCTGTTAGCTAACACTTCTTTCATTAAATCGCTCATAGCCAACATAGCCATCATTCGTTGCTCAATTTGTTTTTCCCAATTCAATATTTTGACTCTAAAATATCGCTTCCTATCGCCTAATTTGGTAATATATTCTATTCGACCTTTAATTTGAAGCATGTTTAGGGCATTACTTGTAGTGCTTTTTCCTATCTCTAATAATTCTTTAATCTCATCAAATGTTAATTCCACAACATCGGAAACAATGAGCAAAGCCAAAATTCTACCTTCTACTGGTGTCATTCCACTGCGTTCATTAAAAACACCAAGCTTTTCAATGAGTACTTTTTGTTTTTCTGTTAGGTTCATTTTAATTTATTGTTCATTTAGTTCTGCAAATGTAGAACTAAATATTTATATTGAAAATAATTCTAGTTTATTTTTAAATAAATTGTTTTTATCGAATTTGAGTTTTGATAATATTTACAATTGAAAAATTTATCAATTATAGTTAAAGCTAAATTTGAACCTTAAAATTTATTTTGCAATAAAATAATAAATTCAATGGTCAAATAGGAATTCCTGGATTACAGCGTACATAGCTTTACGAATTCCCAAATAAAAAAATTAATCTTCTTTGCAGCTTTCCATAACCTTGTTAATATAAAAGATAATCAAGCTATGTAAAAAGAAACCGGATCAGTCTAAATCGAAATTTATTTATTCCATTCCACATTATTTATTCATCCATTTACAATAAAACAAGATTATTTGCCAAGTTGAGCAGATAGAAAGTTGTTGACCTCTAACCAATGTATAAAGGCATCGAACCAAATGTTGCTGGTTCGATTTGGATTCCCAAGGCCGAAACCATGACCGCCGTTCTGATATAAGTGAAACTCTACAGGGATTCCCGCTTGATACCAAGAATCAACCACGCCGAATTGACCTCTAAATAGAAAATCATCCGTGGCAATAACATTGAACATAGGAGGAGCTTTTTCTGGCACTACTACTGGTCCCATTCCTCCATAGATAGGTCCAATGAAGGCCAGGTCCATAGCCTTTGAATTTAGGGTTGCATGCATAGTAAGGCCAGCTCCGGCAGAGAAACCAATCATGCCGATTCTATTAATATCAACGCCCCATTCTTCGGCTCGCTCGAGGATCATAGCATAAGCCGCCTCTGCATCTGCTAGCTGATCAGTTAAATTGCGCTGAGGAGGACTTGGAGGGGTTTCAGTCTTAGAACTATCAGATGAAGGTGACGGCGCCATTCTCGGACGATTCATCCATGTTTTAAAATCTTCAAGAGATGGTGAAGTTGGGTGTAGACGATATTTAAGTACAAAGGCTGCAATACCTTGTTTTGCAAGTGCTTCTGCTACTTCCCATCCTTCATTGCCCATTGAAAGCCACATAAACCCACCTCCAGGTGCTACAATCACTGCGGCGCCATTTCCTTTTCCAGGCTCTGGTAAGAAGGGTGTAAGCGTCGCATTAGAAATATTTCTAGCCATAGGGTCGCCCCATTGACGGAACCAAGTCTCTGGAGCAGGTTGATCTGCGACTCCACCTGTCCCAAGTGGAATAGCATTTGGTTCTGCTGGCGTTTCAAGTGGATATATTGTTCCGTCTTGAGCCATAGCTGATATTGTGAAGATTAAATAAGTGACCGACAGGAATGTTTTTGTCAACTTAATAGATGCATGCAACATATTTAGAAGATTGAATGGTTAAATCAAAATTTATTACAATATTTTCATTTTTGAACTAGCTATTGTTTTCTAAATGTACCATTTTTAATCATCAAATTTGGTTTGCTTACCATCTATGTCAAATTTGATTGCAAATAGTGTTTTTACCTGAAAACTCCATGATACATTTGGTGCCACAAGAGCAATCATTTCCACTCAAGGAGAACTTTTTTTGAGATTCGCAAACTGTCATATTTTTTTTCAATTAGAAATGATTTTTATTGCTCAACTTGAATTATGCACAGCAACAAATAAAACTTTATTCTTGACTTAAGATATTCCAATAATATAACAAGAATTTGTAAGGCTAACATTCAATTTTGGTCCAATTAATTATTCAAAATAATTGAATTTTGAGAGATCTTATCAAATTGGTATTGAGCATTTTGCAAGCCAAAACTTATAAAAAGCGCTACCAATTGTTATTATTTAATTTCTATTATTGGTTCCTTATTTATGTAGCCAAGTGATTGAAGGAATAAATCAGTTTCAGAAACCGTTTTTTTATAATACTTAAAGTTTTTATAATTGAAGAATCCGTGCTCTTGACCTTCATACAAATGAAGATCACACCTACTTTTGACAATTTCCATTATTTTTTGATAATATTTTGCAGTTTCTGCCGGTATAAGTTGATCATTTGTTCCTAAAAATAAAATTGTTGGTGGCACGCCTGTTTTAATATTATGAAGAGGGGAAAAGCTTTTGTAATTTTCACCTATCCTTTCATATCCATAACCACCAGGTCCATTATCTATAACAGGATTGAAAAGCACTAAGGCATTAGGAATACAACTTATTGACATATTATCAGAATTTTCATTATAACCTTCAATTATGGCAGTTGCTGCTGCAAGATGCCCTCCAGCAGAACCACCAGCCGCAACAATTTTTGATGTATCAATATGAAATTTTTCTGCATTTTCCCGAATAAAACGAATAGATGATTTTGCATCTTTTAAGGATTCAAATGGTGTAGTTTGTTGTCTTTTTGCCACTCTATAATCCACAAGAAAACAAACTAAACCTCTTTCGGAAAAATATTTGGCATGTGGCTCAAATTGTTCGATTGATCCGCCATTCCAACCTCCTCCAAAAAAGAAGACCATCGCTGGATATTTCTTTGCAGTGTCAATGGTTTTTGGCTGATAAACTTCCATAAATAAATTAGTGGAATCAATCTGCTTAAAAAGTACATTTTCTTGAGCATACCCAATACAGTAGACAAATAGAAAAAGGATTAAATGGGTCAATGTTTGTTTTATATTCATCTTATCTTTTTATTAGTAGGTAGCAATATCTATAAAAAAAAGCAAATGAATTTATTTCAATAACATTCAATTAACACTATCAAATGAGCTTTAACTCATTTTTATTGACGATCTGAACACTGAATGATAGGACATTTTGAATGTCAGGACCTTGTATAACTATGTTTTGTAAATGCTAGGACTTTGTAAATTAAACTCTGGAAATTTATCAACCAGTTCTTTAAATTTTCAAATGCTAATTACAGTCTATGTCTATAATTAGCCAAAAATCAAGTTTTTTGAATGTTTCAATAAACTTTCTATAACTTATTAATAATCAGATACCTTACAGTGGTTTTACCAACCATTTTTGATGACATTACCTTATTGAAACAAATTTCAATAAACTCCTTATAGCTTTATAATTATCAAAATGATTATGAAGGTTTTACCAATTATTTTTGAGTATTATACCAATTTATTTCTATTGTTTTATTCGAGTTAGATACAATAGATATATACCAAGGCCGAAAATTAATGGCACAGGTCCTGCATGACGCAATGAAGAGACCCATCCGATAGAAGAACTAAATATCAAAAAGTCTGAAAAAGGTACTAGGGCTCCGATCAACATGATTAGCCCGAGAGCCTTAATTTGATTTGTAAGTACTAAAATAATTATCATTAATCCAATGGCAAGTTGTCTGATTCCCATTGCTTTTGCCATAGGTTCTTTAAATACATTAATATCTTTGATGTCAAATAATGTACTTGCAAAACTAGGAAAGCATAATACCATTAATCCAGAGGCTATTAGAAATATCCCAGGTACTAGACATAAATATTTTGCAATTTTAATTCCAGACATTAAAGATCTGTTTTTAGTTTTTATATTTTTTTTATTAGAACAAAATTAGACATATGGTCTTATTTAAATAAAATAAAATGATATGTGTATTGAACAATCTGAAATTCTGCGAAACAACAAAATTGCGCCTATTCAAAAATAACATTTTCAATTTTTTATTCCGTATTTAATAAAATAGGTTTGCCAAATCCTAAACCTTCTAATTTTGCCATCTGAGTTTTTGCATCACCTACCACCAAATAAATCATTTTTTCAGGATTTAAATATTTTTCAGCTAAAACTTTCATTTTTTCTACCGTCATCGTCTTTACAATGTCTTCTCTTTGCTTGGTATAATCAACGGGATAACCATAATTGCTTATGTTTGTCAACATATTCAATTTACTGCGAGGAGTTTCAAATGCTCGGGCATTGCTTTTTAACATATAACCTTTAGTTATTTCTAAATCTTTTTCGTTATAGTTTTTTCCATAATTCTCCAGAATCTCTTTTATTAAACTCGAGGATTCGTAGGTTACATTAGACCGTACACCGCCATTTATTATAAAAGCACCTTTTATCGTTGAACCTGAAAACTCAGATCCCACGCCATAAGTATAGCCTTTACTCTCCCTTAATTGCTGCGTCAATTGATCTGCAAAACCTCCGCCACCTAGCAGATAATTAAGTAAGATTGCTGGGTAATAATCAGGATCTGTGGCTGCCAAAGCTGCATATCCAAAGCTGAGCACGGATTGTTTTGCGCCAGGAACATCATAAAAATATACTTTTGAAGTCTCTGGAGCGATAGGATCTGGAACAGTCGGAAATTCTACAGATTTAGATTTCCACTTTTTGTTTATGTCATTTAATGAATTTGTAGCTTTCTCTTTAGAAATTGATCCTACGATATGAAATTTTGCAATATTAGGCGAAAAATAAGCATTATAATAAGATTTTAAATCTTCCATTGATATCGAATGGATGGAAGATTCTGTACCTAAATTACCATGAGAAAATATATGATTTTCGCCATAAATCAATTTATCAAATTGATTTCCAGAAATACTATTTGGTTCTGCTTTTTGGCGTTCAATTCTTGATAAAGTGCCTTTTTTCAAAAGATCAAATTCTTTTTCATCCCAACGTGGTTCTAATAAAATCTCTTGAACCAAAATCATCATTTCTTCATAGTTTTTTGCCAAAGCATTTCCAGAAATTGTAATTGCCTCTTTTGAAGCCCTTGCATTTATGGAGGCCCCTAAAGTTTCAATCGCATTTTCAAGTTCTTCAGGTGTTCTATTAGCTGTTCCTTTGGTTAGTAATTCAGCCAATAAATTTGAAACTCCAATTTTATCAGGATTTTCTAATAGCATTCCTCCTTTTAATTGCAACTGAAATTGCACTAATGGGACCTCATTGTTTTCAATGCCATAAAGTTCCAATCCAGAAGATAGTTGATCTTTCCACACATCTGGAACTATTACATCTGGGCTATCTCCATAAGGAGGTTCAATGCTTCTATCAAAAGAAGACGGCGTTTTTTCGTATTCGGCAACAATGCTTGCATCAAAAGCTTCCTCTGCTCCATCCACAATTGGTTCTTCAACCACTTGGGCTAATTTTGAATCTTGGAGAGCTAAGTTACTTTGACCTTTAGGAACAAAGCTTGTTGCTACATAATGTTTGTCTTTTATGTATTTATTAAATACGCGCATCACATCATCAGTGGTAACAGCAAGAATATTTTTTACATCTTGATTAACAAATCCAGGATCTCCAGTATAAATTTCATATTGCGCCAATTGGAATCCCTTTCCTAAAACACTCGACAAATTATTGTAAAAATCTGTTTCTTGACCAGCTTTGATCCGATTTAAATCTGCTTCAGAAATGCCTTCTGCTTCAAATTTTGAAAATCCTTCTTCAATGCCATTATATACATTTTGTAAACTAGTATCTGAGAATGCAGTGACTTGCACAATCAACTGGCCAGCAATTTCAGAATTGTATTGGAAAGCTCTAACAGCGTCTGTAAACTTTTTATCTTCAACTAAAACTTTGTACAATGGTGCTTTTTTACCTTGTGCTAAATAACTAGATAATACTTCTAATGCATAAGAATCTGGATGGTAATTGTGAACTCCTGGCCATGTTAAAGTTAATAATGGAACGCGAGCAAAATTATCCTCGTAATATAATTTTTTTGATTCTGACAAAGTAACCTGTTGCTTTTCCATTTTTGGAATTGCTTCTCCTTTCTTAATTTCGTCAAAATATTTATGGACCCATTCTTTAGCTTTATCTTCATCAAAATCGCCGGCAATGGTTAATGTGACATTATTGGGAACATACCAACGATTGTAAAAATCTTTTACGTCTTGCAGAGTTGCATTTTGTAAGTCTTCCAATGAGCCAATTACCTCCCAACTATATGGATGCCCTTTTGGATATAAGTTTTTGTCAATTACAAAGAAATTATGGCCATAAGGGCGATTGTCTACACTTTGACGTTTTTCATTTTTAACCACTTGTTTTTCCTTTGCCAAAACAGGTTCAGTTACTGTATTTATGAAATAACCCAATTTGTCAGCTTCAGCCCATATCATTTTCTCTAAAGCATCTTTTGGAACTGTTTGAAAATAATTGGTTCTATCTCTACTGGTCGAACCATTTGCACCTGAACCACCGATTCGAGCGCTCATTTTGTCCAATCCACCTTTTCCTAAATTTTCAGATTCCAAGAACAATAAATGCTCAAATAAATGAGCAAAACCTGTGCGTCCTTCAATTTCTCTTGCTGAACCAACATGACTCGTTAATGCCACCGCAACCACAGGATCAGAACGATCAATATGAAAAATAACGCGTAAGCCGTTATCAAGGGTAAATTTTTCATAATCAACTTTAAATTCTTTTGTCTCATCATTCTTGGACTGACTTTGATCGCAAGAAATCACAATTGAAAAAATCAATAAAAAGATTACAATTGGTTTTAATGAATTCATAAAATTGTTTTTTGATGATCGGTGGCAAAGATTTACAAATATTTATTCTTTGAAAATTTAAATATACTTTAATTCGTAAATTTTCAGCAAATGGAATTTTCAGAATAGCCCCAATTAAATATTAAATATACCTAATAATTCTTGTTTTGGTTTTTTATTATGTCTATAATGATGTCACCATTTGTTTATATAAATTGTTCAACCATTTTTACATATTAGATTTTTGAATGCATTATGCCTATTTATACAAGTTCTTATAAATAGTTAGGTGATCATCTTTCCGAAATGAGACCATTTAACTTATAATTGCCACTCGAAAAAGAATTTTAATGGTTAGTTTTAAGACTAACTTAAACTCTAAATATGCATTTTATTTTGCAAATATTATTTCAGCAAATTGTTTGTTTAGGTCCTGTATTTTTATGGATGGCTCTCCCTTTACATATTCATCAAAGAAAGAAAGTAAGCAGGACGTAATTATTTTAATTCCATACTTTCCGCCAATTGGCCCAATTCCTCCTGATAATCTGGAAACAAAAACCTCTTTTTGAAATGGAAAATCACTAAAATTAAAATGACCTGAGCCTTTTAAATAAATCCAATATTGATTTTCAATATTCGAATGGAATATCTTAGCAATATTCGATTTTATTTGAATACTTATTGAGTCAGATTCATTGATGTGATCGGCGAGCAAAAACATAAATGGCTTGTTCATTCCTTTTTCGACAACAGTTCCAAATGGCGCTCCATCCATATCTACACCTGCTTTGCATCTCACATCATTCAAACAAAACTGAGCCGCTGTAGCTCCACCGAATGAATGACCAAAAATTCCCACAGCATTGAGATTTAATTTTTCATAAAACTGACTAGAAGAATTAGCATTAAGGATCTCAAGTTGATTCAATATAAATTGCGTATCGTCAGACCATAATTGAACCAAGCGACTCAATTTGCGATTACTTTCACCAGAAATTGTTGCAGTTTCGCCTGGATTTCCTTCAGAATTTCTGGTGATAATTCGACCGTTAGGAAAACGCAAAAGCCAAGTACTATATGGGGAATCGGAGCCAACTACAATATAACCATAACTTGCCATTTCTTCAGCAATTGCTGTATAATCTGAGGCCATTGATCCGATGCCAGACTTCATTAGCAATACAGGAAAATTTAATTTTTCTTGAGAAATCTCTGAATCCTCAAAACTGTGCGATTGAATTTTTGTAGCTTCCCTCGCAAAAAAATTATTTAAGACAAATCCTCTTTTATCATTAATTGCATCGCTCCAGTCCTTTGAAATATAATCAACTAATTTTGCTGTTTTTGACTTTTTTGATGGGTACCAAATCCAAACAAGAAGTTCTCTATTTGAAAATGGTTCTGGAGATAAACTGTCAAGTCGTGCAGTATCTGTCAAATGTAAAGAAACCCTACCTATGTGATATTTACCTGAAGGAGTAGGGATTGTCGTAGGGATTTTTAATTCAATCCAAAAAGAAAGAAATAGCAAAATGATTAATGCAGAAATAGCAAGGCCTGTTCGAAAAATAATTTTAAATAATCGTTTTAAAAATTTCATTGCTTATCTAAACATAATATGGTTAAGGTTTTGACTTTATAAATAAAAAATTTGGTTTTAAAAAAACTTTGATTTTCGAAAATGAAAAACCTATAAACTTCAGCTAAATATTTATTCCTAGTATTATTCTAAGTACTTCCTATTAATATATTTCACACATCAAAGCCAAAATGTTCTTGTCTGGATCGCGAAAAAAAGCCATCCAAAGATCATGATCAGGCATTTTTGCAATAAGATGTGGTGGAGTTTCAAAATTAACTCCTTTTGCCGATAATTCGTCATAAATTGTCTGAATCTCATGGACTTTAAAATAAATAACTGAACCATTTCCTGCATTTTCTTTTGCAGGTTCATCAAGCATTAGACGTATTCCAGCACAATCGAAAAACCCTAATCCTGGTGCAGCTTGAAAAAGGAATCTCATTCCAAGGACATCTCTGTAAAATGGAATGGAACGATCAATATCTGTAACTGGAACTGCAATCTGACCGATTAAATTCAGACCGCCATGAAATGATTTAGAGTTCATCATTTTTACGTTTCACTATTTGAAGTAATGTTGTAAAATTTTGAAATTGATTTACGAATTTAAAGTTTCATCGTGAACCCAATCTTCGTTAAATATAGCTAATAATTCTTATATACAAATTCAACTAACACCATATTCTTTTTATAAAGAAAGCTATTTTCAATTTGATTATTTTATAGCTGTATCATAGTATTTCTTTTTCAACCAAAACGAAACTCGTACCAATAAAATCAATGCTGGAACTTCAACCAATGGTCCAATTACTCCTGCAAATGCTTGTCCTGAATTTAATCCGAAGACTGCAATCGCAACTGCTATAGCCAATTCAAAATTATTACCTGCTGCAGTAAATGCAACAGAAGCCGTTTTATCGTATTCTGCACCTGTTGCTTTTGTAAAGAAAAACCCAAGGATAAACATCACTGTAAAATACACCAACAAAGGCACTGCAACAATCAGAACGTCCATCGGGATTTCAACAATTAATTCTCCTTTAAGTGAGAACATTATCACAATTGTAAATAAAAGTGCAATCAATGTTATCGGTGAAATGGTCGGAATAAATTTCTGGTTGTACCATTCTTCCCCTTTTATCCTTACTAAAGCTAGTCTACTCAAAATTCCCATTACAAATGGAATCCCTAAATATATTGCGACACTTTCTGCAATGGTGCTTATTGATATATCTACTATAGCTCCTTCAAATCCAAAATATGGTGGAAGAACTGTGATGAAAATCCAAGCATAAAAACTATAAGCAAAAACCTGAAAAATACTATTCAAGGCAACCAAACCTGCACCATATTCACTACTACCCTCAGCAAGATCATTCCATACCAAAACCATTGCAATGCAACGAGCCAAACCAATTAATATAAGTCCTACCATATATTCTGGATATTCTCGTAAAAAAGTGATTGCCAAAACAAACATAAGAACTGGGCCAATTATCCAATTGAGAACAAGTGATATGGAGAGGATTTTCGTGTTTCGGAAAACTTTAGGCAACAAAGTATAATTAACTTTTGCCAATGGAGGATACATCATTAAAATCAATCCAATGGCAATTGGAATATTGGTTGTTCCACGGTTAAATGAATTAATAATGTCTGGAAATGTTGGAACAAAATATCCAATTCCAACACCAATAGCCATGGCAACAAAAATCCAAATAGTGAGGTTTTTATCGAGAAAACTTAATTTTTTAGAGCTCATTTCTATAGGCGTTAATTTTTGAAAATACATAAAATAGTTCGGTAGCTATTTGCAAACTTCTTTCCCTATACTTTTCAGCTTGGGTGGGAGTATTGTCAAAAGCTTTTGGATCTTCAAAAGTTATTGGAATACGCTTTTCAGCACCTGGAACAAAGGGACACGCTTCATTAGCTGAATCACAAGTCATAATGGCTGCAAATTCAGATTTTGGGTTAAAGTCATCGTCCATTTTTTTTGAAAATCCAATGATTGGATGTTCATTTTCAGCATATTTAATACTGTAGATAGGATTGTTGTTATCTGAAATTGCACTAATTTCAAAGCCAGAATTTCTTAAAGTTTCGACAACCATAGGAAAAAGCGCTGTGCTTTCTGTACCTCCAGAATAACAGAATACATTTTTGATATTGAAATGAAAAGCTAATGTTTGAGCCCAAATTTGTGATAGATGGCTTCTTCTTGAATTATGAGTACAAATAAAGTTTATTCGAATTTCTTCTCCATTAGATACTTTTGACTGAATAAAATCTGTTAGCAGATTTAAAATTGTTTTTCGTTCACCTGAAATTGTATCGACGTTCAAATTATTGATAATATTATCAATTTCCTGAAATAAGCTAGAATGTAATGAGTTCATTTTTGTTGGTCGTTTGAAATGATTATTAGATAGTTGAATTGGAATTTTAGCAACAATCTTCAATTATCGAAATATCTTGATTCAGAAATTGCACCATTGTTTCTTTCATTTTTGTCCAATTGGCAATATTAATGCAGTAACAAACACTCGTTCCTTCTACATTTCCTTTGATCAGTCCTAAATGTTTTAATTCCTTCAAGTGCTGAGAAATAGTAGGTTGAGCAAGTCCAATTTCGTTGACTAAGTCGCCACAATAACATGCGTTGATTTTAAAAAGATGCTGCAAAATTGCCACTCTTGCAGGGTGCCCAAAGACTTTTGCAAACAGCGCGATTTCATTTTGGAGGTCGGTAAATATTTCAGTCTTCACTAATCCCATCTTTTTTATATTGTTTAATCGCAATGTTACGATTTAATAGTTATATTTTCAAAATTATTTTTAAACAATTCCAAAAACATTTATTACTCCTCACGATGACGATTATTGAACATGCATTGAATAACATTGAAATCATTTTTGAATCCATAGAAAATGTTTTAACTCCAATTAATTTATTTCGAATTACAATTTTGCAAACTTGGAACCAATTTCATTTATTTGATTTTCATTTGATCCAAGACTTTCGGCAATTTCTTATTCAATTGTTTTTTCCAACCCATTTCCATCATAAAACTTATAATCACAAGTTTCAAACCATTATAGCCTGAATGATTCATTGAAAGAATGGTCCCTTCGTCAGTAGATTCTAAGGAAAAACTTAATAGTGTGTCTAATTTTGAGAAAATTCCTCTTCTCATTTTGTCTACAGCATGCGAATGTATTCCTGCGCATGCTAATGCCTTTTCACCTTAGGCCTTGCCTGAATAAATATAAGATATCAGTTTTTAAAGCTCAATTGTTTTAATTTCACAAAGTGTAACACCATCCCAACCTTTTTGTGGTACCATTCTGAAAGTAAAATAATGATTATGTTCGGGTCTAATGTCATTGTCCATAAACCATCTTCCTAGTAGTTCCGAGTCTGTTAATGCTTGTCAAACTTTTTCAGTTGAATAGGATTATTTTTTTTCTCCTGTCCAAGGTGCGGCGAAATTTCTGTTTGGACAATAGGTAATGCCAAATAATTTTCCTCCTTCGAAATATCCGGAATGATAATATTCGTTGCTTTGATCTCTTGTTGTAAAAGCAAAATATAATTTATCCCAATTTTTATTTAAAATTGGCTTTTCAATTTCACTTCCATAGAATGTGCCTTTGAATAAGTTGTCATCTACACTTACTATGTTAAACTCTTGAAAATACCCATCTGATTCAGGAGTAGGTCTTAAATCAATAATCCAATTTCCAATTAAAATTTCAAGTTGATAGCTTGTAGGATTAGGTACATTTTGTCCGTTTAGATTAATTGATGTAAGAAATAACAAAGTTATAAGCAACGTCCACTTTTTCATAGATTTTAATTTTAGAGAATATAAGATGTAACAAATTGATATTTAATTTGTTGAAAGATATAGATGGTATTTCACTAAAACCTAAAAAGTTCAAAAGTTTTTAAATCACTTGAATTATCTGTCACTTTTTTTTACGACACTTGCTACCAAAGTCAAAAAATTTGGTCCCATCCAGGTCATATTGCCACTTATGTCTTTATTGCAGGATTGTTGCCGCAAATAAATCAATTCTAGCTCTGGAAAAACGATGGTCATTTGACCAAAATCACCTGTTGCAGCATAGTTTTTATCGTTTGAGTTATTGTCTAGCCACCATAAATAGCCATAATAAGGCGCATTTTGAGAGGGTGTAATAGATTTTTGAATCCAATCAGATGAAACTAATTGTTTGTTTTTGTATTGGCCTTTATTGGCCATTAACAAACCTATTTTGGCTGCATCAGCAATCGATGTCTTTGCACCGCCAAAAACTACATTATTTCCTACAGGATCTTTTCCAAGAATAGATGCATTCATTTCTAATGGGCCAAACAATAATTCATCAAAACAATCATTGGCAGATTTTCCGCTAACTTTTTCAATAATAATTCCCAAAAGTTGAACAGATTCATTAGAGTAATTGAATCTTATGTTAGGCATGGTATCTGGCTTTATTTTCAAGGCATAAAGATTGGTGTCGTCTGCCGCCATAATACTTTGAGCTCCACTTCTTCTGTTGATACCTGATGTCATGGTGAGCAGATTCTTTATGGTGATTTTATTTTTACAGCCTTCTTCCCATTCTGGAATATATTTGCATGCCAAATCGTCTTCTGAAGCAATAATGCCTTTGTCAATTAATATTCCTACTACCAAACCTGTCCATGATTTTACCATTGATGCTGTGTTGAAAAATATGGTATCACAATCTTCATTTTTCCAATGGCTTACAACTTCATTTTTATAAATAACCATAATCTCATCAGTAAAGGTCTCCTTGCTAACTTCTATTAGTTTGGACAAATTTTCAATATCAATAGCTGCATCAATTTGCCCATTGATTTCAAAAGTACACAATAATGAAAAGAGCCCAAGCAGGAATATATTTATTTTGAAGTCACACATAAGGTATAATATTTAATTTTTTGAGGTTTTAAATATGGATTATTTTTCCCATTAATCCAAAAATACTGAGAGCTTAATGTAATGCATTAAAAACGAAAATTGAGACCGAATGTGAATATTAATATCACAAATACCCAATTGAAGAAATATAATTTGGCCGAAGTGAAATTTAAGCCTTTCTCAATTTTACATTAAGTGGTAGTTCTGCGGGAATGATTTCAGTAACGGTTCTGCTATTGGCAATACCATAATCTGAAATTACACTTACCCTGGTCAACTTTATAAATCTATAAACAACAATCGATATGTAATCCCAAAAAGCAAGCCTTTGAATATAGGAGAGTCGCGTATTCAATAAGATGTATTGAAAATCTGAAGGAAGATTGTGTTTGTTTATGCTGTCGAAAGCACTTTCCAAAGAAACTTCTCCTTTTTCTGCCAACTTTTTCCTGACGTTATAAATAATGGGTTCGATTTCATGTTTTTCTTTAAATCCAAATTTAATTCTTACATAAAAGCATTTTTGGGGGATCAAAGAATTGCAAGTATATTTTATACCTTTTGGTTTGTCAGAGGTTTCAATATGCACGAACCAATAAACTTTTGCTCTTTTAGGGAAAAGCTTGAAGATGGAATATATGATGACATTATCCAGTTTTGCTCTACTATTTGATCTGGTAAGGTAAATGAGGTTTGTGGCATAAATTGGTATACTTTTGTCATTTGAAATATCATCTAACATAGGAAGTATGTGCGTCATGCTATCATAATCCGCAATTCGTTGCCTTAATTCTCTTGCCCTGTAATGCAAATACAACAAAATAAATATCAAAATAGAAGTTAGCAATGGAAACCATCCACCATGCCATATTTTTCCAAAATTTGAAACCATGAAAATGGATTCTAAAATAATAAATAATCCAACAGAAAGAAAGGTGAAAAATATATTTTTTCGTTTTACAAAAAGCAAATAGGCCAATAATGACGTCGTCATCAACATATCAATGATAATTGCTAGTCCGTAAGCAGCTTCCATATTCGCAGACTTTTTGAATATGAAAAGAATAGACAAACAGCCAAACATTAGGAAAAAGTTTATAAAAGGAATGTAAACCTGTCCTTTTTCATCTGAGGGAAAATTTACTTTTAAGTTCACCCAAAGCTTCAATTTTATAGCCTCGTTAATAAGGGTGAAAATTCCTGTAATCAAAGCTTGACTCGCAATTACCGAGGCTAATGTAGCAATGATAATAACAACTGGAAGGAAGTATGAAGGAACCATTGAATAAAACACAGAAGTAACTTTTAGATCCGGAGGGAAAGACAAACATAATGCTGCTTGTCCAAAGTAATTAAGAAGCAGCATGGAGACAACAAAGATCCAACTTATACGGATATTTTTTTTTCCAAAATGACCCAAATCTGAATATAAAGCTTCCGCTCCTGTCGTGCATAAAAACACAGCACTCATTAACCAAAATCCATTAGGGTAGAACAATACAAATTTTATAGCGTATATTGGATTCAAAGCCTTCAGGACTAATGGGTTGGCAAAAATTTGCATAGTTCCCAAAATGCCAATCATTAAGAACCAACTGACCATAATTGGGCCGAAAACTTTTCCAATAACTTTAGTGCCAAATTGTTGAAACAGGAACAATAAAACGATAATTCCAGTGACAATGGGAAGTGTCTGAATATCTGGAAATCTAATAGAAAGGCCTTCAATTGCAGAAGATATTGAAATCGCAGGCGTTAAAAACCCATCGCTAATTAGTGTGGCACAACCAATTAATGCTGGAAAAATTATCCATTTTGATTTTGTCTTTTTCAATAAAGCATACAATGCAAAAATTCCGCCCTCGCCTTTATTGTCTGTATTTAAAGCCAAATAAACGTATTTAAAAGTTGCTAATATCGCAAGTGTCCAAATTATACATGAAAGACTACCCATTATCAACCCTTCGTCAAAATTAGTTCCTCCTGTTATTGCGGTAAATACATAAAGAGGGGAGGTGCCTATATCACCAAATACAATCCCAATTGTAATTAATATGCCTCCTAACTTAATTTTTTTATTCATAACGCCCCATATTTGCTAAATTTTATAAATACGATTGTACAACCTAATGCCTTTTCACATTTTATGGTTTTGTCTTTAACCTGATTAAAATTCATAAACATCACACCAATATTTATTATCCGAAACAATTCGCTCCTTCTGAAATGTGAATTTAGGATCGAGCTTTGAAAACAATTGGGAAAAAGATAGAACCCATTGCGCATATGATAAGGTATGCTGTGTAATTTTAATATTTTTATTAAAAGCGAATTGTTATTAAAAATCAAGAACTATTGCATGTTCTTTTTTCAAAATACAATTTGATACAAAGATATATACAATTTTATTCAGCAAATCAATATTCTTCAATTTATGTGAAAATTCATTGATGAGTGGAAAATTAATGTTAACTCAATTGAGTTTTTCTAGACTTTGAGAAGGCTTGACCAGTTTTGAGTCAAAAATTAAATGTAAAATAATAACATTAAAATGGCCCAAATTTGATCAATATAGTAACCTAGAACATTATCCTAGTTGGTATTGAACATTGGTTAATTTTTCAGATAAATTCCAAAGGCGTTTTGCTTTTGATTCATCCATTGATAGTTCATTGGAACTTACAACAACAGGAAATCCTTTCAACTCCAAAAAACCTGAAGGTCCAAAATAATCCCCAGATTTTGCATTGTTGTCGACTGCTGCTCTCAAAGTTGGCAAAACACCATTTGCTACATTTTGTGAAAAAATTGGATTTAGAATTCTAAACATCAATGAATGTCTTTGTAAATCAGTACTTGTCCATCCTGGATGAGCTATAGTTATCAAGGGCGCATCTGAAACTCCTTTCATTTTTCTTGCTAGTTCATAGGCAAAATATAAATTTGCAATTTTACTATCGCCATAGGCTTTTCCAGTAACATATTTCCTTTTTTCCCAATTGATATCGTCAAAATCAATATTGCCTTGTCGGTGTGCAATACTAGATGTTGCTACTATTCGAGACCCTTTGGTCTTTTTCAACAATGGCATTAAATGCCCTGTAAGTGCAAAATGTCCTAAGTGATTAACGCCCATCTGAATCTCAAACCCATCAGCTGTTTTAGAAAAAGGACATGCCATTACACCTGCATTGTTTATTAAAATATCCAAACGTTCATAATTGGCTAATATTTGTGCTGCAAAAGTTTGAACAGATTTTAAGCTGTCAAGATCCAGATTCAGAACCTCTATTTTAGCAAATGGAAATTCTGTTCTGATTTTTTGAGCCACACTTTCTCCTTTTTGCGTATTTCTAACTGCCATGATTACTGTGGCTCGTTTGCCAGAAAATATTTTTGCTGCTTCTTCACCCAAACCACTAGTCGCTCCTGTTACAATAACAACTTTACCTTCTAAATCAGGAATATTCTCGACGCTCCATTTTGATTTTGACATGTTATTTTGATTGAATTTTAAAGTATATGCCTATGCAGGTTAAATTATTTTTTTTGTGGATTCGTTTTGATCAACCCTGAATTTTGATCACTGGGTTCAATAAAGTCCCAAAGGTTGCCATATAAATCTTCAAAAACAGCAACACGCCCATAATCAAATTCAGTAGGTGGCCTTACGAAGTTTATTTTTCTTTCTACCATTTTATGATAATCTCGCCAAAAATCATCTGTAAAAAGAAAAAGAAATACACGGCCACCAGTCTGATTTCCAATACTTTTTTCCTGCTCTTCCGTTGCTGCTCTTGCGAGCAAAAGGCTGCATTCTTTTGCGCCAGGTGGTGCAATAACGACCCATCTTTTTTCCTCACTTAATTTGGTATCTTCAAGAAGAATAAAATCTAATTTTTTTGTATAAAATTCTATTGCTTCGTCATATTCTCGAACCACTAACGCTATATGTGCTATGCTTTGTTTCATTATTTGAATCTTTTAAAATTGCTAGTTTACCATTGGAAATATAAAACAAGAAATTGTTAAAGTAACTGAATATTAAAGTAAATAAATATCTATTATCCTATTATATTTCGCTCTCACAAAAGATTATGACATTTTTATGTTTCTTTTTACATGCATTATTTCCAGATAGGGCTAAATAATCACTTTGTAGCAAAGTAAGACGCAAAAATAACAAACATCAAAAAGACGAGTCCATCAAGTCCGCTAAGTTCGAATAAATTTGAAGGATTATAAATAGTTTTATCAGATAAGGTTAAATAGATCATTTGCTTTTCCACCATTTATGTAGTCAAAGCTTAATTGTATTTTTGAAGGTCTTATTTCGTCCAATTATTTTTCCATTTTTTATGGAGAGGTATAAAAAGAATAAGCATATGATTCCCAATAGAAGTAACGAAAAGATAGAATCTTCAATTCCATAATTGGAACCAATAAATATCTTCGGCCCTTCAAATTTTGCATTGATTACTAATCCCATATCTTCAAGACCAGATAAGTTAGACCCATAAAAAGGTTGGGCTAAATTCCATCCTAAATGGAATGCGAATGGCAACCAAATTCTTTTGGTATAGGTGAACATTAAACCATGAGATAGGCCAAATACAACGCCTAACAAAAAAGATAAAAAAGTTGCATTTTCATTAAATGTATGTGGAAGTTCAAATAAAAATGCAGTAATAAAAAGGGCAATAAATGTTCCTTTCCATTCTTCCAGAACACGATATAGAATTCCTCTAAAAAATATTTCTTCTATTAATGCTGCTCCTACTAGAATGGATAATGGTTTCAAAAAGTATTGATAATTTGAGATATTAAGTATGGAATAATATCCTAATAAATACAATAACAGTATAATCAACGAGATTACTAAAAAACCAAAAAACAAACCACCAAAAAATTCTTTTGGTAAATGTTTTAAGGAAAGTTCAGGTACTTTTCTTTGTTCATAAGTTCGAAAAAGAAAAAAATAACTTAGTAATAGTACAATTGAAGAGATATAATTAGCTATAGTTTTTGCAATCTCTTCAGAGGGAATGAGATATAATAAAAATGGCTTAATGATAAAGTTTTGAGCAACAATAAATAACAAAAAGCAAATGGCTGCACCAAGTACAATTTTTATAATTGGATGATTAAGTACGGTTCTCCAATTAATTTTCATGATTTAGGGAAGGATAACTTAATTTATGGGTCTATTTGGTTAAGACGAAGGAATTTAAAATTTGTTACTAATCAAGAATTAAATTTTTATTGAATTTCCCTTTTAAATACCAATCCTTAAAAGTACAGCAAATTTAAAAATGAGAAGTGTGCGTTTTTTCCATACTTGTGCTAACGAACCAAGGAGTAAAAATAAAACTAAAATTTCGTTTATAAGTTTTTCTCTATTTTTTCCAATTTCTCTATTTTCTCCAATATTTCCAAAGCTTCAGCTGCCTTTTGATCACTTTTCATTCGATTAACTCTTGATAATTCAAAAGCCTCCTGGTTTAACAGCTTATATTTTACAAGAAGAATTTCTGATTCAGATTTTTTTTTGAATAGACCAAACATATTTTGACTTTTAAGAAAGTAAACTTATTTTTTTGAAAAAGGCGGTAATTAATACCGCCTTTTAACATTTTTCAGAACAAAAACTATAACCAAAAATTATTTTCTTTTTTATGGTAATAAAACACTATCAATGACATGGATCACTCCATTTGTAGTGTTATAATTAATCCCAACAATTTTGCTTGATTGATTAATTAAAAAATCGGTTAGATTTATTTTTATATTTTGACTTAATGCAGTTGGTAATTCGCCATTAACATCCACCGCACCAGCAAGATCTTTATCAAATGCTTTTGCAGGAACTACATGGTAAGTTAATACATTAATCAATGTTTCTAAAGGTATATCATTTAATGTATTCCAATCATTATTACTATCTAATACAGCTTGGAAAGCAGCATTAGTTGGTGCAAAGACAGTAAATGGACCATTTCCACTTAATACATTTATCAAATTTTGATCTGCAGTACCTTCGTTAGCTGTTCTTGTCAATGCAGCTATCAAGGAAGTAAATTCACCATTCGCAGACAGTCTTATAGCTGTTTCTACAATATTTCCAGTTGGTGGTAACAAAACTTTAGAAATCACATGAACTACACCTGTTCCTGATTCAATATCTACTGCTTTTATTTCTGTATCTCCATTGATATAATTTCCTGAAGAAACCAAAGAGAAGAAAAGTTCATTTCCATTCACTGTCCCTGCTTGTCTTGGAATATCGTTGCTCATAACTTTGGCCCCAACCACATGGTAAGTAAGCACAGCAGCTAAGGTTTCACTATCTATTGCATTAACATCTATTCCTGAAGCAACAAATGCATCATTATCAGGTGCAAAAATAGTGAGGTTTGGAGTGTTTAATAATGTTTCAACTACATTAGCTTTGACAGCAGCACTAACCAAAGTACTAAATGACTCGTTGAAGAATGCTGGCTCAAGTATAGTGTTAACAAATTGAGCTATGCTTGCAGGAACCAATACTTCGTTTACAGTGTGTATAACTCCATTGGTAGCCTCGGCATCAAAGGGATTAATCACACTTATTCCATTAACTGCAATCCCATTATTTGTCGTTAGATTAATTTCACTTCCTTCTAAAGTTACAACGTTTCCAGCAGAAATGTCTTTGGAGAAAATTTTTCCAGGGACTACATGATACAGTAAAATTTGTTCCAATACAGACGCAGGAACATCATCAATACTAGTTTGACCTATAGCTGCTAATAAATTAGCAAATGCTTCATTTGTAGGAGCAAAAACTGTGAAATCAGAGCCTCCTTGCAATTCATCTACTAAACCAGCTTTTGTAAGAGCTGCTGCTAAAGATGTAAAACCTTGATCTAAGGCAATTTCAACCAAATTGTTTGTTGGTTCAATTGTTTCTACGATATCTTCTTTTTCACAGCTTGCTAAAAGAATGGAGAAACTAAATAATAGAATTAAAAAAAACGGTAATTTTTTCATTGTTAATGTTTTATGATTTATGATTTATGTTAAAAATTTAGACGAAAAATATTTATTTGCTTTTGTCTAACTATAAAGACAATTTTGTTAGACAAATGTTTTAAAAAAATAAATTTTTTTTATTTTTTTTATTTTTTTGCTTTGATAATTGTCTAACTTTATCTAAATTTTTATTAAACATGATTACATATTCGATGTCTCAAATCGAGACTTTGACAGGTATAAATGCTCATACACTTAGAGTGTGGGAGCGCAGATATAACTTTCTGCTTCCACTGCGAACAGAGAGCAATATTCGGTACTATTCTGATAATCAATTAAAAGATCTTCTTAATATTGGAATCCTCATAAGAAATGGTTACCGTATCTCCGCCATTGATAAAATGTCTCAATCTCAAATTTATGAGAAGGTATCTCAAATATTATTGACGGATTCTAAAGAAAATCATGATCGAATAAATGGTTTAGTTTTAAGTATGCTTGAGATGGATGAAGATGCTTTCAACAAATTGTTTAACAATTCAGTATCACAGACAAGTTTTATTTCGACGATTTTAAATCTTGTTTATCCATTTTTAAATTTAGTTGGTGGTCTTTGGATAACTAATAAAGCGAATCCGGCACAAGAGCACTTTATTTCTAATTTAATCCGACACAAAATTGTAGCTGCAATTGAATCATTGCCTGTCCCAGAAGATGGTGCTAAAAGAATCTTACTTTTTCTCTTGGAAGGAGAAGCTCATGAAATTGGTTTGTTACTTGCTTATTATATTGCTAAAAAAAGTGGATGGAAAGTTTACTATCTGGGTCAAAATGTACCAATGCAAAATATTGGTGAAATAATAAAAATAACAAATCCTGATTTAATGATGACAATGTTCACTGCACCAAGGCCCGAGAAAATTGCAGATTTAATATCGGAATTATTAAAAACCAATGAGGTGCCACTTTTGTATGCAGGCAATCCTTTGAATTTTGAAAATGAAATAAAAGTAAAGAATGCTATTTATATTAAATTGCCTCTTGATTTTGAAAATGCACTAAATACTTTTTCAATCAATTGATTTTTTATTCTTGAATATATCTGCTCTTCTTGGTGAAACTTGAAAGAAATATTTAATATGATTTTATTTAATGATTTTCCATTCTTAAATCATTAGTTCCACAAATCCAATTTAAATAAGTTCAATTCGACACTAATAAATTGATCATGCTAAAATAAAAAAACAACTTTTATCTCATTTTAGAGAAAGCATCAATATTTCACCTTAAATCAGTTTTTTTATTTATCATTTTAATTCTATTTATCGCACACCACCTGTCCGAATTCGCACAATATATATATTTATTTAATATGTATTAAGCTTGTATTCAACCACTATAATGTTGGCACATACCTTGGCTAATTATAATATAGATGATAAAAATTTTGATTTGTAAATAATGCATTTCCTAATTCGAGAAATCTAAGCAATAAATTTTAGCATTAAGAACAAGCTTATATATGGACAAAGAAATATCAAGCAAGGAAAGGGATAAATCCAAAATTTTGCAAACCTCAAAATGGATTGTCATTTTTGTTATAATAGCCGCAATTTTCTATTTCGGAAGAAATGCCCTTCGCAAAACGGGAACCATTGGTGATTTCTACATCGCTCAAGTTGAACGAGGCGATATTCAGAACACACTTACTGCTACAGGAATAGTAAAACCTGCTTACGAACGTGAAATAAACGCTCCTGTAAATACTGAAATTAAAAGAGTCATCCTTCCTAAAGGAACTGTTGTCAAAAAGAATCAATTGATCATGGATCTTGACCAAGAATTTACACAACTCGAATATGACCGGTTGAATGATGAATTAGAACTAAAACAAAATAATATTGCTAAGCTCAATTTACAATTTGACAAAGATCTTAAAGACCTTGACTACAATGACCAAATAAAGGCATTGAGCTTAAGCCAACTCCGCGCTCAAGTAAAGGATCAAGAACGTCTTGTGGAAATTGGAGGGGCAACAGACGAAGAATTGGAGCAAGCAAGGTTGAGATTAGAAGTCGCAGAAATCGAAAAATTAATGCTAGAAAACAATCTTGAGTACACTAGGAAAGCAAATGTCAAAGAAAAAAGAAATCTAGAACTAGAATTCACCATACAGCAAAAAAAGCTTCAAGAATTAAAACGAAAATTATCTGAAACTGAAGTTAGAGCTCCACTCGACGGAGTTATTACTTGGATTCTGGAGGATGTTGGGCGAACAGTAAGTCAAGGAGAACCTCTGGTCAGAATAGCAGATCTAAATAGTTATGTAATTGAAGCAAGTACGTCAGATAGAAATACAGAAAGTATTAATGTGGGTATGGATGTGAATGTTAGAATTAATAGAAATACACTCAAAGGAATAATAAGTAATGTGCTCCCGGCTGTGGAGGATAATACTGTAAAATTTCTAGTAGAACTCGAAAACAAAAATGATGAATCACTTAGGCCGAATATGCGAGCTGAAGTGTATCTGATAACAGAACAGAAAACAAATGTCTTAAAAATAAAAAATGGTGCTGCCTTTGGTGGAGCTACTAATCTGAATGTTTTTTTAGTAGAAGGTGATAGAGCTGTCAAAATGAACATTACGAAAGGTTTAAGCAATTCAGATTTTGTTGAATTGACCAGTTCTAATATTAAAGAAGGACAGCGAATTATTATTTCTGAAACAAAGGATTATGATCATTTGGACGAGTTTAAAATTAATAAATGATGGATATGAGTAGTCTGAATAAAAAAGAAACAGCAATAATAACAAAGGCTGTTTGTTACCTGATTCAAGAAAAGAATAAATTTTTGTGGATTGCTATTCTATTTATGACACAAGCATTCCAGTCTGCAAATGGACAAAATACCAATCCATTACAGCCATCCATAACACTAGATCAAGTGTTGTCTATGGCTCGTCAAAACTCATTTATAGCAAAAGATGCCAGCCAACAAAGGGAAATTGCAAAACAAGATTATCAAATTTTTAAGTCCTCCCTAAAACCAGCTTTATTTTTGGACGGTCGCATTCCAGGTTACTTTAGTTCATCTTCAGCCATTACCCAACCAAATGGAACCATAGAATTCCAGCGAATTGCCCAAAATAATGCGAGTATTTCTCTATTTGCTCAACAAAATATATCTCTTACAGGTGCTAGACTATTTGTCCAATCCGACTTACAACGATTTGACGATTTTACCATCAATAACCGACTTTACAATGGCATTCCTATAAGAATTGGAATCAGTCAACCTCTATTTGGATTCAACCAATTCAAATGGTCAAAAAAATTAGCTCCCGTTCAATTAGAAGAAGCTGAAATACAATACGCATTTGATATTGAAAATACACAATATCAAGCTGCTTTCTTTTACTTTCAGGTATTGATTTCTGAAGAAAACAGGAAAATTGCAGAGATCAATTCCAGAGTAAACGAAAACCTAATCAAGATTGCAAATAAAAGGTTAGAGCTAGGAAAAATATCTGAAGATGAAAAATTGCAACTAGAAATCGAACTCGATAACGCAAAAGTAAATCTAAGAAGTTCAGAGTTCCAACTTGAAGCAGCAAAACGAAGACTTTGGATATTTCTAGGCGAACAAAACTTGGATTTTAATTTCAATTCTACTTTTGAAATTCCATTTGCAATGCCTAAAATTATGATTAGCGAACAAGAAGCAGTTGATATGGCGATGGAAAACAGGCCAGAAATCATCACTTTTCAAAGGAAGAAATTAGAACAGGAAAGAAACATTGCACAAACTAAGGCAGATACAGGTCCGCAGGCTAATTTATTTGCAAGTTTCGGTATGGCAAGAGGGTCTAACAATCTTGAACAAATATATTCTGATCCATTTACGGAACAACAGTTAAGTTTGACTTTCTCATTGCCTATTATAGATTGGGGTAATAAAAAATCCAGTCGTAAAAAAGCAGATATCCTCCTTGAAAACACTTTGGCTGCTATCAAGCAAGAAAGCAGTGAAATTCAAAACAATGTGCGTCTGAAAGTACAAGAATTCTTAATGCTCCAAGATGCAGTTGAGGATCAAGATGCCATTCGAACAATAGCCGATAGACGTTTTAACATTGCCAATGAACGTTACATTTTAGGTGCAATTAGTATCACTGACTTCACTTTAGCACAAAGAGAAAAAGACCAAACAAGAAGAAATTATATTCAGACGCTCAGTAATTATTGGAATAGCTATTATGCCCTCCGATTGCTTACCGGCTATGATTTTGCAAATAACCAAAAAATAACTTACTAATTATGATATCACTAGATCAAGTTTCCAAAGTTTACCGTACCAAAACCATTGAAACCACAGCATTAAATAATATCAATCTTGAAGTTCCAAAAGGAGAATTTTTAAGCATCATGGGACCGTCAGGATGCGGCAAATCAACCTTATTGAATATCATAGGGCTTTTGGACGAACCATCACATGGCCAAGTAACCATTGCAGGACAACAAGTTCAGAAATATGCATCAAAAACGACCTCAAGATTTAGAAATGAAAAATTAGGTTTTATTTTCCAAAGTTTCCATTTGATTCCAGATCTGAGGGTCATTGATAATGTTGAACTCCCGCTGCTCTATAGGAATGTTTCTTCAAAGGAACGACGAAGACTAAGTGAAGAAGCCCTTGAATCTGTTGGATTAAAGAATAGGATGAGTCATTTTCCAAATCAACTCTCAGGAGGTCAAAAACAAAGAGTTGCCATAGCGAGAGCTATTGTAGGAAAACCTCAGATCATTCTCGCAGATGAGCCTACAGGAAACCTTGATTCCGTTATGGGCAATGACGTAATGGACATTCTTCTAGATCTAAACAAAAAAGGCGAAACGACTATAGTCATGGTAACTCATGATGAAAATATGGCGCGAAAAACCAATAGGTTGGTAAGGCTTTATGATGGAAGTCAAATTAAATAATCCATAAATCGTAAACAGATGATAAAAAATTATTTAATTCTCGCATGGCGAGTGTTAGGGAGGAAAAAATTCTTCACTTTCATCAGTCTTTTTGGAATCAGCTTTACACTTGGAATTCTCATGGTTATTGTATCTTTCTTGCAGACAGAATTAGGCACCGATAAGCCTTTTACCAATCGAAATCGAATGGTTACTTTCGGCACCATCGAAATGAAAGATATGGTGCCTGATACCTCTATCCTCGTGGATTCTATGCTTGTTGATGGAACTATGAAATATGATACAACGAAATCAATAGGAGAAACCAGTAGGTCAACGACTATAAGTTCTTTAGGAGGGCGATTTCTGGTAAACAATTTTACTGACCTTAAATATGCAGAAAATCAAACTTTTTACCTGCCAGGGGTTTCTTACAATGCGTATGTCAATAATTCAAAGATTGTCTTAGATGTCTACTATACTGATGCTAATTATTGGGAGATTTTTGATTTTGAATTTTTAGAAGGCCAAGCTTTTGACCTTAGCATGTTTGATCGTGCTGAACCTGTAGTAGTTATTACGGATCAACTTGCAGAAAAATATTTTGGTGAAAGCAGCCAAATTGTTGGTCGTGAACTAAAAATGGATGGGAAGAATCATAAAGTAATCGGCTTAATAAAAAAACCACTTTCATCAATGATTAATGGTGATGTTTTTGCTCCAACTACCTTACTTCCAGATTATCTCGGACCAGTTGATCAATATACAGGTGGTTTCCGTTCTTATTTCTTGGCTCGTTCCAAAGCTGATGTAAAAAAACTTCAGGATGAGATTGAAAATAAAGAAAATGAAATACCAATTGATCTTGTTCAAGATTATAATAAGTTATTTTTAAAAGACAAAACAGGAACTATGTTTCAGGGATTTGCGCGAAACTTGGTTCCATTCAATGAACCAAAGAAAGCTGGTCGGGCATTAAGTCTTATTTTAATTGGTTTCATATCATTATTCGTGCTTTTACCTACATTAAATTTGATTAATCTGAATGTTAGCCGAATCATGGAGCGATCTTCAGAAATTGGTGTGCGAAAAGCATTTGGTGCGAGCCAAGGAAATATATTAGGTCAATTCATTTTCGAGAATGTAATATTAACAATCATCGGCGGAATAATCGGATTAGTACTCGCAACTATCTTGATTTACTTCATTAACAGTGCAAACTTGCTTGAGTTTCTAAAATTGACTGTTAACTACAAGTTCTTTGTGTACAGTTTTCTGGTAGTCCTTCTTTTTGGTGTCATTTCTGGTTTCTTGCCAGCATTTAGGATGTCAAAAATTCATATTGTCAATGCTTTAAAAAGTAATAAATTATGATTGGTCACATTTTAAAATTAATCTGGAATAAGAAAGGCAACAATAGCCTTCTTATTATCGAAATATTTCTTTCTTTTCTTGTACTTTTTGCTGTTCTTAGTTATGTAATTTACAATACAGATCGGCTAAATTTACCTACTGGTTTTGACACAGAAAACCGCTGGTTGATTTACTTGGATAGAAATGATAAGGATATGGATTCTCTTGCCAATGCGCAGATGAGAATTAACCTCAAGAATGAACTTCTTGCAATGAGTAATATAGAGTCTGTAGGATTTAGCTTTAGTGTTTCTCCATATAGCAATGGTACATGGAGTTCTTCCTATGATGATTTAGGATTCGAAATAGGGAGCAGATTTTGTAAAGTTGATATAGATTTTGAAAAAACAATGAATATTAATGTGGTGAAGGGGCGCTGGTTTGATGAGACCGACATCAATCCGACTTATGAACCCATGATTGTCAATGAATTTTTTCTCAACAAATATTTCCCTGACGTTAACATGCTTGATTCTATCATTCCTTTTGGAGGGGATAAAAAGATTATAGGTGTGGTAGATGATTACCGTTACAATGGTGTATTTGAAGAAGAACAATCTACAACTTTCTTTTTTCAGCCTTACACCAATAAGGACGCTCAAATTGTTTATCTAAAACTGTCACCTGGCACACCCAAATCCTTTGAAGAAGATGTCAGCAAAACGGTGGAAAGCATTACTAAGAGCACAAGTTTTGTCATCCAAGATTTGCAAGCTATGGAAAGCAGAAATAGCAGACAAACATGGATTCCTATGATTGCTTTGTTGTCAATAAGTGGTTTTCTTTGTATCAATGTAGCCCTTGGACTGTTTGGAGTTCTGTGGTACAATATTAATAATCGAAGATCAGAAATTGGATTAAGGAGGGCTTTAGGAGCATCAAGGCCTGGCATTGCTGCACAATTTACAGGCGAAGTCTTGGTCTTAACATTGTTAGCTATTGTAATCGGAGTTTTCTTTGCAATTCAAGTTCCTTTGCTAAAGCTGATTGATATTCCACAAATTATCTTTTACAAATCTATGGCGTTTTCAGCTTTAATCATTCTTGTTATTGTGACTATTTGTGCATTATACCCTTCAGGGCAAGCCTCTCGAATACAACCTGCTTTTGCATTACACGAAGATTAGTAAATTTGCATTAAATGAGTAAATACAAAGTCCTTATAATTGATGATGATCGAACTGTATGTCAAAGTCTTCAATTCCTTTTGAGTAAAAAGAATTTTGAAGTGGATATTGTTCATTATCCTACAGATGTGCCTGAAAAGTTGGCAGGCTTTCAGCCACATGTTGTATTACTCGATATGAATTTCACCATTGAGACAAGCGGAAGACAAGGATTGGCATTATTGAAGCGCATAAGAGAGCAGCATTCTTCCGCATTGGTTATTCTGATGACTGGATGGGCGACTGTTCAATTAGCGGTAGAAGGAATGAAACTTGGTGCAAAAGACTTTATTGCTAAGCCATGGGATAATAAAGAAATGATTAGTTCAATAGAATCTCTAATTGCTATTTATAATCCTGAAATCAAATCTGCAAAATTAGAACCCGAAGATGAATATTCTATAATTGGCGAAGATCCTGCTTTTTTAGAAGTTTTAGAAATGGCTCAAAGAGTTGCACCTACAGATGCCTCAGTTCTAATTCTAGGGGAAAGCGGCACAGGAAAAGAACTCTTAGCAGAAGCCATTCACAGAGGAAGCAAAAGGAAAGACAACATATTCGTTAAAGTTAATCTAGGTGGCATATCTGACACTTTATTTGAATCTGAAATGTTTGGCCATAAGAAAGGGTCATTTACTGGTGCGAATGCTGATCGTGAAGGGAGATTTGCCAAATCACACAAAGGGACGATTTTCCTTGATGAGATTGGGGAACTTAAAATGGATCATCAAGTAAAGTTGTTGAGAGTACTTCAAGAAAAGTCTTTTGAAGTCCTTGGTTCGAGTCAGCCAGTTCGCTCAGATTTCCGAGTGATTAGCGCTTCAAATAAAGATCTGCAAGAAATGGTATTTGATCGCGAGTTTAGAGAAGATTTATTTTATAGAATCAATTTAATTACTTTGTACCTGCCCTCTTTGAATCAACGACGAGGAGATATTCCTGCTTTAGTCAAGCATTTTTCAAGCAAGATGAGGGATTTATATCAAATTGATATTCCAGTGTTTGAATCTGAAACAATGCAATGGTTAAGTGCCCAGAATTATAAAGGAAATATAAGAGAGCTAAAAAATAATATTGAACGGGCAATTCTTTTAAATATTGATAAAAAAATAATTACCATTAATGATTTTAAAAATATTCAAAAATCTGGTCAGGGCAGCTCATTGATTAAGATTCCTGCAGTAGGCTCCATAAAGTTGGATGAAATGGAAGAACATATGATTCGACAAGCTTTGACTTTCCATGAAGACAATATTAGTAAAGCTGCTAGATCATTAGGAATTACGCGAAGTTCTTTATATCGTCGCCTTGAAAAGTATAATATTCCGCATGAGTCTCAGAATTAAATACATCCTTTTAATCTTAGTACTTCATGGAGCTATTACCATTTTGCTCTACTTATTGTTAAAAGAGCAAAAGTCCTATTTTCTAGCATTTGAAATATTGATTTTGATATCGCTTTTCATAAGTTTTCGACTATTAAATACGATTTTACAACCCTTCCGTCTCATCAAATCAGGAAGAGACACAATGCTGGAAGAGGATTTTACGATAAAATTTAATGAGACTGGAACACGAGAATTGGACGATCTCATTGTGGTCTATAATAATATGATTGATCGTTTACGCAAAGAGAAAACAAGAACGGAAGAACAATCTTATTTTCTAGAAGACTTAATAGAAAACTCTCCTTTGGGAATGCTCATTATGGATTATGAAAGAACCATCGTCATTGCAAATCGAAAAGTTAAAGGGTTTTTGGAAGAAGATGAACTTTTGGGTCTAAAATTAAACGAAATCCAAAATGGCTTAGCACAAGAAATTGCAACTTTGAAAGTTTTCGAAGAAAAAGTCATTACTGTAGACGGTTTAAAAAAATACAAATGTAAGATGCACCAGCTGGTACATAAAGGCTTTGCTCGTCAATTTGTAATGATAGAAGAATTAACGGGTGAACTTTTGGAAGCTGAGAAGCGAGCTTTTGGAAAGGTGATCAGAATGATGGCGCATGAAGTAAACAATTCAATGGGTGCAGTGAATTCCATTCTGGAGAATGTGAAAGAATATGGTCTTGAAGGCGAAGAGAAAAAAGAGATGAAGGACTATATGGATATAGCAATTGAAAGAAACAAAGCACTTGGAAAATTTACCAACAATTTTGCTGAATTTATTCGATTGTCACAACCACTAATTGTGAAATTGGACCTTAATCAACTCATCAATCAGCTGGTTGACTACATGAAGTTGAGTGCAAATGAGAGAAATATAAAATTTGACATGAGAATTTTTCCTGAACCAGTAATAGTTTTAGCAGACAAAATTCAGATGGAACAAGTTATAAGTAATATTTTTAAAAATGCGATGGAATCCATTGACCGGAATGGTCATATTCGCATAACCACTCAACCTGAAAAACCACAGCTTATTATTGCCGATAATGGTGCAGGAATTAGTATTGAAAATGCTACTCAATTATTTTCTCCATTCTTTTCGACAAAACCAGCAGGTCAAGGAATCGGTTTAATGTTGATTCGGGATATTTTGAATAACCATAAAGCGGAATATAGATTATTTTCTGATAATGACGGTTGGACAAAGTTCGAGATTGGATTTTAATGTTCCATAAATTTTTGAA
>JAHEAQ010000038.1:25700-42898 GCA_024642705.1 Bacteroidota bacterium | reverse complement strand
TTAACAATGAATGGGTGTAAGCATGAAATGGACATTCCCGATCAGCCCACAGATAAGATTATTTCTAAACTAGATACTTCCGAAGTAGATTACTATATTAATATGGTTTCAAAAAAAGAATTTGTAAATAGTGTTGGAAACATTAAACTTCTAAATTATTTCGAATGGATGGACAGCTTGATCATTGCCTTAAATTTAAATAGAAATTATACCCTAACAGAATACCACATTGTGCATGCAAATCAATGGATTCTTGATTCATTAACCCACACTGACTACTATTACCTTAAAGAAAAAGGAATTTGGAGTGAAGACCCTAAAAATGAAATTATTGTTGAAGCAGGACAACAAATCAGCATTCCAGATAGTCTTGAAGCAGACGCAATAAGCAAGAATATTAGTTCCATCCTGCTGGATATTAATATTCCAGAATTTAAATTGAAAATAATCCAAAATGATTGTGCGAAATATGTAATTCCTATTCGAGTTGGAAAAAATCAATCCAAATATCTTGAAATGGCAGGAAACATAGTTGACTTAAGAACAAAAACTGGAGTAGGTGAAATTGTGAGAATAAATAAAAACCCCAAATTCATAAATCCTGTGGATAATCGACCTTATAAAGTTACCAAAAGAGATGATGGCAAAATCACCAAACTTCCAAACGTTCCTTGGCTAGAACCAGAATTATCTGGAATTAGACACGGACAATTATTGCACCCTACAACTAATTTAATAACAATTGGGCAACCCTCTTCAAATGGGTGCTTGGGAATGAGAGAATCTGATGCTTGGATTGTTTATTATCATGCACCTTTAGGAACAAAAATAAACATACACTACGATTTAAAAATAATGGATCAATTTGGTGAAATACAAACCTTTGTTGATATATATCCAGGTTATGAAAAGTTTACGAAAAAGAAAATAAATCAAATAGATGCTTCAAATGAAAAAATTGAGCCTCAAATTTGCATTTGTACTACTAATTGAATTTAAGAACAATGTGATTTCATTATAATGTGGATAAAGCAATTTCAATCATTGGTTTGAATGATGTAGCTCTTTCATTAGCTTCCATTTTTTCGCCAGTAATCAAAGAATCCGAAATTGTTAAAATTGATAATGCATTCACATTAAATTTTGAAGCAATAGTATATAATCCTGAAGTTTCCATTTCTACACACAGAATTCCATACTTAGCCCAAATTTTATATGCATTATCATCATCTTCATAAAATTCATCAGCTGACAATATATTTCCTGCTTTGAATTCAATATTTTGGCTTTGAGCAAATAAAACTGCTTTCATAAAAAGTTCATAGTTCGCAGTTGGAGAAAAATTTGCATTTCGAAATCTAAGATTGTTAATATTTGAAGTGGATGATGCAGACATTGCAATAACAATATCACCTAAATTTAAACTTTGTTGATAAGAAC
The DNA here is from genome assembly GCA_024642705.1 of Bacteroidota bacterium. GTDB lineage: Bacteria > Bacteroidota > Bacteroidia > Chitinophagales > Saprospiraceae > Portibacter. The sequence goes on along the minus strand of JAHEAQ010000038.1, from coordinate 41,458 downwards.
CAGCAGAACCAACTCGGATTAGATTCTGTACTTTATAATCGTTAATTAATTCATTACAATAGACTAAAGTTGAGGGGATGCCTATTCCCGTACCTTGAACAGAAACACGTTTTCCTTTATAGAATCCCGTATACCCAAGCATTCCTCGAATATTGTTGTAACATATTGTATTTGTTAAGAAAGAATCTGCAATCCATTTTGCACGCAGTGGATCTCCTGGAAGCAGAACTGTTTCTGAAATATCTCCTATATTTGCTTCAATATGTAAACTCATCTGCTAAACTTCGTTCATTACCAAAAGTGGAACTTGAATTAAATATACCATTTTTTTGGTATGACTATGGTGAAACATTTGGTGAAATATAGTTTGTTTAGTTTTGTGCATTACAATCATTTCAGCACCATATTCAAGTGAATAATTTGAAATTACTTCTTCTATATTGGCACTTTCTTCAATATGGAAAATGGTGTTCACTGAAGGAGAATGCGATATCATATATTTTGCAAATTCTTCAATTAATACATTATCCTTTTCTTTTAGATCTTTGACGACATGAATACATCTTACCGTGTTCACTTTTGGTAGTAGGATCTCTGCTGCCTTCCATAAATCAAAAGGATCGGAATGACTAAGATTGGTTGCAAAAATTAAATTGTCGATTGGTTTGAAAGTATAATTTACAGGAACCAAAATGACAGGACATGGTGCCTCATCAATAACGGCAGTAGAAACTGTGCCAAGCAATTTCTCAATTAAATGATGTTGAGATCCTTTAGATCCCATAATGATCATGTCAGCCTCAATATGTTTAGCTTCTCTTTTAATGCGCTCAGAAATATTTCCATTTTCAACTTTTGTGAATAAAGTCACATTTCCGTTCTTTTCAAAAAATGAATTTCCTAAAACTTCCATTTCTTTCAAAGCTTTTTCAGCGTCGTCTTGGGCCATTTTTATTAAATTTGGGGCAATTATTGGCACATCACTTGGTTGAACTATTGGTTCTACCACATGAATCAAATGAATTTCAGCTTTTGAATTTCCAATTAAATTCATGGAATATGAAAATGCATCATTACTATTTTGGGAGAAATCTGTTGGAATTAGTATTTTTTTCATAATAATATTTTGATAGTTGAAATTAACCTGACGTTATTTCATAATAATTGGCAAATCAAATAAAAAACGGCAAGAATTAATAAGTTCATTGCCGTAGTTTTACAGTGCAAAAGAATTAGTAAAATGCGATTTCTTATTTTAAACTACTTTGGTCAAAAAAGCATAAAATTCCTTTTTTAGATCGGCAAAAACTTGCTTTTGCATTTCAATTTTACCTGAAATTAATTCATGATATTCCAAGTTGTTACTGTTCAATTCTTTGTTATGGCCTGAAAGTAGTTTACTAATATTTATTTCATGTTTTTGGATATCATTTTTTAATTCGCTGATAACATTTTTATTTATAAAAAACTGGTTTTGAAAACTTTCGATAGATTTTCTTACTTTTAAATCAGAATTGTGTATTACTAGTTCTTCAAGTCTTTTCTCGAAGCTTTTTAGTTCATCTTGAAAAAGTGATAATTCACTATTCCATAGTCTATGATCATTGTGTAATCTTAACTCATTTTTAATTTTATTCATAATCTAGTTTTATCGTTAATCATATGATAAATTTAAGTGAATTGTTTTCTCCAAAAGATGACAAAAATCATGTATAAACTTGATAAAAATCATCCATTTTATCGTTATAACTAATGATATTTATTAATGGATGAAACTATAAAATTCTTTTAAAACACCACATGCCCAAACCAGATTATTACAAAATATTGGGAGTTCCTAGAACTGCCACAGAGGCTGAAATCAAAAAAGCTTATAGAAAGCTAGCCCGTATCCATCATCCAGATTTAAATAAAGGGGATAAAAGTTCTGAATTAAAATTCCAAGAAATAAATGAAGCAAATGAAGTCTTGAGTAATAAAGAAAACAGAGCAAAATATGATCAATATGGCTCAGATTGGGCCCAAGCGGAAGCATTTGAGAAAGCTCAAGCCTCCGCCCAAAGTAACAGAAGGAGTGGTTTTAGAGAGAATTTTCAAACTGAAGATTATTCTGACATTTTTGATAGTTTCTTTGGAAGGACTAATTCAGGGTCAAGATCTCAAAACACTCCAATTAAAGGTAGAGATTTCAATGCAGAACTCAAACTTGACTTAACTGATGTTTATATTACTCACAAAAGAACATTAACCATTGGTGGAAATAGTATAAGGATCACAATACCAGCTGGTGTTACAAATGGTCAAATTATCAAAATCAAAGGTCAAGGTGGAAAAAGTCCAAATAATGGCCCTTCAGGTGACTTGTTTATAACTTTTATAATAAACAATAATACGAAATATAATCTCGAGGGCAACAATCTATCGCTTGAAGTCGATATCGGTTTGTATACTGCTTTGTTAGGTGGAGATATATTTTTAGAAACATTAGCAGGGAAAGTAAAAATGAAAGTTTTGCCTGAAACTCAAAATAAAACCAAGGTTAAACTTTCAGGAAAAGGATTTCCAAAATATAAAAAAGAAGGTCAATTTGGAGATTTGTATATTACATATAATGTTATTTTGCCTACTAAATTGACTAATAAGGAGAAGGAATTATTTATTGAATTACAGAACATAAGAAAGTTAAAACCTAAAACTTAAAAATCAAAGGATTGATTCTGATAACAAAACAAAATATATAAATATGGAAAATGATTTCTTAATGGATCAAAAAATTAGAATTCACCATGACCATAGAGAATGGTTAGATTCATTCAATTTTTATGAAGATGAGATTAAATTTTTCCAATCAGAATTAGAATTGGTGCTTCATAAAAATAGTAACAGTTATTCAAAATTGGACAATTACAATGAATACAAAAAGATTTTGGATAAAAAACTTTTCATCATTGAAGATCTTAGGAGCGAAATTGAATATCAGAAAAAAATCTTTGACGTAGATGAAATTGTTGATGAAAACATTTCTTACCATCTTGAATTAAAAGACAAATTTCAAAATTTTATTAAAAACTTTGAAAGCCTTAAAAAAAATCTAAAACGTTTTGCAGCTCATAATGATTAATTAATTAAAAGCTTTTAATTTTAAACAAGAGTATGAAAGGCAATTTTAAAGAACTAATAAGTGGTGAAAAAGCTATTCTAATAGATTTTCATGCGGAATGGTGTGGCCCTTGCAAAATGCAGTCGCCAATTCTAAAAGAAATTTCTTCAGAATTAGGCGATAAAATTAGAATTGTAAAAATAGATGTGGATAAAAATCCATCCATCGCTCAACAATATTCAATTATGGGTGTACCAACCTTAGCTTTGTTCAGGAAAGGAAAAATACTATGGAAAGAATCGGGGATGAAAACCAAACATCAAATTTTAACCATTATTAATCAATTTACTTAAAAATCATCATCATGGCTATCGTACTTTATCAACAAGAGATTAAAATCGAAGAGTCTTTAGAAAACTTCAAATCAGTCCTCCACAGCCGAAACATGAAATTTCTTGCAAGCGATTTATTAAAGGAAGGATTATCCATTTCGGCAATTACGGATGCGTTAAACAAAGCTATTGAAGTTGCAAAAAATAATGGAATTGATATAAATCAGCACTTTGCGCCTGTGTACACCCAAGTAAATTATGATATTGTAAAAGATTGTAAATTAACAAAATTTGCTTTCGGTCTAGTGTTGATTAATGCAAATCATAAATATGATATTGTTGCAAAGTTGCAAATAGAATTATTGAAAAAGCATTTTATTTAAAGGAGAATAGATTTGTTTTATAAATAAAACATGATTAAAAATTTAAAAAATAAACTTTCCATTTATAATCTTATAAACATTAAAATTCATTCATTAAATTGTCACTTTTACCTTTTTCATTTTAAATAAAAATACATTTCATTAAATGCAGATTTCTGAAAACAACGATTTTACCAAAAGATTAGAGGCTATTATCGATACTGCTATTGATGGGATAATTACAATGAATGATAAAGGAATTGTTGAATCTATAAATCCTTCCGCTGCTAAAATATTTGGATATGCGCCTGAGGAAGTTATTGGAAACAATGTTAATATGTTAATGCCTCCACCGACAAAAAGGGAGCATGATCAATACATTAAGAATTATCTTGAAACAAAGACCCGAAAAATAATTGGCATTGGTCGAGAAGTCTTAGGGAAGAAGAAAAATGGTGAAATATTTCCTTTTAGGCTTGCAGTGAGCGAAGTCATACTTGATGACAGAATCATTTTCACTGGAATCATTCATGATCTTTCTGAAGTTACAAAAGCACGTGAAGAAATTCAAGTCCTAAACAAACAATTGGAAATTAAAGTTGGAGAAAGAACTTATGAGCTTGAAAAAGTTGTAAACCAACTACTAAATACTAATGCAGCGCTTGAAAATGAAATCAAAGAGCGAAAAGAAATTGAAAATCGCCTCAAAGAAAATGAAGAAGAATTAATTCAATCTTTGGAGAAAGAAAAGGAATTGAGCGAATTAAAATCAAGGTTTGTAACTACTGCTTCACATGAATTTAGAACTCCGTTAACTTCAATTCTGTCTTCTGCTTCTTTAATTGGAAAATATCCAGAAGCTTTTCAACAAGCCAATCGTGAAAAACACATAGAAAGAATCAAATCAGCAGTAACTAACTTAACAGGTATCCTTAATGATTTTCTATCTTTAAGTAAATTAGAAGAAGGGAAATTTACAGTTAATTTTGGTGAGGTAAAATTAGAGAAGCTTTGCATGGAAGTTTCCCTAGAAACCAAAGGCATGCTAAAAGATGGACAAATTATAGAACATAACGTTATTGGCGAAGATAAAACTGTCTTTTCAGATGAAAGAATATTAAAAAATATACTTTTTAATTTAATTTCAAATGCAATCAAGTACTCAGACGCAACTATAAACTGTCATATAGTAATAAATGAAGAAAATTTTGAAATTCATATAAAAGATAGAGGAATTGGAATCCCAGTTGAAGATCAAAAACATTTATTTACAAGATTTTTTAGAGCAGGAAATGTTACCAATATTCAAGGCACGGGTCTTGGTTTAAATATCGTTAGGAGATATGTAGATCTCTTAAAAGGACAAATTTCATTTGAAAGCATTCATGAAGAAGGAACTACTTTTTCAATTATCATTCCATTAAATAAATTGAAATAAAATGCAAAAAATATTAATAATAGAAGATAATCTTGAAGTGAGAGAAAACCTTGCCGAAATATTGCAATTGGCAGGATACGAAACGATAGAAGCAGAAAATGGAAGGATAGGTGTTGAAAAGGCAAAATTATCCAAGCCAGATTTAATATTGTGCGATGTGATGATGCCAGAACTCGATGGTTTTGGGGTTTTGAAAATATTAAATAATGACCCGAAATTAATCCAAGTTCCATTTTTGTTTTTAACCGCAAAAGCTGAAAAAGCAGATTTTAGAAAAGGGATGGGATTAGGAGCTGATGATTATATAACTAAGCCATTTGATGATGTAGAACTCCTTGAATCTATCGAAATCCGATTGAAAAAGAGTGAGAAATTAAGCAAAATTGAAAATACTGATCAAGGACTGAGACTATTCTTTAATGAAGCAAAAGCAGAAAGTGATTTACAAAAATTGACAGAAGAAAGAGAAATTAGAAAATATCACAAAAAAGATGTCATTTACGAAGCGGGAAATCATGCAAAATGGTTGTTTTTTGTTATTAGTGGTCAAGTAAAATGCTATCAAATTAATGATTTCGGTAAAGAATTCACTACGCATTTATGCGGCTCTGGTGATTTTTTTGGGTTTTTACCCTTACTAACTGAAGGTAAGTATGAAGATTTTGCAATGGCCACAGAAGAAACTGAGATAAGATTAATTCCTGCAAATGATTTTAAAATTCTCTTGTTCAACAACAGAGATTTTTCTTCAAAGTTCATCAAAATGCTGGCAAATCATGCTGACCACACAGAAAAACAATTAATTGAAATAGCGTATAGTTCTGTAAGAAAGAAAGTGGCTAATGCGTTAATATTAATCACAGAAAAATCTGTGGAAGAGACTTTTAAAATCACAAGGGAAGATTTAGCTAGTCTTTCTGGTGCTGCTAAAGAAACAGTAACAAGAACATTATCTGATTTTAAAGACGAAGGTTTAATACAAATTTCTGACGGAGAAATAAGCATTTTAAATAGAAAAATGCTTGAAACTATGCCTCAATAATATTTTATAGCAGATTATTCTTCGGCATAAAATAAATCTTTTTTAATTTTTAGAATCAAATCACCTGTTGATTTGATTCATATCATTTAAGTTCTTCAACTTATTTTTGAATATTATATTTAAGCCTAATGACAAATGTTAATTATAAAAAGGTGATAAAGAGTAATCATTTTAGCCAGAAATAATTAATACATCAAGGCAATGAAACTATAAATTTAAAAATAATGAAAGTCTCTAACCCTTCCCAACATAAACCAAGTCTAGAAAAATTCAGTATTATAGAAAACAATATGCATTATTGGTGGGCAAGTTGGTATGCAAAAATTTTAGGATACAGTTCAATCAGAACATTACTTCCAAGCATTACAAAAGCCAAAAAAGTTTGTATTCAATTGGGAATTTCGATTGAAGAAAATTTTATTAATGATGTCAATAACAGTAAAAAAGACATTAAACTTACAAAGTTTGCTTGTTTTTTAATTTCCCTTCAAGCAGATAATAAAAAACCTATTGTAAAAAGAGCTCGGTCCTACTTTCTAAATGAGCTTGAAGAAATTAATATCATGTTAGATAGCCAAGATTACTTAAACAGGAATATCGGTAGAGAAGAAATAAAAAATTTGAACAAAAAATTGTCAAGTGCTGCAAAAAAAGCACATGTTAAAGATTTTCAATATTTCATAAATGAAGGATACATAGGATTCTACAATCAAACAATGCAAGAGTTGCGAAAAAGCCGAGGGATCGGCGAAAATGAAAATATTTTAGATTTCGCTGGATTAACTGAAATTTCTGCTAATATTTTCAGACTTAGTTTAACTGTTGATAGATTGAACAAATTAAAAAATCCAACAGAAAACGAAGCAGCACGAGAGCATTGGAAAATAGGCTTACAACTCCGATCCTTAATAAAAGAAAATACTGGAAGCTATCCTGAAAATCTACCTATTCATGAAGACCTTCATATTTTGCAAGCAAGGCTTAAGGAAGCTCAACTCCAACTAAATGAAGACATTGGAAAAATTGGCGCACAAGATTGATTTTTATTGAATAACTTCCTATTGCTAAGAACATATTGAAATAAAAAAGGCGACCTAAGTCGCCTTTTCATTATGGGCATTCAAATGCTATAATTTATCCTACAGCAATTTGTTTAGGTTTACTAATTTCAACTTCTAATTTAGGCATGGTAACTTGAAGCTCGCCTTTCATGCATTTTGCATCAATAGATTCTTTTTTTACATTTTCAGGTATTAAGAAAGATCTTTTGAAGGAGCTGAAATTGTATTCTTTGCGAGCATAAAATTTATCGTTTTCTTCTTCTTTAGTTTCTTTTTCAGCACTCACTATCAACAAATTCTTATCCATTTCGATTTTAATATCTTTTTTATCCATACCTGGAATAGCCATTTTTAAAACAAATGCTTTATCTGTTTCTTCAATATTTGTTGCAGGTAAAGTTTGGAATTTAGACAATGAAGGATTCAAATTTGTTTCATCAAAAAAATCATCCATGAAACTTGTGAAATTTGGCAACAATAAATTGTTATTCCATTTAACGAGTGACATAATCTAAAAATTTAAGTGTGATAAAATTTATTTTCAACGCTACTAATATGGGCATATATTAAAGAAAATGAAAGGACATTAATCAATTCCCTGATTGATCTTTATCACGATCGTTATATAGATGCATTACTGATAGAAAGAATATTGCAAATATGCTGGAAAAATAATATTTATAGCAGAATTAGAAAGTCCACTTAAAAAAATGAGTATGATTTTTTTAACTCAGAACTAAATGCTCTTCTAAAATTAAAAATTTACTATTTTTCAATGATAATTCGCTGCGTATCGCCATTGTAAATAGCAAAATATCCCAAAGCATTATTGGTAAAATTAGAATTCGGATTTGCAGGTGCAGCACTTGGTTGGCCATTGCCAATAATAGAATTAAGCGTTAGAAAATAGTTGTAAGACTTATCATCCAAACTTAAAAAACTCAAATCAATTGTATCGCCTTCTTGAAAAGTTCTTATGAATAACGGAATAGTTATATTACTACCATTAGTGAAATTATCATCTAAAATGTAAATATCTCTGCTTGATCTTTGTGGTTCTCCATTCAAATCAAATAAAGCCCTATAATAATTAGGAACATCGGGATCATCTTGGTAATGCATGAAAACCAAATATCCATCTTCGGAACCGAACATTCCTGGATTGAATTCAGTAGTCAAAGAGTCGACGATAACTTTAGCTGGCATCTTTGTGGTAGAAGTATAATTTACCCCATTAAGATCAATCGATAAAGTATACATTTTGTCCTCTTCTGCAACATAATCTTTGATAATATAGATCCCTTTGTTTAGATAATCTAAAGTCACTGGTTCAGAACCTTCTTTTATTAACTGCACAATTGCATCAGCAACAAATTCTTGCTCTTCAACCTTAAAAAAAGAACTGGTATTGCTTAATTTAACCGTAAAATCTTTGGTTCCTGAGAACAACTCTGCTTCAACAACCAATTGTGGATTTGCGTCATTCAAATCAATGTCTATTACCTTTTCGCAAGAAACAAAAAACATTACACCCAATATAAAAAGAAAATATTTTGTCATTTGATTAAAATTTAAAATTATAACTTAAAGACGGAACCCATTTAAATAATGCCAACTGCACTGCTTCATTTTCTCCTGGATTATCTTCACTTTGTCTAAAATCTATGGTATAAGCATTTTCTCTTCCATATGCATTATACACAGAAAGATTCCAACTTGATTCAAATTTTTTGCTCTTACTGCTTATATAAGTCGCTCCCAAATCCATTCTGTGATAGTTCGGAAATCTGTAGCCATTTCTTTCTGTATAATATGGCACACTAATTCCTTCTAAATTATATCTTCCAGATGGAAACGTGGCAGCATCCCCAGTATAAAAAACAAATGAACCTGAAACATTCCATCTTGATGTTATATTATATATTCCTACTATGGCTAAATCATGTATCCTATCCTGTCTCGCCGGAAAATACTTACCTCCATTAATTTCATCAAATTTTCTAAATGTTCTTCCCACTGAATAACTAATCCAACCAGTAAAGTCACCTCTCTTTTTTCGCAAATAAAATTCCGCTCCGAAGGCATATCCCTCGCCATTTACCAATTCTGCTTCTACATCTGGATTTAATATTAAATCAGCTCCGTTTTTATAATCAATCTGATTTTGTAAGGTTTTGTAATATCCTTCTATTGAAAATTCAAATGCATTATCGAACAAATTTCTGAAATATCCTGTGGCAATCTGATCACTTATTTGTGGTTTAATATTAGCACTACTTGGTACCCAAACATCAGTAGGAGTAGTTGTAGTTGAATTAGAAAGCAAATGCACAAATTGGTAATTTCTGGTATACGATAATTTTATTGAACTTAAATTATCCAGTTGAAATTTCAAAGATGCTCTTGGCTCTAGACCACCATAATACTTTATGGATTTCCAATTATTAAATGATGTTTCACTTGTTACTACCCCTTCTCCATCGTAAGTTTTAATAATCCCAGGTCCTAATTGGTCAAAAAGAGCATATCTTAAACCATAATTCAAACTGACACGATCATTTATTCTTTGTTCGTTCTGTATATAAATTGCTCCTTCTAATGCGAATTGCTCTGGAATTTGTTCTGAATTAAAAATAGAGTTATCATCTGTTTCAATCGAACCTGGAAGAAAAGTATGATAAATTGCATTAAAACCAAATTTGACAGTGTTGTTAGGATTTGGAAACCACGAAAAATCCTGTTTGAAATTCCAATCTTTTATTCCAGAGGAAATAGAAAAAGATGCGTTTTCTGCAAAAGAAACATTAAACCTATAATCGTAATCACTAAAAATAATTGAAGTGTTGGAAAATAATTTTTCAGAATACAAATGATTCCATCTTAAGGTTCCGGTAGTATTTCCCCAATTAAAACCAAATTGATTGTTATTAAAACCAAAAATGTCTCTTCCAAAATATCCTGAAAGATAAAGTCTATCCTTTTTTGACAACCTATAATTTGCTTTTGCATTAAGGTCGTAAAAATATAAAGTGGAATTTTTAAGTTGTTCGTTTTTTGTCAAACCTAGAAAAGCATCTGCATAAGTTCTTCTTCCAGAAATCATAAACGAACCTTTATCTTTAACTATAGGCGCTTCTACAGTTAATCTAGATGCAATTAGTCCAACTCCTCCTGAGACACCTAACTTTTTGCTATTACCATCTTTCATTTTAATATCCATCACAGAAGAAGCTCTGCCTCCATATTCAGCAGGGATTCCACCTTTATAAAGTGTCACATCTTTTATCGCATCAGAATTAAAAACAGAAAAGAAGCCCAATAAATGGGATGCATTGTAAACAGGAGCTTCATCTAATAAGATCAGGTTCTGATCAATTCCACCACCCCTAACATAGAATCCGGAATTCCCTTCACCCGCAGACTTTACTCCTGGTGTTAACTGCAATGTTTTTAAAATATCTCTTTCTCCAAATATAACTGGTACAGTAGCAATATCTTTGGGGTCAATTTTTGTAACACTCATTTTTGTTTCTGTCACATTGGCATCCTCTCTTTCTCCTTTAATTACTACTTCATCAATCTGAATTGATTGCTGAGCTAATTCTACGTTAATACTTTGGGGGCTATTCAATTCCACAGATTTCTCTAATTCCTCAAGTCCTATATACTGATATATTAAAGTATATGTACCTTTTTCCAACGTTAAAGAGTAAAATCCGTAGGCATTGGCACTTGTACCAACACCAGGCAACTCTTTTACAGCAACTGTAGCGCCAATTAAATCTTCACCAGTTTCAGCATCTTTTATATTTCCACTTATAGTAAACGATTGGGAAATCGCTGAATTAGTGATAAAAAATGTCAAAATATAAAATATAATTCTCATCAATTTTTTGTTATGCCATTCAAACCATATTAAAACGATAATGTTTTATTATTTCTGTTGTTTTTTAAAGTATTATTTAGTTTTAAGACCAACTTCTATGCTTTAACTACTAAATTTTAATTGGAACCTAAAAAATCTTATAAGATAATGCCAAATTTTATATGGTTGATGGATCAATAAAACCCCTTTTGTTATTAAGGAATAATGATTATTTTACCTGAATGGACAATTTCTCGACCTTTTTTTATAAAGTAAAAATAAACTCCATTAGGAAAATTATCCATTTGAAAATATTCGCTTTCGGAATACAGTGTTTCATTTATAATCTGGTTCCCAAAAGAATCAATTAAATGAAAATCCAATCGCTCGTAGACAGATTGCAAGAGATTTATTTCTTCTCCGGAATGCACAACTGTTGGAAAAATAAAATAGGAATCTTTCAATACATTCACATAATTAATTTCTTCGGTGAAATATTTCCTTCCATCTGAAAGATAAATAATTGCTCTATACCTATTTCCGCCTTCATCAAGATTATATTCATTAAATGACAATAAATTTTTGGTATTTGAGAATATTTCCAAATCATCAAATTCATCGATGATAAACTTTTGAAAAACAATGTGATCTATTAATGCGTCAGAGCTGAGAGAAAGATTAAGCTTTATTCCTCCTTCAATTTCTTCGAGATAAAAACGATCATAAAAACAATTTTCAACAATTTTTGACAAATCAAGCACCAAACTTCTAGGACCAAAAAAATTGTCTTGAATTTTTTCTCGCACTGAAATAATTTTGGGTGATAAAGAATTATTACTGACCAGAAAGTAATTCATATTTGTAGACTCTTTGAAAACCATTTCATCACCTACTAATTCAAACAATTCAAAAGTTTTTTGAAACGGTCTTTTTTCCCATGTCACCAATACAGAATCTGAGCACTGCCATGCAGCTGAAATTTTGGGAATAGGAGATACGGAAAACAAGATTTCATCTACAGTTTTGCCCATCACTTCCAAGTTAGCTGAAACTATTGCTGATGTATCAGGAAAATCAAGAAATAGTTTTTCATTATTTTTGGGCACATAAGATAAAATTTGTTCCAAGAAAGGAAAATAAGTAAAATTCATTTCCCTGATCTTATTGCTTGGATGAGGACTCCATAAAACTTGAAATTTTGAATCACTTTGAATATGAGCTCCATTATATGGAAATTTGAAATATCCGCAATCATAACAATTATTAGAAAAGGCAATTGAAAACTTTTGGCTACCATTAAGCAAATCTTTAGAAATTACTCTTATGGTTATTTTGCCTTCAATATCTAAAACCACTTGCTCTAAATTATTCAAGCTGTCTCTACCTGTGGAGGCTTCCTTAAAATTATTCAATTGTGAAGGTAAATGTTTTAAAACATAGGGAAAGTATATATTTCCTTGTTCATCTTCTATTTCAATATCCAAATCATTTATTAAGGCTTTGTTATTATTTATTTCAGCAGGTGGGTCAAGCCATGACAATACTATGTTGTAGTTCGAATAAGTGGTCGCATTGAAATTAAATTCCAAAATATCATTGGACTTAATTTCACTTTGAATAATTGCTTTGTTTTTTAAAATTAAAAGTGAATTATACAAATCAATACTCCCAAATCCAGTTTGAAAATCTGGCCCAACTTGCCCAATATCCTTTGCACCAGCAACTAAAATTGCCTTCACAGTTTCAGCTCGATTTTCGTAGCCTTCAATTTCTAGCGCATTTTGAATTACTGCAACACTTCCTGAACAAATGGCAGCAGCTTCTGAAGTTCCATTATAACCATATGCCACCAATTCTGGCTTTATTCTTCCATCATATGCTGGTCCTATAGAAGAACCTGGAGAATGTACTTCAAAAGAATCTATTCCTCCGACGGTAATTACATTTTTTGCATGTTTAAAAGTTCCTGTCAAATTGGAAAAACCTTCGAGTTCAGCATATTGGCTAAAAATGGCGTTTAGCTTACCACTATTACCAGAAGAAAAAACATGTACCATTTCAGGATTCTCAAAAACTTGCTGGTCGTATGCTTGAGCTTCAATACCATAATAATCTTCGACTTCAAGTCCATAAGAGTGGTTCTGAATAGTAATTGAGTTATCTTTAAAATATTCAATATTATCAGGAAACAAATTTAAAAAACTAGTTGTCGATATTTCTGCTGCTGGAAGGATTCCTTCGCTAGAAAAATAAGTATTCCCCTTTCCAGCCAAAATGGTTCCCATATCAGTGGCATGAGCAGTAGATTTTCCAGAACTATATATCGACGTATAAGTTCTATTCAATAGATCTATATCATTTTGGAAAACATCATTTTCTTTCAATGAAATTAATGGAGCGGATTCAAAATATTCTGCAAAAGTATTTTTGGCACTAAAAATTCCATTTATTGCAGGGAAATAATCTGACAAAAAACTTTCTTCATGTGGAGGTGATTTTCTAAAATCAAAATACAGTACATTATCGGATATCTTATCGAAAATACTTTGAGTTAATTCAGCTATTATTATTTTTTGATCTTTTTGAACAAAATGGATTTTATCCTGAGAAATATACTTACTTAAGTTCTTCAACACTTCATCAAAATTTTCCACTTTCAAAGTAAAATATATAGTGTCGTCCTGAATATGCGCAAATTTTAGTTTTTCAATTTTTTGACTTGCAATATTTTTTGACTTAAAGTCTAATTGGTTTGAAAATATTTGGCAAAAACTGTTGCATGGAGTTAAAATGCAAAATACAATACAAATATTTATATAGAAGACAAATTTCATTTCCCAAAATTAAAATAAAACAATGCATTTCCTGATTTAAGATTCATAAAATTATCAAACGAAATAAAATCAAAAGAAAAAATTATATAATGAAATTTTTATGATGCATAATAACATTATATGCTTAATGCGTCATTTCGCGAATTTAAAAATATTTTTTCTGCTAGATTTGTGCATATTATTAAAAAATAATATACATTAACGTAATTATTTACAAATTATAAAAAATTATTACATGAGAAGATCAATTTCTATTTTTATGGCATTTGCATTGGTTGGAATGTTTGTTTATTCTTGCCAAAAAGAATCATTGACTCAAGGTCAAGAAATTCCACAAAAGGTTATCGACCAATTGACCAAAATGGGATTCAATCCTGACGGTATTGAATTAACAGATGAAGGGTATCGAATTGAAAGAGACATTATCATTACGGATGAATTTCTAGCAACTGCTGGAAATGAAACCAGAGTGCCTGGTGCTGAACAGTATAGTACGAACAACCTTGTTTCTACAGGAGGCAGCAGAAACATTAAAATGTTTGCTGATACGGGCAGAAGAGGTTATAGCGCAGGGATGATTGCAGGATTGGATGAAGCAATAGCAAGGTATAATGCGATGAATTTAGAAATTTCTTTTTCAAGGGTGACTAATTCTAACCAAGCAGACATCGTCATGACTAGATTAAACAAAGGTGAAGAAAGACAAGGAATATTAGGTTCTGCAGGGTTTCCTACCGCTTCAGGAGATCCTTATGGAGAAATCAAAATGAGTGGAATTTTAGAATCTGGCTATGGTTTAAGTACTGCTGGAATAGCTACGATTATTGCTCATGAAATGGGACATTGTGTTGGTTTCAGACACACCGATTATTTTGACAGAAGTATTTCTTGCAATGGCAGTCCATATAATGAAGGAGAGGCAGGAATTGGTGCAAATCATATACCAGGCACACCAACTGGGGCAACTAATTCCGCTAAATCTTGGATGTTGTCATGCACAGATGGAGGGGACAGACCTTTTAATAACGACGATAGAACAGCATTGAATTATCTTTATTAGATTTCAATTAAATTAAATAAAAAGGACCTTTTTCGTAAAAAGGTCCTTTTTTTATGATAAGAATATGGATTCTTAAAATAACGATGCAAATAAAACTATTCCCGCACCTTACAAGACAATACATTAGCTTTTCCATTAAATGGATCGCCTAATGCCTTCTCATCAGTTCAACTTGAACACAATGCCATAAAGCATCAGCTATTGAACCTTTGATTTGTTTCCACATTGGATATTCTGTCGTGCCATTTTGTCCAGCAAAAATCAAATTATATTTATTCAAATCATTTGCATTAATAAAAATATCCCTAGCATTTTTTAAATTTAGCAAAGTTTCTTTCTCATTTCTGCAAAATTAAGCTCTTATTGTTGACTGCCTCAGACATTTGAAATTTTCTTAGCGGCATTTATTATAGTTTTAGAAAGTCCATACATATGCTCTATAGTTTCAATAGTTTCCCTACCCTCCTTTGACGGCTTAACTATTTGATAAACTATGATAATTTTAAACTTAAGGTAATATTATAGCGCTTATGCGTCAGATTGCAAATTAAAAAATATTTTTGCTGCAAAAATTACGTGTATTATTAAAAAAAAAATAAATTAACAAGTTATTTACAAACCTTTAAAAAATTACTACGTGAGAAAATCAATTTCTATTTTTATG
>JAHEAQ010000038.1:9705-25600 GCA_024642705.1 Bacteroidota bacterium | reverse complement strand
CAAATTAAAAAATATTTTTGCTGCAAAAATTACGTGTATTATTAAAAAAAAAATAAATTAACAAGTTATTTACAAACCTTTAAAAAATTACTACGTGAGAAAATCAATTTCTATTTTTATGGCATTTGCATTGGTCGGAATGTTTGTCTATTCTTGCCAAAAAGAATCATTGACCCAAGTTCAAGAAATTCCTCAAAAGGTCATCGACCAATTGACCAAAATGGGATTCAATCCAGACGGTATTGAATTAACAGATGAAGGATATCGAATTGAAAGAGACATTATTATAACAGATGAATTTCTAGCAACTGCTGGAAATGAAACCAGAGTGCCAGGTACTGAACAATACAGTACAACCAACCTTGTTTCAACTGGGGGCAGCAGAAACATCACAATTTTTGCTGAAAAGAGGTTCAAAGGAGGGATGATTCCAGCATTGGATGAAGCTATAGCAAGGTATAATGCTGAGAATTTAGAAATTTCTTTTTCTAGAGTTTCTAATGCAAGACAAGCAGACATCGTTTTGAAAAGGTTTAGCAAAAAAGAAGAAGGTGGAGGACTTTTAGGTTCTGCTGGGTTTCCTTCAGCTTCTGGTGATCCATATGGCGAAATCAAAATGTGGGGAGAATTAGACTCTAACCCTAACATAAGTACAGAAGTACTTGCTACGATTATTGCTCATGAAATAGGACATTGTATAGGTTTCAGGCACACCGATTATTTTGACAGAAGCATTTCTTGCGGAGGCAGTGCAGTTGATGAAGAAGATGGTGGAGTAGGTGCAAATCATATTCCTGGAACTCCAGAAGGGGCAAGTGATAATTCTTGGATGCTGTCCTGCTTAGATTTTGCTTATAGACCTTTTAACCTTGACGATATAACAGCATTGAATTATCTTTACTAAGATATATTTTTAAATAAAAATTAAAAGAGCGCCAATTTCAGATTGAAATTGGCGCTCTTTGTTAAATAAAAATATTTGAATAAAAACACTTTATTCTCTAACTTTTCCAGTCAATACATTAGCTTTTCCATTAAATGGATTACCTGATGCCCTTCTCATTAGTACAACTTGTCCGCAATGCCATAATGCGTCAGCTATTGGACCGTTGATTTGATTCCACATCGGATATTCTGTTGCGCCATTTTGACCTGCAAAAATCATTTTGTATTCGTTAAGATCAGTCGCCACTTTAAAAATATCACTTGCATTTTTTAAATTTAGCAAGGTTTCCTTTCTCATTTCTGCAAAAGAAAGCTCTTCTTTTTGAGTTCCCCTAACATTTGGAATTTTCTTAGCTGCATTGATTATAGTTTTAGAAAGTCCATAAATATGCTCTATTGTTTCAATAGTTTCCCTACCCTCTTCTGAAGGCTTATATGTCAAGTCTTGCTCTGTCAGACCTTCCGTAGCCCAATAATATCGAAAACCTAAACCATCAATCATTCTTGAAACTACACTTCCCGCTGTATATTCTTCAGGGTAATCCGGTATTTGAAAATAGGGCAAATCCTTTTCGGACTCATTTTGGCTGAATCCAAAACCTAAAGCAAAAAGTATTGTAATTGCTGTCATTTTATATTTCATTGATTATTTTTTATTTTAATAAAATGTCTAATCTCTTTTCGAAGTTATTTATTTTTTTGGCAAATCCTATATTTCACCTGGTAGTTTACCAAATTGCTGTTTGAAACTTTTTGAAAAATAGGAAAGATTTGAAAAGCCCACTGAATAAGCAATTTCTGAGATCGATGCAGATTTTTGTTCCAAAAGTTCTTTAGCTCGAAACAATCTGAATTCGCGTATCATTTTATTGGGACCTTTGTCACAAATTCCTTTCAATTTTCTATGTAATTGTCCCCTGCTAAAATTAACTTGATTTGCTAAGTCTTCTACACTAAAAAGTTCGTTATCAAGATTCGCTTCAATATGAAATAAAACTTCTTTAAGAAATTTTTCCTCCAAAGAGTCTACCTTTTCATTCGAGGTGTTATAATATAAATTTTCTTTATATTTTTCTTTTAGCAATGCACGCTGATCAATCAAATTTTTAATTCTAACATTCAATTCTTCCGAATCAAAAGGCTTCGTCAAATAATCATCCGCTCCTTTTTCAAACCCGCCAATCCGGTCTTTCTTCTCTGATTTTGCAGTCAACAAAATTATCGGAATATGATTTGTTTTAATATCGTTTTTAATTTTGCTCGTCATGCTTACTCCGTCCATAATTGGCATCATCACATCGCTTATAATCAAATCAGGAATATTTTGCATTGCTAAATCATATCCTTCTTGGCCTTGGCATGCTTCTAGTGTTCTATAATTCTTACTTATATTATCTTTTATATATTCACGAACATCCTTATTATCTTCCACAATAAGAACAAGAGGCAAATTTTCGTCTTTTTCTGCTTCTACGGAATTGCTAATTACATTATCCGTATATTCAAGTCCTCTATTGATAGGCAATTCAGCACTTATTGATTCTTCAAAATTTTTACCTTTTTTCAATTTCAATAGAATCGAACATTTTGTACCTTTCCCTTCGACGCTTTGAATTTGAATATCCCCTTCATAAAGATTAACCAACTCTTTCGTTAATGCCAACCCGATTCCCGAACTTCCAAATGTGTAATTACTGGTTTGACTTTGATAGAAACGCTCAAAAATATGTTCCTGAGCTTCTTCTGAGATTCCAATTCCATTATCTTCAATAGTAATATTTACCATACAATTATCAGAATGCCATTCATTCCTAATTAAGAGCTTGACTTCTCCTCCAACATCTGTAAATTTCATAGCATTGGATAAGATATTTATTATAATCTTTTCAATAATATCCTTGTCAAATTCCAAAAATAATTCGCCTTCAGGGATGGTTATATCATAACTGATTTGTTTTTGATCCGCCCAACTTTCAATTGAATTTGCCAATTGTCTGGAAAATTTATTAAAATCACCACTCTTGTTTTGAAGCTCAATTTTATTATTTTCTAATTTACTCAATTCCAATAATTGATTAATTAAAGAAAGTAATCTCTGACCATTCCTCTTAATGATTTCAAATAATTTATTTGGATTGCCTTGAAAACTACCTTTAATTAATTGATCAATTGGTCCAATAATCAATGTTAAAGGGGTTCTAAATTCATGCGAAATATTCGCAAAGAAGTTGGATTTTAATTGATCTATTTCTCTCAATTGCTCAGCTTTTGCCCTTTCTAAGTCTAACGCTGCATTTGCTTCCTTTTGCTCTCTTTTTTGCTTATTTTTAATACTCATCACAAGTCCAATCAGAAAAAGAACTAGAAAAATGGATGATATAATGATAATATTTCTAGTATTCTTTTGCTTTTCAATTTTCAATGCTTGTTCTGTAATTTGGACCTCTTTTTCTCTGGTTTTTAAGTTGTTTTCTGAAATGATTAGTGATTTAGATCTTTCAATACTATATATTGAATCTAGAATAGTTGTAAGACTATCCATATATAAGATTACTTTTTGCGGTTGATTAACTCCTGCATAATATTGGGCAAATCCCTTATAATTTACTTTATAAATGTCAACAACATCTGCTTCTTTAATGATTTTGGATGAATTGACAAGAAAAGGATATGCTTCATTATATTTTCCAAGATATGTTAACATTAAACCAACATTAGATTGATTATGAGCAATACCTTCTGCAAAATCAACGTCAATGAATAATTGCAGAGCCCTTTCATAATTTTCTAATGCTAATTCATAATTTTGCAATTTAGCGTGCGCATCGCCAATTGACCAATAACACATTCCTTGACCTTGGAAATCATTTGTATTTACAAGTAATTCCAATCCTTTTTTAGCATAATTAATAGATTCTTGGCCAGAAGAAGTTGTAGCTAAACCTTGAAGAACAACTCCCAATCTATATTTATCTCCAGTTTCTTCAAATACATTCAAAGCCTTTTTCAAATATTCATTGGCAGTGTCATACTCATACATTAATGAATATATTGAAGCTATGGTATGATAGGCGGTACCTTCTCTAGTTTTATTCCCTATTTTTTTACATAATTCAAGGGACTTCTGACCGACTTCTAATGCGGCGTTTAATTCAAATTTATCTTGATAAATAAAAACCAAAACATTATATGCTTTTGCAAGATTTTCTTCATCATTGGCTTCAATACATGAACTAATTGTCGAATTAATAATGTCCAAAGCTTCTTCATCTTTGCCAGAAAAATGTTTAACTGTCCCTAATAAATAATTTCCATACCGCTCCCCTTTTCCGAAATCCAAACTTTTAGAAAGACTTTTTAATTCTTCAATATATTCAATGCATTTTTCATGGTCGGAATACAAATATGAATAAGCAATTTCTTGGAGCACTTTAACTTTGCTTGTGTCATTAGAAAGGGAGGGCAAAAGAAGTTCTAAACTATCATTTTGGCTAAATAAAGGAATCACAATCAAAATGTAAGTCCAAACAAGTAAATTACGTGATAAGGTCATAATTGACCAATTGAGTTTGTTTCAACCAAAAATAATAAAAAAAAACTGTTGAATACTATTAGCATTCAACAGTCCATTTTTGTTTAACTAAAAAAGCATTAATCTGAAGTATTTTATTTCAATCTATCCACAAGTTTTTCGTTTTTTATCACTGGAATGGTTTGCAAATAAGCCCAAACTGATTTCACTTCATGATCAGTTAATGCTGTAAATGGCACCATTGGATTCCTGATTGGTCTATTATTTGGTCCGACTCCTTGTTTTACTGCCTTAAGAAATTGATCTTCTGTCCAATCACCTAATCCCGTTTCTTTGTCCATTGTTAGATTTGCCGATAAGATAATATTCCCATTTTCATCTACTATTGAAGCCTCAACTGGGTTACCACCTCCAAAAAAACCCACAGATTTTTCAGGAATCATTGCATCAACTTTAGTAAAATCCAAACTATGGCAACTGTAACAATCAAATTTTGCTGTTGATATATATTTACCAAATGCAACCATATCATTGGTATCAGGAGCAATAATTGGCTTTTCGGGGTATGGTAATGGGCCGAACATTCCTAATTTTAGCAACATCTTTGTCAAAAAAGTATATTCTGGAAGTGGAGGATTGTTGTCTGAAGGCTGAACCATGCTGTTATCTGACCTCAAAAATGAAATAATACTTTCAATATCATCGTCTGACAAGTTCGGTAATTTTGCCATCCATGGAGGAGTATATTCTCCTTTTCTGTTAATTCCAGTTCTTAACAAATAAGCAAGTTCCCCATCCGTGTAGTTTGCAATTCCATATGTCGGATCTTGTGTAATATTTGCAGAATAAATAACCCCAAACATGCCATCTTCCATTAATGCTCCACCCAATTTTCCATCTGAAGATCGATGGCAAGAAGCACAGAGCATGGAAGCGATTCTTGCACCCTCTTCTATTTTAATACTGTCAGGAATTACTTTTAAATCTGGTGAATTAACACTATATATCTTTTTGGGCGAAAATTGAACAAATGCAGCAAAGATTAATAAAAGAATTATTAAGCCTAAAAAAAATTTACCTGCGATTTTTAAAATCCGTTTCATTTTATTTAATATTTAGTTATTTAATAATTCAAAAATGCTAAATGTCTAAATATCAAATTATTACAAATGTCGCATGGTTTAACTCATTTGTATCATTTCGGTTTTTGAGGTTAAAAAAATTAATTTTCGTTTGCAAAAAAGAAGGTATAGTTACCTAAAGCACAATGTTTAGATAATTTCAATTATATGGATTGCTGTAAATACAATCAAAAAAGGGATTTGAAATGACTTCCTTAAAAACCAAATGAAGCTTAGGACAGAAAATTGAATTTCAAATGAAAGGATAATTAATAACAATTGAGTCGAAAAACTATAAAAACGATGAAATTAAAATTCCATCATTCGAAATCATTTATTTTTTTCTCCCAAATATCTATTTATAAATTCAAATGTAGCTTTCTGCGCATTAACCCAATTTTTATGCAACAGAAATGAATGCACTTCATCTGGGAATACAATTTGCTCAAAATAAACTCCCCTATCCCTCAACTTTTCAGTCAAATAGACTGTCTCACCAAAAGGTACATTTCTATCGTCATCTCCATGTATCAATAGGACGGGATTCTTCCATCCATCCAAATAAAATTCTGGAGAAGATTCATAAGCAAGTTTAGCTTCTTTAGGAAAATTTAAAGGATCATACCAAGGAGCAAACGTTGGTAGTTCTGTATTCCAATTATGGACCCCATGAATATCGACACCGACTGCAAATAAATCGCCTCGCCGAGCAAGTCCATGTGCAGTTAAATAGCCTCCATAACTCCCACCCCAAAGTCCAATTTTACTACCATCTACATCTTTCCTATTTTTTAAATATTCTCCGGCACTGAATAGGTCTAAGACTTCACTCCCCCCAGTAACACCATATTTTTCAGCTTCCCTAAAATCTAAACCATACCCAATTCCACTTCTATAATTTAACGCCAAAACTACGTATCCTTGGCTAGCGAAGTATTGATTTAATGCATATGCATTGCTGTAATAATTACTATAATGAAATCCTTGCAACATTTGTCTTCTGCTTCCTCCATGGAGAAAGATAACTGCTGGATGTGTGACATTAGGATCGTAATTGGAAGGGTAAAATAACGTCCCATATGACTTCATGCCATCTGAAGCAGTAAGTTCGACGACTTCCGGAGTTTGAAGCGAAGAAAAATCAACACTTGGAAAATAATTTGAAGCAATATCCATTACTTCGTTGTTCTTTAAAAGACCTGGCCATGCAGGTTTTTTAAAAGAGGAATGCAGTAGGGCAATGCCTTGACTCGTAATTAAAGGATTCCATTGAATATTCTCAATAGGACTTATTACTATGGCATCCCGTGTTTTCAAATTCATGCTCCAAACATGCCTTTTGTAGACATCTCCAATATTAGTCGTATAAAGGATTCTAGAACCATCTTTTGAAATGGTGTAATCTTCTACAATTCCTTTTCCCGTCGTCAATACATTTGTCTTTTTGGAATCTATTTCATGAATGTATAAATGGACCCATCCATCTTTTTCCCAAGGAAAAATCAATAGATTATCATTTGCCCATCTGAGTAAATCACCGCTTGGAAACGAATTAAACAAGACTGATCCAGGACCTTCATCTGCTTTCCATATTTCATGCGATTGACCTGTTTCTATATCCATTAATCGAATGGACCATGGATGGCCTTCCCTTTGAGGAGTAAATGGGATAACATTTTTCTTATTGGGTTCCCTAATATATGCAATTTGGGTTCCTTTAGAATTCCAATTTGGTTCTGAATCAAAATCTACCGATGGATCATTATAAATCACCATCTTTTTAATTAAATCATAAATCCCAATGAAGGAATGATCCCCTCTCCTGCTTACAAAAGCAATCTTGCTTCCGTCAGGATTCCATTTTATTGAAGTTTGGCCTCCTCGCGATGAAAAAAGCATTTTTGGCTTCACTATAGAATCTTGAATTGAAGCTGTCCAGATCTGTCCACTATTAATAAAAGCAACAGTTTTTCCGTCGGGAGAAATTTTTGGAGAATCACCCTCTGAAATTTTTCTCGATATCTTTTTTTGAATATTTATCACATAAAGTGCATTCTGAGTATCTTCCTGAAGTTGCGCCGGATTGGCAGCTTGACCGTTTTTATTTTTGCTATTCCCCCTAACATACACTAACCATTGGTTGTCGTCAGTAAAAGACAAGGAATTTATACCAACGCCATTATCTCCTGCGTAATTTGTCAATTTAGAAACCTGGGCAAAATTCTGCCCTGTTGCAATAAAAATATTATTCTCCCCTTGATTATTAAAAACCCATGCAATTAAATTCCCATCAGAGCTAGCTGTCATTCCAGAAGGAAAAGGAACAGATAACATTTGATCAATAGTCGGTTGAGAAATTAAAGTGAAATTTAAAAAAAAATAGAAAATAGAAAAATACAATATATTGCGTTTCATATGAAAATAGATTTAATAAATATTGATTGATATCTTGAAATAGAAAGATACAAATAGTTTTTATTTAATTCATTTCTGAAAAAATACTTCAGATTTTGAATCAATAATTTTTATATTTTGAGACATAATGGCTAAAATGAATCATAATTGATGCACAAAAAACTTATTTCTTTATAATTATTGATCTTAAAACAAGAACCATTCGTTCTTTTGTACAATTTTCTCGTATATTTTTTAAATTTGCATGCTTTATAGGAAAACGTTAACATATTTATAAAATATTAACGATTTTGTTAGTTTAAGAATAAATAATAATTCAGAAAATGGGTAAAACACTATTTGATAAAGTATGGGATTCGCATGTTGTGAGAAAATTAGATGACGGACCTGATGTTCTTTTTATTGATAGGCATTTGGTTCATGAAGTGACTAGTCCTGTTGCTTTTTTAGGTCTTAAAAACAGAAATACAGGTGTACTCTATCCAAATAGAACTTTTGCGACTGCAGATCATAACACTCCGACTATTAATCAACATTTACCTGTGCAAGATCCATTATCTGCCAATCAATTGAAAGCCTTGGAATCCAATGCTGCCGAACATGGGATTATTCATTGGGGATTGGGTCATGAAAAAAATGGGATTGTGCATGTGGTAGGTCCTGAATACGGAATTACTCAACCGGGCGCAACAATTGTTTGTGGCGATTCGCACACCTCTACTCATGGTGCTTTTGGAGCAATTGCTTTTGGTATTGGTACTTCAGAAGTTGAAATGGTTCTGGCAACGCAATGCATCATGCAGCCAAAGCCAAAAAAAATGAGGATTAATATAAACGGTAAATTAGAATTTGGAGTTACACCAAAAGATGTCGCATTGTTTATCATTTCTAAGCTTTCAACTTCTGGCGCAACAGGATATTTTGTAGAGTATGCTGGCCAAACTTTTGAACAAATGAGTATGGAAGGTAGAATGACCGTATGCAATTTAAGCATTGAAATGGGAGCGCGAGGAGGAATGATTGCACCAGATGAAAAAACATTTGAATATGTTAAAGGCCGGGAATTTACTCCAAGCGGAGCCGGTTGGGATAAAGCTATGAAATATTGGGAATCTTTAAAAACTGACCCTGATGCAGTTTTTGACAAAGAGCTTACTTTCGAAGCTTCTGAAATTGAACCTATGATTACTTACGGCACCAATCCGGGAATGGGCTTGGGTGTTTCAAAAAATATTCCTGTTTCAGATAAAAAGTTATCAGGAGCCGCTTCTTACAAAAAATCTTTGGATTATATGGATTTTCATGAGGGAGAGGCAATGTTAGGAAAGCCAGTTGACTTTGTGTTTATTGGCTCTTGTACAAATGGCAGAATTGAGGATTTTAGGGCATTCGCTTCTATTGTAAAAGGAAGAAAAAAGGCAGATAATATAACAGCTTGGCTGGTACCAGGATCTCATAAAGTTGAAAAAGCAATCAAAGAAGAAGGAATATTAGATATTCTTACTGAGGCAGGATTTGAATTGAGAGAGCCAGGATGTTCCGCATGCTTAGCAATGAATGACGATAAAGTTCCAGCTGGCAAGTATGCTGTTAGTACTTCAAATAGAAATTTTGAAGGAAGGCAAGGTCCAGGTTCAAGAACATTATTGGCAAGTCCGCTTCTTGCTGCCGCAGCTGCAGTAACTGGTTGTGTTACCGATCCGAGAACATTAATGGCGAAAAACTAGTCGCTATAATTAAAAAAACATAAAGAACATAAAATAACTATGGCATACGATAAATTTGAGCTTTTGAAAAGCACTGCAGTTCCTTTACCAATCGAAAATGTGGATACTGATCAAATTATTCCAGCAAGGTTTTTAAAAGCAACGGAAAGAGTAGGTTTTGGAGATAATTTATTTAGAGATTGGCGATATAACAGCGATGATTCTCCTAAAAAAGATTTTGTTCTAAACAATTCGACGTATTCAGGTAAAATATTAGTTGGCGGCAAGAACTTTGGTTCTGGCTCATCTAGAGAGCATGCAGCTTGGGCAATATATGATTATGGATTCCGATGCGTCATCTCAAGTTTTTTTGCTGATATTTTTAGAGGCAATTGTTTGAATATTGGTGTACTCCCAGTTCAAGTCAGCCCTGAATTTTTGAATGAAATTTTTGAAGAAATAGAAAAAAATCCAAACGCAATTTTCGAAATTGATCTTAAAGCACAAACTGTCAAAATCAGTGCAACAGGTAAATCTGAATCATTTGAAATCAATGGTTACAAGAAAGACAATATGCTTAATGGCTTCGATGACATTGACTATTTAAGTAATATAAAAAGCGAAATACAAAATTTTGCAAAATCGATGCCACTTTAACCATCTCCCAGTTCTTTAATGCTTTCAAAAGTGGTAAATTATGGTTAGAAGAAAATTAGAAATTATGGACACCACACTCCGGGATGGCGAACAAACATCTGGTGTGTCCTTTTCGGTTTCTGAAAAATTGACTCTTGCAAAACTTTTGCTGGAAGAATTAAAGGTTGATAGAATTGAAGTAGCTTCCGCTCGTGTTTCAGATGGAGAACTAAGTGCAGTCAAACAAATCACTGAATGGGCTTCTAATAATGGTTTTATTGATAGAGTTGAAGTATTATCTTTTGTGGATAATGGTCTATCTTTGAATTGGATGGAAAAGGCAGGCGTGAAAGTACAAAATCTGCTTACTAAAGGCTCATTGAATCATTTGACACACCAGCTTAAAAAAACACCGCAACAGCATTTTTCTGAAATTTCAGAATCCATAAAATTAGCTGAAGAAAAAGGAATTAAAACTAATGTTTATTTGGAAGATTGGAGTAACGGCATGCGTAATTCGCCAGAATATGTTTTCCAATATTTAGATTTTATTACTAAAGAAAATGTAAAAAGGATATTATTACCTGACACCCTTGGTGTTTTAACGCACTACGAGACCTTTCAGTTTATATCCACAATTACCAAAAAATATCCCAATATCCATTTTGATTTTCATGGGCACAATGATTATGATCTGAGTGTTGCAAATGCTATGGAGGCAGTAAAAGCAGGCTGCCATGGATTACATTTAACAGTAAATGGCATGGGTGAAAGAGCTGGAAATGCACCTATGGCAAGTGTCGTTGCAGTCATTAATGATTTCATGCCCGAAATAAAAATTTCAATTAAAGAATCTGCCCTTTATAAGGTAAGTAAATTGGTGTCTACCTTTACTGGTTTTAGCATTCCTGCAAACAAGCCAATAGTTGGGGACAATGTTTTTACTCAAACTGCTGGAATACATGCTGATGGAGATAGTAAAAAGAACTTATACTTCAATGATTTATTGCCTGAAAGATTTGGGAGAAAAAGAAAATACGCTTTAGGCAAAACATCAGGAAAAGCAAATATTAAAAAAAATCTCCAAGAATTGGGATTGAGCTTGAATGATTTGGAATTAAAAAAGGTAACTCAAAGAATTATAGAATTAGGAGATAAGAAAGAAATAGTTACCAAAGAAGATCTTCCATTCATCATTTCAGATGTTTTAGACAGCAATAATTATATTAAAAAAGTAATTATTAAATCTTATGTTTTAACCCATTCTAAAGGTTTAAAGCCGTCGACAACTGTATCTATTGAAATCAATGGCGTATTGTATGAAGAACATGCTCAAGGAGATGGTCAATATGATGCATTCATCAATGCCCTCCGAAAAATCTATAATTCTAAGAAGATTCAATTACCAAATCTAGTCGATTATGCAGTGAGAATTCCTCCGGGCAGTAATTCTGATGCATTATGCGAAACTATCATTACTTGGAAAAATATGGATAAAGAGTTTATAACAAGAGGATTAGATTCTGATCAAACGGTATCTGCTATTAAAGCAACTGAAAAAATGTTGAACATAATATAAATAAGAATAAAGATGAAAATGAATATCGCACTTCTTGCTGGTGATGGCATTGGTCCTGAAGTTATTGATCAAGCAGTAAAAGTTTGTAATGCAATTTGCAACAAATACAATCATGAAATTTCCTGGAGACCTGCATTGACTGGTGCTGCAGCGATTGATGCAGTGGGAGAACCATATCCAGATGAAACACACGAAATATGTGTATCTTCTGACGCAGTTTTATTTGGTGCAATAGGCCATCCGCGTTTTGATAATGACCCATCTGCTAAAGTGAGACCTGAACAGGGTTTATTAAAAATGAGAAAGAAATTGGGATTATTTGCCAATGTTCGGCCTACTTTCACTTTTCCATCATTGATTGATAAATCACCATTGAAAAGAGAAAGAATAGAAGGTACCGATCTTGTTTTTCTTAGAGAACTAACAGGTGGAATTTATTTTGGTGAAAGAGGACGTAAGGATGAAGGTGAAACTGCATTTGACACATGCACTTATACAAGAAGTGAAGTTGTACGGTTGGCAAAAAAAGGATTTGAATTGGCTATGACAAGATCAAAAAAACTTTGTTGCGTAGACAAAGCAAATGTACTAGAAACTTCTAGACTATGGCGCGAAACTGTTCAAAGAATGGAAAAAGATTACCCAGAAGTAGAAGTTTCTTATGAATTTGTAGATGCAGTTGCCATGCGTTTGGTTCAATGGCCAAATTCATACGATGTATTAATTACAGAAAATCTTTTTGGCGATATATTAACAGATGAAGCTTCAGTTATTTCAGGATCTATGGGTTTAATGCCATCAGCTTCAGTAGGAGAATCTATCGCATTATATGAACCAATCCATGGATCATATCCTCAAGCAGCAGGCAAAGATATTGCAAATCCATTAGCCACAGTATTATCTGCAGCTATGATGTTCGATGGGTTTGGCTTAAATGAGGAGGCTAATGCCATTAAAAATGTGGTTAACAAATCATTGGAAAAAGGTGTAGTCACAGAAGATTTATCTGAAGGTGCAAAATCTTTTAAAACTAGTGAAGTAGGTGATTGGTTGGCAGCTAATATCTAATTCTATAATTGAGACAAACATTTAAAAGCATAGAGAATTTATTATTCTTTATGCTTTTCTAATTCTATACAATCAATGCTCCAAACAAAAGCAACAAGAAAACCAATAGAGTAAAAATTGAGTTTCCTACGATTGAAACAAAATTTCTCTTTTGGGCAACTCCATTTGTCCTTTCATGAAATTTCACTCCAAAATAAAGTCCAATAAATGCCAAAACCAATACTCCTAATAAAATATACGAAGAAGATGTTTCATAATGTTTATTAGGTTTTAACAAAGAAATTAATAAAATTTCACCGAAAACTATTGCCAAAACAATTGAATTCAATAAAAATAGATAAAATGGAATATGTTGTCTTAACAAAACTCAAACTTTTCTTTTTAGCATTAATAACCTAAAGTCCATCAATTGGGATCCTATAATATCAATCGCTTTTAGAGTTAATTTATTCCGCCCTTTTTCTAGATGTATAGTCCCCATGTTTAAGCTTTTGAAATCTTTAACATATGATTCTTGCCTTGGATACCGATCTTCAGATGCACCTTTTAAGGCAGGATCGTGAGCATTTTTAATCTTCGATTCTAATATATTATTTCCAAAAGAAAGCAAAAAGCTTGAACCTTCATCTCCTTGCTTACAAGTATAATATATTTCCACGTCAAAATCTCCATCTTCTAATACCTCTGCATCCCAATAAATTTCGTCTTCCACATTAACCCAGTTTGTAAAAAATGTGCAGTTAGGATGCCTATTGGACCTTTGAATACTTCCCGTTGCTTTTCCATCCCGCGCAGGGATTTGGTTATAAACATAATCAGGATGGCCAATTGTAATTGGTCTCTCCTCATCGATAATCAATTCAGACCTGACTTTTTTAATCCAATTTAATCGGGCGTTTTGAAGTTTTATAGCTTCTTCAGAAAACTTATCATTTACAATTAATTCCTGCCCTGGATCTGACTCCATGTTAAATAAATTTCCTTCATTGTCAAGCCTAAATTTTTGGCTTCGGACAGATGTTTGTTCATTCCAATAATTAAATATTAATCTTTCTTCCCATATTGAATTATTTCCTAATAATAAAGGTGCTAGACTAACGCCGTCCATTTCTTTTTCTGATGTATTATCAATTTGTGCTAAATCAGTTAACGTAGGCAAAAAATCAATTGCTCCAGCAATCTCTTGGATATTTTTGCCTTCTTCAAATTTACCTTTCCATTTAATTATCATCGGAGACCTAACTCCGCCTTCATCAGTTGAACCTTTTTTTCCTTTCATACCTCCATTCCAGCGAACACTATTTGGTCCATTATCAGATAAATAAATAATAATAGTGTTCTCATCTAATCCTAATTCTTTGATTTTTTCTGTCACTCTACCAACATTCCAATCTATATTCTCCACCATTGCAAGTGCTGCTTTTGTAAACAAAGTATCTTCCTTTTCTGGATCCCGATTATACATTTTTAGCTCTTTGTCCTTGAACCTATTCCAATATTCATCTGGCACTTGCATAGGACTGTGAGGTGTATTATAAGGTAAATACAAAAAAAATGGTTTATCCTTATGAGTTTCTATAAAATTCAATCCATGGGAGGTCAAATCGTCCGTTAAGAAACCATTCCCTTTCACTATTTCTCCATTGTGTTCTAACATAGGATCAAAATAATTCCCCCAATGTCCTGAACAAAAACCATAATAATCCTCAAATCCCCTTGCATTAGGATGATATGGAGGTTGCATTCCACTGTGCCATTTGCCATATGCTGCAGTTGAATATCCAGCAGCTTTGAAAACTTCAGCTATGGTGGTTTCATCCAAATCAATTCTTTCACCCCCTTGCGAAGTAGAATACACTCCCGCTCGAACGTGATATCTTCCTGTCAAAATCTCAGCTCTTGTTGGAGAGCAAACAGCCTGCACATAAAAATGATCAAAAGTCACTCCTTCATTCGCCAGATGATCAATATTAGGAGTGTTCAAATTTTTATTGCCATTGCTGCTTAAATCACCCCACCCTTGATCATCTGATAAAATTAGAATGATATTTGGTTTTTTAATTTCTTGACTCTTTGTATTGCAAGAGATTGAAATAAATAAGGCTATAAAAATAAGCATATAATTTTTCATGCCGTAATTTAATAAAAACATAAGCAATGAAAGGTATTCTAAATATATATACTAAACTGAATATTAAAAAAATATACTACCTAGATTGGATGCGCTCAAATTAATATCGGTTCCTCAACTTAATTTTTATTTCTTTTAAAAGTGGTTCCATGCCATTAATTTTAATTTCATAAACATTTTCCATCAGGTAACCAATTTTATTTTTTGGGAATTCCTTTTTTTTGAACCATTCTAAATAATAGATAGGAAGATCACAAATTAGCCAGTCTTGGTATTTTCCAAAAGGCATTTTAACAGTCACAATATCTATTAAAACTTGTTTGTCTGGTTTAAGCATATTTAAGAATTGAAAGTTTAAAGTTATAAAACAATTCTAATTTTGAATATTCGATAGATTTTTCTTAATTATTCATCTTTTAGTATATTTTTGTGGGAAGAAAATTGGCTGCGTAGTTCAACTGGATAGAATATCAGATTTCGGCTCTGAGGGTTGAGGGTTCGAATCCTTCCGCGGTCACTTAAGAATCAATTTCGAAACCTGAAAGGTTATAAAAAGAAAAAGGTCATGGAAATCCAAATGCAGTTTGAGATTTTCGGGACCTTTTTCAGTTTGAATTGAGCCGAAGACCTTGAATAAATTGAATTAGACTAAGGGTTAGCTCAAAAACAACAGATTTATTCTTTCCACTAACAAGCTTGGCTAACCTTATCATTTATAAAGCAATACTTTTTTTATTTCCAGCTTAAATTTAGCAAAAAGTA
>JAHEAQ010000038.1:0-9605 GCA_024642705.1 Bacteroidota bacterium | reverse complement strand
AATTAGACTAAGGGTTAGCTCAAAAACAACAGATTTATTCTTTCCACTAACAAGCTTGGCTAACCTTATCATTTATAAAGCAATACTTTTTTTATTTCCAGCTTAAATTTAGCAAAAAGTAAATTTATAATTAGTTGATTTCATCCGAACTAAATACAAAATAACATTAAAAAGTGTTTTAACTTTTACACATTAATGCCATATTCATAAAGTTGCTTTTTCAAATTTAACGAGTCTGAAAAATGCAATCCGTGCAATCCTACTTTATTGGCTGCTTCAATATTTTTCAATGAGTCATCAATAAATATGGCTCTTTCAGGTATTATGTCAAACCTACTTAACAAAAGATGATAAATGGCTGGATTAGGTTTTATTAAATTTTCCTTTCCACTCACTAAAATACCTTCAAATCTTTTTAGGAATTCAAAATTTTCAAGGGCATAAGGAAAAGTTTGGTGCGACCAATTGGTTAAAGCATATAATCTTAATTTCCTTTGAGAATATAGTTTATCAAGAATATCTACTGACCCCTGGATACATCCTGAAATCATTTCATGCCAATTAGAAAAGAACAATTCTATTTCATTGTTATAATGAGGGAATTCTTTCTGTTTTATTAATATAGCCTCTTCAAAAGATCTACCTCTATCTTGTTCACCATTCCACTCACCAGAACAGACATGTTCAAGAAAATATTCCATTTCTTCTTGATCATCAAAGACATTGCGATAAAGATATCTAGGATTCCAATCGATCAAGACTCCTCCTAAGTCAAATATTATGGTTTCTATTTTATTCATAAAAAAAAAGCTTGCCTAAAGTTAGACAAGCTTTTCTAAATAAATAATTCTTTATAAACTATTAATTGTTCAATGCTTCAATTCTTTCTTTGTATTCGTTGGATTTTTCTAACTCACCTTTTCTTGCATAAATTTCTTTTATTGCCAACAATGTATTCATATCTTTATCATTAATGGCTTCAGCTTTTTGAAAATAAGGAAAAGCTTTTTCAAATAATGCATCCATTTCTAATTTCAATGCATCATACTTTTTATTACCTGCAACTGAGAAATCATTAGCAAGCTCATTTAAAGCTTCAGTATAAGTTGCTGCTTTATTGTAGAATAATGCACCTAAACTGTATAGAGCATCAAAATTATTTTCATCTTTCGCTAAAGCTTGTTCAAACCAACTCATAGAATTATTAAAATAATCGCCAGCTTTTTCAGTTTCTCCATCTGCTTTTGCTTTGGTAGATAAATTATCATATACAGCTCCTAATGTAGTGTAAACTGAAATGTTTTCAGGATCTTTTTCTACTGCATCTTTTAATTTAATGATCAAAGCTTCCAATTGACCTTCAGCAACCATATGGTTAATTTCAGCATACAACAAAGCAGTTTCATTTGGATATTTTGCTCTTCCTTCATTCAATATTTCTAATGCTTTTTCCATGTTACTTTCTTTGAGAACATTATAATATCCTTCATAAATAAATGGATCGGGGGAATCACCTGCTAATGCTCGTTCAAAAATAGGAGCTACACCTTCATAATCTTGGGCATAATAACCACTTACTGCAGTGTAAAATACTTGCTCACCTAAGCTTGCTGTATCCGAAAAACTTGGTTCTTCTCCCACTTCAATAAAAAAATCATTAAGGTCAAGGCCTAAAACAAAATTTTTGAAGGCAGCTTCGTAAGCTTTGTCTGAAAATGACGTAATAGCACAATTAGATAAATGACCTGCAGAAACTCTCAAATTTTGGATAACATCTCTTTTTTCAAAAGATTTTACAGCCAATTCATTGGCTTTCATAAGT
This sequence comes from Bacteroidota bacterium, assembly GCA_024642705.1. GTDB lineage: Bacteria > Bacteroidota > Bacteroidia > Chitinophagales > Saprospiraceae > Portibacter. The sequence continues at coordinate 7,783 of JAHEAQ010000038.1, read as the reverse complement.
GCATCTAAAGCAATTTCACCATTTTCAATATCTACAATTTCATGTGCAGGGTCAATAATTTTTAAAGTTAATTCAGTCCCAATGAGTTCATTATAAATTTTGCCCTTTAAGATCCAAGCTTTAAACATTGCTGCAATTTCAGCATCTTCTAATGCTTCATCTATTAAATCTTTGGCTTCCACCAATTTATCAGCATTTGATCCCGGATCTAAATTGTAAGTTCCTAGAAGTCTGTTAGCTTGTTTAAATGCTTTCTTTCCGTCTTGTGCCATTGCGAAAGATCCTACGAAAAAAACCGCGACTAGTAATAATAAGAATTTTTTCATTTCTGTAATGTTCTTTTAAATTTCTAAAATTTTTTAATGTAAAAATAAAACTATCTATCTTATAGACGAAAAAAAATTCATAAGTATCTATAATATATGTTAAGATAATCCTATTCTAATGTTAAATTTATTCCTCTTCACTGGTTTCATCAGCTGGTGGTATAATTGCAATGTCAGAAATCGTATCTCCTTTAATAAGTTTTATCACTTTCACACCTTGGGTTGCCCTTCCCATCACTCTCAATCCTGATCCTTTAATTCTAATTACAATTCCTGATTTATTTGAAATCATAATATCATTTTCATCAGTTACAATTTTAATGGCAATAACTTTACCAGTTTTTTCATTTATCTGCATGGTTTTCACCCCTTTTCCTCCCCTATTGGTAATTCTATAATCTTCAATTGAAGATCGTTTGCCATTTCCATTTTCTGAAATCACAAAAACACTTTCTTCAAAATTTGTAGGATCGGCTATAACCATACCTACAACTCTATCTTTCGCATCATCTAATTTCATTCCTCGCACACCTGCTGCAGACCTTCCCATTGCTCTTACTTTTCCTTCAGGAAACCTAATTGCTCGCCCATTTCTATTTGCCAAAATTATTTCATTGTTTCCATTTGATAATTTTGCTTCTATAAGCATGTCTCCGTCATTAATTGTAATTGCATTAATACCATTGGTTCTTGGTCTAGAAAATGCCTCCACAAGCGTTTTCTTAATTATACCTTTTTGAGTACCAAATACAATATAATTATTATTTATAAATTCTTCATTTGTTAAATCTTCAATTTTAATATAAGCTTTGACGTTATCCTCTTTTGGAATTGCAATAATATTTTGAATTGCCCTTCCCAAGGAACCTTTACCAACTTCAGGAATTTGATATACTCTTAACCAATGACATCTGCCTTGTTCAGTAAACAATAGCAAATAATTATGATTGGTTGCAACAAACATATGTTCTATAAAATCTTCGTCTCTTGTTCTACTGCCTCTTGCACCTACCCCTCCTCTTTCTTGAGTTTTGTATTCGGAAGTCTTTGTTCTTTTAATATATCCTAAATGAGAAATTGTTATAATCACTTCCTCATTTGAAATCATATCTTCGATGCTAATTTCTCCTTCTGAAAATGAAATTTCTGTACGCCTTTCATCTCCAAACTTCTCTTTTACAGCTAACAATTCTTCTTTTGCAATTTCTTTTTGAAGATCAATACTTGCCAATACAGATTTGTAGTACTCGATTTTCTTCATCAACTCTTCATACTCTTCTTTGATCTTGTTCATTTCCAAACTCACCAACTTCTGAAGTCTCATTTCCAGAATTGCTTTTGTTTGAATTTCAGAGAGATCTAAAGCCTCAATCAAGGCAGCTTTTGCGTCTTCTACAGTTTTCGAGCTTCTGATCAATTTTATTACTAAATCTATATTGTCAATAGCTTTAATAAGTCCTTCTAAAATATGTGCTCTTTCCTCTGCCTTTTTTAAATCAAATTGAGTTCTTCTTACAATTACCTCAATTCTAAATTTAATAAATTCAACAATAAGCTGTTTTAAATTCAGAATTCTAGGTCTTCCATTAACCAATGCAACATTGTTAACTCCAAAAGATGTTTGTAACGGAGAATATTTATACAATTGGCTCAATATAACACTTGCCATTGCATCTCTTTTAACTTCAATGACAATTCTTAGTCCATTCCTATCAGATTCATCTCGAATATCGCTTACGCCTTCAATTTTCCCATCGTTAACCAATTCGGCCATCTTTATGATAAGATTTGCCTTGTTAACTTGGTAAGGAATTTCATTAATAATTATGGTTTCTTTGCCATTCTCTTTTGATTCGATTTCTGCTTTCCCTCTTAATACTATTTTCCCTCTTCCAGTCTCAAAAGCTTCTTTAACACCCTCCATTCCATAGATAATTCCACCGGTAGGAAAATCTGGAGCCTTAATGTGCTCCATTAAACCATCAATTGTGATGTCAGGATCTTCAATAGTCGCAACAATACCATCAATCACTTCAGACAAATTGTGAGGCATCATGTTGGTAGCCATTCCAACAGCAATTCCAGAAGCTCCATTTACAAGAAGATTAGGCATTGTGGTAGGCAATACTGTCGGCTCCTCTAAAGTATCATCAAAATTCAATCTGAAATCCACTGTGTCTTTTTTAAGATCAGATAACAATTCTTCACTTATCCTAGAAAGTCTTGCTTCAGTATACCTCATCGCCGCCGGGCTATCCCCATCCATTGAGCCAAAGTTTCCTTGGCCATCAACTAATGGATATCTTAATGACCATTCCTGAGCCATTCTCACCATCGTGTCATATACAGAGGAATCCCCATGAGGGTGATATTTCCCAAGCACTTCACCAACAATTCTTGCTGATTTTTTGTGTGACTTATTGTAAGTAATTCCCAGCTCGGACATACCAAACAAAACCCTTCTATGTACAGGTTTCAAACCATCTCTTACATCTGGTAAAGCTCTAGCAACAATAACTGACATTGAATAATCAATATATGCGGATTTCATTTCATCCTCTATGTTGATATCAATAATTCTTTGATTTTCAGACATTTATAAATAATTATTTTTTTATTTTAGAAGCCTGCAAATATAAGAAAATCATGTGGTTTTACATATATTTTTTTTAGATAAAACAATTTTTAATAAATAATGTCTTAATAACATAATTATATTTGCCACAAATAAGATTAAATTGGAAAAAGAAGTAAAACCATACGAATCTCAGGAGGAGAAGAAAAGTCAAGTTGCAAAAATGTTTGACAAGATTGCTCCATACTATGATTTCTTAAATCGCTTGCTTACTTTAAGAATTGATACAATTTGGAGAAAAAAAGCAATAAATGAGCTAAAAGACTTAGATCCGAAGCATATTTTAGACGTTGCAACTGGAACAGGTGATCTTGCAATAGAAGCCGCATTAAGACTTAATGTCGAAAAAATAATTGGCGTAGATATTGCAATTAAAATGCTGGAAATTGGCAAAAAAAAATTAATTAAAAAACAATTATCCAGTTTAATTGAGCTTCAAGAAGGTGATTCTGAAAATTTACAGTTTAAAGACAATAGCTTTGACGCAATTACCGTTGCATTTGGAGTCAGAAATTATCAAAATTTGGAGAAAGGACTTGAAGAAATGAATAGAGTGCTGAAAAAAGGCGGTAAATTAGTAGTTTTGGAGTTTTCAAAACCTAGAATATTCCCTTTTAAACAGTTATTCAATTTTTATTTCAAGTATATTTTACCGTTGATTGGCAGGATAACGTCAAAAGACCCTCGGGCATACAGTTATCTTTACGAATCAGTTCAAGCTTTCCCTGATTATGATGCATTTACATCTATATTAGAAAAATGCGGTTACGCAAATTGCAAATGGAGAAGTTTAAGTTTAGGAATTTGTTCGATATACACTGGTACAAAAAAATAGTTATAGTCCTTATTGCTACTATAAGTGTATTTAATCTACAAGGTCAATACATTAGTAAAAACAATTATAATTATCTTGAATTCCAAAAGAAACCATATTATTTTGGAATAACAATAGCTACCAACTACTCAGGATACAAATTGAATCATTCTAAGAAATTTATTCTCAATGACAGCATTGCTATTGCAGAGTCTAGTTTAACACCTGGATTGAATGTCAATATGATAGCAAATCTTAAAATGGGGGAATTTTTTGATTTTAGATTTACTCCTGGTTTTGCATTTTCAGAAAGAAATTTATTGTACAAAAATTCATTCTCAGATGGAACAGAGGATAAAAAACGTTTCGAGTCAGTATTTTTTGAAGCTCCATTTTTAGTAAGATATAAGTCCTTGCCCTATAAGGATAAAAGAATGTTCGTAATTGCTGGACTTAAATATTCCTATGATATTGCAAACAATTCAAATTCAAGAAAAGCAGACAGTATCGTTAAAATATCTCCACATGATTTTCAAGTTGAAGGTGGATTTGGTATGCAAGTTTTTTTCCCTTATTTTATTTTTTCACCAGAAATTAAAATTTCTCAAGGAATAGGAAATACGTTAATTTATAATGACCTAATTAAGGAAGCAAATGTGCTAGAAAAATTGCTATCTAGAGTTTTTACTATTTCCTTTCACTTTGAAGGATAGTCAATATTCAATTTAGCCCAACATATTTCAAGATATTTTGTTAAAAAATAATTATTTCGAAAAATATTTCAATTTAACAATCACAAAAATCTTTTGACATTTTAATAACTTCAGGAAAAAAAACATTAAACTCATTATCAAACAATTCCCATTCATCTTCCAATTGTTGAATCGCTAAAGAAAAGTTGGAGGGAAATTTCGTTCTTTTATCCATGCTTTTTAAAGCAAATCGTAATCCTTCTGTTGTCCCATATTTTAAAAGAAAATTGTCTTCTACCATTCTTGGCACTCTTTTTTGCAACTTTAATGGCAATTCTTCCTTACGATTTAATAACAAATCATATACATTATTGGAAAAGTTTAACAATGTATCGGAGTGGTATTTACTCCAATTTTTTGTTAATATATTGTCATACAAAATATCTATTACAACCGGCGAATATTTACCATGCACATCCATAAGCCTCCTACTACCTTGCCTTACCATTTCATGATGATCAGTAAAGCTATCTATCTTCCTATGTAATTTTATGCCTCTTTGAATTGCAATTGAATATTCTTTGACTTCGCTATTTTTAATAAAATCTGCCATGAAATTTCCCAATAACAAATCGTCGTTTTCACAGGATAAAAAAATATGTGCTAAAAAATTCATTTAAAGTTCTTTGATGCTCAAAAGTAAATTAATATATCTTTGCAGCTCGAAAATAAAAAATAAAAAAAAGAATGGCAGTAAAATGTGGTATTGTAGGACTCCCAAACGTAGGGAAATCGACTTTGTTCAATGCGCTTACTTCAGCAAAAGCTTTGGCAGCAAATTTTCCTTTTGCAACAAAAGAACCTAATATTGGAATGATTACAGTCCCTGATAAGAGGTTAGATAAGTTAGAAGAATTGGTAAAACCCCAAAGAGTCCAACCGACTACAGTTGAAATTGTAGACATTGCTGGCCTAATTAAGGGAGCTTCTAAAGGCGAAGGATTGGGAAATCAGTTTTTGGCAAACATCCGCGAAGTTGATGCAATCATTCACGTGGTGAGATGTTTTGATAATGACAATGTCGTTCATGTTGAAAATAGTGTAGATCCAGTAAGAGATAAAGAAATTATTGATACAGAATTGGTTTTGAAAGATATTGAAACTTGCGAAAAGAAAGTAGATAAACTTAAAAAAGCTGCAAAAGGTGGCGATAAAATGGCAAATAGAAATGTGGAGATTGGCAATAAAATTTTTAATCATTTAAATAATGGTTTTTCAGCAAGAACATTAATTTTAGGAGAAGATGAATTAGAAATTTATAACGACATGTCTTTATTGACAGCAAAGCCAATACTTTATGTTTGTAATGTAGATGAAGGCTCGGCTTTAAATGGAAATGAACATACTGCCAAATTTAAAGAATTAATAAAAGATGAGAAGGCAGAAACGATTTTGATTAGTGCCGCTATCGAAGAAGAGATCGCAGAACTAGAAGAATACGAAGAAAAAATGGAATTTGTTAAAGATATGGGACTTTCTGAACCTGGAGCAAATCGACTAATTGTTGCAAGTTATAATTTATTAAATCTTATCACATATTTTACCGCTGGAGAGAAAGAAGTAAGAGCCTGGACGATCACAAAAGGCACAAAAGCACCTCAAGCTGCAGCTGTGATTCACACTGACTTTGAGAAAGGTTTTATTAGAGCAGAGGTAATTGGTTATGATTCGTTTATAAAATATGGTTCAGAGGCAGCCGTAAAAGAAGCAGGTAAAATGGGAGTTGAAGGAAAAGAATATGTGGTTAAGGATGGAGATGTCATGCATTTTAGATTCAATGTTTAAGTTTTAATGACTTATATTTATTATAAAATATACAAACCATACGGCTATTTATCTCAATTCACTAAAGAAATTGAAACTCATCAAACTTTAGCTGATTTATATGATTTCCCTAAAAACGTATATCCAATCGGTCGTTTAGATAAGGATTCTGAAGGGCTTTTGTTATTGAGCAATGACAAAAATATTATAGACGAGATTCTAAATCCGGCAAAAAAGTTATCAAAAACATATTGGGTACAGTTAGAAGGCATTCCTTCCACTCAACAATTAATGGAATTGTCCAATGGAATTAAAATAAAAATTAAACCAAACAATTATCATTTGACTCTTCCTTGCAAAGTCAAATTAATTCAGGAACCAAAATTGGAAATTCGAAATCCTCCAATAAGGTTTAGATTAAATTCTCCAACTTCATGGTGCGAAATAGAAATCTCTGAAGGAAAAAATCGTCAAGTAAGGAAAATGTTCGCAAAAATAGGGTTTCCGGTACTCAGATTAATTAGATTTAGCATAGGAAATGAGAATATTATGGATCTAAAAATTGGAGAAATCAAAATAATTCAAAAATTTAATAGGTAGTTTTATATAAATTATTGTCATTAATTGTAGAATAAAATGTTAAATAGCTTACATTTTAAATTTTTAACATTTTAAACTTTCATTTTAACACTAATTGGCATAATTTATACAATTAAAGCATAAAATAAAACCTGAGAAGTTTGCACACCTTTAAAATTGTAAACTCTAATCGGATTATATCAGCTATAATATTTTTGATATTTATAGTTCTATCACTGACTTCATTTAATTATTTTACTACTCCTGTAGAATTAAATAATGAAATCATTGCCGAAAATGAGAAAAATACAATTACGTCAATGGTTTGTCCACCAAACCTAACCGCAACATGTTCTGTGAGCGAACAACCTCCTTATGCTGATTTCGCAAGTTTTATGGTTGTGGGTGGCTCTGCAACTACAGATTGCCCTCCCTTTACAAGTTTTTCTCATATGGATGTCACATCAGGAACTACTTGCCCTATAACTGTTACAAGAACTTATCAAATCACAGATAATTGCGCAGCAATAGGAACTTGTGTGCAAACTATCACAATCAATGACAATACACCTCCCACAATAAATTGTGCCCCTAACATTTCAGTTAATTGTCCAATCAATATTCCTAATCCTCAAAATGCAATTACCACAGGAAAAGTTACAGCTTCTGATAATTGTGGAATAAAAACCCTAGAATGGCTTTATGATACGCAGACCGGTCATATTTTTGATGGAGTTGGAGATTGTCCAAATTATATTAAAAGGTACTATAGAGCAGTCGATAATTGCGGCAATGTTGATACTTGTATTCAAAATATATTTGTTTCTGACGAATGTATTCCTGGAGCCTTTTGTCCTCTGTGTGAATCTCAAGTTCCTAAATTCGAAGCTAATTTAATTGGAAATCCAGGCGC
>JAHEAQ010000180.1 GCA_024642705.1 Bacteroidota bacterium | reverse complement strand
CATTGGAATAGGATTTTTCTTGTAATTGGAAAGCTTCTTTAGGGTCAGCTTTTTCTAGATGAGGGTTACTAATTTTTTGGCTTTGAAGTTGTAGCAGGGGAGGTTGAATTGCTTTTAAGCGATCACTCGGCTCATTTTCTTGGTTAGCGATAGCCGATGAACTTGAATAATGAAGGTAATTCTCTTGCTTTTCCAATATTTGAGTTGAGTAAAATTATTTTAACTAAAAACAATAGTCAAAAAACCTTCCAAACCCAGCTAATATTGGCTATATCATGTTTTAGACTCTTGGTCTAAATTTCTTTGTTTTTATCAAGTCCATCAATAGTTCATTTGTGGTATTTATTCTAAAAATATATCCATAACTATATTATTTTTTGAAATGAAAAATTATACTCTAAAAAAATTTAATGGTAAGTTAATGGATATTCTAGTTCCGCTCTCTGAACTAATGTACTCAAATTCTGCACCTATTTTTTCTGCTCTACGCTTCATATTTGACAATCCCATTCCACTAGAATTATTTGCACTATCGACGAATCCGCAACCGTCATCTCGAATTTCTATGAGCAAGATATCATTCAGTTGTTGACAAGTTATGTATGCATTTTTTGCATTACTGTGCTTTAATAAATTTGTAATCGCTTCATTAACAATTGCGAGAATATGTCTTTTAATGTGAAGCGATATTTCTGCATCGACAGTTGATTCCTGCATTTGGAAATGAAAGTTGATTGGTATATTTTCGTCCAATTCATTGCAAATCTCTCGGATTTGTGCTTGGATTTGAGAAAGATTCGAAGAGCTATCATCGTAAAGCCAGATCAAGTTTTTCACTTGCTTTGAGAGAAGGTTAATTTTCTCAAGTAAAGTATCTAAAAAATGGCCCGAAATATTTTCTACTTTTCTTTTTTCATAATAAACTGCTAACATGATTTTCGTAATTGTTGAACCTATTTCATCATGCACATCTTGGGCAAACTCACGACGCATCAATGATATCGTTTCATTTTTCTGCAATAAAGCTAGTTTTGATTCATTGACTTCTTTTAACTGCTCTCGATACAAGTTGAATGCCCATTTACCAAGCACTCCTGTAAAGATTATAACTTCCAAGATAGTTCCAATTGTCGGAACCATTGAACTCATGATGCCATGTAGAAAATTGGAGGAGAGATCGCAAATTATTAAAATTAGCGTGCCGAGAAGAATAAATTTAGAATAAGGTTGTATGGATTTCCAAATTATAACGATAAAGACTAAACCGATAATAGAAATTGTATTTCTCAAAATATAATACAATAAATAACTGTAATCTTTGTACCCAATTAATAAAACAATCTCTAAAAAACACCCTATAATTATTAGCCATGTAATGATTCTCAAAAGTGGTTTAGCAATAGAATCCTCTAATTTTAAAAAATAGTACACAAAGAAACTATAACTTAAAAAGATTGCAGACGTATGAAAAACTTTGGAATCAAACCAATCAATCTTTCCTAGAAATAGATCACTGTTTAGGTTTAACCATTCATAATTTCTGAAATTGACGAAACAAATTGATAATAAGTACACGCAATAGTATAAGAACTCCAATCTTTTAAATAACAAATAATAAAGACATGCGATGATGAATATCGTAAAGAAAAAAGTAGATGCAATCAAATAAAAATTGACTAAACTATTTTTTTCAGAATGGTACAATGTTACATAATTATCTCCATTGCTTATAAGAGGCGTTAAAATTGACCGATCATAAATATTCTTATTTTGTTCCCAAAGTATGTAGGTCATACTGTTAGGTGATAATTGCATAAATGATCTGTTGAATCCATTTATGGTAGTATTTGTCATAGGCAACTTAATTTCATCGTTATTAACTGAAATCCACGTTCCCATACTTTCTGATGCTATAAAGTATCTATTTCCTTGTATGTAACCACTAAAACATATTTGACGTTGGTCATGATAGGGATTATATATACCAAATAGAATCCAAACATTATTTTTGCTAGCATTAAATCTGTTGGGCAGATCTGATTGATTCTTAACAAATTTACAATCATTAAATGCATTAAAATCAATTACGTCTGACTTAGAAAAAACATAAGTAAGTGTATTATTACTGATTTGGAATTCGTACATATTTTCATCATAAACAATAGTGTCTATATTATTTCTGCACATATTGATCAGAGAGCTTAGATCTTGGCCAAAAGAAAATTGGGCAATAACCAAAAAAATCACAATAGGAATAAACTTAACCTTCATTCGAATTTCTTATCTTATTTATCGCCTCTAATTTGCTGTGGACATGTAATTTTTCATAAATACTACGAATTTGAGCGCGAACAGTATGAGCCGAAACAAAGCGTTCAGCTGCAATTTCTCTATAGTTAAGGCCTTTATCTAATGCTTTAAGCACTTCCCATTCTTGCTTTGTTAATTTCTTTAAATCTTTAGAATCTTGTCCAATTTTATTAAATGAATTGGTAACCAATCGTGATATTTGCGGTGACATTGGCGAGCCACCTTCTGCCATTTCATAAATATCTTCAATTAATTTTTCAGGGTTTCCCCCTTTTAGAATGTAACCTTTTGCTCCTGCTTTTAATGCATCAAAAACATCATGGGCATCGAAATGAGTGGTGTACATAATAAAGTCAAGTTTTATATTTTTAAAATTACACAACCTGACACATTCCGTTCCCGACATTTTGGGTAAGCCAATATCCATTAAAACTAAATCCACATTAAGGAATGAGGACGACTCCATAAAGTCTTCACCATTTGAAAACATATTAGTTACTAAAATCTTGTGATCGAGTTCAAGTATTTCTTTAGTAAGGTTTCTTATATCTGGATCATCTTCAACGATACATAATTGGATAGGAAAGACCATAATTCTATTATTGAAAACAATAAATATAGGACTTGAAATCTAATTAATTCATACCTCATATGGGGTATATTTTAGAAGCTATTTTA
>JAHEAQ010000123.1:7896-11185 GCA_024642705.1 Bacteroidota bacterium | reverse complement strand
GTTTTCGTTTTAGATGAAAGTATTAATTATGGCCACAAACTAAAAAGGAGCTGAAAACTCAGCTCCTTCAAATATTTAAATAAATAACAATTAATTATTTCACGGTAACCTGACCAGTGGTGAGATCATAGAACCTGTACACAGACGGAAAATAACATTTACCCTCATTTTCTGGATTCCGAATTAGACCAGTGAAAGCAATTTGATCTGGAGTATCTTTTGAGCTTGTACCATTGTCAATTATTGCTGCATATGCATATCTTCCAACTAAATCAGTGCCTTCAAGACTTCCTTTAGTAACAAAGCCACCAAAACTAGCAAAATTTCCATCTACTGTCATACAATCTATTTTTACATGAATCCCTCCAATTTGTTCGCCAAATTCATTTTTTCCGAATCCATCTTGCCATTCACCAGTAACAGATCCATCTGCCATCATCTTTGCTGTCAATGAATAATTTTTATCGCATCCATTGGTTAAACCAAAAGCTTCACAACCGTCATTGCCTCCAGCTGAAATATGATGGATAACTCCTTTTCCCTCAAGTCCTACATTATTTAAATTAGGACCCAAATCGTCATTGAGTATGCTGCCTTTGCTACAAGAAAATAAAATAAGGGTAGTCAGCAATAGAAAATAAATTGAATACTTCATTTTAGTAAGTTTAATTAGTTTTAATTAGGTTTTAAAATTGTTAAAAGTGAACCCAATGTAGCCGTAATAAATCGCTAAACCTAACTATATTTTTTAACTAAATTAAATATGCCAAATGGCTGACAAATCATTAGAATTGTTAAAATAATACTTGTAAAACACAATATTTTTTAATCGTGTTATAAAGTTATTTTTTACCATTTTAGAAATAAGCTAAATATGAAAATTCTAAAATTTAAACCAATAAAATCTTGCTAAAAAACTTCAAAATAAAAGAAATACAGATGAAATATTGCAATTGGTAACAAGAGAACTATTGTACTCTTTTATAAGATAATGTATTACCTCGTCCCATATACGAAAGCATTAGATTTTCCAAATCAAGTGAAACGATATACCAACACATATCAGAATCCAAACATGAGATGTATTTAGCTGTTTCGGGTTCGATTCCATTATCAGCATCGGTTTCATTTATACATTTATTGGATAAAATAAAAACTTCATCATCCCATTCATCGATTCCACTGGCTATTTCTTTTCGATGGTTGTCTTCAAATACTAAGAAATTAGATGAATCACTTTCATGTTGCCATTTGCCTTGTAACAATTTGAGTATTTGAGCATTCGCTTCTTCTTTATTTGAGAAATTAAATGCCCCTTCATCTGAAGTTCCTACGAGGTCACTATTTTGCGATTTAGCTGTTATCATTTTACCATCATCACTTGAAGTGTTTTTGCAGTTGCTACTCAAAAAGATTAGTAAAAGCAATCCGAAATATTTCATTTTCATATATTATGGTTTATTCTATTCGTTCTCAATATATTAAAAAGCAAGGTTGAAAACGTAAATCTTAGTTTGACATTAATAATATTCTTTTTATTGAAAATATTTTGATTTGCTTGGAATCTCTGTTCCTATTTCCAAAGTTCAATTCCGAGTTTCATTTTTCACAACCCATGGATTTCCAATAAATATGCGATCGTTATTTGAATTTTCGACATAGAAATTAAAGTTCTTCCAAATATTTTTCAATCTCATTTACAAGTTCCAGAGAAAATCCCCTGAAATAAATTTGGAAAGGCGAAATAGAATAGGAATGATTCCAGATCAAGTTTCGTAAAGCTGTTAACAATTCTTTTCCATTGTCGGTATTAAGTTGAATTTCCAATTCATCAAAAGTCAAAGAATTAATAACCGGAATATTATTTTTTTGAAGGATTTTATCGTATTCATTTATAGCTGCAAGCAAATTATCTTGTATATCAAGAATAGAATTAAATTTTAAATAATAATTTGATAATTTTTCCCGTAAAACATCATTTTGTATTACTTCAAATTTTCCAGTGGAGACCAATTCTTTATAGGTAAAATCATTCATATCCACAATCCTTTCATCAAACAAATATCCAAATGCTCGACCTAAATTTTCTTTTGAAACAATTGTTTTAGTATTATTAATTGCATTCATTGTAAAATTAGCATTCATAGCAAATAGTCCATTTCCAAAATTGTTTGATTTCTCAATATCATAAGGATAATTTTGCCCGCATAATGTCAAAATACTATTGCCTATTGAAATATATTCAGATGCATATTTAACTGTGGTATCAATTTCTGCTACATCTTCTTGAAGATCTCCAATTAATCTATGCAAATAATATTTTTCTAATTTCTTATCTTTTCTATCCTCGTTCCAATTGTTTAAGCTTAGAGCAATCAGGATTCCAACCACCACAAGAAATATTTCACCAATCGCATAAATTAAATATTTGCTAAAATTATTCTGCGGAATAAGCGATTTTCTTATGCTTTTAAAAAATTTTATCATCTTATTTATTCTTATTGATACAATCACATCATTTTTACCAATATTTCCTTCATCATTTTTGCTGCTAAAAAAGCTGTCATGTTTTGAAAATCTCTGTTTGGATTGTATTCCACTATATCTGCTCCTATTACTTCAGCGTCAATATTCTGAATCAATTCAATCACTTGGCGAGATGACAAACCTCCCGGCTCGTGATGAGATACCCCAGGTGCAAAAGCAGGATCAAAACCATCCATATCAAGGGAAATATACAATGGATTTTCAAATTTCGGGGCTTGCATTAAATCTAAATCCTTCATTGGATGAATTTCAACTTTAAATTTTTTAGCCTGTTCAGATTGATGTGTATTCAAGGTTCTAATGCCCACTTGGACCAATCGGACAGCAAATCCACTTTCCATTATTCTTGCAAATGGGCACGCATGCGAATACCTATCACCATCATAATTGTCATAAAGATCAGTATGAGCATCAATATGCAGGATATCCAACTTTGGATATTTTTGATGATGGGCTTTTATAATAGGGAATGTAACAGAGTGGTCTCCGCCAAGAGAAAAAACCTTTGCACCTAAGTTTAAATGTTTTGATGTGATCTTTTCAATATCGAAATAATCTGCAATTTCAAAATCTCCATAGTCCTCAATGGAGGAATCTTCGATTGATATCCCATTTTCTGCAAAATAATTCATCGATCCACAATTCAAGGCTTCTCTAATCAATGGAGGAGCTAATTTTGGGCCTTTTTGGTAAGACGATTTATCGTCATATTTGATTCCCTGGATGATGATTTTACCCATTT
>JAHEAQ010000123.1:0-7796 GCA_024642705.1 Bacteroidota bacterium | reverse complement strand
ATTTTTTTTAACAACCAATATTACCAAAAGAAAAGACCAATTCTTGATCGACCTTTTCGCCTTTCGAATTGGTAGCAGGTTGCCACGCTCCTGGAAGTCTCTTAATTAATTGGATCATTTTTTCATCTATACAGGTAAACCCTGAAGTGGATTCTAGGTTTACTTGTTCCACTTTTCCTTCTTTTGACACTGTAAAACGCAATTTACCGGGTTGTAATTGAGTCTTATCTATGCTGGCAACTTCGGCTTTAGAATTTTCTTTGAGAAAATCCATTAGTGCTTCATGGCCATTGATAAATTCAGCCTCCGTTTCCGGAATAACAGTGAAGTAATAAACGAGATTGTAATCATCTAAATCACCATTTTCATTAATCTTCTGTTTACAATTGGCTGTAATGTAAAAATTTGTAGAATATTCAGTCGATTGTAAAAGTGACAACTGAGCATCATTTAACAATTCTCCATTTCCTAATTCTGAGGTTTCTCCGTCTTTATCCAGGAGTGAAATTTTTGTGTTTGTAAAGCTGACCATTGATTTTGTAGCATCCACAGGAAAAATATCTATTATTGATTTCGCATTATGCAAGTTTTCTTTTGAAATATTAGCAATAAACCTAGAATCCACCTCGTAGAAGAATTCTGGAGCAGATTTATTTCCACTTAAGTTTAAAAAATCAAAATCATAATATACTTTTTCACCGCAGGCATTCGTAATTTGATTTTCAACAGTTTTGTTACTCTTAATCACCCCGAATGCCATGATTGCAAAGATTGGGATTAAGACATTAAATAATACAATACTCTTTTTCATATTTTTTGTTTATTCAATTGAATTAATAACGAAATAATTCTCCTGACATTCTTAATTTTCATCAAAGTTAATTTGAAATTCAACAATGCACGCCAATCAAATGTAAAAATATGTAAACCTTATGTAAAACATTCAATTGCAGGAAAATTCCCTATCAATATTCGAATAAAAAACGTTTTTAATTTCTCCATGTAAAAATTGAAATTGTACATCCAAAATCTTTTCATTTCATTGAAAATGATGTAGAGTTTAACATTCTATTGTTGCTGCAATCCATAACTTGACAATTTTAAACAACTCCAATTTATTGTCATATAAATCAGCCACATTATTAAAACTGGAAATAGCTCTATCATTTCCCCTCCAGCTCAAAAGTTTAGAGAGGTCTTCAATTAATTTATTCGGGAGTTGTTCTTGTTTTTTTGCCCTGAGTTGAAGTGCTAAAATAATTCGGTTCTATATAACTGGATCTTTCGCGAGTAAGGTCAGCATCCCATTCCGTCGAAGGTTTAGTGCAACCAAGATCAGCAAAAAGAAATTGAGGCGTTGAATTTAAAAAATAAGGAGCTTTTTTAGAGAATGGAAAGAGTGGATAAATTGATGGGTGCACATCATTAAATCATCCCCAATTATGCTGCTTTTTAAATTCATAATTCCTTTATTTTGAAGAAAAGCTAAGGTTAGCCTAGTTTCTGATAAATTTTATCTCGATAACTTTTACTCAAGGGCAGTGTCTTACCGTTAAGCAATGTAAGCTTACTTCCATCATAACTTTTGACAAAATTAAGATTTACGAGAAAACTTCTATGACATTGTATGATCTCACTAAATCTAAAATCTTCCTCTAAGTTGGTCAAGGTATTCCTTGAATGAATAATTACATTGTCCTTGAGATATATTTTACAATAGATGTGATCTGATTCAATATGAGAAATTTCACCGACATCAATAATGTGATTCATTCTCCCTTCTTTAATTTTGATCTTTCCACTATTTGGAGTCTTTGAGGAGTCTTTATCTGACAGAGCCAAAGCAACTGTTGTAATTAAAGATTCTTTTTGTATTGGCTTTATAAGGTAACCTGAAGGATTCGTTTCCAGAACTTTTGCTATCAATTGTTTGTCAAATTGCGAGGTTAAAAAGACATAGGGAATATTATATGCTGCTTTATTAAGATATTCAACAACATCGATACCTGATTTTTCTCCGTAAAGCCTGATGTCTAGTAAGATAAGATCTGGCTTTCTTGAAGATTTTTCGATGCTCTTGATAGCCTCATCATAAGAAATGGCAAAATCTTTGACTCGATATTCAAATTCTTCTAAATATAATTTTATCGTTTCAGAGGTTAGAATTTCATCCTCTACAATCAAAATCTCAGTTTCCGTCATGCAATTAAAATGCTTAGTTGAGTAAGTTTTTATACTAGTTCTACTTATTGGACTGTTAACATTGATAGTTTGGGAGAAGAAGTTGTAAAGTACTAAATATATTTTTGCTGCATACAATCATCTTTATAAATTCTTATGAAAAATTAAAGTTATCCTCATATCCTAAATTAAATAGACCAACTCTTCATGACTAATTTGATCATGATTAACCCAGAAATGAAGTTTTAGGATATGCAGTATTCCACCTGAAAGGTAAACGCTGAAGGCAAAATTAGAGAATTTGAGCGTTTTCTAGATTGAATATCATTGCCTCCAGAAGCAAAAAAGATCAGGAAAACAGGAGATCTAATCAAAGTCAATATATTAATGATAGAACAAACTAAAAAGAAGAAATTTGCTTTTCTTCAAATTCCATTGTAAAATGTGCTCCTTCAGAATTATAGCTCTCTGTTTTCGCCATCAATTGTCTAGCCAAGCTTTGGATTATAAAATTCCCCATTCCTGAGCTAGTAGATTCAAATCTTCCATTTGTATAGCCTTTCCCATTATCATGGTAGTGCATAAAATAGCCTTTCTCTCTTTTTTCTAATTTAAAGTACAATTTCAGTCCCTTTTTGTCCTGATTATACTTTAAAGAATTGCTAATCAATTCTGACCATATCAGCCCCAAGGGAGTGATGGTATCAAGGTTAAAATGAATGTCACCAACCTCCAATTCTACGATTGCATGCTGTTCGGAAATGAGGGCGTTGAAGTTATGCAACAATTTTTCAAGATAAAGCCTGGTATTTACAACGTCAAATTGAGTATCATCATATAATTGCTCGTGAATAAGAGAAATACTGTTGATCCTTTTAGAAAGCGTATCTAAAATAGTCGGATCCATATCTTTTTTTAGCTTTGCTTGTTGTAAAACCAAAAGACTTATTATCAATTGCAGATTATTCTTGACTCGGTGGTGGACCTCACTTAGTAGAGTAGATTGATATTTGTATAGTTCCTCTACCTTATTTTTTTCTTCGACCACTTGAAGTGTCCTCTCTTGAATGGTATGTTCTAACTTCTTTTGATATTTTTTAAGATTCAAAGTCCGCCACCTGACTATCATTCCGATCAAAAGGAACAACAATAATAAATAAAGCCCAAACATCCACCATGTCTGCCATATTGGTGGTTTAACGGAGAAAGAATAACTTGTTACCTCACTCTCATTATTGTAAACATTCACTGCTTTCACATGGAAATTGTACTTTCCCTGAGCTAGATTATTATAGGTTTGCTGTGAGGTGGATGATTGTTCAGACCAAGTTTGATCCTGACCTTCTAAAAAAGTTGAATACAGAATGTCCTGTTCTTGAATGTAAAATGGCGCGGCATATCTAAAACTGATATTATTATCCTGATGATCAATAGTTAATTTTTCAGGTAAGGTTGAGGAACCTCCAAAAAGAAGCTTACCTTCTCCGATTTTTATTTCTCTAATGAGGACTTTGAAGACATCTTGTGCTTTTTTATTGATATTTCCTTCATATCGCACCATACCTTCAGGTCCAGAAAGCCAACTTACCGTTTTATTGGTAATCTTATCATTTTCGATGTGCAGGGCCCAAATCGGAACAGCTCTGATCTCCTCAAAGGGTTTATAAATCAGCGTGTTACCATCTGACGGAGAATCCAAAAGTACGCTAATTCCTAAGCCTGCTTGAATCCAAGTACGCCCGAGATCATCTTCTATTGGGAAAGAAAAATATTGGGCCCCAGGTTTGTACAAGCCAGAATAAAATGTCTCTTTTTTATAAAAGTCAGCTGTCTGCATGTCATATCCGTAGAATCCTTCTCCTAAAAAGTCTAATTCTCCATCAATTTTCATGATGGATTTGATCTTAGATGGTAATCCATTATCCTGATTATGATTGACGACTTCAGATTGTTCTAAATCAAGCTTATTATTTTCAAAGCTAGGTTTTAATTGATCGATAGTTCCCCTGGTACTTCCTAGCGTCCAAAGATTATCGTGCTTATCAATTTCAAATCCCGGATACCTAGGTTGTATTTTAGTGGTATAGGATTCTTCATGAAATTGATTGTCCTCTTCATTAAAATAAAGACTAGCTATCCCTGGTCCTCTGCCAATATACAACCGATTGTTATCCACTGGAGAAATCCTCATCATCCCGACTTGAAAGTCATTATTTTCATTCTTTTGAACATATTTTATTTTAGTTCCAAGGATTTCGAAAAGACCCATTCTGTAACTTGCAGCATAAAGCCGATCTCGATGTTTTAGCAGCTGATAGACTTGACCTATCGTCCCTTCTATGACTTGGAATTGCTTCGTGCTTGAGTCATAGTAATACACGCCATTGACGGTACCGACATAGAAATAACCATTGTGTCGAGTACAATCATTCACTGTATTAGAAGGTAAGCCAGATGATTCTGTTAAGTAGGAAAATTCTGATTCGAGATTTACTGTAGCAATACCATTGAATAAAGCCATCCATAAAATACCTCTTGAATCTACATAAACATAGTCTACGACATCATCTTGCATGCCATTGTACTTGCTAAAATTTTGTAAAACACGCCCTTTCTTATTCAGTATGTATACGCCATTTTCAAGCGTATTAATGACTATACGCCCGTCCTCAAGAATCAAACACGGGCTATAGAGTTGATCTTTGATTTGTTCATCAATTTCCGTACGAAAAGGTCGAAATTGCTTTCCATCAAACATAAAAAAGCCATCGGTGCTGGTTCCTATAAGTAAAGAATCCACGCCATATGGAAGCATTGCATAAATTCGAACATCTGCAAATTTTTCGCCTCCAGGAAGTATTTCAAATTCGTCTCCACTTAGTTTGCAAAGTCCCTTATTCCAAATGCCAACATATAGCTCATCTCTAACTAAGCTGCATTCGCTGAATCGATTATCAGATGTAAGAACTTCCATTTTTGTTCCTGTCCATCTCAAAATGAAATTTCGGGTTTGGAAGTAGATATTTCCTTCTAAAAAGTAGGTCCTCCAAACTTCGTTGAATGATCTGTACTCCTCGGGAATTTCATTTTTTAAGGACACGAATTGCATTTCACCTATTTCATCAGGAGCGAGATAGCCAACATCGCCAACAAAACCAGCATAAATAATGCCTCCGTCGTCTTTGGCAAGAGAACGAGCTACTTCCTGTTCTGAGGACTGAATCAAAGTCCATTTCGTCCCATCATATTCTAAGATGCCTTCTCGATTGGCAATATAGATAATTCCACGATCATCTTCTATTACCCACCAGTTGGATGTCCCTGCCAGATAATCACGATAAGTATAATTCTGCACCTTAGGATGAAACAATTCCTCTTGAGCACCAAGTGACAAGGCAGAGAAGAAGAGTGCCAATAGGAATATTTTTTTCATCAGGTTACATGAAGAGTTTTCGATTAGGGAGTAAAGATAATAGTTTGTTCCAAGTTTCTGCCCTTTTCCTGTCCTAGTAAATCTCAGTTGACTTGCTTTATTCCAAAATGAAGGCTATGCTATCTGCCTTCCTACGCCAAAAAGAGTAGCAAGTTGAGCTTTCCTAGCAATGTTCCTATAGTGATCAAAAACTTGAGTTAGTCATTAGCAATTGGGGAGTGCAACCTCTACATTGTTGCATTATAATGAGCTCAGTGGCTGGCCTATTGACCTCGCTTAAGCATTGACTTTTTCTAAAATAGAAATTCAAGTGACAAATCCTTCCTTCTATTCGATAATAGGTCTCTAGCATTTCATTCGTAACATTTTCAGCCTGATTGGTAACATTTAACTAAAAACATATTTAAAAATTTCTATGTGTTGTGTTTATTTCATCTTTATTGAATAATTGAGCCTAATAATCATGCAACACAAGTTCCAACTTTTTGTATCAATCCTGTTTTTTTGTGGATTAACTTTCAACAATAATGCAGCAACTATCACTGTTGATAATGATGGTGATGGTCTAGGTGATGTTTGTGATGATGATATTGATGGTGACGGTATCTTAAATGAAGATGATACTTGTCCATTATTTCCTGGACAAGTTACAACCATAACAGAAATAATTGTACCTGCAGATCCAATTGAACTAGGTAATTCAATTGACGTTTCTGCAACATTTATTGATGAATGTGATCAAGGCGACCACACTGCTTCTGTGGATTGGGGAGATGGTTCGTCTTCAGCTGGAACTGTAGATCAAGGAGCAAATAACGTAGATGGCAGCCATGTATATGATGAGCCAGGTGTCTATATCATTACTTTAACTGTGTCTGATAGATTTGATAGTGACACCAAAGTTTCAACTACCTATGCTGTTGTCTACGATCCTAGTGGTGGTTTTGTAACAGGTGGTGGTTGGATCATGTCTCCTGCAGGTGCTTATACTCCAGATCCAAGTCTAACTGGTAAGGCCAACTTTGGTTTTGTTGCGAAATACAAAAAAGGTGCTAATGTGCCTGATGGAAATACAACCTTCCATCTTAACGCTGCAAACTTCAAATTCAAGAGCACTTCTTATGACTGGTTGGTTGTTGCAGGAGAAAAGGCAAAGTACAAAGGAGAAGGGGAAGTCAATGGAGAAGGTGTATATACCTTTATGTTAACAGGAATCGACGGAGATATCAATGGCAATGCCCCAGACGCTTTCCGAATTAAGATTTGGGATAAAGTAAACGGTGGAGTAGTTTATGATAACAAAATGAATTCTGATGATGCTGGTTATGATACTCAGGAAATAGGCGGCGGCTCCATTGTGATCCATAAAGGTTCAGGAAATCGTTCTGCTGAATTCCAAGCAGAAAATATGATCGACAAATTAACAATATTTCCTAACCCAGCTAAAGATATCATCAATATCAGATTGATGGGTGGTGATGCAGGGCAAAAATTAATTGTTTTTGATAGTTTTGGCCAATTGGTTTACAAAGGTCAATTACAAGATTATTCAGGCGCTGTACAAGCTAGAATAAACACAACTAATTTCAGTTCAGGAGTTTATTTTGTTAAAGTAATTGTGGAAGGAGAAAGCGTGGTGAAGAAATTTACAGTAATTAAATAAGACAAAATTATTAATTTATAAAACGCAGGGTGGAATTTATTTCACCCTCTTTTTTTTCTCTATTTTTAATGGATTAAGCTATGGTTAGAAAGATTATTAGGAAGACACATTTTATGTGATTATGGTCCAATTTTAAGATTTTATTTAGCTGCCATAACCCATTTATTTACAACATCCTGAATAGCAGCTTTTTTACTTTCAATTTCTGACAAATTTCTTAAAGTGACAACTGCCCTATCATTTCCCCTCCAGCTCAAAAGTTTGGAATTGTCGTCAATTATTTCATGAGATGGTTGTTCTTGTTTTTTTGCCCCTCTATGAAAGATAAGTTGAATTTGTTTTGGAGGTTGAATTCTCATCGTAATCCTGTCATTATTTTCAAAGCAATAATTAGGGCTATTCCATTTTATATTTTCAGTCAATGTGTTATTGGCACTGAGAATAATTAGTCTTAGGTTTTCTATCTCTTTTCTAAATGGATGGTTGAGTTCATCTAAGAAATCAGTTACTTCAACATTT
>JAHEAQ010000037.1 GCA_024642705.1 Bacteroidota bacterium | reverse complement strand
TTTTCCTGTTTTATTATTCATTAATAATTGTTGACGTTGTTTTCGAAATAAATTTATCATTGTAAAAAACTTATTAGTAAAACTATTTATAATTCAATACTGTCCGATTAAAGTCCGCACCTACGGAGCTTAATGTCATTTTTACATTTCTTTTTACAAAAAGTTCGCCCCGAGTGGGGATAAAGAATCCCAGAGGGATGATCTGTTTGTAATAAAGTGTAACAATAAAAAAATAAGCCCCAGAGGGGCGACCTCTTCAAAACCCTCTATTCCAAAGGAGATTGAGAGATTTTTAATTTTTTTATTGGACATCATTGTTTATAATTAATAAAAAAAAATAAAACTTGAGGTGCTAAAATAAAACGATATTTTTTGAGTTTAGCTCTTTTACAGTCAATTTTACCAATTTCCAAAGATCAATGCTTCATCAATTCCTAAATACAAATTTAACGAGCATGTTCAATCCATAAGAGATCTGCTGTATTGTACCCTATTTCTTCTGCAAGTTTCAAATAATTAACTTTGATGTCTTCAGGAATTGTTGTTTCCCGCGATAATATCCACAGAAATTTCAAACTAGCTCCTGCAACTAATGCATATTGATAATTTTCATCAATTGCAATCACATTATAACCAGAATAAAAAGGTCCGAAAAACGAAACTTTTAACATGGCGATCTTTTCATCACTTACAAACTTTGCTTTGCCATTTGCTTGAACCCATTTTTCTTTCTTTGTATTAAAGCCATTATTGTCCACTTTAATTTTGCCATCGTCTCTGATGGAATATTCAGCAGTAGTATTGTTCAAATTTCTTTCAAATTTGAAATCCAACCTTGCAATCTCATACCATTTTCCTAGATATTTTGCTTTGTCAAATGAAGTAACTGCGGTTGCTCCATAGGGAATGGTCGTACCACATGAATAAAAGCCAGCTAAGAAAATTAAAACTAGCATTCTATATATTAATTTTTTACAAATCATTTTTCCTTTCATTCTATAATTTTCAATCAATTAAGCTTAATAAGCCACTCAATAATAAATCCTTATTTTATAGATTTTAAATTTTTTATCTTCAAAAAATTGAACAGATCTAGGACCTTTAAGTTTAAAATAAATCAATTACTATTTTTCATTAATCTTAGATTTTAGCCGATACTTTTCTGGCTTATTCCCTGTCCTTTCAATTAAGCCTCTTGCCTCCAAATCAAGCTTGACTGTTTCTCCATACCATTGTACTCCGCCTTCAAAATTATCTTTCACTATGGTATATAATTCTTCCATCAATTCGGTATGGGTAGGTTCTAAATATGCTAGAATGTCCAATAGATTTCTTCTGATGAACTCATATTTTACCAAGAGAATCTTTTTATTTGTTTTGTCAGGATTAGGATGCAAGGTCTGTATATAATCATTTTTCATTATCCAATTTTTTGATTTTAAAAATAGAAAGTGTTTGGTCTATTAAATGATCAATTTCTAAAAATTTTTCAGCAAAATTTTGGATCAATTTCTCTAAATCTACTTCTTGAAATTCTGACCATCCTTCCATCAATGTCAAAGGTCCAAAATCTATTCTTAAGTTATCCCAATTTTGAACATTTTCATCCAACAACTTTCTAAATATCGCAGCAAACGCGCGACTTGAAATGGAGTAAGCTTTTAGATTCCAGAGTTTTAGAGCATGAATATTATAGTAAACTCTATTTTTACGAAGCGTTTTTTCATTTACCCAAATAGAAAAAAATATTCTTGTTTCAGCATCCAAGGGATTATTTTGGTCGCTTGACCATTCTCTTTTGTATAATTTCAAATATACAGAGTCCATTACAACTCCAACATTGACTTCAATATCCCTTTTGGCTAAAAGATTTATGTCTAGCTTATTAGCTGAAGATCTAAATTTGTCTAAATAAAATTCAAAGTCCATCTATTCAAGCATTAAATGTGAACAGGTTTTGAAAGAAAAGTAATTATTACTCGATTGCATTGAATGAATGTTTTTTGTATTTCTATTTTAAAAATAAATGCAAAAATTCGACTAGCAAGATTATGAAAGTCATGACTAAATTTATAATTCAATATTTAGTTCTATAACGTCAACACCTTTATCATTTTCAATTCCTCGGTTTTCAGCGCTTAATCTGATCATAATTCATTCCCCATCTTTCCGACAGCATAGGTATAACTGTAATTGTTTAATATTACAACTATCAATGGTCTTTTGCCACCACCTAAACTTTCAAGAATTTGTTCGCTTACTTCTATTCCTGGATTGTTTCCAAATTGAAGGATTTCTGTTGTGAATTTCAACAAATAATATGGATTATGTTTCATTCCATTAATTATCACTTTAAATTTAGAATAAAATTATAATCAATCAATTTATTCGAGATAACTATGACCGACTCATTTCATAGGAGTATGCAAAATTTATGGTTGTTTATATGAAATCCTTGATTCCAAAATATCGAAAATCACAAATTGCTTATTATTTTTCCATCTTCCATTGTAATTATTCGGTGGGTATTTGCAGCAAAATCCATGTCATGAGTAACAATCAAAAGTGTCTGACGATATTCTTCTGCTAACTCTTTGAATATGTTAAACACCATATCGCTATTCTTTTTGTCCAAATTGCCCGTGGGTTCGTCACCCATAATTATCAAAGGTTCATTTATCAATGCTCTTGCAATTGCAACTCGCTGTTTTTGCCCACCACTCAATTGGTTTGGAAACTTTATCGCCTCATTTTCAATCCCCAATATTTTTAGTTTTTCATATGCTCTATGTTCAATTTCTTTGGGAGGAAAAATACCTAATTTGAGTCCAGGTAGCATCACATTTTTTAAGATATTAAACTCTGCCAATAAGTAATGAAATTGAAAGACGAAACCGATTTTTTCATTTCTCACCTTTGCCAATTCTTTATCCTTTTTTTTATTCATTAAAATGCCATCTAGAAACAATTGACCTTCATAACTAGTATCCATAGTAGATAAGATGTAAAGTAAGGTAGATTTGCCACATCCTGATTTTCCAACAATAGAAACAAACTCGCCGCTATTGATAGAAAAACTCACATCGCTAAGTACTTTTACTGTAATTGGATCATGAAATGATTTGCTTATTCCTATTGCCTCTATAACCTTCTTTTCCATAACTATTTTCCTCTTATAATATCAACTGGATCTATTCGGCTTGCTTTTCTTGAAGGAAAGTAACCAGCAAAATATGTGGTTATGATTGAAAAAATTGCCCCTATCAAATAGAAATTGATGTTATAATTAATAGGGTACGTTTTCACAGTTGGCAAAGAAGCCGTATTGAAAGGAATCTGGCCGATTAAAGCAGAAAGTCCTAATCCAAAAATTAACCCTAAAGCTCCACCAACTAATCCAATTGTCAATGCGATGGTAATAAAAATTGCATTAACATCTTTGCCTGAAAAACCTGTGGCCTTAAGAATAGCTATAGAATCCATTTTTTCGTAAATCATCATATTCAAGATGTTGTAAATCCCAAAACCTGCTACTATGAGCAGCGTAATTCCCACCGCATAAGAAATCAAAGTTCTAACAGAGCTGCCAGTTTCAAATTGTGCATTGGCTGTTTGTATATCTATTGCTTGAACTTCGAACAACTTGTTATAGCTTTTAGCAAGTGCCGGAGCTTTGGTCATATCGTACAATTTGACTTGAATATCCGTAATATAACTTGCTGGTTTTCTAAGTATTTTCTGAGTGGTTGCAATCGTAGCATAACTTTGAACCTTGTCAATCTCTTCAATTCCTGATTGAAAAAAACCAACCACTTTCAATTGCAACCTATTTCCTTCATTAGTAGTAATTTGAATATTATCTCCAACTTGAATAAGCATTTTTTTTGCTGCACCAATTCCTAATATAATACTATTGGGAGTATTCTTGAGATCAATAGTATTGCCTTCCACCACATAATCCTGAAAAGTGAAAAGTCTATTTTCTGCATCCACATCAATACCGTTGATTACTCCTGTTAAATTAATTACTCCCACATTATAAAAAATAGGAACTGCAGTCTTTGGTGCAACGCCTAAAACATTAGGATCATTCTTTAATGCAGTAATGATTGCTTCACTATTTCTGATCTCCAATAAATCATTCTTGGGCTTAATATGCTTAACAAAATTATATGTTCCGGAATTTACGCCCATCCTATCAATAGGTTGAATTATTGATGGTAAAATTTCATTGTAAAGCCTAACATGTGGCGTCCTATTTAGGATCAAATTATCTAGTAAATCATTCAACCCAGCCATAAAACTTAGTAAAGCGATAAACATGGTAATGCTAAAAGTAACTCCAACAGCAGCAACTGTAGTTTGCTTTAACCTTGCATAAAGCATGGAAAATGAAATTTGCGTAATAAGTTTTATTTTCATGAATCAGGAAGAATTAGTTCTTCATTTATGGTTATTCCAGAAAGAATTTCTACCATTTGATAATCCTTCAAACCAGTTTTTACGATTATTTCTTTCCCTTCTTTGTTCACAACAATGGAATCTTTTAATAAATAATTCCTAGGAATGAGAATCGCATCTTTTTTTGTATTTATCAAAACATTTGCTTCGAATGAAATATTTGGATACAATACTTTGGGAGGTACAGTAAATTCAGCCTCAATGGTAAAGGTTTTACTCTGCAAATTCATAATAGGATTTATTTTAGTCACAACTGCATTAAATACAGAATCTTTGTAACTATTCAAAACCACAAAAACTGGCATACCTAATTGGATGGTTACAATATCATATTCGTCAATCTGCATTTCCAAGATATATTTCTTGTCATCGCCAATTATTCCAATAGGAATCTGGGGAGTAACTATTTCACCTTTAGCGATGTTCATTTGAAAAACCTTACCTTTTACTTTACTTTTAAGCAAATAATCACCAGTATTTTTTTTGTTTATGGACAGGTTATTTTGAGATTGCTTGGAAAGATAATCTATTTGTTTTTTTAGTTCTTTTAACTTTTCTTTCGCAGATACTAAGTTGTTTTGGGAACGTTTCAAGGCTAGTTCTCTTTGCTCCAATTCGACTTTAGATCCAATGTTTTGTGCCCAAAGACTCTGTTGTCTTGCCAGCATTGAAGAGTCGTTTTCCAATTGACTTTTCATCAAATCTATGTACAAGTTGGCTTCATCTATTTTACCTTTATTATAATTCAAATCATTGATTTCTAATGTTAATTTTGCATTGTCAACCATCAATTGTTGAGCTTCATTTGCAATAGATAATATGGGAGATCCAATTTCCACGTCAGATCCTTGTTCTGCAAAAACTTCATTCACAATGCCGCTTACAGTTGCATAAACTTGATACTGATTATTGCTAACAATTATTCCTGAGGCATATACTGATTCTGAAATAGATTGTTTGACAGGACTTAAGGTAACTTGCTCTGTTTCGCAGGCCCAAAGGGAAATTATAGCAAGGAAAAATAAGATTATTGGGTGTTTTAATGGCAACTTATTTTTTTTCATTTTCATCACAATTTATTAGATCACTTTTGGTGCAGTCGCTCCATTGTAAAGATAAGTTATAACAATTTGAAATCCCTATTGTTTTTAGTTTTTAACCCATAAAAAGCTTAAATTATTAATTATAAATTTTAAGGATTTATAGGATTTATATTGCAAATAATGGTAAGTAGAATTTAATTCGATAAAACAAAAATATTTTTATAAAAGAATGGTAGTTCCCAACTTCGTTTATAACAGACTCATAAATGATATGCTGAATCCAATTAAAATAGCGGAAAGCTTCTTTTAAGAAATATGACAATGTGCATTTTTGTCCGTTTCAAAAATAATTATGGCTGCTTCGTGTAAAATTGAACCAATCACAATTGCAAGAACATCTTTTTGAAAATAATCCCCGATTTCCAATAAACTGGCTCCAATGGCTCCCAACGGGGACATTAATGCAAACAAACCCAACAATAAAAACATATTTTTTTTGTTTACATTATTTGCGAGAAAAAGCAAACTTACCGGTGTAGCAGCAGGTAATTTATGAAGCACAATTCCCCACAAATATGGGTGATTGAAAAAGTTATGAACGTGCTCTGAATGACCCAAAGCCATATTTCCCAAGGGTATGACCTCTAGAAAAGCATGCGCACACAAACCCAACATAATCATTGATGAATATCCCCATTTTAGGCGTTCCTTAATATTCCTTTTATATCAACTAATATCATGATGATTCGACTAATTGAAATTTTATTAATGATGATTCATATACCACTCACGACAATCGGCAAAAAGTACATGTAATTCTTCCAATTACCAAAACAAGTGATTCATTCCAGTTTTATTCATTTCCATTTTAACCAAATTTATTCGATTTAGAAATGTCAAAAAATATAAAATTGATTTCTGAAAGATTGCTCAAATCAAATAATAATTTGTTTTGTTTTCAATTGGTTTAAGCGTAATATTGCATAACTAGCGGTTATATGCCTTTAGCCAAAAGGCATATAAAATTGGAACAAAAGTTCGAAACCATCATCACCAGTTTTTTAGAAAATAAAGTCGGAATTGCAACCGATTTCTTAAATGAAGATCTGGCAAAGCAGCTGCACGACAACTTAGTGTTACTTTACCAACAAAACCTACTTAAATCTGCAGGAATAGGAAACAATGCAAAACTTCTCAACAATAAACTCATAAGAAGTGATATTATTTATTGGCTAGACCGTAAACACGAGATTGTCTATGAAAATAATTTTTTAGATCTAATTGACGAATTTGTGAGCTATCTTAATAGAACTTGTTATGCAGGAATCACAGGCCATGAATTTCATTATGCATTGTATGAGGCAGGAAGTTTTTACAAAAGGCATCTTGACCAATTCCGAGACAATCAAAAAAGGGCCTTTTCTATGATTTTTTATCTGAATCAGGATTGGAAAGCATCTGACGGAGGGGAATTATGCATTTTCTTTAATGATCATACACAAACCATAACCCCAATTAATAGAAAATGCGCATTTTTTAAAAGCAGCGAATTGGAACATGAAGTATTGCTAAGCCATAAACTTAGAATGAGTATCACGGGATGGTTAAAAACCAATTGATGCAGAAAAGATTAATTCTTATTTATTAATTTCTTGAACTACAACAAACTAAGCATAGAAATGCTGAAACCAATCAGAATAGCAGCCAATTTCTTATAAGAAATATGGTGGTGGGCATTTTCGTCCGTTTCAAAAATGATGATGGTCGCCACATGTAGAATAGAACCAATAGCTATAGCGAGAACAACTTTTTGAAAATAGTCTGCTAAACCTATGGTATTTGTAACAATTGCACCCAGTGGGGACATCATAGCAAAAACAATCAACAATAAAAACATTTTTTTTCGGCTAACATTGCTCGCAAGAAAAAGCAAACTTAATGCAGTTGCCGCTGGCAATTTATGCATTACTATTCCCCACAAATAAGGATGATTGAATATACTGTGTACATGTTCAGAATGGCCTAAAGCCATGTTCCCCAGTGGCATACCTTCCAAAAACGCATGAGCGCACAATCCCAACATTATGGTAGTCAAATAACCCTTTTTATAATCCTTATGTACATGAACATGTCCATGCTCCACGCCTTTTGATAAAACTTCCAATATGATCTGAATCAGAAAACCAATTAAAATGAATATTCCAATCGAATGGGTACCATCATTTCCTGAAAAAACTTCAGGCAACATATGCAATACCGCAATACCCAATAAAAAAGCTCCGCTAAAGGGCAATATAAAATTGAGGTATTGCTTGGATTGAAATTTATTCAAATAAAGCCCCAAAAATCCTCCCAACAATGCGGAAGTCAATAATATTAAAATTGGGAATACATTCATATTTTAACGCGTTTCATGAAAATACTCTTCATACTAAAAGAATATAGTTCTGACATTAACAAAGCTATACAGGTTCCTAATAATGCACCACTTAGAACATCTAAAGGGTAATGAACTCCAACATATACTTGTGCATATGAAATAATTGAAGCCCAAATAAACAAGGGTAAAAATAGAAATTTAAACCGTCTTCCTAATGTGAAAATTAAGAAAAAAGCTATACCAAAATGGTTGGTTGCATGAGAAGAAGTAAAGCTATACCCTGACCCACAGGGGACTAAGAGCCTTACTCCTGCCATTCCTCCTTCTTGGTGACAAGGTCTAGGTCTTTCAATTGCAGGTTTGATAATAGAACTGCTTACAATATCTGTAACACTAACTGTCAATATTAAGAAAAACAAGAACCAATAAGCCTTTTTTTTGAAATTCAAGACAACGTAAGAAATGATGAAAATATAAAGTGGAATCCAAAAATATTCATTCCTACTAAACACCAGAATGGTATCCAAGAAATCGCTGGTAAAACCACTATTAATGAGCGAAAATATATTTTTATCAATATCAATTATATTCAAAAGTATCATGATTCAATTGCGCTTTAGCTCAATGGTATTTTTTAATTCGGCTAAAAGTATGCATAAATTAACTAAACCTTTTTAATTATTGACTAATATCATCCTTGAAGTTAATAATATCAAAAGAAAGAAATCTTTTGGTTGATAAAAATTGGATCGAAAAAGAAAAAGGTTTAAATATTTTCCCCCGCTCCTATTTTCCATTCAGGATCAGGCTCAAAATCATTCAAATATTTTTTTCTAATCTTAATTTTTTTTAAGTAAAAAAACCACCGGATGGTGTCTTTCACCGTTTCTTCAATAGGATATAATTCATAACCAAAAGCATCAAGAATCTTACTGTTGTCATATTGAACATATCTGTGACTAACTTCTTTTGCCATGCCTGAGGTTAGCAATGGTTCAAATCCAAACAATTTTGCTCCCAATTCCATCAATCTTGCAGAAAAAATATTAATTCCCCGGCTAAATGGCAAATGCGGAATCCATCTGCCTGTCATATTCCCTACAATAGTTGATAAATTTTTGAAACTGATTCCTTTTCCTGAAGCAATATATCTTTCTCCAGAAACTCCCTTTTCCATTGCAAGAACATGAAGTTCACCTGCATCTCTAGCATCAATATATGAAAAAACCATTTTAATGGACATTCCAAGTCCGTTTGCCATTTGAATTATTGGTTTATTGGAAGGAGTTATATTGTAATCATATCTTCCGAGTATTCCACTTGGGCATAAAACAATTATTGGGATACCATTTTTTCTAGATAGCTCCCATGCTAATTTTTCACTTTCTGTTTTTGCAGAATAATATGGTAAATAATTACTAGTGTTCCAATCCTTTTCATTTAAAAAAATATTAGGATCTAAGCTTGTGCCTATTGCTGTAATAGAACTAGTATAAATGATTTTCTTAACATTTGCTCTGACTGCAGCTTCAAATAAATTTTTCGTGCCAATAATGGAAGGCTCCATTATTTCAGCGACAGATTTTCCCCACATTTTATAAACGGCTGCAAGATGAATGATGACGTCGTTTCCTTGCGCAGCTGCTATGAAAGAATCCGAATCTAGTACATCTCCATAATTATAGTTGACAGATAGCCCTTCCAGACCTGAAAGATTGGAGTTCTTTCTAACGAAAACGGTTACATTATAACCTCTTTTCAGAAGGGATCTTACAGTGTTTGATCCTAGATGACCGTTTGCCCCTGTAACCAAAATATTTTTTACCATAGTATTTCAGTTATTGTACTAATAAATATGAATTAGATTAGCATTTTGTTGAAATCCGAAATAAATTCTCACGCAGATTTAACAATGCGAAAAGATCGAATTTTAATTAAATTATGCAAAGTCTAAATTAAATTCAAATATTTTTATCTGACTGCATCACCTAACAATCTCAACCAGCTTCTAGAGGCTTCTGCAAAATCGCGTTTACAACGGTCTTTAAATTCAGCTGTGAACCCAAAATCATTGGCTATTTTAGCATAAACTTTAGGTTCGTTTCCATACAGCAAACACACTATATTATACATTCTTTGTTGATCTAGAGAATGACTATCCCAAAAATCTTCTTTATTGAATTCTGATTTATTCGCGCCGAACAATTCAAAAACGCCAGCAGCACTTAGTGCTATTTCTTCCAAATCCCAAACTGCAGAAATAATAGCAGCAAATTGGTCAACAGCATCTTCTTCTTTTCCAAGAACTGGGATATCTAATTTATCAATAATAGCATGTCCTACTTCGTGATAAATAACAAATTCTGTGACATCTAATATCACTTGGGCTCTGTAATCTATATCAGTTGCCATCGCTGGTTTTGACATGGTATTCACGAGATTGAGAAATTCATAAGGAATATAAATTTGCCCATCATAATAAAGTGGACCAGGCTTTCCGGTAGTAAATGAAATCTGAACTGGACTTGGCAGGTCTAATAAAGAATCAAGGTCAGCAGCCATTGCTTCAAAAATATCTGATTGATAAACCAATGAGGCAACATCATTTAATTCTTCTGAAGGTTCTTCATAAAATAAATGAAAAGAATTCCCAACAAACGTATTAATATAAGATTGACCATCCTCTACAGCCATCCAAGGAAGCGACTCATTTAACACAAAATCTGTGACTGTTTGTGTACTCTCATCAACTATATAATATTTCAACATAGTTCCTTGATATACATAATTCATCATATCGTAATCAAAAAATTCATCTTCTTGGCTATTATAATCCTCATTTTGCGCCCCATATATCAATTCTTGCCTCCGAATAATCTCTAAATCAACATAATAGGCTTTCATTTCCCAATAATCCCTATCTCTTCCTGATGTCAATGATGCTTCAGTCTTGTACCATGTTGACCATTGTTGCAATAAATCGTCCGTCATTTTACCAAGTGTCTCTGGACTTACATCGTATTGATTGACAGTGTTGTTTTGACTTGTTAAGCTGGTATGGATTAAGGTCAAAAATAGAAAAATGCATAGAAATGCGCGAATATGGAAAATTTTCATAGGTATAAACAATTTAGGTTTTGCAGAGTTAAAATATTTTTTTTAATTGATAGAAATGAAGATTTCTACATTGCTAAAGTAAGCTTTCTCCAACATGTATTTAATAAATATATTAAATTTTTTCTGCCGAAAATCAATAATGGTTTAGAATTGTAAATCAAAATTCAATTTTAGAATCCATCCAACCAAACATATTTCGAAATAATTTCTCTTTTGTTAAATAAAAAAACAGGTCAGATAAAGCTATCTGTCCTGTTTTTAGCGCGATTGGAGTTCGAGAAACTCCTTAAATCAATTTTGTAAACTTCTTAGTATTATTAAAACTTTGCTTTTTTAACTTTTTATTTATAATACAAATATATGCATGAAAAAGTCTTTTCAGAATGATCAAAGTCATTGCTCCGAATGATTTGCGTCAATTTTATTAGATTTATTTAGGGTCAACTTTACAGTTTGATATTAAATAATTTGCCAATATATTGGGGAATTAAATATTGAGAATTATAGAATGAAACATAATTAAAGACAGAAGTTTAATGAACAAAGCAATATATATTGCCACTACAGGTGCGAATAGTGGTAAATCTATTATTTCAATTGGTTTGATGCAGGTATTGCTCAATAGAGCTGCAAAAGTAGGATATTTCAGACCGATAATTGATGATTATGAACCTGGAAAAAAGGACAATCATATTGACACAATGATTACCTATTTTAAATTAAAAATGGGATATGACGAAGCTTTTGCATTTACAAAATCTGAGTTTATTGAAAAGAAGAACAAAGGCGAAGAAGATGAAATTATCAGCGGAATAATTGAAAAATACATTGCACTTAAAGATCGATTTGATTTTGTACTTGTTGAAGGTACTAGTTTTACTGGAGAGGGAACAATTTCAGAATTTGACATCAATTGCTTAATTGCAAAGAATATTGGTGTTCCCGCTATTATTTTAACCTCTGGTGTTGGAAAAACTTTGGAAGAACTACTGAATAATCTTCAAATGGCTTATGATGCCTTTAAAGAAAAAGGAGTTGAAGTGATTTCGATCATAGCTAATAAAATTCAGCCTGAAAATGTATACTCCGTAAAAATAGGTTTAGAAAAAAGTTTACCAAAAGATGTTTTAATTAGCACGATACCAATAAATCCACTTTTAGCTAATCCTTCCATCAAGGAAATAGTAGACGTATTGGATGGAACTGTTTTGTTTGGTCACAATCACCTAAACAATCAAGCTGGAGATTTTAGAGTTGGAGCCATGCAATTAAGAAATTACTTAACCCAATTAAAGCAAAATAGTCTTGTAATTACTCCTGGCGATCGCGCGGATATTATTCTTGGTGCGCTTCAAGCTAATATTTCAGTGAATTATCCAATGATTTCTGGCATCGTCTTAACAGGTGGCTTAATTCCTGAAGATTCCATTATTCAATTAATTGAAGGACTGGCAGAAGTAGTTCCAATAATTTCTGTACATGAAGGAACTTTTGTCATTACTAATAAAATTGGCTCAATAAATTCTAAGATATATGCTGAAAACACCAAAAAAATAATTTCTTCTATTCATGATTTTGAAGCCAATGTTGATGTTGAAGAACTATCTGATAGACTAATAAAATTTGAAACGGATAAGATTACGCCAAGGATGTTTCAATATCAATTGCTAAAAAGGGCACAAACTAGCAAAAAACATATTGTGCTTCCAGAAGGTGACGATGAGCGAATTCTTATAGCTGCAAAAATGTTGCTTCAATCCAATGCTGTAAAATTAACTTTGTTAGGAAATTATCAACAAATCGAAGAAAAAATTAAAAAGTTCAATATTGCTTTAGATTTGGATAACATAGAGATAATAGATCCTGAAACCTCCATTCATTTTGAAGATTATTCGAATACTTTATATGAGTTGAGAAAGCATAAAAATGTGAATATTGCTATGGCAAAAGATTTGATGAGAGATTGTTCCTATTTTGGAACTATGATGGTATATAAAAACCATGCAGATGGAATGGTATCTGGTGCAACTCATACGACTCAACATACCATAAGACCGGCATTACAATTTATAAAAACAAAATCAGATTGCTCAGTTGTATCTTCTATCTTTTTTATGTGCCTTGAAGATAGGGTATCTATCTATGGAGATTGTGCCATTAATCCAAATCCAACTGCTGAAGAACTCGCCGAAATTGCAATCGCCTCTGCGGAAACTAGCACGGCTTTTGGAATTGAACCTAGAGTTGCGATGCTGTCCTATTCTTCCGGGACTTCAGGCGTGGGAGCCGATGTAGAAAAAGTAAGACAAGCTACTGAAATCGTAAAACTTAAAAGACCTGATTTAAAAATTGAAGGTCCAATTCAATATGATGCTGCAGTAGATGCGAGCATTGCAAAAAATAAAATGCCCAACTCAGAAGTTGCAGGCAGGGCCACCGTATTTATATTTCCAGATCTTAACACAGGCAATAATACGTACAAAGCTGTTCAGAGGGAAACTGGTGCATTGGCAATCGGTCCAATGCTTCAAGGATTAAATAAGCCTGTTAATGATTTGAGCAGAGGTTGTACGATTGAGGATATTTACAACACCGTAATCATTACTGCAATTCAAGCACAAGGATTATAAAAATTCAAGAATGAAAATATTAATTATCAATTCTGGAAGTTCTTCGATCAAATACCAAATGCTTGATATGCCTTTGCAAAAAGTAATAGCTTCAGGAATTGTGGATAGAATTGGACTTTCGAATTCAATGATTCATTACAAAACAGAAGATATTGATGTAAAAGAAAATCTTCCTATGCCTAATCATAAAGTCGGTCTGTCAAAAATTGCTCAACTTCTATTAGACAAAAAAAATGGTGTAATCAACGAAGTATCTGAAATTAAAGCGATTGGTCATAGAGTTGTTCATGGAGGAAGTCATTTTTCACAAACTACATTAATAGATGAAGATGTTAAAGCAAAAATTAAAGCGTTCTTTTCTTTAGCACCACTTCATAATCCCCCAAATCTTGAAGGAATCGTGCTGACAGAACTAATTTTTCCAAATGCAATCCAAGTTGCTGTTTTTGATACCGCTTTCCATCAAACGATTCCTCAAATAGCTCACAAATATGCCATTCCGAATGAATTGTATGAGAAACATGAGGTTAGATTATTTGGTTTTCATGGAACTAGCCACAAATATGTTTCGGATCAAGCAACTCAACATTTAAAAAATAAAAACCTGAAAATGATAACCATCCATTTGGGAAATGGGTGTAGTATGACAGCAATACGAAATGGCAAAAGTATTGATCACACTCTAGGATTTGGGCCATCCAATGGGCTCATTATGGGTACTCGAAGTGGCGACATTGATCATTCTATAATTTTTTATTTGGTTAATACTTTGGGATATACATTAAATGAAGTCAATGAATTGTTAAATAAAAAAAGTGGCATGTTTGGACTTACTGGATTTGCAGATTTGAGAGAGATTCAGACCGCGGCTTCAGAAGGCAATAAAAATTGTCAACTAGCTTTAGATATGAATGCCTATAGGATCCAAAAATACATAGGAGCTTATTGTGCAGTATTAAATGGACTTGACACAATAGTTTTTACAGGAGGAATCGGTGAGAATTCAAGTATTTTAAGAGCAAAAATTTGTACAAATTTGGAATACCTTGGAATAAAACTAGATAAGTCGAAAAATAACATTAACAATCATCAAATTAATGAAATCAATGAAGACTCTTCTCCTGTTAAGATTCTTGTGATACCAACAAATGAGGAATTAGAAATTGCCAAATCAACGTATGAAATTTGTAATGTATAAAGTCTTGCAGGTTGTGTTGATTTTCAAGAATTAAACGCCACTTTTTTTATATCATTCTGAGTAATAATGCCCACTAATTTTTTGTCGTGCACTACAGGTAATCCTTTTACACCAAATTGATCCATTAAATTTCTTGCTTTATAAACAGTGTCGTGCGCTTCGACAGAGTAAGGATGAGCAAGCATTATATCGCGAGCAAAAAAATGTTCATCTGTATCTAAATATTCTAGTCTATCTATCATCCCGTCTGTAATTATACCCACCAAGTCACCATTATTATCTTCCACAGGCAAATGATGAATATTGTTCCAGAGTAACATACATTTCGCCAGTTCAATACTCACTTCTTCATTGATTGAGATAATATCTTTGCTCATCATTTGTTCCACTACTGGTTCCAATTTTTCTATATTATGATTTTTTGCTTCAATGTCTTTCCAAAGATGGATTGGGATATTTTCTTTTTGGTAATTTAAAGATTGATGCACCAATGATTTTTGGGCAATTATTTCACCATAATCTTTTGAAACGTTTCTGAAATTACGAACTGTCCAATCGGAACCTGTGATTTGAGTTTTTACTCGTGCTTCGATAATATTTAAATATTTTGCAATATCCTTATGATCAACATTACATTTAACCAAACCATTATACGCACATGGCAATAATTTTTCTAGAATAAGTTTGTCCGCAGGAATATTTTCTCCAAACCAATGAAATACTGATTCTAAACCAGTCCGTGCAGCTTTCATGAAATTGGACTTTGCAACCTTAAAATCAACGGTTTTCCAGAACTCTTCTCCTTTTTCAGGTTCACAATTCATTAAGCCAATCCAAAAAGCTAAATTAGCAATCTCGTCGACAGCTGTTGGACCAGCTGGCAAATATCTGCACTCAATTCTTAAATGAGGTTTTACATCAGAAAAACCATAACAAAGTCTATTCCATGTGTATGTGGTCCCATTATGCAATCTAATAGCTCTCAAATCAGGGGTTTCTCCTTTCTCGAGCATTTCCATTGAATTGTGTAAATTATCGGATGTAAATAATAGTGGAAAACGCATTATATCATTTTTCCAAAGTTCTGAAACTGAATTTTGCAACCAATTATTTCCAAAATACACACGTGGCAATTTTCTTCTTAAAAATTTCTTAGAACTTCTGGTGTCAAGACTTTGTTTGAATAATCCAATTCTTGTTTCCGCCCACAATTCATTGCCAAATAACATCGGAGAGTTTACACATGCTGCTAAAACTGGCCCCGTTATCATTTGTGCCCAATTGTGTTTATTCACAAAATCTTCAGGATCAATCTGAAGATGCAATTGAAAACTTGTATTGCAAGCTTCGAAAAGCACAGTGCCCAATGACAAAATTACTTCATCCACACCCTGAAGGTAAATTTCAAAATTTGAACCTCTAATTTCAGAAAGTGTATGACTCAATGTCTGATATCTTTCAACAGGTGTCATATATTTAAAATCAAGGTGTCTGAATTTTAATGTTGGCAAGATGCCTGTCATTAATATTTCTGCATCAAATGACTTTGCAACCTTTCTTCCTTTTTGGAGTAATTTAATCAAGCTGGTTTCCATTTCTGAAAAACATGTCCCATTTAAGTGCAATGGGTCAAGATTTATTTCAAGATTGAACAACGCTAATTCATTCGTAAAATGTTTGTCCTTGATTTTATCTAACATTTCTAGAGCACAGCTGTAGGGATCATAATTGGAATTCACAATACAAAGTTCTTGCTCAGCTCCTATTTTTATGTTCCCTTTCTGAAACATATCTTCTTTCAACATGATTTCAAAAGCCTCCACGTCATTTAATGCGTGTTTGTACATATTTCTGCGATCACTGACGTCTCTGATTTTCCTAACTTTAAAGTCTCCCATATCAATTCTTTTGAGAGGCAAAGAAATAATCTAAAATATCTATTGGAGTGACCATTCCAACTACTGTGCCTTTTTCAACGACTGGTAAAGCATGGAAAACATTGATTTTGAAATATTTGTATGCTAATTCAATTGAATCTTTAGGATCCAAAACCACTAAATCTTTAATCATTATGTCACATGCTCTCATGGAATGAAAAAGAGCTTCATTGTATTCTTCTTTTTTAGGATTTTTGAATAAACTAGCACCGACTTTTAGGCGATCTATATCGGACATGCTAATTAAGCCTTGCAATATATTGTCTTCGCCTAAAACTGGAAGATGATGAAAGGCATGGTGTTCAAAAATTTGATAAACCTCATAAACACTGTCATTTGATTTCACTGTTAAGATATCAGTAGACATAATCTTTTCAACTTTTACGTGTAGCATTTCGATTAGATTGTGCTATAATATTACGCATAACTCTAGTTATTAATATTGATTTCCATCAATCGAAAAAGTGATTCAGATCAGTCCAAAGATCAAGTAAGAAGTGAAATGGAGGAATTGATTAAATTAAAAATTTAGAATTTAGAATTTTCAAATATTTTTGAAACTTAACTTTTAGGAATTTTATATTAAATTCTCTTACAATTCTAAGCTAACCAGATAAACAGTATAGCTTATAAATACAGTTAATAAAACTATAGCTTCCCAACGATCCAATCTTTTTTTGCCTGAAGTAAACATAGCTATAAAAAGAAAAATTGTTCCACCAGCTAATAAATAAATGTCAACATTAAAAGCTGAATTGTATTGAATAGGCCGGATTAATCCACTTACACCAAGAATCAATAAAATATTAAATATATTGGAACCTATAATATTCCCAATTGCTATATCACTGTTCTTTTTTAGTGCTGCCACAACAGATGTTACCAATTCTGGTAAAGAAGTTCCTGCTGCTAAGATTGTTAAACCAATAATTTTTTCACTTACCCCCAAATCAGTAGCAATTCCTACTGCGTTATCAACAACCAATTTTCCGCCAAAAATCAACCCTGCTAGACCTATCACAATATATGTCCATATTTTTACATTCGAAAAATTGTCGTCTGAAGGTTTAGTTTCACTCTTATCATTTTTCATTTGCCTATACACATAGTATAGAAAACCAAAAAACAAGACCAAAAGAATGAAGGAATCTAATCTTGAAATTAGCATCCCATCTTGTAATATTCTTTCGTAAGCAAGTAAAAAAAATACTATTGCTGCCAAAAATGAAATCGGTATTTCTTTCCAAACTGTTGATGACTGAACATTAATTGGAAAAATCAATGCAACTATTCCAAGAATGATGAAAAGATTAAAATTATTACTACCAATAATATTCCCTAATACAATATCAGAATGGTTCTCAAATGATGCTATTGAGTTTACCACGAGTTCAGGGGCGGAAGTACCAAAAGCGACTATTGTTAACCCAATTGCAAGGTCTGAAATATTATGTTTCTTTGCTAATGAAGAAGCGCCAGATACCATCCAATCTGCGCCTTTTATCAACAATATAAATCCTATTAAAATCAAAAAAATAGATAAAACCATTTTACACTTATTATTTAATATCGACTAATTATTCAAATTTATAATTCTAAATAAATATTTTTTTTGAAAAATCAAAGATATTATAATTTGCTATAGAACTGGATTCAATATCCTTATTTTAATAATGTAAACAATTAAAATTATCATAAAAAATTTGGGCTTAAACATTCTTTCCAAAAAGAAAGCTTTGTAATTATGAATCACGTTGAGAGAAAATTCAACAAACTGAAATCGGATAATTGTTAAGAATAGAAATAAAATTATTGGTTATATCTTATTGTATATTCAAAACATTATGCATTTTTAAAGTTCATAATAAAAATTTATCATCATAAATGATGTCAAATGACCAAATAAATTAATACAATAAATGCTTGAAATTATTAAAACAAAAACTAACTTTTTATGAATAATGACAAAAGACTTTTTTACGCAAGTTGTTTCGCTCTAATAACAACTGCACTTTCTTTTAGTATTAGAGCTGGAATTCTGCCACAATTGGGAGCTGAACTGAGCTTAACAGCACAGCAACTTGGATATATTAATTCAATGTGGTTTTTCGGCTTTCCTATTTCGATGGTAATTGGGGGGTTGATTTACCATACTGTTGGTGGAGAGAGAATAATGCAATTTGCATTTTTTGCCCATGCGATTGGAATAATTATGACCATCTATGCGGGATCCTATATAGGACTCATGATTTCTACTTTCTTAATTGGATTAGGAAATGGTTGTACTGAAGCAGCTTGTAATCCTTTGATTGCAGACACCTATGAAGGCAATATGATGAGCAAGATGATGAATAGATTTCACATGTGGTTTCCGGGTGGAATTGTCATTGGAAGCTTAATTTCTTTTTTTATGACAAAAGGAGGAATGAGCTGGCAAACCCAAATTTGGGTCATTCTTATTCCTACTGTAATTTATGCTTATTTGTTCTGGGGTCAAAAATGGCCTAAAGCAAAAGTGGAAGCAGCAGGGCATCTGAAGGACAATTTAAAAGCCATGTTTTCACCATTATTTATTTTCATGCTTGTGTGTATGTGGTTCACAGCCCAAACAGAATTTGGACCAACACAATGGGTCGAGCTTATTTTAAAAAGTAGTGGTGCACAGCCTATGTTAGTATTGGCATTAATAACTGGAACAATGGCTGTTGCTAGATATTTCGGTGGAAATGCAGTTCACCAATTCAACACGACAGGAGTTCTGTTAATTTCAGCAATTCTTGCAGCATTAGGATTATTTCTTTTCACAACAATAACAGGGCCAGCAGTATATGGGGTGGCGATTATTTTTGCTTTAGGTGTAGCTTATTTCTGGCCAAACATGATTGGCTTTATTGCAGATTACATTCCTAAAAGTGGAGCTCTTGGAATGTCTGTAGTAGGAGCATTAGGTATGTTATCCTCTTA
Source organism: Bacteroidota bacterium (assembly GCA_024642705.1). GTDB lineage: Bacteria > Bacteroidota > Bacteroidia > Chitinophagales > Saprospiraceae > Portibacter. The sequence goes on along the minus strand of JAHEAQ010000037.1, from coordinate 23,303 downwards.
TTTCATGCAACCTATTATTGGAAAATGGATAGATACAAACACTGCTGAAGCAGCAGCTTCTGGTTTAACAGGAGATGAATTAACCCTTGCGGCAGGCCAAGCTACTTTGCAAACAATGAACTTTTTCCCTGTGATATTAATTGTATTATTCACAGTGCTTTTGTTTTGGATGAAAGGCAAGAAAAAAGGACATGATATAGCAGCGGCTTAAATAAAAAAATAAAAATTTCAATTAAAGGATCTTTCTAACAGGAGGATCCTTTTTTTTATTATCGTTCGAACTATAAAATCGAATCACTATAGCAAACTAATTCTGTTTGAAATGCTTTGCTTATATAATATGAAAACAATTGGGAGTCTCTTCAAAAAAGTGTATTTTTAGATTTTATCAAACCAGCTCTAAATCATTAAAAATGAAATACATTTTGCTTCCCTTTGTAATGTTATTGTTTCTAATAAATGCAAAATCCCAAGATATTGACAAAAGACTAAAAGGTGTAGATGCCGAATTAAATGAAGTCTTAAAAACATGGAATGTAGCCGGTTATGCCGTTGCAGTTGTAGAAAAAGATAAAATCATTTATGCAAAAGGTTTTGGATTTAGTGATTATGAAAATAAAGTGCCTGCAACTGCTAACACTTTATTTGCAATTGGATCATGCACAAAATCTTTTACATCGTCTATATTAGGAATTTTACAAGATGAAGGAAAGCTAAGTCTCGATGATTCCCCTAAAAAGCATATATCAGAATTGAAATTTTTCAATATGGACATGGACAATTCAATTACCATTAAGGATATGATGAGCCATAGAACTGGCTTACCAAGACATGATTTTTCATGGTATTTATTTCCTACCAATTCTAAAGACAGTTTGTTGAGAAGAATAGAATTTCAAGAACCATTCACTGAAGTTAGGAAGCAATGGTATTACAATAATTTCATGTTCCTTGCTCAAGGGGTGATTGCTGAAAGAATAACTGGAAAATCTTGGGAAGATAACATAAGGGAGAAATTTTTCAAACCCCTCGGAATGACAAGATCAAATGTATCCATAAATGAACTCAAAAAAAGTAAGGATGCTTCTTTGGGATATGAATTGGTTTCGGATAGTATCATAAAAAAATCTAACTATTATGATATTGCCGGCATGTCTCCTGCTGGCAGTATAAATAGCAGCGTAAATGAAATGTCTAATTGGATAATTACTTGGATAAATGGAGGGAAATTTAAAGGTGAAAAAATAATTCCAGAAGCTTATGCCTCTGAAGCAATCAGCTCACAGATGGTAGTTGGCAGTGGGCTTCCTTCAAAAGAACATCCAGATTTATTTTTTGGAAATTATGGTTATGGTTGGTTTCTTTCTTCTTATAAAGGACATTATCGTGTAGAACATGGAGGAAACATTGATGGATTTTCAGCAAGTTCATCATTTTATCCGAGTGACAGCATAGGAATAGTTGTCTTGGTCAATCAAAATGGTTCGGCTGTGCCTTCTGTGGTTAGAAATATAATTTCGGATAGAATGTTAGGTGCCGAAATTACAGATTGGAACAAAGAATTGAGTGAAAGCAGGGCAAAAGCTATCAAAGAAGCTAAAGAAGCAGAAAAAGCTGTGGTAACTAACGAAAAAACAGACACAAAGCCCTCACATAATTTAACGGATTATACTGGCACATACAATCACCCTGGATATGGAGATTTTAAAATAAATATTTCAAATGATTCCCTTTTTGCAGAATACAAATTGATGACTTTTTATCTCAATCACGTTTTTTATGATGTCTTCGAGCCATTTCTTTACAAAGATGCTATGGTAGATACTTCTTCTTCATTGGGAATTAAATATAATTTCCAAACAAATAATGAAGGTGAAATTTCAAGTGTTACCTCAAAAATAGAAGCTGCAATTGAACCTATTGTATTTGATAAAAAGCAGACAGAAATAAAGGTTGGCGTTTCCGTTCTTGAAAAATATTTAGGTGAATTCGAAATTGGAGGAATGACTGCTAAAATTTATCTAAAAGAGGATAAAACTACATTATACTTATTTGTACCTGGACAACCTGAGTACGAACTTTTATCCTTGGGAGACAACAAATTTTCATTGAAAATAATGGATGGTTTTAAGCTAGAATTTTTAGACAATGGAAAAAATGAATTTAATGAAGTGAATTTTATACAGCCTAATGGAACATTTAAAGCAAAAAGAAAATTAAGTGAATAAGTATTTGACCCCCAATTATTTATTGCATTAATTTTTTAAATGAATACTTACTATTATGGGATCCAAAATCTACAGCGTAATTACCGGTACTGGAAGTTATATTCCCAATACAATAATTAAAAATGAAGACTTTCTAACTAATGAATTTTATGACCAAAACGGAAAAAAAATTCAAAAATCCAATCAAGAAATAATTGAAAAGTTTGAAGCAATAACTACTATTCAAGCGCGCAGATATGTTCAAAAAAACCAATTAACCTCGGATATTGCAACGTTAGCAGCAATCGAGGCTATAACTCATGCTAATATAGATAAAGAGCAATTGGATTATATTATTGTTGCTCATAATTTCGGAGATGTAAGGAACGACAACAGACAAGTTGATATTTTGCCTACTTTAGCAGCAAGAGTCAAGCATAATCTAAAAATAGAGAATCCAAAAACTATTGCTTATGATCTTCCATTTGGTTGTCCTGGTTGGTTACAAGGTGTTATCCAAGCTGATTATTATATAAAATCAGGAGATACTCATAAAGTATTGATCATTGGAGCAGAAGTTTTATCTAGGATTAGCGATCCACACGATATTGATAGTATGATCTATGCTGATGGCGCTGGCGCAGTCATTCTAGAAGCAAAAGAAAGTAATTCTCCCATGGGAATCCTTGCACATAACACGCGATCTGACACTATAGAACATGCAAAAATGCTTTTCATGGATAAATCTTATAATCCTAATTGTGAATTTAAGGATCGCCTTTATCTGAAAATGTTCGGGAGAAAACTTTACCAATATGCTCTTGAAACAGTTCCAAAAGCAATTAAAGATTGCATTGAAAAATGCCAAATCGATATAAAAGATATCAAAAAAATTCTCATTCATCAGGCTAATGGGAAAATGGATGAAGCAATCCTGAAAAGATTTTATAATCTATTTGATATACAATTGATACCTGAAGATGTTATGCCAATGACGATTTCAGAATTAGGTAATTCTTCTGTGGCATCAATTCCTACATTGTTAGATTTGATTCTTAAAGGCAAGTTAAAGCCGCATTCTATAAATAAAGATGAAATAATTGTATTTGCATCGGTTGGCGCAGGAATGAATATTAATTCAATCGTTTACAAAGTGTAATCTATATCATTCTTAAAAAAAGAAAGGCCATTTATTCTGATTTTTCGATTAAAATGAAATAAAAATCCTACCTAAAATGTCTAAAAATTATAGATCAAAAAATATCCCAAATGTTAATCAAATAATTATTGGATTGAGTAAATTGCTTTTTTTACCATAGTTGCAAATCAATAAAAACATTTCAATAGGTAAAATTTTAGTTCTTTGCTCTATTACATAGGCTCAATATTTATAGCTTTGCCAAAAAAATAAGATATAGTGGCATTAATTAAATCAATTTCAGGAATAAGAGGCACAATTGGCGGCTCTGCGGGCAGTAATCTTACAGCACAAGATTTGGTAGAATGTACTGCAGGATTCGCAGAATGGGTAAAAAGCAATTCTAACATTAAAAAAATTGTAATTGGTAGGGATGGAAGGATGACTGGAGCAATGGTATCTGGTATTGTTTCAAATACACTTTTGATGATGGGTTTTGATGTAATAGATCTTGGTTTGTCGACAACACCAACAGTTGAAATTGCGGTTCCTTATGAAAATGCAGCAGCAGGAATTATTCTGACAGCGAGTCACAATCCAAAGGAATGGAATGCTTTAAAATTTCTGAATTCAAAAGGCGAATTTATTTCTCAGAACGATGGAGAGGAGATTTTGAAAAACATATCAGAGGGCAACATTGAATATGCAACCGTTGATAATTTGGGTAAATATATTGAGAACAAAAACTATATAAATAAGCACATCAAAAAAATATTAAAACTTGACTTAATTGATGTACAAAAAATTGCTCAAGCAAAGTTTGATATTGTCGTAGATTGTATCAATTCTACAGGATCTTTGGCTATTCCACCACTTTTAGATGCTTTAGGATGTACCTACACTTTAATTAATGCAGAAATAACTGGAAATTTTGCACATAATCCTGAGCCTCTTCCTGCACATTTAACGGAACTTTCTGAAGCTGTATCGAATAGAGATTCTGATATGGGCATCAGTGTTGATCCAGATGTTGATCGATTGGCTTTTGTCTGCGAAAATGGTGAAATGTTTGGTGAAGAATATACACTTGTAGCTGTTGCTGATTACATATTAGGAAAAACGAAAGGAAATACGGTGTCAAATCTTTCTTCAACAGCTGCTCTTAAAGATGTCACCTTACACCATGGCGGATCTTATGAGGCTGCAGCTGTTGGAGAAGTAAATGTGGTTAACAAAATGAAAGAGACGAATGCAGTAATTGGTGGCGAAGGAAACGGTGGTGTCATTTACCCAAAGTTGCATTATGGTCGAGATGCCCTTGTTGGAATAGCCTTTATGCTAAATTTATTGGCAGATCGGAAAATGAAACTTTCAGAATTAAAAGATTCCTATCCTCAGTACACTATCATTAAAAATAAAATACAACTGACTCCTTCCACTAATGTTGAGGAACTCCTAGAGAAACTAAAAATTGAATTTAAGCATAATGAGTTGAATACAATTGATGGATTAAAAATACATTTTGATGGCGCTTGGGTTCATTTAAGGAAATCAAATACAGAACCTATTATTAGAGTTTATGCTGAAGCCAAAGACGAAATTACCGCTAGCAAATTTATTGATCAAGTGCAAACGAAAGCCGAGAAAATTCTTAATTCATGAGTTCTAATAGAATTTATTTTGATAATGCTGCAACTACGCCAATGCATCCAGAAGTCATTTCAAAAATGACCGAATTGATGCATAATGTGTATGGAAACCCTTCTTCTATTCATGAATCAGGCCGAAAAGCTAGAATTATAGTGGAAGAAGGTAGAAAAACTGTTGCTAATTTAATAAATAGTTCAATCGGAGAAATATTCTTTACCTCAAGTGCCACTGAAGCCAACAACATGATCTTAAGAAAATCAGTTTCTGATTTAGGGGTAAAGAAAATGATAATAAGTGCAATTGAGCACCCATGCGTTATGAATACTGCTTTAGAATTATCAAAGGAAGGAAAAATAGGTCTATCCATTCTTAAAGTAAATGAAATTGGGCAAATCAATCTTTTGGATTTAGAAGCTGAACTAAAAAGTGGGTCAGAAAAAAAATTGGTTTCGGTAATGCACATCAACAATGAATTGGGTGTAATTCAAAATCTTAAAGCAATTTCGAGATTGTGTCATGAAAATAGTGCCTTGTTCCATTGTGATGCAGTTCAATCCATAGGAAAATTAAAATTTGACCTCCAGGAATTGAAAATAGATTTTTTGAGCGCGACAGCCCACAAATTTCATGGACCCAAAGGAATCGGGTTCATGTATATTAATGGAGACCATAAAATAAATCCATTCATAACAGGCGGGGGGCAAGAAAGGAACATGCGCAGTGGAACAGAAAACGTTCATGGAATTGCTGGCTTATCATTAGCTTTTAAAATATACGATTCAGAAAGAGCCGAAAAAATTGAAAAGATCGAATTTATCAAAAGTCATTTTAAGAAAGGATTAAAAAAAATACTCCCTGAAATTAATTTTATCGAAGATTCAAACCCTAATTTTTTTATTTCGACCATATTATCGGTCTCCTTTCCAGCAAATGCCAAAACAGAGCTAATGACATTTAATCTAGACATAGCTGGAATTTCTGCCTCTGCAGGAAGTGCCTGTTCTTCGGGAGTGGAACAAGTTTCGCACGTTTTAGCAGCAATAAAATTTCCAGAAGATAGAAGGGCAGTTAGATTTTCATTTTCGTATTTCAATACCGTAGAGGAGGTCGAGGAGTGCATAGCAAAAATCAATAAAATCTTCAATTGATGGTTAGACATGAATTGTACATGTCAAGATGCATTGAATTAGCAAAATTAGCTAAAGGCCAAGTTAAGACCAATCCTAATGTTGGGGCTTTATTGTTGTATGAAAATAGAATTATTGGTGAAGGCTACCATGCTTTTTTTGGAGGACCACATGCTGAAGTTGAAGCTATTCAAAGTGTCAAACCAATTGATTTTCAGTATATCAAAGATTCGACACTTTATGTCACACTTGAACCATGCAACATCCAAGGGAAGACTCCTCCATGTTCACTTTTGATTTTGGAAAATAAAATTAAAAAAATGGTGATTGGCTGCAAAGATCCAAATCCGAAAATGTCTGGCAGCAGTTTGCAATTTCTAAGAGAAAGAGGAGTCCAAATAATCGAAAATGTATTAGAAAAGGAGTGCTTAAAATTGATCTTACCTTTCACTATAAATATTCTTCTTCAAAGACCATTCATTACGATCAAATTTGCCCAATCCAAAGATTTGTTTTTGGCTAAAAAAGGAGAACAGACATGGTTGAGCAACGATTACAGCAAAATATTGAGCCATAAATTAAGAAATGATTCTAATGGAATACTGATTGGTACAAAAACAGCAGAAATAGACAATCCCCAATTAACCAATAGGTTGTTTGGGAAAAATTCGCCTTTAAGAATTGTATTGGATAGAAATAATAAATTAAGCAATCAAATTAATTTATTATCAGATCCATTCAAAACAATCCTAATTAATGAAAAGATACGAAAAGATTTAAATTCGAAAATAAAAGAGCAATGGGTAATTCCATATAATGGAGATCTTTTGAATGTGTTGCTAGAACGGCTGTATTCAGAAAAGAATATTGGCAGATTGATCGTTGAAGGAGGGGCGAGAACCATAACACATTTTATAAAAATGAGGCTTTGGGATGAAGCATTAATAATAACTGTCAATAAAAAATTGGGGGACGGAATTAGGGCACCCATAGTTGAAGGAGGATTAGAAGATCAATATAATTTAGGAGAGGACAAAGTAGTTTTAATTAGCCGCCAGGATTAAAAAATGTTAATTAAGTTAAAATTTATTTAAATCTTTGTTTTTTTGTAAGCTTAATCGGCAAATTGATGTTATTTCAATGTTTGATATTTTAATTACATCAAAAAACCAGATGAAAAACCAATCAGTTTCAATTAACGCTGATAAAATCATCAACAAATGAATAAGATTTTAGTAGGATTTATATTGATCACTACTTTTTATTTTAAGGGGAATGCACAAGAAATCAAATGGATTACGTGGGAACAAGCAGCAGAAGCTTCTAAGCAGGAGCAGAGAAAGTATGTTGTAGATGTTTACACCCAATGGTGTAGTTGGTGCAAAAAAATGGATGCCAATACTTTTCGAGATCCTGAAATTGTAAATTATATAAATGCTCATTATTATGCCATAAAATTCGATGCTGAGCAAAAAGAAGATATTATACTGAAAGGCAAAGTTTACAAATTTACTAAGGCAGGAAAAAATGGATACCATCAATTGGCTGCTGAAATTACTAGAGGACAATTGAGTTACCCAACATTGGTATTTCTCAATGAAAATTTAGAATTAATACAATCCATACCTGGTTATAGAGATAAAGAATCCTTGGAAATGATAATGAAATATTTCGCTGAAGATTTTCACACTTCTATTCCTTGGAAAAAATACTCTCAGAATTACAATATGCTTACAAAAGGAAAATCCAATTAGACTAAAACCAAGATCTTGTTGACTTTCTTCTTCTTGAAGTAGACCTTACTCCAAGAACACCTAGTAAACCTCGAGTTAATTCTCTTGCTACAGTCCTTCCAATCTGCCTAGTTGTAGTGCTATTAAATACTTTTTCAGCCATACTTTTTTCCCTTCCTCCCCTACTCGATGCTTGCCTACCTCTTTCGACTTGTTCGTCCATAATTTCTTTTCTATCTTGGGCATCTGCCATTTTTCCACTTAGTATTTCATAAGCTGATTCCCTATCGATTACTTCATTATATTTTCTCGAAAGCTGAGACTTCTTTAAAATTGAATTTATTTCTTGCTCCGTTAAAATGTCCATTCTAGATTGAGGAGCCCTTAAATAGCAATGAACCAATGGTGTAGGAATTCCTTTTTCATTTAACACAGTCACAATTGCTTCTCCAATTCCCAATTCCATTATCAATTGATCTACATTGTAATAATTGGTAAGTGGGTAATTTTCAGCAGTAAGTTTGATTGCTTTTCGATCCTTAGCAGTAAATGCGCGCAATGCATGTTGAATTTTTAGTCCCAATTGACCTAGCACTTGATCAGGGACATCCGTTGGATCCTGAGTAATAAAGAAAATGCCAATTCCTTTGGATCTAATTAACTTTATGATGGTTTCTATTTGGTCTAATAAAGCTTCTGACGCCTCGTCAAATACCAAATGAGCCTCATCAATGAATATAGCTAATTTGGGTTGTTCCATATCACCTTCCTCAGGAAAAGTAGCATAGATTTCGGCTAAAATCTGAAGCATAAATGTTGAGAAAAGCTTCGGCTTATCTTGAATATCGGTCAATCTCAAAATGGAGACCATTCCTTTTCCATTTTCATCAACTCTGCATAAATCATCCACGTCAAATGAACGCTCACCAAAAAATATTTCTGCACCTTGTTGTTCTAGTTCGATGATTTTACGCATGATAGTTCCCACAGAACTTGTAGAAATTGATCCATACATCTCTTGAAGTTCTGTTTTTCCTTCCCCCGTTATATAACCGAGCACTTTCTTCACATCTTTCAAATCCAAAAGCGGCAAATCATAATCATCACAATATTTGAACACAACAGCAATAATTCCGCCTTGAGTATCATTTAATCCTAATATTTTAGAGAACAAAACTGGGCCAAATTCTGAAATGGTTGCTCTCAAACGAAGCCCTTTTTCTGCTGATAAGGTTAAAAATTCAACAGGACTTGAGTCAGCAATAAATGGCAACCCAATTTTTTCATGCCTTTCATCAATTTTTGGATGTCCATCACTAGGAACTGCAATTCCACTCAGGTCTCCCTTGATATCCATCATTAGCGTTGGAACACCCTTGGCTGAAAGTTGCTCAGCAATAATTTGAAGTGTTTTTGTTTTCCCTGTCCCTGTCGCTCCTGCAATTAATCCATGCCTGTTCAACATTTTCAATGGTATTCTTATAAAGGACTCAGCTTGGGTTTCTCCTTCAAATTTTGAGCAGCCAAGAATAATGGATTCACCTTTAAACGTGTAACCATTTTTTATATCTTCTAAAAACTCTTCTTTCTTTGCCATTGTTAATTTTTTGCTAAAATATAAATTCTTCTTTTATGTTTTGGTGCTATAGTGAGTATACTTTTATTAGTGTTGCCATTTCTCATTTCTCATTTCAAATCTTTTGGGATCGAATCTCCATTTTGACACATCAAATTTTGATTCAATTTCTTCTTCAAGCTCATCAATCATTAAATCCGGAAAAAAATCATAACCTGTAAAATTCTCTACACTATCAATGCTTACTGCATACTCTTTTAAATGGATGTCACTTCTATCATTTTCAATTATAAATCCAATTCCATTTTTTTCTTTTCCTTGAATTTCAAGGATGACTTTATAGAAATACTTGGGCACACTCACTTTATTTTCTCCGATTTTTTTTAAAATTGGCCCATTTAGAACTGGACCAGTAACTACATAAACTCTTCCATTGTCGAAAGCCCAATCCCGGACATCATTTTCCAATTCATTCCAAATTCCAACATTAAATGACTCTAATTGTGGACTTATATTGCTCATAAAAAACGACTGGGTCATTGCTTCTTCATTGAAAGCCATATCTCCTGCGGGAGCTAAATGTCCTCTTGTAAACCCAGAATTTATGTAATCTCTATGCAAAGCAGATTTTGTTTGTACTGCTGGGTCAGGTCGAAACTGTGTTTCCCTCTCTACATTCGGGAGCAACAATTGAGATTTGCTTAATTCATAAGCGACCCATTCTGCCTGTTCATGCTCCTCATTATATGCAAGACTATAATATTTATGATTTACAATTTCTTTGCTAGGAGAAATAGGGATGTAAAATCTTTCTTCAGGATTTGTCGCAGCTGGAATTTCATACTCACTTTCTGATGGAAAACTGATTTCCTTTTTTAAAGATTCTGAAATATAAAATACTGCAAAGCCACCAATCAGAACAAAAGCAGCAACCCGAATAACAGCAATTGAAAGTACATTCCCACTCTGTTTATGGTTTCTTCTTAATTTAGCCATCTAATTGTTAAGACTTTTAAAAAATTGTTTGTCACATCTTGGCGTTCTATTTTCACTGTAAATCTCTTCAAAACCCATTTTTTTGTATAGACCAATGGCCTGGATTAAAACGGATGATGTTTCTAAACTTATACTTTTGAACTTACATTTTTTAGCAACTTCTAATAAATTAGAAATAATAAAAGTACCTAGTCCATGCCCTCGAAACTCATTTAGAATATACATTTTATTTATTTCTGCCCGATCCACATCCATTTTTTTCAAACCAAAAGTACCTATTATTGAACTTTCATGAAGAATAACGCCAAAAATACCTTCTTTATAATTCGACGTGATATGGTACAAGTCAGCATCAATTTTTTCATCATTTTGCAAGCCATATTCTTTCAAAACATCAAAAACCAAATTTCTTGCCTCTTCTTCTTCAGCTTCCTTTATTGTCCTTAACACAAAATCTTTATATTTTTTTTCGAATTTCAACATCAATTTATTTCATTAATTGTAATCCAAAAATACATATTCAAAAAGAATAATATTTGAATATGTGCAATAGATATATAATTTTCGTAAAATTTGTATCTTGAACTTTATGAAAAAAGGTATAATTACTTTTAGGTTTTCAGCTATAGTTTTCATTATTATAAATCCTTTTTTTGTAAAAGGTCAAATTGAAAGCCCGTTTAATTATGGCGCAAATAGTCTTGGCCTTGGAAATGCCGCGGTAGCTGCAGACGGCCATTATGCCATTCTCTACAATCAGGCTGGAATTGCCGAATTGGACCAACTTAGTTTTAGTTTTGATGCCGCTCAACTTTTTAATAATTCTGGCGTTTCACATTTTCATGCTGGAATGGTAATCCCAACTAAAAAGTATGGCAACTTTGGGTTAAAGATTCAGAACTATGGGTTAGAAGGATACCAATACCAAAATTATGCATTTACGTATGCAAGATTGATTTTTAAGAATTTCAAAATTGCTACTACTTTTAATCTTTATCAATTTAGAATTGAAGATTACGGAAACACTTTTGTTCCTAATGTCGATATTGGATTAATTAGTAAATACAATGAAAAGCTTTCATTCGGAGCACATATTGCCAATCCTTTACCGTTAAATATTACTGAAAAAAATTCTTTTCCTACTGTTTTTAGCCTAGGTATAATGTATAAAATAAGCACATTAGTGCATCTAAATGTTGACTTTGAAAAAAATATTAGTCAAAAAGAGAATATTAAATTAGGTATCAATTATAAAATACATCCAAAATTAGATTTGCGTGCAGGCATAAATACCTATCCGGGGTCTTTTCATTTTGGGTTTTCAATTCATTTGCAGCAATTAAACATTCATTTAGGTAATGCATACCACCCTATTCTAGGGAATTCTAGCGGAATTGGCATTCAATATTCAATGTGATAGATTAATAATAGTGTTTTATTAAGTTTGATATACTTTGAATAGATTTTATCCGAAGATAAAGTATCCTTTCACCTTTAAGAAAATTGCTTCAAACTAACTATTAGTTTGAGATAAAAAAATGCTAGAATAAACAACATTATTTAATTGAGCATATTGTTTTTATTGGAGTATCTTTAAATTTGAAATAAAAGCTTTTGTGTAATTATGAAAATATTACTTGTAGCGAGTGTAATTGAGACCGTACAGTCTACATTAAATTATCTTGAAAAAAATTGGGAGAAAAAAGGTTTTGCAGAATATCAAAAAGGAGAAGCCACAATTTTTATACTTATTACTGGTTATGCTCCAGTATTTATGCCTTATGCGTTGTTGCAATTTCATGAAATTAAAAATATTGACACTGCAATTTATGGGGGACTTGCAGCCGCCGAAACTAGGGTGCTGGATGTTGGCCAAACAGTAAATGTAGGGAGAGATATTTTTGGGGATATAGGAATTCAAGAAAGCGATGGTAAATTGTACGATATGTTTGATCTTAAATACCATGAAAAAAATAAATTTCCTTTCTTCAAAGGTGAATTATTCAATGAAGATATTATCAACCCACTCAAACATCAAGTTGTGAAAGGGATCAGCCTGAATACTATCCCTGGTACATATGAAAGTATTGAAGCGCTTAATCAGAAGTATCATGCAGAAATTATAACCACTAATGGTGCGGCCTTTGCCTATACATGTAAAATGTTGGATATAAAATATTATCAAATGAGAACCATTTATAGGCATTTAGAACTTACAACAATTAGAAATAGAGAAAAGGATTTTGCAATTGAAAACTTAAATATTGAATTGCTGAAGCTGATTGATCATTTGTCTTACCAAAAGAAAAGCAACCTATAAGTTGATTTCAAAATTCTTGTTCTTTAATTTATAAGAATATGCCAATTGCACAATTTGAGAATAACTTTCCATGCCTGCATGGACACCTTGAACCTTTAGATAATTATTGTAAAATAAATCTCTAATTTTTGGAGCAATATCTGGATACTGATTTAATCTTTCAATGATAGCTTTTAGATCAGCAATTACAAAATCGGGTCTGGAATAGCAAGAATCGATTAATAGTGTTTTATTGTTTCTTCTCAAATTAGAAAACAGGTGGCCTTCATATTCTAACCAAGCAGAATATTCAACAAAAGGATTTCCACTGTTAATACAGGTTAAAAAACCGATAAAATTAGCCACTCCCTCATCAGTTATTGCATTTGCATGTGCCATTTCATGCGCAAGTACATAGGGTTTTTCAATAGCATGAAGTCCATTGTCTATTTGACCTTCAAAAACAAATGGAAAATAAACACCTGCAGTTTTTATTCGCAGCAAAGATCCAGAAGGACGCAATTCTCTAATTTTCACTTGGGCAAAATCTGGTTCCCCTAAAAATTTGATGATTTTTTTCTGGCTTACTCTTATGATATCTTGATAATTCAGAGGAAGCATAGTTTCAGAAAGCGCAACAGTATCCACTTCACTTAATTGCTTTCTTATGGCTAAACAAATACTATCAGTCCTAATCAGTTCTTCTAATAAAAAAGTGGAATCAGGTTTTACAATATTTAGATTAATACGATCATTGAAATCAGTTCTGGCATAATTAAAACCCCACAAGAAATAAAATAAAAAGATCAACCAACCACTAAAATTTAGAATGAAATTGAAAGTCTTTATTTTGTTTTTCTTTTTTATTCTTCTATAAAAATGAACACCTATAACAATGGAAACCGATAATAAGAATGCATATATCAAAGGAAAAGGAATGTAAAAAAAGGTTTTTGCGTAAATGGCTCTAATCGCTTTATATAATAAATTGGTATATAAATGTTCAACAAACCACGGTGCCCTTGATAGCACTTGGAAGCTAACTAAGGAAAGTAATCCTAAAATAAACCCTAAATATTTTTTCATTAAATTCATAAAAAGTCAATTTGTCAGTAGCCGACATTTCCGCAAAGGCTTTACAGATAGAGCTTTACAAATATTAATTGCAAAAGATATCAAAAAATAACATTATTTTTGCAACCTTTACTTAACAAATGCAGTTAGCATTACAGAACAAAATATAATTAAATAAAATGGCATTCGAATTTACTGACAACAACTTTCAAGAAACTGCTCTAGCAGAGAACCAAATCACAGTGATTGATTTTTGGGCAGAATGGTGTGGACCATGTAGAATGGTTACTCCTATTATAGAACAATTGTCTTCTGATTATGAAGGGAGGGCATTAATTGGAAAAGTAAACGTGGATCACAATCCTGAAATTTCAATGAAATATGGTATTAGAAGCATTCCAACAATATTGTTTATTAAGAACGGTGAGATCGTAGACAAGCAAGTTGGAGCTACATCAAAAGAAAATCTTGAAAACAAAATTAAAGCACTTTTATAAAAATTGCTTAGCAAAATAACTAAAAGCCCTATATTGACGTTCAATATGGGGCTTTTCATTTTTATTCATATTTGAGATTGAAACAAAAATTTATATATTGAAAAGGCTTTATAAATATTAGATACATAATGCTAACATTCATTTATTCATAGTAAAATTCCGCAATGGACTTTTTTGAAAATTTTGATTTAAAATCTTTAGACAATCTTGAATTACTTGCGAAACAGGTGGTTGAAGGATTTATAATAGGCTTACATAAAAGTCCTTTCCATGGATTTTCAGTAGAATTTGCCGAGCATAGATTATACAACCCAGGTGAAGCTACAAGAAATATTGACTGGAAAGTTTTCGCAAGGACGGATAAATTATTTACCAAAAAATTTGAAGAAGAAACAAATCTTCGATGTCAGATTGTTATTGATTGTTCATCTTCAATGTATTTTCCTGAAAGCAAAAACAATAAAAGCATAAACAAACTTATTTTTTCTTCTTTAGCAGCTGCTTCTTTAATGAATTTGCTAAAAAAACAAAGAGATTCGTTTGGATTAAGTTTATTTGACGAAAGTCTTAGAATTCATACACAATGTAGATCTAATACTTCTCATTACAGGTTGTTACTCACTTATCTTGAACAACTTATCCACGATACAACACTCAAGAAAAAAACTTTTGCTGTGGATGCACTCCATCAGATTGCCGATAGTGTGCATAAAAGATCTTTGGTTTTGATCTTTAGTGATATGTTTGATTCCAATACTAATAATGAAGAACTTTTTTCTGCTTTGCAGCATCTCAAACATAATAAACACGAAGTCATTTTATTTCATACTGTTGACAAAGCCTTAGAATTAGAATTTGAGTTCGAAAATAGACCTTATGAATTTATCGATATGGAAAGTGGGGAGAAAGTCAAATTACAATCTAATCAAGTAAAAGAATTTTATCGGTCTAAATTAAAATTATATACTGAGGACCTAAAGGCTAAATGTTTGCAATATAAAATTGACTTAGTAGAAGCCGATATTAGAAAAGGGTTTAACCCTATTTTGCAGAATTATTTGGTCAAAAGATCGAGAATGAATGTATGACAAATTAATTTTCGGACAATATTCATATTTTCGTTTTCCAAATAAATATTAAAAGCATTAAAGTAATATCAAATGATTAAATTATCAGAAATTTCTTCTAGAGCTCCAACACATTTAGACAAAAAAGAAACAAGAAAAAAGACCAAAAAAATTGCTGAAGAAATTGCTGAGTTGGCAAGTGTTTTATTTGCTCAAAGAAAAAATGCATTGCTTGTTGTATTGCAAGGTATGGATACTTCAGGAAAAGATGGCGCAACAAAAAATGTGTTTCAAGGAACTAGTCCTTCTTTTGTTGCCGTTAAAGGTTTTAAAAAGCCAACAGACGAAGAATTCTCCCACGATTTCTTATGGAGGGTTTCGAAAGAAGCACCTTCTAAAGGTCAAATAAAAGTTTTTGTAAGATCACATTATGAAGATATCTTAATTCAACGAGTACATAAATGGGTTTCTGAAGAAAAAGTTACAAATAGAATAAACGCAATTAATGCTTGGGAAAAATCATTAGCAAACGATAACAATACTACGGTGCTAAAATTTTACATGCATCTTTCGTTTGATCGTCAACTTGAAAAATTACAAGAAAGAATTGATGATCCATTGAAACAATGGAAGCATAACCCTGGTGATTGGGAAGAAAGGAAACATTGGGATGAATATATGAGGTGTTATGAAGATGCAATAAATCGGAGTGAAATAGCATGGCATATCGCACCTGTTGACAACAGATGGTATCGTGATTATTTTATAGCAGAACAAGTATTACAAGCGCTTAAAGCAATGAATCTAGAACTTCCAACTTTGCCAAAGGATGGAGAAAGTTAGAATTGACAAATGGTTGTGGGCTGTTAGAATATTTAAAACGAGGACTTTAGCTAGTGATAATTGTAAAAAAGCCAATATTAAGATAAATGATGTCAAGGCTAAAGCTTCTTCACAAGTTACGATTGGAGATAAAGTCGGGGTTCATAAAGATGGGTTCAATTTGATTTTCAAAATTGAAAAATTAATAGAAAAGCGAGTTGGTGCACCTTTAGCCATCCAATGTTATGAAAATCTCACCACAGAAGAAGAGATGAATAAATTTTCTGATTGGTTTGTTGGGAAGGCTAAACCAGAAATCAGAGAAAAAGGAGCAGGTAGGCCAACAAAAAAAGATCGTCGAACTATTGAAGATTTCAAAGATGGTTTTGAGGACTAAAAGTTTTAATCTCTATTGTGTTCTAAAAGCATTAAAGTACTAAAGTAATATCCCCGATTAAGATTTTGTTACCCCCATTCTTTAGTTTCAATTCTAACATATAGGTGTAAGTTCCTTCTTCTACCATTATCCCATTTAAATTACCATCCCAAGTAGGGTCAACATCTCGAATAAAACTATTTGCATGAAAGACTTTTGATCCCCACCTACTGTAAATTATCAAAGAAGTAATTGAAATGTCATTATCGTAATTATAAATTTGAAAAACATCATTAAATCCATCCTCATTGGGAGAAAACACGTTTGGAATGAACAAATTATAAGTAGTTAAATTTAACTCAACTAAGCTATCACAACCGAAGCTAGTTTGAAATTTCAAATCATATTGCCCGGGTTCTTTAAAAACAAAATTTCCTACTTTAAAATCATCACCTTGAAAAAATTTGGCAAACAAAATTTCTTCTTCATCACCTATTACTTCAAGTTCCAAAACAATAATACTATCACAATTCTCAATATTTTTAACAGTATCTATATAGATGCCTTCGCTTAATAGAGGATTGCCGTTAAAATTAAAGGATTCGTTTTCGCAAATTTTTTCATTTACAAAGGAATAAGTCTCTTTTAATTTATAATTATAATCATCAGAAAGTTTGCAATTTCCTTCTATTTCTACTAAGACATTATAAACACCTTCTTTAGTATGAGGAAAATACTCATGAGTGGTCTCTCCTATTATTGCTATGCCATCTTTATACCATTGATAGTTGTAATCGATATTTTCCACCGTGCTTAATAAAAAATCATTTCCACAATGCTTTCCATTTTGTTCAATCTCAATATTAAAAAATTTACTTTCAGCCAAAATTAAATTATCGAAGAAATAATATAGATTGACATCACCGGTTGAAGGAGCACAGGGTGGTCCGATAGCAATTGCATAAATATCTTCTTTTGGCGTGATGGTTATACTTGTTTTGACCCAAATGTTGGACCCAAAAACACGATTTGATCCTAAAAACTGCCAATCAGGACCATTAGTAGGACAACCCAATGATTGGTTTCCTACTCCAAAAGGTAAATTTATACATTTTGCAGTTCCAAAAAAGCTAATTTCTATTGGTGGAGAAACAACTGGATTAATAAAACCGACATGAAATTCAAAAGTATATTCTTTGTTAGCTTTTAAAGGATTCAGCAAACATGCTCCAGAATATTCTTTCCAATTTCTTTCTGGAGAAGAAGATGTATTTCTTCCATCTCTGAACCCTACAGCTCCTTTTCCATCTGGGAAAGGCAGAGGTGGAGGAAGATTGGGCCATCCCATCCAGCCACAAGTGTGTAAAAAGTCAGTTGTAGGATCAGATGCTTGAATCCATCCATTAGCGCAATCTAATTCACTTCTATTTTGTGGACAGCAATTAGTTTCTTCAAAAGAAGGGTTAGGAATTAAAGATTCAGGTTCACCTTTTTGACAAATACAATCATCGTCATTAAGATCTATTAATCCATCTCCATCATCATCAATGGCATTTCGGCAATTCTCAATTTTTGTAAAAACTTTACCAATTTTTGAAATAGGTAGATTAGATGCTGCAATATTTATGCAGAGCATTAATGAAATCAAGACAATGAATCTCCCTAAAATTGACATTTGGGCAAAGTTGTATAATTTTAACTTAGTTGCTTAAATGTCTGAATTATAATTGGAAAATTCCAATTATGTAGTGCGATAAATTTACAAAAGGAGTCATAAATAAAATGGCTCCTAAATCATTTCTAGGAGCCATTCCATTTTAGCTTAAAAATTATTCGTTAATAATAATTACAGGAGCTTTGTTGAGGCCAATCAATCTATCGACGAAGCCTTTTGTTAATGCTTTTTGAACGATGTTCTTCTTCTTTCTTACAAGCATAAAGACTTCATCGTGCTTAGACTTATGAATATAATCTTCAATTGAACTAATTACTTTGATTTCTTTTGTCGATTGTTTTGAATTCGAAGGGTCTCTATGTAAAAATTTTACATCATCAAAAATGTCTGTAAGATTTTTAGACATTTTTTTAGCAAGTTCATAATTCTCAAAATGCTCAATAAGAAAATTCAGTCTAATTTCTTTTTTGAATTTATAATCTTTTGGAAATATCAAAAAAGGAGTATCTAACATATTCATCAATTTCAAAGTATTTGAATTATTGATAAACTTCGAAATTCCCATACTTTTTTCAGTGGTCAACATGATAATATCAGGGTTATATTTCTTTGCAAAAGATTTAACACCTTGAACTGGGTTATTTCTTTTTACTACGTTTTTGATAGTTGTTTTAGGATGAATAAGTTTTTTAAATATTTTAGCTTGAGTTAAAAGAATTTTCTCAATATTTTTCTCATCATCTTTAACTAATTCTTTTAATGTTTCAGGCATACTTTTTCCTCTAAGTACTGGAGGTTCGTAAGCATGAAACAAACATATTTCTCCAAAAGCTGAATTAGCTTGCAATTTATTTATTAAGGGAACAAGATTTAGATAATTATTATTTAAATCGTGAGGTATAAGAATTTTTAATTGTTTTGACATTTTTGTTTTATGTTTAATTATTGTCTTAACTATAATAATTGGGCGCAAAAATAGTTCAATTTTACTTATTAAAGAAAATATTTATATTTAATCCCCCTATTTTATCAGTCATTAAAAGTAAAATAAATGAAATTTCCACTTATTTAAAGAATTGTATTCTAACGTTGGCATTGGGAATTTTATATGATTAACAGCTTTAAAAAGTTGTTGTAAAAAATATTTATCTGTTTTAATTTGGTTCCAGTCGATATCAAGCGAAATTAAAAACTGTCTGTACCTTTCTGTCTCAGGCAAAGCCTGGTTGTGCCAAGTTTTTTTATTTTCAAATTCGCCAAACATGCCATTGGCACTGTATCCTGCCGCTAAATTCAGCCAGGAAGGAATATTTGAAATAGGAACAATACGATTTAGATTGGTGCTAAGCCAATAACTATGACCATTGTAATCATAAAATAAACTTTCTAAAGTATTGTCTCCTAGCATACCATTTGCTAATGAAGCATAAGTTGATCTTTGAAAGCTAAATTTAAAATCAATTACTTGTTGATCAAAAATCAGCTCTTGAGAAATCAAAAATAATGAACCAGCAGAATTAGCTGCCACATCACCCCAAGAAAAGCCCCAACCTTTGTACAACCCATCGAAAACTTCAATAGGAAATTGCAGTACAATTCCCATTGTTGCTCCATAAATTAGCGCCTTAGACTTGCTTACATTGGCATTCCTTAACCAGGAATAACATATTTCACTTTCCAAATAAGCGCCATATGCATGACCGAATTTGTCAATTTGCAAATATCCTAGATTATCATTATAAAAATGAAACGGTACTCTTTCGACATCATTATACCAAACATATCGGAGGTATGCCATTGAGGATATATAAACTGCAGCTTCAGTAGAAATTGCAGTAATAAGCATCTTCTTATTTACAACTGAACTCGAGTCAGCATCAGAAAATTTATTCTGAGCATAAGTTTGAATCCCAAAAAATAGGAACAATAGAGAAACAATTAATTTTTTTGATGTTGAATGCATTTATAAATTCTAATAACGAAAATGGATTTTTTTTGGTTTCGAAACAATAAACAAACTCTATAAAAAAGAAGAAAAAGAACTTAAATTGATGTAAATGGAAAAATATTTCAAAAAAAAGGTAACAAAATAAAGATTTTCGACACTAATGGATGGGTGACAGTATTTTTCGCCTCTTGAAGCTGGACAGTTTTGAGCAATCAGGAAATATAATTATTATGAAAATCGACCATATTTGCGGTGGGCACGTCTATTTAATTTCGAATTATGGAGTGGCTAGAAATCCAATTTTCTGTGATCAATCTGATATTGATTTTTTTCGTTCCAATGTTGAAAAGTACCTATCTAAAATTTGTGATATTCACGCTTATGATTTCAAGCACAATCAATTTCAAATATTATTGAGTGTTAAGTGGCGCAATTGTATTGAGAAATTTTTTATTGAAAAATATTCAAATTCAAAAAACGAAAATTTCAAACAATTGATAATTAATAGAAATAAAAATAGATTAGGAGTTGAATTACCTTATACCTATGAAATATTCTCACAAGAAGTATCGAACATGTTGAACAGTTATGCAAAATATTTCAATTTCAAATATCGACGCAAGGGAGGATTATTTGGTTCTCGATATACAAAAATATTAGTTGAAAGCGAAAGTGAAATGCTTGAATGGGTCGCAAGATTAAATAATCGGCAGCCATTGGTTTTTTTTGAGAAAGATTGGCAAACTGAAGAAATATGTCCGGTGAGCAATGAAGCTGGAGAATGCAGCAGTAAAGTATTATATGAGGAAGAGAAAAATGGTAGCAAAAATGTTAAAGGGAATTTTTGCACGATTTTCAGTAATTTCTGCCATTACTTTAGGCAAGACTTGCGAGGTTGCTTTAATAGCTTGCCGCCGAGTAACATCAAAAAACAAAATTTTGCCTTTTTTATATTAAATTTTATTAAAATCAATGGTTACTTTCCCCCTTGGTAAACTTTAATGTCTAAAACCAAGCGCCAAACTATTTTTTTACTCCAATATTCTACCCTACTATTGAATGTTGATAAAAAGTTTTGCTATTAATTATATTGAAAAATAAAAAGATCAAAAATCACAAAAAAAGCCAAACTATTAATTTCTAAAACTCTGAATTTGAATATTCCGACAATCATGGAATCTTATTTTACAGCTACACCAAATTATCATGATATTTAAATTATGCTTCATTAAGAATCCGTGTTTAGGGCGGATTATGCTATCGAAGAATTTATGACGTCAATATTGGCTTATTTCTTCTTCTAACTATTTAAATGTTTTTCCTTTCTTGTTTACCCATTCTATAAAGCCAATTGAGTCACAATTTTAGAAGCTGCTCTAGGATTGTTAAAATTCTCATCTTTTGCAAAAAAAAATTGCCCGTTTTTTTTAATCAAAATGATTCGCTCGGCAGATATCCTATCTGATTCACTTTTATTACTTCAGTGCGCTCTGAGCATTTATTTAAAAAGTTATACTTAGTATCAATGTTAATGAGCTAAAAATAAAAGTCCATCTTTTTATTATCATGATGTATTAATATTTTGATAATGATTTTGTTAATATCAAATACATTGAAATACCAGTAAATATATTTAAAAGGAATTCAAAGGTGTAATACATTAGTCTACATGAAATCGATTATTTATTGTCGTTGGATAGATTTTTTTTATAAAATATTTAAATGGTTTATTGTCTGATTAACTTTCACTGCTTCAGATAACTATGGCATTTTTAAGTAATTTTTTACATGTGCTTTGCCCCATTATGTGGTTAAAAAAACACCTAAGGATAGAAATTTGTGTCCTAAAGTTTAATAACGCATTTGGTATATACAGTCAATTTAACAAATTGAGTTTTTGTTTGACAGGTTCAAAATATTTTAACCAACATCATTTATTTTAAATATAAAAATAAATTCAGTTTATGGATAAAAATGCATTGATATCACTATATTTTATATTTAGAGAAAAGTCGTTTGCCAGAATTTGAATTTTGATATCTTTGGGACTATTCAATACTAAATTAATGGATAAATCTCTACGTAAATTATTACTGGCTATATTGTTACTCATTGTTAGTCTATGTGCAGGAACAATTGGATTCTATTTAATTGAAGATTTTGACTTGCTGAATGCATTTTACATGTCAGTAATCACTTTATCGACTGTAGGTTTTTCAGAAGTTCATGAAATGTCTGATGCTGGTAGGCTGTTTACTGCTTTTTTTATATTAACGAATTTAGGAATTTTAGCCTATGCGGTTTCCGTGTTAACCAGTTTTATCTTTGAAGGAAAACTCCAAACTATTTATAATAAATATATGACTGATCTTAAAATTAACAAATTAAAAAACCATGTTATAGTATGTGGTTATGGTAGAAATGGCAAAGAAGCATGTGAAGAATTGAGACGAAGTGACAGAGAATTTGTAGTGATAGAAATGGATGAAGAAGCTATGGAGAATTTTAAAATAACAGAAAGAGCCCATGCTTTAATTGGCAATGCTACATCTGATGATGCATTGATTACTGCAGGATTAAAAAAAGCTGATGTTATTATTATTACAACTTCATCTGATGCGGACAATGTTTTTATAGCTTTAACTGCGAGGCAAATTAAGCCCGATATTATGATAATTTCAAGAGCTTCGGAAAAAGAATCTGAAAGCAAGCTGAAACGAGCTGGTGCAGACAAAGTAATCATGCCAGATAATTTGGGAGGTATGTTTATGGCTCAAATGGTAACAAAACCAGTTGTAATTGAATTCCTAAACATGATGACAGGTCATGGCGGACAACATTATCACTTGGAACAATTGAGATTTGAAGATTTAAAATCTGAATTTCAAAACAAGACTTTAAAAGAATTACAAATTCATGAAATAACAGGTGGAACTATAATTGGTTTTAAAGATAATTTAAAAGGTTTGATTCCAAGCCCGGATCCTGAAACTTTTATTGGCCCCAATGATACAATTGTTATCTTAGGTAGTGACCTTCATATTCAAAGACTAAAACGGCAATTTTTGAAATAAATTAGCTCAATATTAAAATTAAATCTTGGAATTAATAGCCCAAG
>JAHEAQ010000179.1 GCA_024642705.1 Bacteroidota bacterium | reverse complement strand
TAAATGATAAAGTTGTAAGAAACCGATTGGTTAATGAAGCTTTGGCAACAGCTTTAAAATCAAAACCCTCTCCTATTTATCATCAAAGCTTTGTTGACAGAATTACAACTGGAAATTTAGAGGATGATATTGCAAAAGTGAAAGAAGTAGATTGGATCATGGAAGTGGTTGTTGAACGTCTGGACATCAAGAAAAAAGTATTCGAAAATCTTGAAAAATATAGAACTCCAGGTACTTTGATTACATCTAATACTTCTGGAATCCCTATTCATTTCATGAGTGAAGGCCGAAGTGAAGATTTCCAGAAGCATTTTTGTGGGACACACTTTTTTAATCCAGCACGATATTTAAAATTATTTGAAATCATTCCAGGACCTAAAACCTCAAAAGAGGTACTTGATTTTTTAAATGGATATGGCGAACAATATCTTGGAAAAACATCTGTAATTGCAAAAGATACTCCTGCATTTATTGGAAACCGTATTGGAATTTTTGGAATTCAAAGTTTATTCCATCAGGTTAAAGAATTAGGTCTCACTGTTGAAGAAGTAGATAAATTAACTGGCCCTGTAATTGGCCGTCCTAAATCGGCAACGTTTAGAACTGTTGATGTGGTTGGATTGGACACCTTGGTCCACGTCGCCAATGGACTTTATGAAAATTGCGGTAACGATGAAGCCCATGAATTATTTAAACTTCCTGATTTCATCAATACGATGATGAAAAACAATTGGTTGGGAAGTAAAACCGGTCAAGGTTTCTACAAAAAAGAGGGTAAAGAAATTAAAACACTAGACTTAAATACTCTTGAGTATCGCGATAATAAACGTGCAAGTTTTGCCACTTTGGAACTGACCAAACCGATTGAAAATGTTATAGACCGTTTTAAAATTTTGGTTTCAGGCAAAGACAAAGCCGGTGAGTTTTACAGAAAGAACTTTGCCGCAATGTTCGCATATGTCACAAACAGAATCCCCGAAATTACTGATGATTTATATAAAATAGATGATGCCATGAAAGCCGGTTTTGGTTGGGAACATGGTCCTTTCCAGATTTGGGACGCTATTGGTGTTGAAAAAGGAATAGAATTGATGAAAGCTGAAGGCAAAGAACCAGCAGCTTGGGTAAATGATATGCTGGCTTCAGGAAATACATCATTTTATTCCATAAAAGATGGAGCCACTTGTTATTACAATATTCCGAAAAAATCACAAGAAAAAATTCCTGGTCAAGACGCATTTATAATTCTAAACAATATTCGAAAATCTAAAGAAATTTGGAAAAACACTGGAGTAGTGATCGAAGATTTGGGAGACGGAATACTTAATTGCGAATTTCAATCCAAAATGAATACAATTGGTGCTGATGTATTGGCTGGTTTAAATAAAGCCGTCGATTTGGCCGAAAAAGATTTCCAAGGTTTGGTTATAGGAAATCAAGCAGCAAACTTTTCAGTTGGAGCAAATATTGGCATGATTTTCATGATGGCTGTAGAACAAGAATATGATGAATTGAATATGGCCATCAAATATTTTCAAGACACGATGATGCGAATGCGTTATTCATCCATTCCAACTATTGCAGCACCTCATGGAATGACCCTTGGTGGAGGTTGCGAATTATCGATGCACGCCGACAAAGTAGTTGCCGCAGCTGAAACTTATATTGGTTTGGTTGAGTTTGGCGTAGGTGTAATTCCAGGTGGTGGTGGTTCTAAAGAAATGGCTTTACGTGCTCAAGATACCTTTAGAAAAGGTGATGTTGAACTCAATATTCTCCAAGAGTATTTTCTAACTATTGGTATGGCTAAAGTGGCCACTTCAGCTTACGAAGCATTTGATATTGGAGTTTTACAAAAAGGAAAAGATGTTATTATTGTCAATAAAGACCGACAAATAGCTACAGCAAAAGCTTATGCCAAATTAATGGCTGAACAAGGCTACACACAACCGGTTAAACGAAAAGATATCAAAGTACTTGGCAAACAAGCATTAGCAATGTTCTTGGTTGGAACCGACGCCATGGAAGCCAGTCATTATATTAGTGAACATGACCAAAAAATAGCAAATAAACTGGCTTATGTAATGGCCGGAGGAGACTTATCAGAGCCAACATTGGTTAATGAACAATATTTATTGGATCTAGAAAGAGAAGCCTTTTTAAGTTTATGCGGAGAACGTAAAACTTTGGAACGCATTCAACACATGTTAAAAACAGGAAAGCCTTTAAGAAATTAAAAAATGAAACAAGCATATATAGTAAAAGCCTACAGAACCGCAGTTGGAAAAGCTCCAAAGGGTGTGTTCCGTTTTAAAAGAACTGATGAATTGGCAGCAGAAACCATTCAATATATGATGAATGAACTGCCACAATTGGACAAAACACGAATTGATGATGTAATTGTTGGCAATGCCATGCCTGAAGGTTCACAAGGATTGAATATGGCGCGTTTGATCTCTTTAATGGGTTTAAACATTGTTGATGTCCCTGGTGTCACAGTTAACCGTTTTTGTTCTTCAGGTGTTGAAACTATTGCCATTGCAGCAGCAAAAATTCAGGCAGGAATGGCAGATTGTATCATTGCAGGAGGCGCTGAAAGTATGAGTGCTGTACCAATGACAGGCTATAAAACAGAATTAAATTATGACATCGTGAAAGCAGGTCATGAAGATTATTATTGGGGTATGGGAAATACTGCCGAAGCAGTTGCAAACCAATTCAAAGTATCTCGTGAAGATCAAGATGAGTTTGCTTACAATTCCCATATGAGAGCTTTAAGGGCATTGGCTGAAAATCGTTTTCAAGATCAGATTGTTCCCATTGAAGTGGAACATACTTATGTTGATGAAAATGGTAAAAAAGCTACAAAGAAATACACAGTAACAAAAGACGAGGGCCCTCGTGCAGAAACCAGTTTGGAAGCCTTGGCAAAATTACGTCCTGTTTTTGCAGCCAACGGAAGTGTGACAGCAGGCAACTCTTCACAAATGAGTGACGGTGCGGCATTTGTTATGG
>JAHEAQ010000122.1 GCA_024642705.1 Bacteroidota bacterium | reverse complement strand
ATTCAAAGCTTCTGCTGAAACTTGTCCAAAAATCGAATTGTCACGAGATAATTTCAACAAATGCATAACCAAAAGTCTTTGATTGCTATTTACAATCTGTTGTTGGATACCATTGCTACCAGTTTGATTAAAAACATCATCACTAATTGTTATCAAATAATTCTCTAAACTAAACTGCTTGGAATCTCGAGCATTATGATGCACTATTCTAGTTAATCTATCTTCATTCAATAAGAATGTAAAAGTATGATTTGCACTCCCTTCAGCAGCTGCAATTGGATCAAAAGTAATGCTTGAGTATCGTTCAAATGTTTCACGATCTCTGTAATATCCAAAAGCAGGTGGCGGAATCAATTTTAGGATGTGCTCTGGAATCTCCAAAAAAGCCGGGTTTAAAGTCCCAAGCATTGAAGTTAATGCTTGTTTTTGGATTTGTGGATTCAACACTTCATTGATAACAGGCTGCGGATCGCCTTTTAAAGCATAGGAATAATTTACTCCACCTATCATTTTTGCCACAGCTTCCACTTGGTATCGATGTGCCAAATAAATAGGAACCAACACATTTTCTAATCTGGAATAAGCTGTTCCAGTAGTTATGGAATTCTCTCCAAATTGTTTCATGGTTTGTATTCTTATTGCAGAAAGTCTATCTAATTCAATAGTTGGAGATTGACCATTATCCCACAAATGAGAATAAGGATGAGCTCCCCCAGTCGGTCTTGAATCGCTATCGGAAATGAATAAATAACCATCTTTGATGCTTTCATCAATAATATTTTTTAAAGCTTTTTTCTCATCCGTGCCATCAGGAAAATCTTGGTATCCATAAATTATTGTCCTTTTATCCCAATCACCAATGCCAACTTCATAAGCTTTTGAAAAATCAAGTTTTCCATCTTTTCCTAATTCAACCATTGGATGCGGATAATCCATCACAGAAGCCCTATCATTATAACTTGATGCAAAATTGTGTGAAAGTCCAATAGTATGTCCAATTTCATGCGCTGAAAGCTGACGTAATCTTGCAACTGCCATAGCCATCATTTCTTTATCGTTATCGTCTCCTTCCCCAAAAGGTGAAAGCAATCCTTGTGCAATCAAGAAATCTTGCCTAACCCTCAATGAACCTAAAGAAACATGCCCTTTTATAATCTCTCCAGTCCTTGGATCTGATACGGATGCTCCGTAAGACCAGCCCCGCGTGCTCCTATGAACCCATTGAATAACATTGTAACGTACATCCAATAAATCAGCAGTGTCAGGTAACATTCTTACTTGAAAAGCATCTTTATAACCTGCTGCTTCAAATGCCTGGTTCCACCATCTACCACCCTCCAAAAGTGCCGACCTCACTGGCTCTGGAGTTCCTGGATCAAGATAATAAATGATGGGTTCCACTGCTTCACTTATTGCTGCTGTTGGGTCCTTCTTTTCCAACCTATGTCGGGCAATGTATTTTTTCTCCATACTTTGCTCAATTGGGCTTGCATAGTCATAAAAACTCATAGTGTTGTATCCAGAAAAAGGATGGAATTCCCTTGGTTTGTAATTATTATCTGGCAATTCTATAAAAGAATGGTGGGTCCTTACCGTTATTGCATCAGACGACGGAGTAACGGATCTAATGTATGAACCCGTTGCCTCTCCAACAAATGTTATGGTCGCTTCAAATTCGGAGTTTTTTGGGAAAGCCTTTGTTTTGGGTAAATAAATAGCAGATCTTGAAGCTTCCAATTTGTATGTTCCTTGTTTACTGAGCTTCAGTCTTTGCACAATGTTGTGTGAGTCGCTTAACAGCAATGGAGTTATATCTATCATTATTTTATTGTCAACTTCAGACTCAATCGTGAATCCCCAAATCACCGATTCTGCAAATGCTTCTTTTACAGATGCTTTTTCCATGGCATTATCACTGATGGCTCTGTATTTAAGATTGGGCTGGACCAACAAAATTTTATTTCCAGATCTAATAAATTTGACAATTCTATCGTCGCCAAGTTGTCCTCTATCCAATCCAATATCATTCGAACCGACGCCTGCTGCTAATGCATTAACATAAAGAAATTCTTGATCCAATTTATCTACTTCAAGACTTATTTTGCCTTTCTCGGGATCCCATTCAAAATTAAAATAGCCTGTAAAATTTTGTTTCTGGGCTATCAGCAGTTGTGTAAATAATACAAGTAAGATGCTTAGTCTTATTTTCATATCGTTTTTTGTTTCAATTTATAATAATTATTTATCGTTCTTCGTCTTCGAAAGACTCAAATGTACTTTCTAGTTTGAAATGGTTGTTTACGAAATTACACCATTTGCAATCATCTTTGTTACATCCTTGTGAAAATTCTTTCTCATTTATCTTTTGATAAACGGATTTCAGTTGGTCAGCAACGATTTCTATTTCAAAATCTGCTATTTCAAATTCTCTTTTTTTGAAGTTTTCTTCGTCCTCCGGTTCCAGAAAGTCCATTATTCCTTTTTTCATTGGCTTTTCCATTCTAGGGTCA
Source organism: Bacteroidota bacterium (assembly GCA_024642705.1). GTDB lineage: Bacteria > Bacteroidota > Bacteroidia > Chitinophagales > Saprospiraceae > Portibacter. The sequence goes on along the minus strand of JAHEAQ010000122.1, from coordinate 8,765 downwards.
CTATTCAACAGAATTTGATAGAAGACTATTTGTCTCCAATAATCACCGCCTATGTCTTCATCGCTGACTGGTGGTTTCATTTTAGGGGAGGCATATTTGAAACTACCAGTTTTGTAATCTGTAACTTCCACATGATCATGGAAAATGGCGACTTTATCCAATACCCCTTTTATAGGGACACCATGAAATTGAGTAAGGTCCACCTTGTATTCCATTTTATAATACAATGGTTTGAGCCATTGATTGGAATATTCTTTATAATATTCAGATAGACATTTTTTACCATATACAGTCAAGTCGGCAAATTCTTTAGAAGTATAATGTGATTTGGTCTTATTCATTCCTTTCTCAAAGAAGCTTATTACTTTTTCGATAGACGGAATTTGTCTTTCTGGTACTTCGTCAATTTTTATAAAACATTGTTCCATAGCATAATGCATGGCTTTTCCAAATCCCATATTGGCATTTCTGGCTAGGGGAACTTTTAATATATTTTCAAAATAAAATGTGAGTGGACATTTCAAATATTTGTTAAGACTGGTTACACTTAAACTGTAATTTTCTAATACTTTAGCAATCAGATTATTGTCAATCAATTCAACGATTCCATTTGAATATCTTAATAGATCAGCTTTATATTCGACGATCGTTTCTGCATCTATGTTAACGTTAACGAAATTTTCAGGATATTCAATTTCTGTCAGAAATCTGGAAGGTTCAAGTGATTTTTCATTGTCATTTTGTGCAGGATAGCTCATCACCAAATGATCTTTCGCTCTTGTCATAGCTACAAAAAATAGCCTTCGATCATCTTCAATACCGCTCATTTCTGAAATTGGAACTAGCCCTGGGGGAAAAACAAATTTATTGTTATTTGGACGTTTTGATTCCCAGTTTGTGCTTTCACATCTGAGAATGTATACATATTTGAACTCGAGACCTTTTGCTGAATGGGCCGTAATAAAATTCACACCTTCCACATTTGAAATGATTTTTTCATAAGGAAGTGTAATGTCATTATCATTCATCAATTGAATAAACTCTAACAAATCAGAAAGTGACATGTCTGGTTTTTTTACACTTTCATTTTTTATAAAATCGAAAAAGGTATTGAGTAATTGAAGCCTCCACACCTTATCTGACGAATACATGATGGTATCAATGATATTTCCCTCAGTAATAATTTTTTCAAACAATACCTGGAGTGTAAGATTTTTACTATCACTAATCCATTGTTGTAATTTATCATAGATGTTCATTAATTTTTCAGGGTCACTTACACCTATTTTCTGTAGTATGGTTTTATTCTGCAATGCTGTAGCCCAAGTTATTTCTTCTTCATTTTCGCCCTTTTTTCTTGAACAATGAAGTGATATCAAGCCAATATCTCTTGCCCGCAATCCAAAATATTCAAAATGTAACAATTCAAACAAAAGATCAAAGGATGAATCAATAAACCGTCCTTCTTTTTCAATGAATTCAAGGATATTGATAATTCGTAAAATTTCTGGAGTATGAAGAATGTTCAGTCTTTTTTTGATATTTAGAGGTACATTTTTTAGTTCTAAATATTTAACAATATTGTCTACGTTAGCATGGCTCCTGTAAATGATGGCTACTTCAGATAGATTTTCACCTGCTTTTTGTAGACGAACGATTTCTGAAGCAATTCCGATTTCTTCCTGGGTGGTATTTTGATATACATTTATAATTGGCTTGATGTGGTTAGAGTGCTCTTGGGTTCTACTTTCTATTAGATTCTTGTGAAATTCCCCTTTGTATTGGTTCACAAGTCTTTCTTGATTGTAATTGACTAAAAGGGTTGCTGAATCAAGGATTTCTTGTGAAGATCGATAATTGTTTTCAAGGACAATAACTTTAGGATTGTATTTCTCTTTGAAAAGGACAATGTTATTCATATTGGCACCTTGAAATCTAAAAATGGATTGATCATCATCTCCAACTACAAATAAATTAGGGTCTTCCCAATAAGAAGCCAATAAATCAAGCAATACATTTTGAGAACCATTGGTATCCTGATATTCATCCACAAGAAAATATTGATACCGTTCTTGATATTGTACCAATAATTCTGGTTTCTCTGAAAATCTTTCAATGACCCAAAGAATCATATCCTGAAAATCATATCTTTCAGCCGAATTCATTAAAGCATTGTATTTTTTGAATTCTAATGCAGCTGCAATAAGTTTTTTAAATTTATTTTGTTCCGTTTTTACTTTTCCCCAATTGGTATCGCCTTTTACATTGTTTCCAGATTTTCGTTTGTACTTGTAGTCAGGATCATTTTCAAGACTGGCCATATAAAGTTCAGCTTCAGCAATGATATTTTCTACGGACCAACCTTCTTGTTTGATGGTTGAAAATAGATCCACGAGAGGTTTGCGCTCGTAATAAAGATTTCCTTTGAATCTTTTCAAATGGTGTTCATAAGGGAATTCGTCGATTATTTTTTTCAAAAATCCAACTTTCTCCAATTCCGAAACTGCTTGAAGGTCATAGTATCCACCAAAGAATTCTATATTCTCGCCTATAACCTTATTACAAAATGCATGAAAAGTATATATGGAAACATTGTAAGCTTCGGGTCCAATAAATTGAATGAGTCTTTGTCGCATGGCGACTGCCCCAGCATCAGTAAAAGTCAAGCATAATATATTGGAAGAATTGGTATCAGTTTGCTCAAGAATATAGCCAATTCGAGCAGCAAGCAATTGAGTTTTTCCAGTTCCAGGTCCTGCGACTACTAGAACTGCTCCTTCAATTTGTTCCACAGCTTGACGTTGAGCTGTATTAAGCTGACTTAGGGCTTTTTGGAATGCTAGATTGTATTTTTCTTTTTGTTCAGATATGTTGTTGTTCATGGTCAAAATGGATATTTATATCTTGGTTTGCAATCATTTGCAAATAAATAAACAATATCCAAGATATTCTAAATTTCTATCAATATAGAAATTTAGAATATTTATTATGCTTGAATTGCGGACTTTACAAGGAAATGGAAATAAAACTATGATTTGAAGTTAAATGATAAACTCTTATTGATTTACAAATTTACCAGTAAAAATGGCAACGAATTTTAAATTTATGAATTTCTTATTTAACCATAAATTACTTAATTAAACGCAAATAAGTATATGTATTAGAGTCTTCATCAACTAGAAAAAAATAGATATAATTAGTAGTGTCAATGGTGTGGTTAATGGTAGTAGAATATTCTTGATTATGATTAGTATTTGGAGGATTTATAGCCCCTATTTCTTCAGTTGCTCTAGTAAATTTATTCATGCGATTAAAAGTATAATAAGAAGGATTGCCTCCAATGGGATCAAAGGCCCATTGTTCCATAACCACCATTCTATTAATTACATCACCATTTTTGGGGTCTTTTACGACAATCATATTAGCACCCGACGAATTCGGTGTGTTAAGTTCTTCCAAAAAAAAGTATTCATAAATAGTTGGATAATTATTGGCAACCAATTCACCAGTTGATTTAATGTCCAATTGTGCTTGCGCGTTGGTTGCTATTGCAGGTATAAATATTTTTCCATTGTTCTTTATTTTTAAAACATCCCCAAATCCAGTTCGGTGAATATTAAGTTCATCATCAGAGGGGTCATATTGGATATAGAATTTCGAAGTGCCATTTGGCTGGAAATCTACGCTAGGAAATGTTCCATTCAAATTAACACTTGATGCAAATGCCTGGCCTATAACGCCCAAATTACCTGCAACGGCCGCAGGGCCATTCATTAAAGTTTCACCTTCTATTCTTGTTTCTCCATTAATCTTAAGCTGAGGAGTAGCAAAATTTCCTTCTATTAATGGTGTGGTTGTTTCAGAATTAGAAATAATAAGTTTATTACTTGTGATATTATTATAACCAGCCCTGTAACCTATAAAAACATTACCCGTAGCACCAAAACCAGAATTCCAGCCAGCTCTATACCCTAATAAAGTATTTTTACTTCCCATAGTAAGTTGATTGGCATTTTCAGAACCTACTATGGTATTAAAATCTCCTGAAGTCAGATTTTCGGCGCTTCTAAATCCCACTATAGTATTGCTCACCCCACCAGTCATAATTCTAGCAGAAAGCCAACCAATTACTGTGTTTGCGGTATTTGTAGATACATCCGCAGGTGTTACGCCTTTTCCTAAAAAAGTATTCCCATTTTTCCCAAATTCTAATTTTGCACCATTATAAAATAGCCTTGTATCCTCATCGATTTTCCACTGCATTGAATCCTGCCAGATGGAAACTTTATCCCCTAAATTATAAGTATGAAGCCCATTGTCATTGCCATTAAAATACTGATAAGCTTTGACTGCTCCATTTATAGCATATCCATAGAATGGACGCCCGTCCCGGGAACCTGTGGTTTCTATATACATTCCTCCATATTTGGGAGATAACAAGGTTATAGACTTTGAAAACCCAAAAACTTCGGAACTGTTAATTGGCTTGGTGCGATTAATGAATACTTGAGCATTTAAGTCATAAGAAGTGAATAGGAATGCCAACAATGTGAATAATAGTGATTTCATAATATTTTAATTGAATAAGAATTAACCAATAATATTTGTAGGTTAAAGGCTTAATAGTTGAAATAATTCTTGTTTTCAAAATCAATATAGAGTGTAATATTCATTGTTAAGAGCCCAAATTAAAAAGCACCCATTATGGCTAAATATTAGGTAAGGGTGATTGTATATTTGGTTTTAAGGGGAATCCTGATGCCTGTATATTTTGGCCATAAAATATTAATTTTTTAAAGGAAGTTAAATAGAGATTAGTTTCCAGAAAGATCCATATTGAACCTTAATAATAGTTCAAAAGCTCTTAATACATATTATTTAGAGGTGTTCCTGTAATAATTTTTTATTTTTAAAACCTTAGATTAGAATATATAGGAAAACCAAGTTCAATTTCGGTAAGGAAAAATATGCAATATCACTTATTAATAATAACAATCTTTCTCAGCATTAATGCTTTCCCAATCCTTGGGCAGCATGAGCAAGATATTCTTGCATTGATCGAAAAATACGAACTAACTTCTGATGAAAATATTCGATATGATTTATATCAGGAAATTATGGAGAAAAATGCTATGCTTTCTTTAGAAGAAGCTAATACAATGTATAAAAATTCCATTCAACTTTCATCAAATCAACAAAATTCAAACCCATTACCGCTCATGTTGGCAGTGATGGCAGACACTTATTATTATCACGACCATCTTGATTCATCATTTTATTATTATATCAGGGAAGCTCATGCTGGATTAAGGGCAAATGATTTATTGGCTACTTGTTTTGGATATGGAAATGCAGCATATGTATTAGAGCAGAGGGGCAAATTCGGTGAAGCAAACAAATTGCGTCGCACTTCACTTAATCATGCATTAGATTATGGAAATAAAAAGAATCTTGCAGATGCTTTTTACAACCTGGCCAACAATTTTTATAATTCTGGTAAGATTGATAGTGCATCTGTTTACTTAAAAAAGACCATTGCTTTAGATAGGGAAAGTGGCAATATTCAAGGAATGGTGCACAATCTCCACTTCCTTATACAACTTAATCTAAAGAGTAATAAAGTGACAGAAGTTGTTGAGTATTGTGAACAGTGCGTACAGATGGCTAAAGAAATCAACTATTCAAGAGGGCTATCAACATGCTATGCGCTTCAAGCTGAATTAAATCTTAATTTAAATCAAAACGTTTTAGCCTCAATAGCTATCGAGAAAGCTATTGAAATAGATCAGCAAAGAAAAGATCTTACAAGAATGGGCAAATTGTTTCATTTGTCTGCCAAAATTCAAGAAAAGTTAGATTTATCCAATGCTGAAAATCTTTACAAAGAATCCATTCAGTATTCTGAGTCCAATAAGGATATCAACGAACAAGGTTTTGCTTTGATTCATTTGGCTGAATTTTATTTATCTCAAGGCGATTTTGAAAAAAGCAATAAACAATTAGAAAAGGTTCAATTATTAATCAACCTAGGGAACAATACATCGTTAGAAGAATCTTATTTGGATCTAAATATAAACTTGGCCAAAAGTCAAAACAACTGGAAAAAAGTGACTTTTTTTTCTGAAGCAAAAAATCAGTTGTTGTCTGATTTTAATCGCGAATTAATAGCAAATCAAGCCTCTAATATTGGACAATCTTTTGAAATCTTTGAAATAGAACGCCAAAAAGAAAAAATACTCTTGGAAAAAGAGATGGACCAATTAAAAGCTCAGCGGAAAACCAACCTTTTTATTGGCATTGGTGGACTTTTACTATTGACTACTCTTCTCGCTTATTTTGCTTTTCAAAATCAAAAAAACAAATCACTTGCTTTTCGCAAAAAGGCTCAAGAAGAAAAGTTGAGACTGAATAATTTAGTACTCGAAAAGGAGCTTGACGCATTAAGATCACAAATGAACCCCCATTTTCTTTTCAACAGTTTGAATTCTATCAATGGTTACATTATGTACGAAAAGCCTCAATTGGCTTCAAAGTATTTGACCAAGTTTTCGAAACTAATGAGGACGATTCTCAATAATTCAAAAAGTAAATTCATCAGAATTAGCGACGAAATAGAAGCAATCCATCTTTATATGGAAATGGAAGCACTTCGCTTCCCTGATCAATTTGACTTTGAATTATGCATAGATGAAAAAATCATTCAAGAAAATGTTTGGGTTCCTTCAATGCTCATACAACCTTATCTTGAAAATTCTGTCAAGCATGGAATGAAAAACATAGGACATAAAGGCATTATAACATTGACTATTCGTATGAAAGCAAAGGATAAATTGGAAATTGTCATTCAAGATAACGGTATAGGCAGAAAAGCAAGTGCCTTGCAAAAAAAACAGGGAGAAATCGATCAGAAATCTTTGGGAATAAAAATTACTGCAGACAGAGCTGGGCTTCTCAATGATATTTACAATGCAGAAATGCTCATTGAATATTTTGATTTAGAAAATCCAACAGGCACCAAAGTGCAGATTACTTTCAAACCTCAAATAAATGAAGAAAAAGAATGGAAAGAATTCGCTCAGTTATCATAGATGATGAAGAACATTGCAGGTTGACACTAATGAAACAAATAGAATGGTCATGTCCTCAAGTCGAGATTATTGGCTTTGCAAACTCTGTTGAAAATGGAATTTCACTAATTGATGAAGAAACACCTGATTTGGTTTTTTTAGATATTGAAATGTCTGATGGAACAGGTTTCGATATTCTAAAGCAAGTAAGAAAGCGAAATTTCAAATTGATATTCACTACTGCCTTTGATGAATATGCAGTTAAAGCTTTTAAAGTAAATGCCATCGCCTATCTTTTAAAACCTATAGATGGAGAGGAACTTTCTGAAGCAATTGAAAAGATCCAGGCAGAGAAAAATGATATAATAGAAGCGCGTCTTGAAAAACTTATGCAATTTTTAAGTAGTGCTGAAAAATCGACAAAAATAGCTTTGCCAGTTTCCGATGGATTACAATTTGTAAATACTTATGATATCATTCGTTGCGAAGCAGATGGCAATTATTGCATGGTCTATCTAAAAGACAAAAGCAAAATTCTTATTTCAAAAACAATAAAGTATTTAGAGAATCTGATTCAAAATCAAAAGTTTATCAGGGTTCATCAATCGCATTTGGTAAATATTGATTTTGTAAAGAAATATGTTCGAGGTAAAAATGGACAAATCATATTAGATGATAAAACAATAATTCCAGTATCGCGATCTAAAAAAGATGATTTTCTTGATAATATTTTATGATTATCAAAACAATTCATTGTTCATAACTTTTTGAAAATTCATAAGTACTTAAATCTTTTTTAACGCCAGAAAGCAATGGAATTTCTTTTTTTAATCTTTTGTAGCATTCCAAATTAAAAAACTCCAAAATCCAACTTCACATTTTAATTGGATTTTGGAGTTATTAAATATTTAAAATAAATGTCTAAAGATTAAATTTTAAAAAGGATAAAGTCATAGCTGGTTTTGCAGCATCCTTACTTGAAAATTTCACATACAAGTCATGCACTCCTGAAACGTTGTCTACCACTAATGGTAACATTGAAGGTGCTGAACCTTGCGACAATGCTACATCAGTTTCTGCTATGACCTTCCCATCAATGCTGTCTAAAACCAGCTGGATCTTTCCTCCTGCCATGTAAGCACTATTTGCTGAAACGAAAGCAATTATTGATTTAATGCCATTAAAATCTATTCCCTCAAATACCAAATATGAATTATCATTTGCAATAACGAACGACATTTTTTCTGTCACTCCCGGAAATTGACCCGGCTCTATTTCCATTTTTCTTGCTTCAAATGTTTGGTCATAATCAGAAGCGGATAGCATTGAATTTCTTAAAACTTTAGTATCTGTTCTTGAAATGGGTGTTGTTTTATTTGTTCCTTTATCTACATAAGTAGCATTCATTATAAATACACCACCTGGCTTCTTATTTTTTGGATATTCCAATTTATGGCTTCCTGAACTGGATAAGGAACTTGTGTTGTTTTTTTCCTTCAGGTCTAAAATATATGCTACCATTTCATCAACTTCTTCAGCCTTTAATTGTGGATGTGCTGCCATAGCTAACTCGCCCCAAACGCCTCCTCCTCCTTGGATTATTTTTCCTGATAGATTTGCAGGAGCACCTTTGTCACCTTTATATTTTGTAGAAATTTCAATAAAAGTTGGACCTACAGATTTTTCATTTTCTTTATG
>JAHEAQ010000178.1 GCA_024642705.1 Bacteroidota bacterium | reverse complement strand
GGCGAAATTCTACTAGTAATTATTGGTATTCTAATAGCTGTATCTATTAATAGCTGGAATGAAGACAGAAAGCTAAGAAATGAAGAGCAATCTTTACTTAAAGACTTAAAACAGGAAATGGTTTTTAACTATGAGGCTTTGGAGAAAGTTATTCAGCAACATGAAAATTCATTGCAAGCAGCAATTGAAATACGAGCCCTCTTTTCCGATAGAGATGCTTTTGATAAAATGACTGCAGATGAATTTGGACAAATTTATAATCGAATGGCTAGAAACTCTACGTATGACCCTCAAAGCGGAATACTTAATTCTTTAATTTATTCAGGACATTTAAGTCTGTTCTCTAACAAGGAACTCAAGTATTCATTAGCCTCATTTAAAGAATTGACAGTTGATGCCTTTGAAAGCACCATTGCCATACAGAATGACCGACCACCATTAAATAATATATTGGATGAAGGCAATGGTAAAAAAAGATGGTAAAATTATAGGGTATGACCCTAAATTAGTCTTTGATAATGAAGCTTTTCGGGTTTACACTAATGTACATATGTTTACTGTTCGCAAGCAGGGCATTGAGGAAGAACAGCTTTTAAAGCAAGAGTTAGAAAAAATTATTAACCTAATCGATCAAGAGATTAAAAAATAACGAAAGCACAATCGAGTACACGGCCCCACCAGCGATAACTGAAGATTGGTCCTCTTCTTCAAAATTTTCTTACTGATTATACTTTTGTGGAAAAGAATTTGTTATTCAAATCAAGGCAAGATGAATTACGGGAGGATTTATTTGAGGTAACCAATCCTATTAATTTGATTAATAATCCAGATATGACAGATTACCTTGCTCTTATGATGGCTAATACTAATTATACAAATGCTCAATCTTTAGGTGTTAAAAATGAAATTGAAAAAATAATTTCACTCATTAACGAGGAATTAAGAAAGAAAAAATAACGAAAGCACTACAAAGAATTTAAAAAATAGCTCAAGTCGTTGCCTAACAAAAGGTTAACGTATATTTCAGAAGTCATCAAATTTTTAAATTCGACTATTTTAGAAAAGAAAAATAAATAGAAAAATTCGGCTTGTTTTCTATCCGAAATTATCGCTTATTTTCAGCGCTACTTTTCAAAAACAAGACCGTTGTTTATCCTATTGCTGTGCTTAGGCTATTAGGAGAAGCCGAATTCAAAGCTAGTATAAATAATGAATAATTAAATCTTACAAACAAAATTAATAACTAGTTTAGGGAATCAAAAGGCAGTATTATAGCTCAAAATTGTTAAATCCAGTAATCTATCGACTTTATTGAATACAAGCATTGAACTTTATAAATTAACCGCTGAAAGCAAAATTTAATGATAATGAAAAAGATATTTATTTGCAGTTTATGTATTGGAATATTTGGAATTATTAACGGTCAAGATTTGTCTCGACAGGCAGATAGTTTAAAAAATGAGGGATTGCTTATGCCTGCATTGCAAAAGCATTACGCGTCCTTAGCACAAAATACATCGATAGAAGCACACTATGAGATTGCTTCAATTTACGCTCTTTTATGGGCTGCTCAAGCAAGAGACTCTGCATTCGTTTATTTAAATTATGCACTAAAAAAAGATTCAACTTTAAAAGTTCTTTATGATCCTTCTTTTTTAAGTTTAATTGACGATCAAAGATGGAAAGACATTGAAGAGTCTCAGTTAAGCAAATATGAATCTGCAAATGAACCTATTAGAAATAAACCTTTTGCTCGTGAATTATTTAGAATGATTATCAAAGATCAAGGTTTTATGTATGCAGGTAATATTGAAAGAAAAAAGTACATGCAAAATGGAGGTTATTTTAGCACACCTGCAATCTATCCCATTCTTGCTATGGAAGAAAAAAATCATAAGGAAAATAATGAAAAACTATTAAAGCTTTTAGACAAAAACGGTTGGCCGACAGCTTCTCAAGTTACAGAATATGCCGCAGCTGGAGCAGCTCTTATTATTAATCACACTAACTATGAAATTAGATCTGAGTATTTTCCTATGCTAGAGAAAGCTTTTAAAGAAGGCGAGGCACAACCGCTGCGATATGCCAAGATGAGAGATCGCCTCTTAGTTGAAGAAGGAAAAGAACAATTGTTTGGAACACAATGGAAATTCGAAAATTCAATACGTGTGCCCCACCCGATTGAAGAGCCCGAATATGTGGATAAGCGAAGAGCTGAAATAGGACTAGGTCCTTTAAGTGTTTATTTGAAAGAAAGATTTGATATAGAATGGAATATTGAACAGAAAAAGTAATTTTTTTCTCAATTCATTTATAACTGCCCAATATTTGAACTGCAAAATGTATTTGATTGAATAATGAATAAAATATTAAGAATAAATATGCCACACAACAAAGAACCGAGGATAAAAACAAATAAAATTCATTAATTTTTAGCAAAAATACTTCTGTGGTTTTCATCCTAAGGCAATTGATTTTTAACAATTGAAAATACTTGTTTTAATAACTTATTACAAACAGCATTGAGTGCTAGTTTTTTACTTTTTCCTTTTACAACAATTCTATTGTAATGTGCTTCGCAAACTTTATTATACTTGCAAGCATTAAAACTGCATAAAAACTGCAAATAAAGAACAAGCAAAAAATACAATAACACATAATTTGAGTGGCTCAGCTGAAAAGTATGCAAGAAATATTAGTTACATTTAGAATTAATTGGGATTTGTGCGCAGACTCCCATTATATGCAATTTAATATAATAACAAATCCTAAACATTGACAAGGCAAAAATTTGCTAAATGATTATTCCTTAGAGACATGATGAAAAATAATTTTACCTTTCTATTAATTGCTTGCGCATTAATATCTTCTTGCTCCATTTCTCCTATTAAAAAAGCAGACACAGATAAGCAATTAGAGACACTTATGGAATTATCCAAAAACTTTGTAAGCCCGCCGAACTCGTCTAGACCAGGTGCATTTTGGTGCTGGTTAAATGGTGATGTCACCAAAGAATCCATC
>JAHEAQ010000036.1:42098-43363 GCA_024642705.1 Bacteroidota bacterium | reverse complement strand
ATTAATCCTAATATTAAAAATGCTGAAACTTTGCCTGCGGAATTCTACCGAAGCGAAGAAGTATTTGAAAATATAATTGATAAAATATTTTTAAAAACCTGGCAATGGATTGGTGATGAAAGCAGTCTAATTCCTTTGAGCGGGAGTGTATATCCTTTTGTGCTGCTGGAGAATTATGTTGGGGAACCTCTTATTTTGGTAAGGAATGAGTCGGATGAAATTGCTTGTTTGACTAATGTTTGTACACATCGCGGAAATCTTGTGGTTCACAATCCAGGAAAAATGAAAAATCTTATTTGCATGTATCATGGGAGAAGGTTTGGACTAGATGGGGCATTTAAAAAGATGCCTGAATTTCATGAAGCAGAAGATTTTCCTCGCCCTTGCGATAGTTTGAGATCATTTCCATTGAAAAATTGGTTTGGGCATTTGTTTGTGAGTTTGGAACCAGATTTTGATTTTTCAGAAGTTTTGGAAGTGATGAATGAGCGAATTGGTTTTTTGTCGTTGAATGAGTTCAAACAAGAACCTTCCATGAATAAAGATTATATTATTAATTGCCATTGGGCCTTGTATTGTGACAATTATTTGGAGGGATTTCACATACCATTTGTTCATGCTGATTTGAATGAAGTACTGGATTATGGTAGTTATACCACTGAAATTTATGACTATTTAAACTTGCAAATTGGTTATTCAAATGGTGGAGAAGAGGTATTTGATTTGCCTGAAGGACATATTGATTATGGTAAACATGTGGCAGCCTATTATTATTGGGTATTTCCGAATATGATGTTTAATTTCTATCCTTGGGGATTGTCTATTAATATTGTAAAACCGATTTCATTGAATAAAACTAAAGTTTCGTTTATAACTTACGTGTACGATGAATCCAAAATGGCGAGTGGGGCAGGGTCGTTGTTAGACAAAGTAGAAAGGGAAGATGAATTTGTAGTGGAAGGTGTTCATAGAGGGTTGAAGTCTAGATATTACAAAGCCGGTAGATTTTCACCAACTAAAGAAAAAGGGGTGCATCATTTTCATAGTTTATTAGCTAGATTTTTGAATAGTTAATTTTTCATTTTTGTGAACATAACAAATCAAAAATCTCCCTTTTTCAAAGGCATTTTTTCTTATTTGACTTACCACGAATATTTCTTAAGTTTTTTTAATATTATAGGTTTAATACAACGAAACGCACCTAAGCAAAAATTCATTTAAATTAAAACTGCTTACCTTGGTTTCAATTATAAAATTAGATTTCT
>JAHEAQ010000036.1:2193-41998 GCA_024642705.1 Bacteroidota bacterium | reverse complement strand
TGAAAAGGGCAATAGACTTATGAAGAAATTCGTTAATATCAAAGAGCAAAAGTCTGGAATTAATGCTCGAAGTCATTTATGTAAATTTTAACATTTTACAATTGTCTTCGGATTTATTCATCAATTTAAACCAATCAAATGAAATTGAAGAAAAAAGTTAAAAAAGAAATTCTTATTGAAAAAGTTGATTATTTCAATGGGAGGTACAAGGTGAAATTCCCTTTTTTGCATATTCCAATAGACATGAATGAATTCGCCTTCCTGAAGATGATGGCTGATCCTAAAGTCAGGATTTTAGCCAATTAAGAAATAAGCGCCAATTTGAAATATAATTGGCGCTTTTTTTTTGTTCAATCCTTTCATTTTAATACAATTCTATTGAGTCTTTAAGTTATAATCTTTTTAACAGAATTAGCTATAAGTTAAAACTCCTATCGGGCAATAATTCAAATTTGAATAAAATCAATTATTAATAATTGTCTTTTATCTATCAATCTTTTGGTTATTATAAATCGTATTCCATCCATTAATTTTCAATTTTCAAAATGATTATGTAAATAGTTGATTATCAATGATATAAGATATATAAATAATTTGTTCTAAAATTGGAATTAATTATTCATATTAATTGTTATCGTCAGATTAATATTCATTTTTCACGAAAATCCAAACTAATAACTTGATGCAAACAATAAGCTTAAAAAAGCAAAAAAAAGATAAAAAAGAGAACAAAGAAAAAAAAACCAAAGGGCCGATAGATAATCTTGAAAACCACCTTCACCAAGATTGGTGGAAGAGAATTTTCAATTCTATGTATTTGAAGACCGATGCTGATGTGGTAGAAGATACTCGGATAACAGAAGAAGAAGTTAGCCTATTTAGTAAAATTTTAGAAATTGAGGATGGTTATAATATTTTAGATCTTGCTTGTGGACAAGGTCGCCATTTAATAGAATTAGGAAAGCGAGGAAACTATAAACTTTACGGATTAGACCGTTCAAGATATTTGATTCAACGAGGAAAGAATATATCCACGAAATCAGGGTTAAATATTAGTTTCAAAGAAGGAGATGCAAGAAAATTGCCTTATCCAACAGACACCTTCGAGGTAGTCACCATTCTAGGCAACAGTTTTGGATATTTTGAATCTTTGGACGACGATATTAAGATACTGAAAGAAATATTTAGAGTTTTAAAACCAGGAGGTAAAGTTTTGCTAGATATTGCAGATGGAAGTTATTTGAGAAAAAATTTCACACCAAGAAGTTGGGAATGGATCGATAAAAAGCACTTTGTTTGCAGAGAGCGGTCTCTAGCTGCTGATAATCATCGACTGATTTCAAGAGAAGTTATCACACATACCGATAAAGGCGTTATTGTTGATCAGTTTTATGCAGAGCGTTTGTACACAAGTAGTGAATTAACAGATTTGCTTGGCAAAGTAGAGTTTTCCAATATTGAATTTCATGGTAATATAGGCTCAGATTCACAAAGGAATCAGGATTTAGGTATGATGGAAAAGCGTTACATTCTGACAGCGATTGCAAATAAGAAATGGACGCCTAAAAAAACAGCTAAAGAAATAAAACATGTTGTGGTTGTAATGGGTGATCCGCAGCTTAATGATATTATCAAGCCTGACGCTAAATTTGATGAGGATGACTTTGAAACGATTGATAAATTAAAGGTTGGGTTAAGTAAATCTGAGAAGTACAAATTCAGTTATTTGAACAATCACCATACCCTTATATCAGATCTTCAAAAAATAGCTGGAAAAGTAGATTTGGTTTTCAATCTGTGCGATGAAGGATATAACAATGAGGCTTTAAAGGAGTTGCATGTTCCAGCACTTTTGGAAATGATGAAGATTCCATATACAGGTTCTAACCCACAAACCCTTGCTTATTGTTATGACAAATCGTTAATCAGGGGGATTGCTACAGAAATTTCCGTTCCGGTTGCCAATGCATTTGTAATAACTGCAGATGAAAATTTATTTGAGCTGAATATTCCTTTTCCAGTAATAGCAAAGCCCAATTTTGGAGATTCTAGTTTTGGGATTACTCAAAAAAACGTAGCCTATAACATTGAGCAACTTACAGATGCTATACAAAGAATCAGAAACCAATTTGGATATGCGAAACCAATATTGGTGGAAGAATTTTTGACAGGGGCTGAGTTGGCGGTTGGAATTATTGGAAATATTAATCATTACACGATTTTACCAATTATAGAAGAAGATTACTCAGCATTACCTGATGGCCTGCCTAAAATTTGTGGATATGAAGCTAAATGGTTAGTAGATTCTGCTTATATGAATGCTTTAAAGTCCATTCCTGCAGCGATTCCATTAAGCACAGAGCAAGAATTAGTGAATTACAGCATGAAATTATTCGAAAGATTGGATTGCCGAGATTACTGCAGATTCGATTGGAGGTTAAATGCGGCTGGAGAACCCAAATTATTAGAAGTGAACCCGAACCCAGGATGGTGTTGGGATGGACATCTTGCCAAAATGAGTGGATTGGGTGGAATGGATTATGCAGAAATGTTAGAAGGGATATTAAATGCAGCAGATTTGAGGTATAATCCGATTGGTGGGAAATAGGGTGTTCTGAGTAGAAAAATTCAAAAGTCACTCTAAAGATTTTATAAATCATAACTGATCTACGAGGTTGAATTTGTACTGAACAATTGAGAGAATTTCATCCGTTGTTGATTTCCTCTTCTTAAAAGAAATTCCATTAAAGAAGTGTTTTTCAACAGCATATAACAATAAAAATCGCAGAAAATCGGGAATCCTTGGACCGATTTTCCGATTTTTGTTGTTGGTTTTCCTTGTCAATGGAATTATATTGGTTTGAAGAATTTCGAACAAGAAGAAATTATGTCTAGCTTTATAAACAAGGAAAAATGCCTTTGAAAAACTGAGTTTTTTGTTTCGTTTTTTGCTCAATCAAAAAATGAAAATATCTTTCATACCATAAATAATATACCAATAAGGTGAATTATTCAACTTAACTCCTAAAAGGATGCTATCCCAAATTAATTTCAAAGTAATTACTACCAAAACTATTAAAGGAGATGCAATGAAAAAGTATTCGCATCATTTTTTATCATTAACGCCAATCCGATAATTAGTAAAATGTAAAAAGCAGATTTCATATTTCTGAATTTATGCTTCTAAAGATAAGTTTTTTAGCTGGTTCACTTTTCCTGAACAATTAGTTTGAATTTAGCTTGTTTTGAATTAATCTTTTGATAAAGATGTACTAGTTTTTGTATTTTTACTTATCACAATATCAAATTTATGCTTCGAAGAAAATTTATCCAAGATGCCGCAATCGGAAGTTTATTATTGCCGCTTAGCAAATTTAAATTAATCGAAAAAACGCACATTCTTTCTTTGGCATTTGACGATGGATTTAAGAAATCTTTTTATCGTGCTGCAGAAATTCATGAAAATTATGGTTTGAGCGCTAGTTTGAACGTGATTGCAAGTGGTCATTTTCCAGATTTTAAAGCCGTGGATCAATGGATTTTACCTGAACTTTTAGGAGATTTTAACGATTGGAATAAATTAAAGGCTAGGGGACATGAAGTAATGCCGCATACTTGGGAACATAAAAATTTAACAAAATTACCATTAGAAGACTCCAAGGAAAGGATGACCAAATGTTTTGATTATTTCCAAAACAACTTGGACGGTTATGAAGATTCTACGGCAGTATACAATTTTGCTTTCAATGCTTCGAATCCTGATTTAGATGCTTTTGGGCTTGAAAGAGTGAGAGCGGTAAGAACGGCAGCCGGTTTAGTCCTTAAAGATACTATATTGAACCCAATTCCTCGACATAACAATCCTGTTGCTCTAGGATGTTGGGCTCATGGTCCTGATAATGGAGACGCTTTTATTGAAAAGGAAATCATTAATTTTTTGAAAGGCGATGGTGGTTGGCTAATCATCAATTTACACGGTTTGGATGATGAAGGTTGGGGGCCTGTTAGTACAGCTTATTTGGATAGTTTGCTGAGTAGAATGGTAAAAGTCGATACATTGGATGTATTGCCTTTGGGTGCAGTTTTACAAAAATATAAAATATAACATATTTTCGTATGTATAAATAATTGATAATAATATAATTATATATTTAATAATAACTTCATATTATAATAAATTGGAAAGATCTGTTTTCGACATCATTAAAATTATATTTACTTTCAATCTTATACGCTATTTTCTTGTTGCGACACCTGCTTTTTTTATTTTTTACGTTTTTTTTAGAAAAAAATGGGCTTTTAAAAAGATTCAAGGTTTTTTCCCGAAGAACAAAGACATCTTTCGTGAGATTGGCTATTCTTTAATCACCATTTGTATTTTTGTAGGGGTTGGTTTTATTGCATTTGCCACACCATTGAGGCAATACAACTTGAGTTATGGCAACATATCAGATTTTGGCTGGGCGTATTGGATTTTTAGTGTTTTCCTTATGATTTTATTGCACGACACCTATTTTTATTGGATTCATCGATTCATGCATCATCCTAAAATCTTTAAATATTTGCATCTTGTTCATCATAAATCCACCAATCCTTCTCCTTGGGCTTCTTATGCTTTTCACCCATTGGAAGGAATTATTGAAGCGAGCGTTATTTTTCCAATTGTTTTCTTGATTCCTTTCCACAGAACTGCCTTAATGTCTTTTTTATTTTTCATGATGGTTTATAATGTTTATGGACATTTAGGTTACGAATTATTTCCAAAAGGATTTAACAAACATCCTATAGGTAAATGGATCAATACTTCCATTAATCATAATCAACATCACAAACATTTCAATGGAAATTATGGTTTGTATTTTTTGTTTTGGGATAGATGGCTGAATACCATTAGAGATGATTATGATTCCAGTTATGAATTGATGGATCAAAAAAGAAATTCAAAGATTAAAGCGGATTAATATTATTTTCCTTCAAGATTCGGCATTCGATTTTAATTTTAACCTAAATTTGTCCAAATTGCTTTAATATTGAAAGATCTTCTTCTTATAACACCACCATTCACTCAGTTGAATACGCCTTATCCAGCAACTGCATATCTTAAAGGATTTCTAAATACTAAAAACATTTCCTCCTTTCAAATGGACCTTGGAATCGAAGTGATTTTAGATCTGTTTACAAAGAATAATCTTCAGAAAATATTCAATTTTTCAAAAAAGGAAATTCATACGAGATCTGAAAATGCCAAAAGGATTTATGCTTTAAAAAATGAATATATAAAATCAATTGATAATGTAATCACTTTCCTTCAGGGTAAAAATCAAACCTTCGCAAGACAAATTTGTAGTGATTCATTTCTACCACAAGCTTCTAAATTCGATCAGTTGGACGATATGGAATGGGCTTTCGGAAATATGGGTATCCAAGATAAAGCAAAGCATCTTGGGACTTTATTCCTAGAAGATATCGGTGATTTTATAGTGGAATGTGTAGATCAACATTTTGGTTTTAGCAGATATGCAGAAAGATTAGGTCAGAGTGCCAATGATTTTGATGAATTATATGATCATTTGCAAAAACCATACACTTTTATTGACCAACTCACATTGGAGATATTAGGAGAAAGATTGAAGCAAATTCAATCAAAATTGGTTTGTATCTCTTGTCCATTTCCCGGAAATCTTTACAGTGCGTTTCGATGTGCACAATTTATTAAAAAACAACATCCAAGAATTAAAATTGCTTTAGGAGGTGGTTTTCCTAATACGGAACTTAGATCTGTTTCAGATGCTAGAGTTTTTGAATATTTTGATTTTATTACCTTGGATGATGGTGAATTACCTATTGAATTGCTTGCAGATCATGTTTTAAACAAAAACTTAACAAATCCGATTCCAAAAGAAAACAAATCTCACTTCAAATTTTTAAAAAGAACCTTCTTATTGGAAGAGGGTAAAGTTGTTTTTAATAACTCATCTCTCAGACAGGATTATAAACAATTTCAAGTAGGGACACCTGACTATTCAGATCTAAAACTTGATCAGTATATTTCCGTCATTGAAATTGCCAATCCGATGCACAGCCTTTGGAGTGATGGCAGATGGAATAAGCTTACTATGGCTCATGGTTGTTATTGGGGGAAGTGCACATTTTGTGATATTTCTTTAGACTATATCAAAAATTATGAACCCATTGCTGCTAAATTATTAGTGGATAGGATGGAAGAGCTTATTGCTCAAACTGGCGAAACTGGGTTTCACTTTGTTGACGAAGCAGCTCCTCCAGCATTAATGAGAGAACTTGCTGTGGAGATATTGAAGCGGGAATTGATAGTGTCTTGGTGGACCAATATTCGATTTGAAAAGAATTTTTCAGCTGACCTTTGCAGACTTTTGAAAGTTTCTGGGTGCATTGCTGTTTCTGGGGGTTTGGAGGTTGCATCTGATCGTTTATTAGCTTTAATTGACAAAGGAGTTACTGTTGAACAAGTTGCACAAGTATCCAATAATTTTACGCAATCTGGAATAATGGTTCATGCCTATTTGATGTATGGATATCCTACGCAGACAGTTCAAGAAACCATAGATAGCTTAGAAATGGTGCGTCAGATGTTTGAATTGGGAATTTTGCAATCTGGATTTTGGCATCAATTTGCATTGACGGCTCATAGTCCTGTGGGTTTAAATCCTGAAGCGTATGGAGTGATACCAAAATATGAAAAAATTAGTTTTGCCAACAATGACATCCAGTTTGAAGACAAAACGGGCATTGATCACACTAAATTTAGTTTTGGTTTGAAAAAATCATTGTTTAATTTTATGCATGACACTTGTTTTGATTTTCCTCTCCAAGAATGGTTCGAATTTAAAATTCCAAAAACATCCATTAGTAAATCGTTTATTGAAAATTGCCTTGAAACCAATCACCTCATTACAAAAAGTACTGCAAGAATACTATGGATTGGACAAACACCGGAAATTTCATTTCATTCATCAAAGAAAAAGGGTGTTGAAATAGAAATGGTAAAACTTGTATTTTGCAATAATTTAGAAAGTGCAGAAATCTCCTTCCGTATTGAAATAGGAAAATGGTTGATGGAAAAATTTGATGTTCTTTCTGTAAATGCAAATGAAATGATTAATTATGCAAAGTTGAAATCGGACTTTGAAACAAATCTGGAGGGCTTTGAAGTATTTTGGTATGGAAAAGAAATGGATATGGTGAGGAATTATGGTCTTCTTGTATTATAAAAACTAGATTGTAAAATAAAAATGAAGGTAGCAGTGATCGGTGGGGGAGCAGCAGGTTTTTTTGCCGCAATAGCTGTGAAAGAAAATCATCCTAAAGCCAAGGTTACGATTTTCGAAAAATCCAATAAAGTTCTTGCCAAAGTCAAAGTTTCAGGTGGTGGCCGTTGCAATGTTACCAATGGTGTTACTTCGATAAAAGATCTTTCATTGGCATATCCAAGGGGGGGGAGTCAATTAAAAAAAGCTTTCAGCATATTCAATACGACGCATACCATGTCTTGGTTTGAATCCCGAGGTGTGCCATTAATGATTCAAGAAGACAATTGTGTGTTCCCCGTTTCTCAAGATTCTCAAAGTATAATGGATTGTTTTGAAGAACAAACCACAAAATTTGGTATTTCTGTTGAGTTAGGAAAAGGAATACGATCGTTGAAACAAGTTGAAAATTTTCAAATTGAACTTTCTTTTATCAAATCTGATCAAGAACCAATGGTTTTTGACAAAGTTATTGTAACAACTGGCGGCAATCCAACAAAAAAGGGTTTTCAATGGCTTCAAGAACTGGGGCATAAAATTGAAGATCCCGTTCCTTCCCTTTTTACATTTAATATGCCAAATGAACCGATTACAAAACTTATGGGTATTGTAGTTGAAAAAACCATAACCAATATTCAAGGAGAAAAATTTAAATCTAATGGCCCTTTGCTTATTACACATTGGGGGATGAGTGGACCTTCTATTTTAAAATTATCTGCCTTTGGTGCTCGTAAATTAAGCGAATTGGAATATCAATTTGTGGTTCAAGTCAATTGGGTGAATGAGCAAAACAATGATAAAGTATTAAAAATTTTAGAGTCTATTGTTGCCGAAAACCCTAAAAAAGACCTTTCGAATTTTAGACCATATGGATTGCCAGAAAGACTTTGGCATTTTCTTTTGGAAAAAATTGAGCTTCCTTTTGATAAAAAATGGTCAGAATTAGGAAAAAAGGGATTGAATAAATTAGTGGTGGTACTCACCAATGATCCATATGCAGTTAAAGGAAAAACCACTTTTAAAGAAGAATTTGTCACTTGCGGTGGTGTGAGTTTGAATGATGTAAATATGAACACAATGCAAAGTAAGGTGATAAAAAATCTATACTTTGCAGGTGAGGTTTTGGATATTGATGCCATTACTGGAGGTTACAATTTTCAAGCTGCATGGACAACAGCATTTGTAGCTGGAAAATTGCTTTAAATAAAATGTAGGGAAAATAGGTGAATATAAAAGTGCCATTTTTTAAGATCAAGAACAAAATTTAAATCTGTTGACTATTAATTTCTTTATGTTTGTGTTAGAAAATTAAAAATTCTCATGACCGACCATAAAATTGTACCAAATCAAATAAAGGACGAACTTCATTCTAGAAGTAAGCATAGAGAAAAATATAAATTTAATGAATTGGTCATTGCTTTACCTGAATTAGCGCCTATTATTATTAGAAACGAACAAGGTGATGCATCTATAAATTTTTCAGATCCAAAGGCAGTCAAATTGCTCAATCAGGCATTATTGAAACATTTTTACAATATTGAATATTGGGCGATACCTGACAATTATTTGTGCCCTCCAATTCCAGGACGAGTCGATTACTTGCATCATGTTGCTGATCTACTGTCTAATGGGAATAAAGGAAGAATTCCAAAGGGTACCAAAATTAAAGTTTTAGATATTGGAGTCGGAGCTAATTGTATATATCCTATTTTAGGCAATAAGGAATATGGATGGTCATTTGTGGGTAGTGAAGTTGATAAATTGGCCGTTCAATCTGCGGAAGCGATTATTTCAAAGAATGGTTTAGACAAGAAAATTCAAATTAGACTCCAAGAAAATATCCATAACTTTTTTAGAGGAGTTGTTCAGCAAAATGAATATTTCGATTTGTGCATTTGTAATCCTCCTTTTCATTCTTCTGCTGGTGAAGCAATGGTTGCAGCAGATAGGAAATTTAAAAAATTGAATCCTGGTGCCAAAGGGAAAACGGTTTTGAATTTTGGAGGAAAATCAAATGAATTGTGGTGTGAAGGTGGCGAAGAAAAATTTATTAGAGACATGATTTATGAAAGCAAACTATTTTCAACTTCATGTCTTTGGTTCACTGCAATTGTTTCAAAGGAAGAAACTTTGAAACCAATAACAAAAGCTATTAGAAAATCCAAAGCACTAAGATCTGAAATAATTGAATTTGGAACAAAAAACAAAAAAAGTAGAATTATTGCATGGAGCTTTTTGACAGAAAAGCAACAATCTATATGGGTAGAAGCTAGGTGGAAATAAAGAAAAATTTATTTTATTCGTTTTACCCAATAAAATCACTTTAGAATGCTGGAATTTCAAAGATCAATTCAAAATGAAAACGAGATTTTTTGCCTTCTGGCAATGGCCCCAGCATATATGCATTTTTAAATCCAACGGTTATTTCTGAAAATACATTATTAGCAAAGACCATGTCAAATAACAAATCTAAGCCTGCCGATTGAAGGATAGTTGATTTTTTTTCAAATGAAACCTGATTGAAATTGTGAAACATCACCGAATTTATTCTTTTGAAATAAATCAAATTCCAAAATCCCCAATCTGGATATGCTAACGGAAATCCATAGTTGGTATTCAATCCAATAATTTCGTCATAAGGAACAGATATGAAACCTGCAGCATAATTAAAGCCATCCACCATATCAATTCTGTCTTCTGCAGTTGCATTTTTTCGTTGATAATCCAACTCGAATTTAAAGCCATGATTGGGATGAAAACCTGGAACATAAGCATCGTTGGTTATGCTCAATATATTATGATCGTCATCAAATCTATGCCTATTGTACACAGTAGAAATTATCCCCCATTTTGGGTAAAATGCTTGCAATGGTTTTAATCTGGTTTTTCTAAATGATACTAGATTATTAAGTGCAACATTATTTTGGTCGAAATTATTTGTGTTCCCCAATTCTTGAATCTTTGTGGCTTGCAGAGTAACACTATTGTTAAAATTCAAAGTTGTACTATAAATTCCTCTGCTAAAATTCAATGGAATGATAACTCCTGGTCGCACAGATTGCTGGCTTACATCAAAAGACCGAGCACCATTGCTTGATTTTTGAATTCTTGGTAATGCATATGAATATTGAAATTGATAGATGGGAAACCACTTACCATAGTTGATATTGACATCTAGATAACTTCCTTTAACATTACTATTATACCTGTATTTGGGTTGAATATTGACATTGTTAAGAATGTTTTCTGAGAATAAAGTTGCTGAAAATTCAGTTCCATCAGTATTCAAAAGCCAGCTGTGAAATTTTAGAATTTTTGCATCTGCAGGATACAGTGATGTCTCAAATTTATGGTTTGAAACTTCTGAAAGTATATTCCTACCTTCAAGATGTTCAGTTTCTAAATAATAGGGGAGATCTGAAGATCTTGTTTTTGAAATTTTGATCCATTCTTCTGGTTTAGCGTCAACTTGATGCAATAGAAACCCTCTTGAATGTGGTTTTGAGACTATTATTTTCCCATTTTCTAAATTACTGGGGTTGTACATCCCTATTGCATCTTCACTAACTTTGAAAATTTCTTTGCTAATTACATTAAGCCCGTAAACATTGTCTATGGCATCAAAATTTGCTTGGAATAAAATATAATCTCCACTTAACTTTAAAGGTCCGAAAACAACATTATCCCATTGTGTTAAAAGTTCAAATTTAGCATTTTGATCCATTTTGACAATTGCAAATTTGTCATCTTCCTTTGCAATTGTGTAAATACTTTGATCATCTTTCGAGAATATTGGATAAAGAAATTGAATCGATTTGGACGTAATTATTTTATTGATTTCATCCTTCTCAAAGTCCAATGTAGTAAGTGAAAAAGAACCGTTGGTAGTATTGTTATCTGCAAACACCAATAAATTCCCTTTATGGTTAAATGAAGGGGAAAAATAGGAAGAACCTCTTCCGATTATTTTTTTTGTTTTTTGGTTGGCATTATAAAGGATAATATTCGAATAATTTTGATTGTTTCGGCGAATGTCTCGCTGTATTTCATTCCAAACGTACAATGAATCATTTTTATCAAAATAGGAATCTAAAATGAGGCCTTGATTTACAATCAACTCTTTTTCATTATTTTCCAATAATTTATAGATTCCACTCAATTCTCGACGAGAACTGTAGCTAAAATATATTTCACCATTTTCAATAATTGGGTTATCATAACTAACCACATTATTTTTCTCATCAGAAGTAATAATCTTGGAATCATCTAATAATTTCGGAATAGAATTACCAAGCTTTTCTTGAGCATTCTTATAATGCTGTTTAACCTTGAGTCCAGTTTCTTTTTTTATTGATTTATCAAAAGCACCAATTATACCATGCAAATTTGCTGACCTTTTGGTAATTTTATCCCAGGAATCGTTACCATTGGTTCTTCTAATTTCAGAACAAATCAAGTATCCAATATTATAATGATTAGGTACAAAATCTTTAAAAGACCCATTCATCATTTTCATATAGCTGTAGTCGACCCCCTCATTTAGTTGGGCTCTTTGCATAGCTGTAAAAGATGGTATACGACCTCTACCTCCAGAAGATAAAGCAGTTTCATTAACCACTGCATCACCTTCCAAGAACCAAGCTGGACTGGCTAGCCCTATAACTCCGGCCCATCCGTAATCACCAAATATTGCGTGCGCTAAATTTCCAACCCATCTTCGATTGTTTGCAAATTGATTGGTATGTCTATATTCATGTAGTGCCAATAAATCAAGCCAATCCAAACTAGATTCCTGATAGGTCAATTGTGGAGGAGCCATAAAAAACTCAGACTTAAAAGGAGCAACTTGTGCATATCCATTGCTTATGACTTGTTCACTCCTTAAAATTATAGGCACTTTTTTTCTTTTTTCTCCTAGAAGACCAACATTGTTATCATTCATATAATGAATAATATTTGCTAGACGTTGGGCTTTTTCTTCTAAAGAATCAGGATAGATTACACGAACATAATCCGTATTAATCTGATGCCATTTTATCTTAGAAGGGTAACCTCCAAATGAGGATTGAGAGTAGACGAGTAAATGCGAAGTTAAAAAGAAAATTGACCAACCAAATTTTAACAAACCTTTCAACATAAATAATTGATTAAGGCTTTAATTTATTGATATTTTCAGTAAGTCTTGATAAATATTTACTTTTTAAATAATAGTTTTTTAATGCTGTATAATCTTCCGCTGTAAGTTCTTGACCAATCTTTGGAATAATTTCGTGAATTGATTCCTTCAACGAGGCCTTAAGTTGGTCAATTTGCAAATTTATTGTATCAAATTGCATCATATCGAAATCGAACTGCAATTCCATTACAGCCTCATTAATATCCATCATTTCCAAAAGAAATTCTTGCGGAAGTTTGTTTTTTCCTTCAGCCTCTAATACGTTTTTAATAGTAAGAATATGGTGTAGCCTACTTTCAAAATCCTTTAATGTATTAAATGCTTTATTATTAATGGTAGATTTTTCTAATGCCTCATCCTGATTAGCCTGGTTATCCAATGTGAAAAAGTCAGGGTGAAATTTCTTGCTATTTGCATAGAATTTCTCTTTTAATAACCTTTCATCCACTGATAGACTAAATGGAATTTCAAAAAAATCAAAGTAATTCATGATTAAAAAAGTCTTCTTACATCCAATCCTACAGCAAAAATCATTAAAGCAACTAAAATTACGAAACCAACCATTGTAGAATATTCTACAACCTTATCACTCGCTTTTTTACCAGTAATAACTTCCCAGATTAAAAACATTACATGTCCACCATCAAGCCCTGGAATAGGAAGTAAATTTAATATCCCAAGAATCAAACTTAACATCGCTGTCATATTCCAGAATGTATTCCAATCCCATGATGATGGAAACATATTACCAATTGAAATAAAACTTCCAAGACTGTCTGATGCTTTTATTTTGCCTGAGAATATTTTTTTGAAAGCATTGAGTTGGCTGCTAATAAAACCATTTGCTCTATTGAAACCTACCGCAACAGATTCTGAAAATGAATAATTTTCTGTTTTGGTATCAAAATAATCAGTTAAACCTTTATTATATAAGCCTAATTTGCCTTCTTTAGTAAGATGTATTACCGTGGAATCAATACTTCCACTTCTTTCATATTTTATTTTTACATCCTGATCTTTTAACAATTTTGATGCTTCATAAACTTCATCATAAAATTGAATAGGCTGACCATTAAATGCTACAATTTTATCATTGGCCATTAAACCTGCAATTTCTGCTGGGCTTTTTTCTTTAAGCGGCTTTTTAAATAGCTTGTGTTTTAAATTGTCAAAGGCGCTATTTCTAATCATTGGAACCATTCCAATTTCAAATGGCGTTCGAGCATTAAATATTATTGAATTTTTTCCTTCTCCAGTTAGAATTTGTACAAATTTTTCTTCAATTGGAATAGTTGTTTCATTTCCATCGCGCACCACAGTCAATTCTCGCACATCATCAATTACAACGCCTTTTGTTAAAGCTCCAGGATTAAATTTATCAAATGCTTCATCTCCGATTTTGATTATTTTATCTCCAGTTCTTAGCCCAAGATCATATCCCAAGCTATCTACATATATTCCGTCTTTTGCTTGGTCAGCTGGAATATAAGTCGAACCCCAGGTAAAAGCAATTAATGCAAAAAGAAAATATCCTAATATTATATTTACCGTTACTCCGCCCAACATAATGATTAATCTCTGCCATGCTGGCTTTGATCTAAATTCCCACGGTTCTGGTTCTTTGTCCATAAATTCCTTATCGAAACTTTCGTCAATCATTCCAGCTATTTTAACATAACCGCCAAGAGGAAGCCACCCGACACCATATTCAGTTTCGCCAATTTGCTTTTTGAACAAAGAAAATCCAGGATTAAAAAACAAATAGAATTTTTCAACCTTAGTTTTGAACCATTTTGCAGGCGCAAAGTGCCCTAATTCATGAAGAACTACTAGAATTGAAAGACTTAGAATGAGCTGTATTGCTTTAATTAAAATATCCATTAATTTATTTACTTGTTTAAATCTGCTGTACTAACAGTAGATTTTAATTAATTGTTTCTATTTTTCGCTGCAAAAGTAGTCAAGTGAATCAATAAAGTCAGTTTTTTTGGACATAATGTAGTTATTAACTGATAATATTAAATTTTTGTTATAAAAAAGTAGAAAAATGATCTTGTTTTATGCTTCAGAATGTGATGGCAAAACTGCGATTTTATTAGATAGCGAAGCAATTCATTGCAAACAGGCTTTAAGAAAAAATGTGGGTGACGAAGTCTTTATTACGGATGGACTTGGCAAATCCTATTTGGCTTTTATCATCGCTATGAACAAAAAAAAGGTTGATTTAGGAATCAAAGAGGAAATTTTCCTTTCTAAAAAAAGAGATTATAAAATTCATATTGCTATTGCCCCAACCAAAAATATTGCAAGATTTGAATGGTTTTTGGAGAAGGCAACTGAATTTGGGATCGATGAAATCACTCCTATCCTTTGTCATAGAAGTGAGCGCAAAAACATCAATGAAGAACGGTTGGAAAAAATTCTCGTAAGTGCTATGAAGCAATCTTTAAAAAATGAATTGCCCGTTTTGAACCCTTTAACTAAATTTGATCAATTCATAAATAATCAATATTTGGGTTCAAAATATATTGCTCATTTAGAAGAAGGGACCTCAGACTTGGTCAAAAAATATCCAAAAGGTAATAATGCAATTATTTTAATTGGTCCTGAAGGTGATTTTAGTCCTCAAGAAATTGAACATGCTGCAAAGCAAGATTTTGTAGCTGTAAGTTTAGGCGATTATAGATTAAGAACTGAAACAGCAGGTATTTCAGCTGTTCAGGCAATTCATTTTTGCAATTCATTGTAAAAAATTAAGTTTTGAATTTTGTCATTTTTAATTATAACTTATTTTGAAAAAATTGAAATCATCAACCATTCGAATTTTACGTTTCACCTTTGCTTTAGCCTTATTGGTTTTTATATTTTCTTGTAATGAATCAGGCGATGATCTTTCAAGGCCAAACATAATATATATTTTAGCAGATGACATGGGATACGGCGATGTTACAGCCTTTAATGAAAATAGCAAAATCAAAACTCCCAACATTGATTTATTAGCACAAGCAGGAATGATATTTACTGATGCTCACACTTCAGCAGCAGTTTGCACTCCTACAAGATATAGCATTATTACTGGTAGATACAATTGGCGCAGCGCCTTAAAACAAGGTGTTCTTACTGGAAAATCAAATGCATTAATTCCAAAATCCAGGAGTACTGTAGCCTCAATTTTAAAACAAAAAGGATATAAAACTGCATTTATTGGAAAATGGCACTTAGGCTGGGATTGGGCCATCAAAGATTCTATAATTGCAAGTGGTGAAGGCTGGGATCCAAATGATTTTATGAATATTGATTTTTCAAAACCTGTAACCAACAACCCAAATGATCTTGGATTTGATTATGCATTCGGACATTCGGGATCATTGGATATGGCTCCTTATGTATATGTCGAAAATGGAATGGCAACAGAAATGCCCGATACAATTACTGTCAATACAGGTAAGTATTCATGGTGGCGAGAAGGTCCAACGTCTCATGACTTTGTGCATAGTGAAGTCACACCTAATTTTTTCAAAAGAGCAATTAATTATATTCAAGACGCAGTGAAAGAACCTAATCCATTTTTCCTGTACCTTGCGCTTCCTTCACCGCACACACCTATATTACCAGAAGAACAATGGCAAGAAAAAAGTGGTTTAAATCCGTATGCTGATTTTGTGATGATGATAGATGGTTATATTGGAGATTTGTTAAATTCAATTAAAGATGCGGGAATTGAAGACAATACTTTAGTAATTTTTATGACCGATAATGGATGTTCGCCCGCTGCCAAAATGGAAGAATTAGAAAGTAAAGGGCATTTTCCTAGTTATATTTTTAGAGGAAATAAAGCAGATATATTTGAAGGAGGACATCGAGTTCCATTTATTGCCAAGTGGCCTAATGTAATAAAGAAAGGAACGGTTTCAAATGAAACTATTTGTTCAACGGATTTCATGGCTACCTGCGCAAATATTGTTGGATATGCATTATCTGATAATGAGGGTGAAGACAGTTTCAGTATGCTTCCATTATTTAAAGAGAAAAATTTGGGGCGCGATTTTAGAGAAGCTACAGTTCATCACTCTATAAATGGGAGTTTTGCCATCAGAAAAGGCGATTTTAAACTAATAATGTGCCCTGGCTCTGGAGGTTGGAGTTATCCTAAGCCTAATGATCCAATCATTGATTCTTTGCCTAAAATCCAACTTTATAACCTCAAAGAAGACCCAAGTGAAAAAAATAATCTCCAAGCTATTGAAACGGAAAAAGTAGAAGAACTGAAATCTTTATTGGTGAAATATATTAAAGATGGGCGTAGCACTCCTGGCGAAAAACAATTGAATGATTCAATCGATTTTGATTGGCATCAAATTTCATTTGTAAATGAATAAACCTTCTGAATTAAATTAATTTGAAAACTGGAAATAGATATTCAACTAAAAAATAATAAATTTACGGATTCATCAACAGTCTGCAATAATTTCAAAAGGAATGTTATTATTAGTATATCAAGTTGAAAAATGAAGTTAATGAAAATGAAGAAAATATTGGTTTTGCTCACGCTGGTTTTGAGTTTTGGATTTAAATCCGAAGAACCTAGTTTGAAACTTGCATTGCTGAAATACAATGGTGGTGGTGATTGGTATGCTAATCCGACAGCATTGACAAATTTATCAAATTTTTGCAACCGCACTCTTGGGACAAATATTGATGCAAATTATGCCACTGTTGATGTTGGTAGTATTGATATTTATAATTTTCCTTTTTTACACCTTACTGGTCACGGAAATGCAGCATTTTCAAATAGTGAAGCCGAGAATCTAAGAAATTATCTAATTTCAGGAGGCTTCCTTCATATTGATGATAATTATGGAATGGATAAATACATAAGACCGTCCATGAAAAAAGTTTTTCCTGAACTAGAATTTATTGAGCTCCCTTTTACACATGAAATCTATAATCAAAAATTTAAATTCACAAGTGGGCCTCCAAAAATTCATAAACATGACGATGGAGTACCTCAAGGTTTTGGTTTAATATGGGAAGGGCGCGTAGTTTGTTATTATACTTTTGAAAGTGATATTGGCGATGGTTGGGAAGATGAAGAAGTGCATAACGACCCACCAGAATTAAGGATAAAAGCTTTGCAAATGGGCGCAAATATTATTCAATACGCTTTCTCGCTTTAATTTTGACACTTTACAGGTCTTTTTATATTTGATTGTCTTTTATGGAAATGTCTTTGACTGCAATGCGGATAAGACCTCCTTTTACATATTTATTTTGGGATTCTGGATCAATTTTGATTTTGTACAATTGATTCTCTAAAAGAACTACAGCATATTTCACACCTTCGATTGACATCAATTCCACAATTCTTAGATCTAGTTGAAGGTCAGAAGCAAGTTCTTTTGGAATAAATATGGATGAGGCATTCCCTTGTTTGCTGACTTTGCCTTCATTAATCATAATAAGTTGATCTGACATTTTGATAACTTCACTAAATTGGTGGCTCACTAGAATGGTGTGCAAGTTGAAATTATTATGAACTTTTAAAATATAATCTTGCATTTTTATTCGCATTTCATGATCGAGGGCAGAAAGTGGTTCGTCCAATAATAACAAACTCGGTTTTCTGATTAATGCCCGTGCTAATGCCACACGTTGCTGTTGCCCACCAGATAGCATTTTCGGATGTTTGTGTATCAATTCTCCTAATTCAATCACTTCTACCATCTCATTTACAATCTTATTATTTTGATTTTTTTCAAGAGCAAATTCAAGATTTTGAAGTACAGTCATATTTGGAAAAAGTGCATAATCTTGAAAAACAAATCCAATCCTTCTGTTTTGAGGACTTAGATTTATTTCATTTTCAGTATCAAACCATATTTCACCATTTACTTTTATATATCCTTTGTCAGCTTTCAGAAGCCCAGCAAGCATTCTTAAAACAGAAGTTTTTCCAGCTCCTGAAGGCCCATATATGGACATTAATTTTCCTTGTTCAAGATTTCCTTTAATTTCTAAGCTGATGTGCCCATCAGGAGATTTTAGTTTCTTATATAGATCAAATGAAATCATTTCCAGAATTTATTTAATACATTGCCATTTATGAAATAAACTGCTAATAATATGGCAAAACTGACTATGAAAAGAAACAAAGAATATTGATTTGCTGCGGCATAATTCAAAGCTTCTACTTCATCATATACAGCAATTGAAGCAACTCTCGTTTTATTAGGTATGTTACCTCCAATCATTAAAACAACTCCAAATTCTCCAATGGTGTGGGCAAAAGAAAGTACAATCCCCGTTAACAAAGAAGACCGAATGTTTGGTAATAGCACCTTTCTTAAAGTTGTCCATTGGGATTTTCCCATGACGTAAGCAGATTCCGTTAATGAGGCGGGTAGATTTGCAAAACCCGCTTGAATCGGGTGAACCATAAATGGAAGACTATATATAACAGAGGCAAAAACCAACCCGCTAAAAGAAAAAACCAACTGCAAACCAATAGATTCTCTTAAAAAAGTTCCAAGACTATTGTTTGGTGAAAATGCTACCAACAAATAAAATCCAATTACAGTTGGTGGCAAAACCAATGGCATGCTGATTAATGTTTCTAAAATAGGTTTTAATTTGAATTTTGTTCTGGACAACCAATAAGCCAATGGAATAGAGATCAACATAAGAATTAATGTTGTCAGAAATGCTAATCTGAATGTTAGAATTATTGGTCCCCACTCCATATAATCACTAATATAGTTTTTTAGAATATGATTTGAATATCCAAATGGATTCTTTCCTCAAATTTAGTGACTATTAATTAGTTTTTTCTTTTCAGACAAAAGTATTGTAGCTTAAGATTACTTAATACCATAAAACTCCTTCGACGATGCTTTTATTCACTTTTTGGAAGTTTATATCCATAATCTGAAAGAATAGCTTTCGCTTTTTCGCTCCCCATAAAATCAAAAAATTGCAATTTAAGCTCATCACTTGCCGTACTATTTTTAAGACTTATCATGCCTTGCTCAATGCTATCGTACAAATTGTCATCGATTGAAATCCATTTTCCAATATTTTTTAATTGAGGAGATAAAACAACAGATTTTGCAGTAATTCCAATTTCAGCAGCTCCAGAATTTACAAATTGGTTGACTTGAGCTATGCTCTCCCCATATACTAATTTGCCTTTTAATTCCTCATAATTTATTAAGGATTGCAAAATTTGTTCTGCCGCTTTGCCATAGGGAGCGGTCATTGGATTAGCCAATGCAATATGTTTTATTTGGTCGCTTCCTAAAAGTGACAAACTAGGTTCAATTCCTTCTTTTGTTGACCAAAGTACCAAACTTCCAAGAGCGTAAACAGTTGGTTTTTGATCAGCTAGTCCTTCTGAAAAAATGAATTCTGGGTATTTCATGTCTGCAGAAAAAAATATGTCGTAAGCAGCACCTTCATTTATCTGGGCAGTTAATTTGCCAGATGACGAGCTTATTATGTTACATTTTATTTTGGTTTGTTGCTCGAATTGTTGAACAAGTTCCGAAAGTGCATATTGAACATTTGCAGCTGCAGCAATGGTTAGCGTAACTTTAGGAGTTCTTTGGCAAGAAATTAAGCAGATAAAAAGTAAAAAAGAATATTTGGACATTTTGACTTTCTTATCAAATATTGCGAAAACTTAAAAAACTATGAAGGTAGAAATTAATCAAAAAGAATGTTTTTACTTTTCCGCATATATTTTCTAACATTTAGCCAAAAAGCTGCGATTAAATATAAAACTATTGGTGAGCCAAGAGTAACAAAACTTAAATATATAAAATATAACCTGACTCGACCTGTTCTGACACCCATGCGTTGAGCCAAATAATGGCAGACACCAAAAACTGATTTTTCAACGGTAATTTTTAAAATATCGAGCATAATATTTAAGCTATAAAGAAATAACGCAAATAAGTTTGAATGTGATATAAATCTATACAAATAAACTTGTAACTGAAATCAGTTTCTAAAAGATTTATAAAATTAAATAGATTTTATGACAAATTCCATTTCAATTAAATGAAATTAAATTTTTATTTGGATCAGTTATTTCAACCTTAGTTTCAAATAGAATGGTTGACTCTTCTTTAAATATCATTTTCATTTCAATATAGTAAAAACCATCTTCTGAATACGTATGATTGAAATTTTGGGTTTTAAATTTTTGAATTTTTCCATCACCAAAATTGACCTCATAAATGGCTTTGGAATTAAAGTCAGGGATTGTAAAATTTAAAGATTTATGGATCAAATAATCTCCTGATATAATTAGAAAACTTTTATCCATCGGTGTTAAACTTATTATGGATGGAGGAATTGTTATCGTTGTAAGGGTATTTCCAGATGCGTTTTTTTCACTAATCCATGATTTGTTGAAAATAAATAATGTTCCAATACAGCCAATGACACCCACAATCATTAGCAAGCTTACATCTTTTCCAAAAGGAGTTTTCTTATTGGAGGCTTTTTTTGCCTTGAAAAGTTGACCTTTAAGGTCGACTGTATTGTGTCGATTCATATTTTCGGGATGAATAGTATAAAAAAATCGGTTTTTTCGACAGAATTAAATGCCGAATCAATTCCAAATGTATGTCTTATTATGAACATATAAAAGGAATTAGATATATATAAATATTTATATATGTTCTTGCACGATACAATTTTTAAATTAATCTATTTGTTTAATTGAAATTTTGCCAATTATTCATTCTCAACAAGTTAACTTTCTAAGTGAAAATCATTTTGCTAGTGCGGAAATCCTCATATTAAAAATGTTTAAAGTACTAATCGTCGTTTTTAGATTATTTTTAAAGGATGTCAAAGAAACTATTTCTGAATTTATTAGTTGTACTTTATGGAATTGAATTAATTTTTCAAAACTGAAATGGTAATTCTCTTTTCATTTTTGAACTGAGATTCATTTATTATTTTAATAATAAACATTAGTTTTACACAAAATAAAGAAAACAATGGAAGATAAAAAACAACCAAACAATCAAGTTAATATAGAATTGCCTGAAGAAATTGCAGAAGGAACTTATGCAAATCTTGCCATTATTTCGCATTCTCATTCTGAGTTTGTCGTTGATTTTATTAGATTAGTACCCAATGTTCCAAAGGCAAAAGTGAAGTCAAGAATTATACTCACTCCGCAACATGCAAAAAGATTAATGACAGCACTAAGCGATAATATTGAAAAATTCGAAAAACAATTTGGTTCTATTGGAGAATCAAATACCAAAGAATTTTTTCCACCGATGAATTTTACGCCAACAGCTCAAGCATAAATAGTCTATTTTTTTTACCGATTTTGACAAAAAATAGGAAGCAATCTTATGTATTATTGAAATAATGTTTGATTATGGCTTGGTGGAACCACACCGATATGTCGATATGCTTTAATAGTTGCCTCTCTTCCTCTTGGTGTTCGTTGAAGGTATCCTTCCATAATTAGAAACGGTTCATGAACCTCTTCAATAGTTCCGGATTCTTCTCCTACAGCAGTTGCAATGGTGCTAATACCAACAGGGCCGCCTTTAAATTTATTAATGATGGTATCAAGAATCCTATTGTCCATTTCATCAAGACCACTATCGTCTACATTTAATGCATCTAGACCCATCTTAGAAATGGCAATATCAATAATTCCTGTACCTTTTATTTGAGCAAAATCTCGAATTCTACGAAGCAATGCATTTGCAATTCTTGGCGTTCCTCTGCTTCTTTTTGAAATTTCATATGATCCTTCTGAAGTGATCGGTATATTCAGAATTCCTGCACTTCTTTCAATAATGCCTTGAAGCGTTTTGACATCATAATAGTCAAGAAGGAAATTAATGCCAAACCTTGCACGCATGGGGGCAGTCAATAAACCCATCCTTGTCGTAGCTCCGATCAAGGTAAATGGTTCCAAGCTTAATTGAACGCTTCGTGCATTAGGACCTGAATCGATCATAATATCAATTCTGTAATCTTCCATAGCAGAATATAGATATTCTTCAACAATGTTGTTCAACCTATGGATCTCATCTATGAAAAGCACATCTCCCTCATCCAAATTTGTAAGTAAACCTGCAAGATCCCCAGGCTTTTCTAGTACTGGACCTGAAGTCATTTTTAAAGTAGTTCCCATTTCCGCAGAAATAATATGGGCAAGCGTAGTTTTTCCAAGACCTGGAGGTCCATGCAACAAAACATGATCCAGCGCTTCTTTTCTTAATTTTGCAGCTTCAATAAATACAGATAAGTTATCTACAATCTTTTTTTGACCTTTAAAGTCTGATAAAATAGCTGGTCTTATGCTCTTTTCATAGTTTAGGTCATCGGAATTTAACCGATCATTATGAGCATTTAGATTTTCATTCAACATAAAGACTTTAGATTTTGAACAAATTTAATAAAAATTAAAAGATGGTTTATAGATTATTATTAAGGCACTTAATTTGTCTAACTTTCGCTAGTCTGAAGGTTTTCTCGCATTACTGTATAAAAAGACAAGTCAATTTTTATCAAAAGATTTTGTAGTAATTTCATTTTCAAAAGATATATGTGTTTCCATGAAAATGCAATATTTAATTATTATTTCGGTTTATACTATAATGCTTCCTAAAGCATAATTTGATGGGTTAAAAGATTTCTTTTAGCCCATTAATATTAATAGATGACCATACTGGAATCAATTTTTGCAGCATATTCAAGAAGTCCTCCTTCTAAATTGACCAAATTCTTAAAATCATATTTTTCATTTAAAAGTGCAATTACTTCTGAACTTCTTTTTCCACTTCTGCAAAGAAATACGACGGGAATATCTACTTCAATCTCTGAAATATGATTTTCTATGTCTGATTTAGGATAAAGATGCCCACCAATATTTACAATATCGTATTCATAAGTTTCTCTGACATCAATCAGTTGAAATGGTTTACCTTCATTTTGCCATTTTGAAAATTCGAAAACTGAAATCGAAGCAACTTGCAGGACATTATTTTTCAAACTAATTGGATTGCAAAATTCTTCATAATCAATTAATTGAGTAATAGTTGGCGTGTCTCCGTTTAAAGGATTATCTGCTCTTTTTTTGAATTTGAAACTTCTATATTGGTTGTTTAACGTATCAATTGTCAATAATCTACCAGAAAGAATTTCTCCAATGCCAGTAATCATCTTAATCGCTTCTAATGCTTGCAATGAGCCAACTATACCAGGAAGAACCCCAATTACTCCACCTTCAGAACAATTTGGAACTAAATCAGGGTGGGGTGGTACTGGAAACAAATCTCGGTAATTTGGGCCTCTTCCTTCAGCTGTTAAAAAATTAAAAACACTAACTTGACCTTCAAACCTATAAATAGAACCATAAACATAAGCTTTGTCTAATAAAACTGCGGCATCATTCAGCAAATATCTTGTGGGGAAATTGTCCGTTCCATCTATAACAAAATCAAAGGATTTGATGATTTCTAAAGCGTTGTTTGATTGAATAGCGTCGGTATATATGATTACCTCTGTATTTGGATTTTGATCTTCAATAAAACTTTTTGCTTGAGCTGCCTTTAATAAACCAACATCTTTAGCTTTATAAATTACTTGTCTTTGCAAATTGCTTAGATCTATTGTGTCAAAATCGACAATTCCCAAGGTACCTACACCCGCTGCTGCCAGATACATCATGACAGGAATGCCAAGTCCGCCAGCACCAACTATTAGTACTTTGCTTTTTTTTAATTTTAATTGTCCCTCAACTCCAATATTTGGTAAAAGAATGTGCCGGGAATATCTTTGAAATTCTTCCTTATTGAGCGCTTGCATAATTGCTTATATCTTAATTGAAGTCAATGTATTAATTTGGAGTCTTTATAATATTCGCCAAAATAATGCTAATTCATTAAACTTTTGAGAAATTCACTAGATAGCAAAAGTTTTCAATGAATAAATTAGGGGTTTGAGAACCAATATTCAAAAAAAAAGTCCTTCAAAAATGGAAGGACTTCATATCATTTAATTTTTATTTGAATCTAAGCTGAAAAACTTGTTCCACATCCGCAAGATTCCTTAGCATTTGGATTATTGAATACAAATCCTCTATTGTTAAGGCCATCCATCCAATCAATTTCTATTCCCAATAAATAAATGGCATGAGCTTTATCAATAATGATGTCTAGTCCATCTACTTCATATTTTTGGTCCCTTTCTTTAGGCGTATCAAATCCTAAAATATATGAAAAACCAGAACAGCCTCCGCCTTTAACTCCCACTCTTAGAGCATGGTCATCGGGTATGCTTTGCTCCATTTTGATTCTTTTTAATTGGGCACCAGCTGATTCAGTCAGATTTATTGGCTGTGTTGTTGTTGCTGTATTTACTTCCATTATTTTTTTTGTTTCAATCAAAAATTATAACAACCAAGTTTGGTATAAAGTTCTAAAGGTAAGCATTCTCTTTTTTAATTATAGCAAAAAATTAGCGATCTTGCCCAAAAATTAAAATAATGGAACATTTCTGGGAAATTTTAAAATTTACGCTTCCTTCATTAATCCTTTTTCTAGCAGTTTATTTTGTGCTGAAAAAGTATCTAGACAACACAATTAATGTGCAGGCTATGAAACTAAGATCTGAAAATCAAAGAAATGCTTTGCCTCTAAGAATACAGGCTTATGAGCGGTTAATGTTGTTTTGTGAAAGGATTAATCTGGAGCAATTGGTTTATAGACTTAGGGAACCAAATATGAAAGTCAAGGAACTTCAGTCCATCCTTATGATTGCAGTCCAACAAGAATTTGAACACAATTTATCTCAACAGATATATGCTTCTGGAAATCTATGGAAAATCATTGAATTGGCAAAAAATGAAACTTTGAATACAATTGTTGCTGTTTCAGAAAATTTTAAAGGAGAAGAGGATGCACTTGGATATAGCAACGCATTAATTTCTTCAAGATCTAAAATGGATGTTTTGAATAAAGCAAAAGAAGCATTGAGGAGTGAAGTGAAATTGTTATTTTAATCTGTTTTTTATACCATTTGATGAAAATATTTTTTCAGATTTAGAATATTAATTTTCAATTGTGATTTTTTTTAAAAAATACATGTATTAACATTTTAACATATATAAATCTTAAATTATATGTAAAATTTATATATAACTGCATTAACACATGCTTAAAAATGATATATAATATAAATGTATATGCATAATGAAATCCGAAAAATTAGTTTGTTTTTTTTTGCTCAAAAGCTTTAATGACTTAATAAAATAATTGATATTTGTTATCTCTAAAAAGTTGATTTAATAGAATTCTCCTTATAAAAAAGGAATATAGATTTCTCATCCCAGTATTTGATTTTTAGGACTAATGGTGAAAACCATTATGGAAGATTTTTGTGCAAATTATTATTGATAGAACCTAGAAGAATAGATTTTAATGAACAGAGACTTTACTATTTCTTGGAATACCTGCTTGGAGTACATCAAAGCAAATATCAATCCCCAAAGTTTCAAGACATGGTTTGAACCAATAAAAGCAGTAAAGTTAGACAAGAACGTTCTTACTATTCAAGTGCCAAATAAATTCTTTTATGAGTGGCTTGAAGAAAATTACATTGATTTACTTAAGAATGGTCTCAGAAAAGCCATCGGTGAAAATGGCAGGTTAGAGTATCAGTTTATGATGGAAAATCATCGCCCTACCGGAAAGTCTACAAATAATAGTAAAGAAGATGATTTATACAATGGATTTTCTTCCGAAGAAATTAAAAATCCGTTTGTAATTCCAGGAATCAAAAGAATAACTTTCAATCCTCAGCTTAATGTGAATTATATTTTTGATAATTATATTGAAGGAGATTGTAATCGATTGGCTCGTTCAGCAGGCAAAGCTATAGCCAATAATCCAGGAGGAACTGCATTTAATCCATTAGTAATTTATGGTGATGTTGGACTTGGGAAAACGCATTTGGCTCAAGCAATTGGAAATGAAGTGCTTAAAAAATTCACCAAAAAGAATATTTTATACGTAAGCACTGAAAAATTTACCAATCAGCTTATACAATCTATCAAAAGTAATGCTGTTAGTGATTTTGTTAATTTTTATCAATTGATTGACGTTTTGATAGTTGATGACATTCAATTTTTGACTGGAAAAACAAAAACACAAGAAATCTTCTTTAATATATTCAACCATCTACACCAGAGTGGTAAGCAAATCATATTGACTTCTGATAGAGCTCCAAAGGATTTGGAAGGCATGGAAGATCGTCTGATTTCACGTTTCAAATGGGGATTGACAGCGGACTTGCAAGTTCCTGATTTTGAGACGAGATTGGCCATATTAGAGTCCAAAATGAATAAAGAAGGCATTGATTTGCCTGGCGATGTAACCGAATTCATTTGTTTCAACATCAAAAACAATATCCGGGAATTGGAAGGTGTCCTGATTCAATTGATAGCTCAAGCTTCTTTGAATCAAAGAAAAGTGGATATGGTATTGGCAAGGGAAGTAATTCAGAGTTTTGTGAATCAATTAAACAAAGAAATTACTGTGGAAAACATCAAACAACTCGTTGCTGAGCATTTTCAAGTACCTATTGAAAAACTAGGTGGAAAGACTAGAAAAAGATCAATCGTAATAGCAAGACAATTATCTATGTATCTTGCAAAAAATTTAACCAATAAGTCGCTGAAAAATATTGGTAACAACTTTGGAGGAAGAGATCATAGTACTGTAATATATTCTTGTAAGGCAGTGCAAGACTTGATGGATACTGATATTATTTTCAAAGACACCGTTGCTGAATTAGAGAAAAAAGTTCAGCTAAGTCTAGGCTAATTTATCACGTTCATTGATTTTAATTCACACAGACTTTAAATAGTTTCGAAACTTTAATCATAAACTTTAAAAATTGCTTTGGTATATATTAAATTAATTAAGTTTGATTTTTTTATATCGGGTTATCCATTATGGCAGTGCATTCAAAAAGAAATATAAAAGAAAATGCTATCATTGAAGCGGCTGAAAAGGTCTTTTCAAAGCAAGGTTTTACGAACACCAAAATGGAAGATGTAGCCAAGGAACTTGGAGTTAGTAAGGGCACCATTTACTTTTATTTTTCAAGTAAGGAGAATCTTTATATGGCCATCACATATCGAGCATTCCAGTCATTAATTGAAACTTTTTACATTAGCGTTGAACACACAAAAGAGGAAGTTGGATTAGAAGGCCTTGTAGGAGTCATGAGGAGCTTTATCAAATTTAGCGAAGAGAATTTTTTATATTCAGAAGCATTGTTAGATTTTATTTCATTTGTAAGATCTACAAATGAAGGTACTTTGGATAAAAAGATTACGGATGCAATGAAGGAAAGTAGCTATTATGAAAGGGTAAAAGATATTCAAAATATTCCAATCAATATTTTTCTAAAAGAGATTGAAAGAGGTAGACAGGACGGAAGCATTCTTAATAAACAAAAAGCTGAGTTGATTTACTTATATGCCTGGGCTAGTGTAATCGGATTTGTTAAGTTGAATGCAACCTCGGGTAAAAAAACTTCCATTTTGAAGGTCGAAATATCGACTTGGAGAAACTACATCATTCAGAAAACAAGAGATTTCTTAAAAGATCCAGAGGGGTAATACTTAACTAATTCTTTTTAAAATATGGACAAGAGTGCATTGAAATGCGCGGAGCTGACTATATTCTAATAAAAATCCCGAATCATTCGCAACTAATCCGGGATTATTAATTTCGCTTGAACTTGAACCTGAACTATGTATTAGTCAATCTATTCCGACTTGGCAAAGCTTCAAAAAATATCGTTTCACTATCTTTTGATCGTTCAGCATAATGATAACTATGATTCACTCACAAAAATTCATTTTTTATTGTCTGGCTAAGTCTCATTACGAAGCACTAATTCACAATTCAAATTGATTTATCTGTGTAAGCAATAAGCATTTTTATTAATCAGTGCTTTTGCTATCAATTTTCTATTGTTTATTACATCCTGAAGAGGATATTGGTTAAATCTTTTAACACCCATTGTAAATATTTTCAATAAATCACCCGTCGCCAAATGAGATATAGCATTCATTGCAAATCCTTCCATTTGTATTCTTGCATCATGAAAATAAGTGGCCACAATAGCTTTATAAATTTCCATATCCACATCTCCTTTCTCTTCCAATTTTTGAACTCTTAATAGAAGTGATTCCGCATTGTAACCGCATATAATCATGTCTGCAATATATGTTAACAACATCTGTTCTTCTTTAAGATTCATTTCCCCATCCATCTGTTTTTTGATCGCAGCACCTGCAACCATGAGAATTAATTTTTTAGTATCTTTTATGGCTTTTTCTTCATGTCCAAATGTGCCTTCGATGGATTCAAAGGATGGCATTTGTTTTAGTTCTTTCTGAACATCCCATGCAGGGCCAGCCAAATCAATATCTCCTTTCATTGCTTTTTTGAGCAACATGTCAATAATCAATAACCTGTTGATTTCATTTGTTCCTTCGTAAATTCTTGTTATTCTGTTGTCCCGGTATGCTCTTGCGGCCATTAATTCTTCAGAAAAACCTAAACCACCATGGATTTGTACATTTTCGTCAACAGCATAATTGGCTGTTTCTGACCCCGATATTTTAATAATGGAACATTCAATGGCATATTCTTCAGCGGCCATCCTTTTTGCTTCACCTGAATCAACTCCTTCAGATTTTAATTCATCAATTTTCTTTCCCATAAGGTCAGAAATCCTGTAAACAGAACTTTCAACAGCAAAATTTCTGATTAACATTTCTGCTAACTTGTATTGGATAGCGCCAAATGATGAAATAGGAACTTTGAATTGGATTCTTTCATTGGCATATTTTACAGACATGTCAATAACTGATTTCACACCTCCAATGGTTAAAGCTCCCAATTTGAATCTTCCCATATTGAGTGTATTGAAAGCAATCAAATGTCCCCTTCCAATTTCGCCTAGTAAATTTTCTACAGGAATTTTCATATTTTCAAAAAATACCTGTCTTGTGGAAGATCCTTTGATTCCTAATTTGTCTTCTTCGGCTCCTAATGTTAGTCCTTCAGGTTTTCCTTCGACAATAAATCCAGTAAATTTATCTCCATCCACTTGGGCAAATACGATGAAAAAATTTGCAAATCCCGCATTGGAAATCCACATTTTTTGACCATTAATAATATATTGTTTTCCGTCTGGTGATAAATGGGCAGTTGTTTTTGCTGAAAGTGCATCTGATCCAGATGAAGGTTCTGTCAAACAATAAGCTGCCTTTAATTCACCAGAAATTAATCGTGGCAAATATTTTAGCTTTTGCTCTTCTGTACCATAATATAGAACTGGTAACATACCAATTCCTGTGTGTGCTGCAAAGGTGGTATTAAATGAACCCATAGGTCCAAAAACTGATAATATGTGTGTGTTGGTGTTGGAGCTTAATTCGCTTCCTTCATATTCAGTAGGAATATGTGAACCTAAAAAGCCTAATTCACCAGCTTTTTCCATTAACCTTTCTGCTGCATTATTCTTTTGTTTTTCAATATCCTCTTTTAATGGAAACCATTCTTTATTTACAAAATCTTTGGCCATATCCACAAACATTCCTTGTTCTTCATCAAAATCCTCTGGGATATATGTGTCCTGATATTTCTGATCAAAGATGATAAATGCTCCACCTTTAATCGCTTTGTTTTTATTGATCGTATTTTCCATATTCTGACTTTAAGTATATTTATAATTATCTACTGCTCAAAGTAGTACGAACACTAGGTTTTACAAATATAAAAAATATTTGACTTAAAGTCAAAAAAAACTTCAAAATATTTTACCACAAAAATAATAACTTGTGAAGTGCTGAAATATGGCAAATTGTTTTCACTCCTCTAAGTTTAATTAGACCTTGTTATAAGGTATGAAATGTGAATATAATTTGCTACAATTTAGCTTACTGCAAGATAGGATTATGGCATAAAGTGAAGCGAAGAATATTTAATGGATGGATTTATAAAACTCTAAAATTAGATCTTATTCATTAAACCCGCATTATGCATTGGGGCTTCGCAATGAGACTTGAAATGAAAATAAAATCTGAAGTTTTGGGACTAAATCATAGTTACCACTATGGTGCTTGACCAAAACTTAGTGCAGCGGTATATTTTGCAGTCATTTCCATTATGAATTGAATGTCTAATGCATAATGCGGGTTAAAGGTGGCTAGTTTTTTTATTGAACCTCAATATTAGATAGCTGGTATGCATAAAAAATGCCCATTACAATTTCAATAATGGGCATTTATAATAAATATATCAGAATTGTATTTCGTTGATATTCCTAAATTTTAATCAGTTTTTTACTTTGGTCAAATTTCGCTCCTGTTATCCTAATAAAATAATTTCCACTTGGCAAAGAAGAAGCATTCCAATCAAAATTATGTTTTCCCATTGGAAAAGAGCCTCTCAATAGTTCTCCTAGTTGCCTACCTTGGATATCAAATAATCGAATTACCACTGGTGTTCCGTCAGATTCAAAATTGATATTTGTAAAACTTGACACTGGATTGGGAGAAATATGCAGCATAGATTTCCCTGCTAATTGATTGATTTCATGAGTGCTTGTACTTGAACATACATCATAATTGGTAATTGGTAATGTTTCCATATTTTTCAGAATTATTCCAGTGGTATCCGAAGAATTTACACAAAGCCATTTTTCAAATATTGACGCATATA
Organism: Bacteroidota bacterium; assembly: GCA_024642705.1. GTDB lineage: Bacteria > Bacteroidota > Bacteroidia > Chitinophagales > Saprospiraceae > Portibacter. The sequence goes on along the minus strand of JAHEAQ010000036.1, from coordinate 10,751 downwards.
CTTGACGGAAGTCAAATTGCATATCCAAATTGCTCTCATAATTTGCATTAGAAGGAATATCAGGATTTACACCCAAAACTGTAGAATTTACAAAATTGCCAAACAAAAACTGTGGTGCTGCAGCTCCATGGTCGGTACCTTTGCTTGCATTAGAAATTATCCTTCGACCAAATTCTGAGAAAGTTAGCCCCATTACTTTATCTGAAACACCTAAACCATCACAATCTTTCATGAAAGCTTCCACACCATCAGAAAGGGTTTTTAATAATTCTGCATGGACTCCTTTAGTATTATCACCTTGCATTACTTGGCCCTCGTGAGTATCAAAACCACCTAACGTGACCAAAAATAATTTTGTCTTAAGCCCGCCAGCAATTAATTTGGCCACAATTTTTAATTGTTGTGATAAATCTGTTTCAGGATAGGTGCCTTGAGAAGGAACTCTTGCTGCAGCCTCTTTAATCACTTGACCATAAACCTGAGATTGTTGAGCGATTAATCTTACGTATTCGATTTTATCTCCAGCATTAGTATCTGGGGCAGGTTCTACTTCACCTCCAACTAAGCCATAAAAATCATCTGCATTATTGATAACCATACCCATCGATGCCGAAGGCCCTTGAAATAAAAGACTGCTGTTCCATCCTAGTTCTATTGCGAGAGGATCTGGCATTTCAGTATTTGGATATTCAACAGGATAATTAGGGAATTCATAATTCAAATATCTTCCTGGCAGACCACTATTCACCAAAGTATCCGCATCAGAACCGCTCATCCAAATATCAGTAGATCGGAAATGAGAGTAATTTTGGTTAGGGTAGCCAACACTTTGTATGATCTGCAGCCTATCTTCTTCAAACAAATTCTTGAAACCTTTCATTGCCGGGTGGAGGGCTACTTGTGTTCCTTCCAAACGCAAAAGGCTACTCTCTGGCATGATTACATGCGGACGAACATTGTTTAATTTGCTCAATTGATCCAGAGGAACGACTGTATTTAAGCCATCATTTCCACCAGCCAGATAAATTAAGACGACCACTTTATCATTTTCTGGAACATTAAATAATGCAGATGTCAAAGGAGACAGCCCGAATGCTTTTGCACCTATACCACCAGCTAAAGAAGGAATGAGAACTCCGGCACTTGTATATTTTAGAAAATTTCTTCTCTTCATTTTTTACTTTTTATACTTTTTCTACATTAAATATTGTTCTGCCAACTGAAGCACTCGCTGCATGGTCCATTTTAATCGGTCTTCTACTGTTTTTTTGTTGAATGCATTTGAAGGGTCAGCTTTGTAAGCAAACCAGGCATTCGTCCAATAATAATCTTGTGCTTGGCCAGAAATTAATATATATTTAAATCTATTCAGAACAGTTTCACTAACTTCAACACCATAGAATAATAATGTTATTTGCTTGAGCAATTTATTAGGATCACCCGGATCATCTAAAGAATCCGCAAAAGCAACAAGATCTGCAGGTATTTGAGCAGATGGTGACCAAAAACCCCAATAAACAATGCTATCTGAGTGAATGGCTCTTGCAGTAATAGTATTAGTAGTTATCCATCCTTTATCGAATATCGGAGTCTGATAATATGCAGGCCAACCTGCAACATTTGGTGGATCTCCTATTTGCATTCCTATATTATGCATGGACCATATCATGGAACTTTTGAGCTCACCATATTCAAACGGACCCATATCTTGTGGAAGTGGTGGTTTCAAGGTTCGCCACATTCCAATCAATTGATTGACAGGATCCTTAATAATTGAACCTTTGATGTTAATATCGTAGAAATGTTGACTTTTGAATAATTTTTCGAGCACTGGCTTAACCACAAAATTGCTTTCTCTAAGCAGTTCTGCCAATGGTTTAATTATATTTTCTTCTATTTCATCGTCTATTTTTGGATAAACAAAAAATGAATATATTTTTCGACAAATAAAAAGTGCAGTTTCGTCATTAGCAAAAATCATGTCCATGAGATCGTCCAATTCTGCTTTTCCATCCATACCACTTCTTCCTTTAATAACAGTATTATTATAAAAGTCGGAAAACTGCTTGTCATGCAAATCGTGACGGTATATGTCAAAAATCATTTCTCTTTCTGGCCAAGTAACCGTCCATCCAGTTAATACCCTAGCAGCTGCTCGAACATCTTCTTCCGTATATTTAGAATTTGGACCCTTTCCAATGGTAAATAATTCCTGTAATTCTCGCGCATAATTTTCATCAGGAGCATCTTTATGATTGGAAGCTCCATTTAAATAGTATAGCATAGAAATATCTATGGTGATGTCCTTTATTAAATCTTTGAAATTACCTAAATGGTGTTTTCTTAAGGTGTCCATATACTGATATGAAGAAGTCGCAAAAAAGACACCAAACCATTCTGTTACAAGGTGATTGTGCCAAAAAAGCAACATCTTTTCTGTAATACTATTTCCTTGAGTCAGCATATTTTCAACCCACCACCTCTTGAGAGACATCACTCTTTCACCTTCATAATCTTGAGAAGGTCCAGCATTTACCCATGTTGTACCAAAAGGAACTTCTTCATCAAAAATATCAGAACCATTATTGTAATCATTCACTGGTGGAGCTGGGACAGGTTCCGCTGTTAATAAAATGTCCACTGATTGGTCCATACTCAAATTCTCAAAAAAATGAAGGTCGTCTATGGTCACCCCAAATTTTAGCCTTCTTATCAAATGAACCATTTGACTAGTTTCCCAAGGGCCCGAATATTTATCCAAAGTCATAAATTCAGGATCAAATACTGGATTTTCCTGCTCTCTAAAATTTGAATTTCCAAAACCTAATACTGGATCTTCAACATTGTATTTTAGCCGCATTTTTTGAAGAAAAGCATCTCTCATGGGATTTCCTCTTTCTGGATTCATTGGCATTTATTCTATTTTAAATTAAAACTACTGTATTTATACATTAATGTAAAGTCACTAAAGTCTATTTTCTAAAAGTATTTATATCTTAAAAGACAAATAACAAGACTTCTTCACTATTATAGAATTTATTTATTTTTCACATTTGCAAAAAAAATATTTCAATAGTTAATTACTAAATACACTATTGAACATTTGTTTTTTTTAATTTATTACTTGTGTTGTATTCTAAATTCATGCACTTTTTAAATCACCATAAATAAAAGAGCCTTTTTTTTTCAGTTTTGTTGCTTTTTGCATATGTTTGTGGCAAAATAAATTGTAATGACTGAGTCAAAATCTATTAAATTATCAAAATCACAATATTGGATGATTTTTGTTGTTTCTACTTTGATCTGCTGCGGTTTTCTTTGGATGAAGCCGGAATGGTTTTGGGTTATGCTTCCATTTATTCTTACTTCCCTTGTTTATGCCTTGGATGTAGCATAAATTAATGGTCAGATGTTAATTGTTTGACAATTTTGCTGATAGGTCTAATTTCGTTGACTTCTTCAATGGATGTTCCTGCACACCAAATAGATTTATAACTTGCTTTAAATGCAGCATTTCTCAATTTATTCATTCCCCTAGTAGCCAAAATAAATCTTAAATACTTTTTCAATCGCTTGTTTCTGTTCATTATTTTTTCAAAGACGGTTTCTTTGGTCCCAATTTTTTGTACAAAAGGAGTGTTGATTACAGTACATGGTGAACCGGAAATTTTTTTTGTAATTACGATATCTTTTGCTCCATAATGAACTATTGCATTTTTGTATTCTAAGGAAACAGGTGCTTCTGTACTTGCTATAAAAATAGAACCAACTGAGCATCCTGCAGCTCCTAAATTCATAACTTCTTTGTATTGCTTGTAATTTGCAACGCCCCCAGCAGAGATGATAGGTATTTTAACTTCTGACAATAATTCTGGGATAAAATCCTTAGCATTATGTATGCCTAAATGCCCTCCAGCACTATTGTTAAGAGCTATAACTGCATCAGCCCCTAAATTTTCCACTTTTTTAGCTTGATAAGAATTCAACACGTCGCAGAAAACTTTTATATTTTTCTTTTTGCATTGATCAATTATTTTTCGTGGACTTCCTAACGCAGTTATAATATAATCTACTTCCAAATCTAAACAAGCTTGCAATTGATTTTTTAGATATATATTGGATTTGTTGACAATAAGATTGATGCCGAATGGTTTGTTACTGTGTTGTTTTATTTCTTGAATTGCTGTTCTTAGTTCTGAATTTGTTTTGTAATTTAAAGCTGGTATTGCCGCTGTAATTCCTGCATCTAAAGCAGCTTTGACCATATCAGCGTTTGAAACCAAAAACATTGGAGCCAAAATTATTGGAATATCAATATTTAAAATTTCGTTTAATTTCAAAACTATACTGTTAATATGTTGTATATTATGTAGGATATTGAAATCGGTGAATAAAATTGCGAATTTCAATAAAATGCTGAAAGATAAATATTTATATAGAAAGCATAAAAAATTAGTAATTTATTAATAAGATTTTTAAATTTGACTTTAAGTCAAAAAAATTTATAAAATGTATCAAATACGAAAAGCAGCAGTTTTAGGCTCGGGAGTAATGGGTTCTGGAATTGCTAGCCACTTAGCAAATATTGGTCTCGAAGTAATTATGTTGGACATTGTGCCCTTTAATTTAACAGAAGATCAGAAGAAAAATAAAGCACTTAGAAATAGTATTGTCAATGGAGCTTTAAAAGCAGCAACAAAGTCCAAACCAGCTCCTTTATATGATACTAATTTTGTGAATCGAATACAAACTGGAAACTTTGATGACGATTTTGAAAAAATTGCAGATTGTGATTGGATAATAGAAGTGGTTATTGAGCGATTGGACATTAAAAAGCAAATTTTTGAAAAAGTTGAAAAATTTAGAAAAAAAGGTTCAATTGTTAGTTCCAACACATCTGGAATTCCAATACATATGATGACGGAAGGAAGGTCTGATGATTTCAAAAAACATTTCCTCGGAACTCATTTTTTTAATCCGCCTAGGTATTTGAGATTGTTAGAAATCATTCCAACTTCAGATACCGACCAATCTGTGATAGATTTTTTCATGTCTTATGGAGATAAATATCTTGGTAAGCAAACTGTTCTTTGCAAAGACACACCAGCATTTATTGCCAATAGGGTAGGAGTATACCTCATGGCAAAGGGTATGGAATTAACCCAAGAAATGGGTTTAAATATTTCTGAAGTTGACAGTTTGACTGGTCCTGCAATCGGCAGACCAAAAACAGGATCTTATCGATTGGGTGATTTAGTAGGTTTGGATGTGATGGATAAGGTGATCAAAGGTTTGAAAGATAATTGTCCAAACGATACGGATGTTCAAAAGGTAACATTGCCAGGATTTTTTGATTTTTTGATTGAAAATAAGTTTTTAGGCAATAAGACTGGTTTTGGTTTTTACAAAAAATCGAATGAAAAAGACGCCAAAGGGAGAAATATAATTCTGGGTCTAAATCTAAGTTCTAAAGAATATGAACCAACAGAACAACCTAAAATACCAAGTTTAGGCGTTGCAAAACAAATTGATAATTTGCGAAAGAGAATTCTGGCAATATATAAAGCAGAAGACAAAGGTGGCGAGTTTATAAGAAGAAGTTTTGCCACAATGTTTAGTTATGCTTCTTTAAGAATTCCAGAGATTACGGATACTGTTTTTAACATTGACAATGCAATTAAAGCGGGATTTGCATGGGAAATTGGACCTTTTGAATATTGGGACATCATTGGTGTAGAGAAAGGAATTCAAGATGCAGAATCAAAAGGAGAAAATATTGCTTCATGGGTTAAAGAAATGCATTCGCTTGGATTGAAGTCTTTTTATACTTCTGAAAATGGAATACGAAAATGTTATAATCCAGCTACAAAAAAATACGAAGCTCTACCGGGTGCTGCATCTTTTATCATTTTAGACGATTATAGAGAAAAGCCAGCAGTATTCAAAAATGATGAAATGACATTGCACGATATTGGGGACGGAGTATTATGTATTGAGTTCACAAGTAAGATGAATTCTATTGGAGAAGGAATTTTACGAGGAGTAAATGAGTCCATAAGAATTGCTGAAGAAGAAGGTTGGAAAGGAATAGTAATTGGAAACAATGCTCAGAATTTTTCAGTAGGAGCAAATATTATGTTGATAGGCATGTTTGCTTTCCAACAACAATATGACGAGTTAAATATGGCTGTTAAGTTGTTTCAGGATACTACCATGAGATGCAGATATTCTAATATTCCTGTGGTTGCAGCTACTCAGGGTTTTGTTTTTGGTGGCGGTTGTGAAACATTGATGCATTGTGATGCTGGGATGATTGCTGCAGAATCATATATTGGATTGGTTGAAGTTGGGGTTGGACTTATTCCTGGAGGTGGAGGAACAAAAGAATTTGCATTAAGGGCTTCAGATTCATTTTTTGAAGGCGATGTGATGATGCCGACGCTAATTGAAAAGTTTAAGACCATAGCTACTGCAGCTGTGGGAACATCTGCGCACGAAGCTTATAATTTAGGCTATTTAATAGAGGGTAGGGATGAGGTAGTAATGAATGCTAAGCGAAATATTGCAGAAGCAAAACGTAAAGTTTTGTATCTCGCAGAAAGTTACAAGATGCCTACACCAAGAAAAGATATTAAAGTTTTGGGTAAAGCAGGGATGGCAACCTTATACGCTGCAGCCCACAGTTTAAAATTAGCAAAATATGCTTCTGATTACGATGTGAAAATTGCCCAAAAAATAGCATATGTCCTATGTGGAGGAGACCTTTCGGAAGCAACATTGGTATCAGAGCAATATTTATTGGATATAGAAAGGGAAGCATTTTTGAGCTTATGTGGTGAGCAAAAAACATTGGAGCGGATACAATATATGCTTGAAAAGAATAAACCATTGAGAAACTAATAATATAAAAGATTAAAAAAGAAATTATGGAAGCATATATAGTAAGAGCATTTAGATCAGCAGTTGGAAAAGCAGGAAAAGGGGCTTTGAGATTTTATAGATCTGATGATTTAGCTGTTGATGTAATAAAACACATGATGGGAACTGTCCCTGAACTTGATCCTCAAAGGATTGATGATGTTATTGTTGGTTGTGCGAACCCTGAAGGCGAGCAAGGTCTTCAAATTGGGAGGATGATTTCAGCTATTGCCCTTGGTAAATCTGTACCAGGTATTGTTATCAATAGATATTGTGGAAGCGGTCTTGAAGCCATTTCTATGGCTGTAGCAAAAATTAGAGGCGGAATGGGTGAATGTTTTATTGCTGGAGGAACAGAAAGTATGAGTTCTATTCCAATGACAGGATACAAACTTGCACCAAGTTATAAGGTGGCTGTTGAAAACCCAAATTATCTGATAGGAATGGGTTTAACAGCTGAAGCCGTAGCCAATAAATACAAAATTTCGAGAGAAGCCCAAGATGAATTTTCATTTCAATCCCATAAGAAAGCTGGATATGCAATAAACAATGGATTTTTCAAAGATGAAATTGTGCCTATAGATGTGAATCAGGTTTATATTGAAAATGAAAAAAGAAAAGAAAGGAATTATACTTTTGATACTGACGAAGGTGTTAGGGAAGATACAAGTGTTGAAGCTTTGGCTGGTTTGAGACCAGTATTCTCTGCTGGTGGTTCTGTCACTGCTGGAAATTCATCGCAAACTTCAGACGGAGCGTCTTTCACATTGGTGATGAGCGAGAAAATGGTCAAAGAATTGAATCTTCAACCTATTGCCAGATTGGTTTCTTGTTCTGTTGCAGGCGTTGATCCATTGTATATGGGAATTGGTCCTTGTGCAGCAATTCCGAAAGCATTGGCGCAGGCAAATTTGAAATTGGATGACATTGAATTGATTGAATTAAATGAAGCATTTGCAGCTCAAGCATTAGCAGTAATTCAAGAAGCTGGCCTAAACCCAGAAATCGTTAACGTTAACGGTGGTGCAATTGCTCTTGGGCATCCTCTTGGATGTACAGGTGCGAAATTGTCCACTCAACTTTTTAATGAAATGAAAAGAAGAGAGCAGAAATATGGAATGGTTACAGCTTGTATTGGAGGAGGACAAGGCATAGCAGGAATTTATGAATTGTTGAATTGAATCATTCAAAATAAAGAGGTTTAAGCATTCCCTTAATTTTAACGAAAATGTTTCAGAAAACTCAGTTTCATAAACGATGAAATTGAGTTTTTTTTTGCCATTTCTCAAAATGGAATATGAAAAATTAAATCAAAACTTAAACTTACAATCTTTCTATTTAAGCTTGTGATTTAAGCATTTAAAAAATCAAAAATACCATCTGTTTAGAGGAAAGATTAATAATGGATATTTATTGTAAATAGTTAATTATTAAATAAATACATATTATAAAATTATTATTTATTTAAATAAAATGATAGTTTGAAAAAATTATGGAATAAAAGATTTAACTTTCGGTAAAATTCAAGATAGTTATAAAATTTAACTGCCTTAAAGAATTTATAACCTAAAAAATTAAACCAAATTACCATTGCCTATCGATACCTAAAAAGAATTTCAAAAATTTCCATTGAAACCAAA
>JAHEAQ010000036.1:0-2093 GCA_024642705.1 Bacteroidota bacterium | reverse complement strand
AAATTCAAGATAGTTATAAAATTTAACTGCCTTAAAGAATTTATAACCTAAAAAATTAAACCAAATTACCATTGCCTATCGATACCTAAAAAGAATTTCAAAAATTTCCATTGAAACCAAATAGTGGAATGAATTATTACACCTTAATAAAATCAACCAAATGAAATCAATCACGTACTATCCTACCTAAAATAAATTACCAAGTACTTACACATAATAATTTATTTTATTCTCTGCATTAACAACAAATGAAGTTATTGAAGAGCAATACACCTAATCATTAATTAAATACCCTAATAAAATGAAAAAATTCGAATTGTTTGAATTTGCACGCATTTCAGATAAGAACTTATGCCTGCAATCCATTTGTAATCCATTTATTCACAATAATTTTAAACAAAGTTTGATAAAGCAAAATTTTTCATCACTTATCGTTATGATTTTTTTTAGCTTAATTTTAATGCCCAACCACATAAATGCTCAATGTGCATCTTCACCTACAGAATGCCAGCCAAATAGCATAGTTGGGCATGGCCCGGATGCTTGCAAAGCAAAAGTATATTGTTCTAATAGCGGCATGGTGGAATCAGGACTAATTGATTGCACACACGCTGCTGATACGGATGGATGTGGAATCGATGCTTCTGACGATGCAGTCAACGATATTTCAATTTTCGAATATGCTTTTGCAGATGCCACAACTAAAGATTTATTTGCTAGCAACAAATGCAAAACAGCAAAATACGTTCAATGGATTGTGTTTGCAACTCCACCTACTGTTAAGGGAACAAAAATTCAAGCAGTCGGAGCTTCAGACTCTTGGTGGTTATTCCATGCTGGTAGTTTTAAAGTTGGCAATGGTGTTGGTGATTTTCCAGATGTATATACTGCTTTATCTGATCCTGCAAGATGTGATAATTTTGATGCAAATAATCTAATTACATGCAGCAATGTGAACCAATATGTCGCATGGACCAATGACAATGCTGAAATAGGAAATGATGTTTACAATGTGTATTACATTGCTTTATTCTACGCTGCTCCAACAAATGGCTCATTAAACTTTAAAGTTAAGGAATGCGAAATACAGTCATGTATTCCATTTACCACTAAATGTCCAGAAAATGTTAGTATAGCTTCATGCCAAACCCAAGCACAAGTGAATGCATCGTTTCAATCATTCTTAGATGGATTTAGTGCACAAGGAACTGCAAATCAAAATCCAGTAGTTACCTGGTATGTTAATGGTGTTCTACAGAATGGTAAACCGACTGTTGCATCTGCTCCAAGCTCTTGTGGTGGAACTGTAAATATAAAATTCCTAATAAAAGACAATTGTAATTTGGACATCATGTGCGAAAAGAGTTTTACTGTCCAAGCCGATGTTACAAAACCAATAATTAGTGGAGTCGGACCAAACGGAACATTTGAATGTGGTAATTTACCAGTATTTAGTTCTCCAATTGCTAGTGATAATTGTGGTTCAGCAACTTTAAGGTTTGAAGATAAAAATGGCACAACTAGCTGCATTGGTACTTCAATTACAAGAACATGGACAGCATTAGACGCTTGTGGTAATTCTAGCCAGGCAAGTCAAACCATGACTCCTGTCGATACCAAAGCACCAGACATTAAATGTCCATCAGATGTGAGCTTTGAATGCAAGATGGGGGATGCTGGTAAAGCTACAGCAACTGACAATTGCGGAGGTGATGTAACAATTACCTTTAGCGATAAAAATAATTTGGATGGATGCGGACTTGGAACAATAGAAAGGACGTGGACAGCAAAAGATTGTACTGGCAATTCATCTTCATGCGTTCAAAAAATTACCATCCAGGATACCAAAGCACCAGAGATTACTTGTCCTTCAGACGTTAGCTTTGAATGCGAGATGGGAGATGCTGGTAAAGCTACAGCTACCGACAATTGCGGAGGTGATGTAAGAGTTACATATAGCGATCAACCACATTTGGATGGATGTGGACTTGGAACCATTGAAAGGAAATGGATTGCAACAGATTGTGCAGGCAATTCATCTTCATGCATTCAAAAAATTACCATACAGGATACCAAGGCACCAGAGATTACTT
>JAHEAQ010000121.1 GCA_024642705.1 Bacteroidota bacterium | reverse complement strand
AACCATTGCAAAAAGAACTTTCAATGTTAGCTTATCCAAATCCAACTACTGGTGTTATAAACATCGAATTAGAAGGTTTAGGCAATAAAACAACAATCATTAGAATTCATGACCTTCTTGGTAAAATGGTTAAAGAAATTGAAATAGATCCGACAACAGATATCAAATTGAATTTGAACTTATCTGACGATTTGAGAAATGGCATGTATTACTTGCATGTCCACAACGACAATAGAAAGTTATCAAAGGCTATAATAATAGTCAATTGATCAATTTATTTTGAGAAAGCAATTTGATTGCGAAGTAACTAAATAATTTAATAAAAATGAGGCACGGTAGTTTTCTATCGTGTCCTCATTCTTTAAAGGGATTATATATGAGAAAAAGCTATTATTTGAAGGGATTTAAATGTAAAAATAAATCATTTTTCTTTTTCTTCTTCTTCTTGATTATTTTACCTTTTTATTCATATTCTCAAACCTTCAGTGTATCTCCTTCGATGGCTATTCCTGGAGCAGCAACTGTTTTTGCTCAGGTGGCAGTTTCTAGTCTAAGTCCTGTTATGGATGTTTCATTTGGAATTGAAAAAATATGCATAGATATAACGCATCCTCAAACGGATGATCTAACCCTCTGGTTAATAAGTCCAAATGGAACAGAAATATTGTTGTCTGCTGAAAATGGTGGAAGTGGCGATAATTATACTATGACTTGTTTCGATGGCAATCAGGCTAATCCAAATATTACTTCGGGTTCTGCTCCTTTTACTGGTAATTTCCTTCCTGAACAATCCCTTGGTTTTCTGAATGTGGGAACAATAGATCCGAATGGAACTTGGAAACTCAAAATTAAAGATGATTTTTTTTTCAGGTCAGGAACTTTGAATAGTTTTTCAATTACTTTTGGAAATAATCCTGCATTGGTTCCAACTTCATCTAATGATGATTGTGTGAATGCAATCCCGCTAAATATAAATAGTAATTTTACTTGCACTCTATTAAATGCCGCTACTTTATCTAATGCAACCCAATCACCTGAAAGTGACCTTTGCAATTTTACTAATAGCCCATTTGATGATGATATTTGGTTTGTTTTTACAGCAACTTCAAATTCGCACGAATTTCTTATATCAAGTATAGTAGGATCATCAAATGAATTGATATTTCAAGTTTCTTCGGGCGTCTGTGGCAATATTGTACCTATATTTTGTTATGAAAATAACAACCATAATTTCACTGTTCATGATCTTACAATTGGAAATGCTTACTTTTTAAGGATTGCTTCCAAATCAAATGTAAATCCTCAAAATATTTCATTTAATATTTGCATCAAATTTGGTATTCCTAATCCTCCGCCAAACGACGAATGTGCTGGTGCTTATTCAATTCCTGCAGGAGGGTCTGGTTGCACAGGTGTACTAGGAACTGTGAATGGAGCAACAGCTTCTGCAGATCTTTTTTCTTGTGGGACGTCTGGTGGATTTACAAATGATGTTTGGTTTTCTTTCACTGCGGCCCAATCATCACACCAAATTTTTGTGTCTGATATTTCAGGAACGGCAACAGATTTGGATTTTCAATTGAACCAAGGCAATTGTGGAAATTTATCGCAAAAATTATGTTTTTATGACCCCATTCCTGGAGATGAAATTATCATCCCTGTTAATAATTTGACAATTGGAAATACCTACTACCTAAGAGTGTCGACATTCAACAATGCACCTCAAAATACCAGTTTTAAAATTTGTTTGGGTACTCCTCCACCATCTCCAGTCAATGATAATTGTGCTGGCGCAATTGAATTGACTCAATTGGCAAATGATTGTAATATTATAACTTCAACAATAGAAGGGGCTTCAGGACAAAAGGGTTTTGAATGCGATGTTAGCTTTGAAGATTATTTTGATGATGATGTGTGGTTTAAATTTACGCCCTCATCCTCTTCCCATGAAATTGATATTTTTAATATATCAGGATCAACCAATGACTTAGTATATGAGGTTTTAAGTGGAACGTGCGCTAATTTGAACCCTTTATTGTGCCAAGATGATCCAAACAATGAAATATTATTAACTGGATTAAACCAAAATAAGGTATATTTTATTAGGGTTGCGTCTTATCTTGATTTAATCGAAAATACAAATTTTGAGATAAGAATCCGACATGATAATTTGATCGTTTGCAATGAAAATGAGTCGGGTCCCGGAACATTGCGTGAAGCTATAATTAATGCGAATGCTGGGGAAACGATTCAATTGGATGAAACGCTAAATAATAAGCCTTTATATCTTGATTTTCCTCCATTAATTATTGACAAACCTTTATCGCTGAACAATAACTTTGGTGAAAACATAATATTTAAAAACGCAGACCCCAATTTTTTTGAGGTTTTAATGAAGATTCAAAATCAATTTTCGGTTAAAAGTTTGATTTTACAAGGGACAAGTGAAGATGCGCTCAAAATAGAAATTAAAAATGGCGGATCTTTAATTTCATATTGAAGATCTAAGCTTTAATCTCAATAGCAATCTTTCCTTTGTTTTTATTCTGAACCATATATTCATGAGCCTGATCCGTATTTGCCCATGGAAAAATGATGTCTAAATTTGGTTTAAATGGGAATTTAGAATCGTTTAGAAATTGATTAGAAAATCCTTTAACTAAAGCAGATTTATATTCATTGTTCCTATTTCGCAGGGTCGACCCTTCAATTTTTAGTCTTTTTGCAATAATGGCAGCAATATTTGCTTCTGAAATATTTACACCTCCAAGAAAACCCAACATCACCATTTTTCCATCTCGCGAAAGAACATTAAGATTTTTTTGAAAATGTGAAGCGCCAATCAGATCCAAAACTATATTTACACCTTTTGGAAATTTTGATAGCAACACCTCATCAAATGCTTGATTTTTATAATCAATGCACAAATCCGCGCCCAAGTTATAGCAAAACTCATGTTTTTCTTTTGAAGCGGTAATTATTACAATAGCACCTATTGATTTAGCCATTTGAATGGCTGCAGCGCCAACTCCACTTGCTCCAGCATGAATTAATACTATTTCGTTGGCAGCAATATTTGCAATGTGTATCAATGATTGATAGGCAGTTATAAATGCTTCTGGGATGACACCTGCTTCTGTCAATGTCAGATTTTCAGGTACTTTTATCAAATGATTGGCTTCAATTTTTACATATTCGGCATAGCTTCCTCCTGCAACTATTCCGCAAACATAATCTCCCAAATTCCATAAGTCTACTTTATCACCCATTTCAACTATTTCACCAGAAAATTCCAAACCTAAAATCTCACTTTCTCCGGGTGGTGGAGGATACATTCCATTTCTTTGAAGAATGTCTGCACGATTGATTCCAGCATAAGAAACTTTTACTAAAATTTGAGTTTCGGAAATTGTTGGAATTTCTGTAGTAATTATTGTGAGCTTGTTTTTCGAATTGGATTTGTTTATTCCAATAGCTTTCATAAATTTCAAATTGTTTGATTTTTGATTAATATACTGATTAATGGCGGAACATTTTTTAAACCTAATTGTTTGTTTATAAAATTACAATAATGTTAAATGTTTTGTTTCTTTCCATAATGATGGGCTTCGGCTTTCCACAAGAGCAAGAAAACCTTACCATAGAAGTAGTAATTCGAGGAATTTCTGAAGAAATAGGAACTATAAGAATTGGATTGTATGGGAGTGATAATACTTTCTTAAGTTTTACGGATGTAGCCGCTGGATCAATAGTGAAAGCTCAAAAAGGAGAAGTGAAAACTTTCTTTAAGCCAAATAAAAAAGGCAAATATGCTGTAGCTGTATTGCATGATGAAAATTCAAACACTAAAATGGATGTTAATTTTTTTGGTATTCCTCAAGAGCCTTTTGGATTTTCATTAAACCCTAGAGTTATCTTTAGAGCTCCAAGATTCAATGATTGCGCTTTCGATGTAAATAATTATACTAAGGTCATTATTGATTTGTAATTTATTCAAACAAATCCGAGCTTAGATAACGATCGCCACGGTCGCAAATTATACTCACAATTGTTCCCATCTCTAATTCATTCGCTAATTTAATTGCTGCAGCCATTGCTCCTCCACTGCTCATTCCAGCAAGAATTCCTTCTTCTTTGGCTAATCGTCGGGTCATCTGAATGGCTTCTTCCTCTGATACATCAATTATTCTGTCCACTCTTTCGGGTTCATAGATTTTAGGAAGAAATTCTGGAGACCATCTTCTGATTCCAGGAATCGAAGATCCTTCTGTTGGCTGAGCCCCAATGATTTGAATGTTTGGATTTTGTTCTTTTAAATATCTTGATACCCCCATAATAGTACCTGTGGTGCCCATTGAAGACACAAAATGGGTGATTTTTCCTTCGGTATCCTTATAAATTTCGGGTCCCGTAGTTTTATAATGCATTCCATAATTATCAGGGTTCGCAAATTGATTCAGCATGAAATACCCTTCTTCTTCCACCATTTGTTCCGCTAAAGTTCTAGAGTATTCTATTGATTTTTCTGCATCTGTAAGAATTACCGTTGCTCCATATGCGGTCATTGTAGAAACTCTTTCTTTCGTCGAATTCGCAGGCATTATCAGTGTCATATGTATTCCCATTTGACTTGCTATCATCGCCAACGCAATACCAGTGTTACCACTAGTAGCTTCAACCAATCGGTCACCTTTTTTGATTTGTCCTCTCTTTAATGCTTCAGAGATCATTCCATAGGCTGCTCTATCTTTTACACTTCCTCCAGGATTATCGCCTTCAAGTTTTCCAAAAATTTTAACGTTGGGATTGTTGTGCAATCTTGTAATTTCAATTAATGGTGTGTTTCCTATAAGTTCAATCAGATTCATAGTTTTATTTTAATTTTTACTTATGGACTTCTTTTATCACTACTACGTCTGAGGAGCCATCAAGCCTATTTTCGAGATTTGATTTGTAATACAATTTAGTATTAGGGGGAATGCTTCTGGTTAGCCAAACATTACCTCCGATAATTGATTTTGAACCAATGATGGTACTTCCACCCAATATTGCTGCATTGGCATAAATGATTACACCATCTTCAATGGTAGGGTGACGTTTTGTGAAAGCATCTTCTTTGTCTACACTTAAGGCACCAAGAGTTACGCCTTGATATATCTTTACGTGTTCTCCAATGTTCGTAGTTTCACCAATAACAATCCCTGTTCCGTGATCTATGCAAAAATATGCACCGATTTCAGCCCCAGGATGAATATCAATTCCTGTTTTACTGTGTGCATATTCAGTCAAAATTCTTGGAATATCAGGTATGCCTAATTTGTGCATAGAATGGGCCAAACGATATACCATGATGGCATAAAATCCAGGGTATGATCGTATTATTTCTCTTTCCGACTTGGCAGCAGGATCACCTTTATAAATAGCTTCTATATCAGTCGACAATAAGTCATAAACTGCAGGTAGACTATCAAAAAATGCTTTAGATAAATCAGCAACCTTTGAAAGTTCATTTTCTGGATTCCTTGCCAATAATGAAGTGAAAGTTTTTTGCAAATTATTCAAGTAAGCTTGAATCTGATCGGTAGAATAAAAACTTTGGGTTGCAAAATCCATATACAAAGCTCCAGAAAGGTCCTTGAAAAAAGCAACAATTTCTAATGGGGTAGGGCATTCAGCGCATAGCCTATGACCTTGGAGGAGATTATTTAAAAATTTTTCATTCATACTATTAAAATAGATAACAAAGAGATAGGTTCAAAAATAGCGCCTATTTATTTTCAATCGTTTAATAGACTAACGAAATAATCGAATTGTCTGTATGTGAACTTGAAAATGCCGAATAAATATCAATATAATAAAAATAAAAATGACCGCATTAAGATATAATGCGATCATTGTTGCATATGAACTTTGTTAAACCATAATTTATAGAGTTCCTCTTAACTCTTGTTCTCTTTCTAATGCTTCAAACAATGCTTTGAAATTGCCTTTTCCGAAAGAGTTTGCGCCTTTTCTTTGTATTATTTCGAAAAACATTGTTGGACGTGCTTGGACAGTTTTTGTGAATATTTGCAAAAGATATCCTTCTTCATCTCTATCTACCAAGATTCCTAATTTTGCAAGTGATTCTACATTTTCATCAATTTTTCCTACTCTTGACAATAAAGTATCATAATAAGATTGTGGGACTTGCAGGAATTCAATACCTCTTTCTTTTAAATTGGTTACTGTTTGAATTATATCATCGGTGGCGACCGCAATGTGTTGGACACCAGGACTACCATAAAATTCTAAATATTCATCAACTTGCGATTTCTTTAAGCCAGCAGCAGGTTCATTAATTGGAAATTTAATTCTTCCATTGCCATTGCTCATTACTTTACTCATTAATGCAGTAAACTCGGTAGAAATATCTTTATCGTCGAAGGATAATATTTGTTTGAAACCTAAAACTTCTTCATAGAATTTTACCCATTTGTTCATTTCTCCAAGACCCACATTTCCTACCATATGATCAATATATTTCAGACCAATAGGGGTTGTTTTATAGTCAGAATTCCATGCTGTGTAACCTGGAAGGAAGGCACCTTTATAATTTTTTCTCTCTACGAAAATATGGACAACTTCTCCATAGGTATGAATTCCTGATCTAATCACTTCTCCGCTCTCATCTTTTTCAGATATAGGTTCAAAAAAGCTTTTTGCTCCTCTAGAGATTGCTTCAAAATAGGATTTGGTAGCATCATCAACCCATAATGCAATTACTTTTACTCCATCACCGTGTCGATCTACATGTTTGCCAATTTCAGTACCAGATTTAAGTGGCGAAGTAAGTACCAGCTTAATTTTGTCCTGGACAACTACATAGGATTCAAAATTTTTATTTCCAGTTTCCAATCCACTATAAGCTAAAGATTGAAATCCCATGGCTGTTTTATAGAAATGTGCTGCTTGCTTGGAATTACTTACGTAAAATTCAACATAATCAGTGCCTAAAATCGGCATAAATTCAGTATTGTTTTTTTTGGAAGCTTTGTTATCAAGGGTTTTTGTTTTCATAATATTTTTATAATTGCATTAACAATAGTTGCATATGCAAATATATTATTTAAAATTAAATTTGTCAAATCTTTTCTTTGAGATTTGACAAATTAAAAAAAGTAAAAGTTTGAAATGTATATTTTTGTAATTATCGTCTAAAAACTAAAGTACCCACGTGTGCTCCATCGCAATCATTTCCAGTAAATTCAATGATTAAATTTCCATTTTCCGCAATTGTTCCATTCCCTTTGAAGGTTCCTTCGCAACCGACAATTTTATCATCTAGATTGAAGTTTTTGATTTGATTGTTTTCAATTTCGAAAGTAAATGTGCCATCATTTTCTAGATTGCAGCAAGATTTAAAGCCAATAGTAGCGAAGAATTCGCCTTTTATTTTAGTTTGAGGAGCATTACTATATCTTAGAATAGCTGAAACAGGATAGTTAGTAAATGAAGTAGAAGGCGTCGTAGAAGTCCATCCTCCAGGATATTTGCCTTCGTGGCCAACAAAAGTTTCCGTTTCGATGTCTCCACCATCATCAAGGACGTCTGATTTGGAACAACTTAAAAGACTAATAAAGAGCGTAAGAATAACAACTAAAAAAGAGGATTGATAGAATTTGATTTTCATATTGGAGTTTTAAAGATTAAAAAAATTCCAAGTAGAAACGCATTCCATATTAATTCTGATGCTTAGGGAAAAGATTAATTTGATTTCAATTTGATACAGATTAAAAGGAGAAGATCTTATTGTTCCATATTTCGAAACACTTGATTGATGATCTTAATGAAATTTTCATAATCTTCTTTTGAAAGATTTTGCCATGATTTTTCTCGAAGTTCATTTACAATCGGAAGGGTTTTTTTTACCACATCTTTGCCTTCTTGACTCAGAAAAATTTCAAAACTTCGGCGATCATTTGGCGAAGCTTTTCTAACTACATAATTTTTTTTAACCAGAGTGTCGATAATCCTACTTATGCTCGGCGCATCTTTGAAACTCTGCTCTGCTAATGCAGTTTGACTTAACCCATTTTCATTCTTTAGCAAATCCATTATCACCCATTGCTCTGGAGTCAGACTCAGGCCAATACTTTTGAAAGCTTGGTGAAAATTCAATTTTACTAGTCGCGTAGTCCGTTCCAGATAATATCCAATCTTATTATTTTTTGAATCCATATTTTATTATACTGCGTCAAATATACAATCAGTAAAAGAATTTAAGTCTATAGAATTAAATTATATGCCTAAAACTAATTTTCATAGTAGTGTTATATAAATTAAAGGAAAAATATTCTATATTTGTACAATAAAAAAAGTTTAAAATTTATTTTATCTCAAAATATATAATAATATTATTTTCAATTAAATTATTTCAAATCTTTAAGAAGTAAAATGAAACTTGACCACATAGATTACCAAATTATTGACATGTTGCAGCATGATGGTAGAATGACAATAAGAGATATGGCTTTACAATTAAAGCTTTCCACCACGCCTATTTTTAATCGAATAAAAAAATTAGAGCAAGAAGGTGTAATTGAAAAGTATGTAGCCCAAATCAATCCGAAAAAAGTAGGTAAATCGTTATATGCTTTTGTTCACATTTCAATAAAAGAACATTCTAAGGATGCTGTTGATAGTATAGTAGCGCAGGTAATTAGTTTTCCCGAAGTTTTAGAATGTCATTATGTTACAGGTGGAGCTGATTTTGTACTAAAAGTTATTGTTAAAAATATGGAAGAATACAATGTTTTTGTAACCGAAAAACTATTCACTGTGGCCAACATTGCAAAAATAGATTCTTTACTCTCTCTTTCTATGCCCAAACATTCAAGTAAAATTCCCCTCGATTATGAAGCTATAAATTCATAATTTTAAATGGTTTTAGAGCTGATAAATAACCCTTAAAGATAAGCCTTAGACGCCAATTTTGTTTATATATTCTTTTACTGCGTGTTAAGACGATAAAAGATTCATATGTTGCATTTATTCAACGAAAAAATGAAAGGATATCTTTTATGCCCACATGATTTATTTACAAATTTTACAAATTAAGTAGAAGCAATAATTACCATGGACGATGACCTGAGAGGTTTATTTTTCAACCTTCCTTATTAAAGCAAATAATCCCATATTAAATTATTTAAAGCCATAAAGTGAAATAGAAAACCTCCTGTCTACTTTCGTAAATTACGCTGGACTGTTTCTTTATGTTTTAAAGAATTTTTTTAAAAAAAATTACTTTTTGAATTCTTGTAATCTTTGTTTGGTAAAATCAGAAAGTACCAATTGACCACTTATTTTTGCTCTTTCTGCAAGCAGTGAATCCCAATGTTCAGTTCCTTCCCAGAGTGCCTTTTTTAAGTACGTTCGAGCTTCAAGGTTTGTGGCAACTAGATTTAAAGCAAATTTCTCAATATTTTCATCCATTATTTCAGAAGATTCAGAAACGGACTGAAACAAGCCTTTTTCCAAAGCCCATTCTGCAGTATAAAATTGATTGGAATCTAAGGATAGTTGGGCGAAAGCAGCTGTCCCAATTTTTTTTTCTACAGCAGGTCCGATAACGAAAGGTCCTATTCCTATACTCAGTTCACTAAGTTTAACAGATGAATGTTTTGTCCCAAAACAATAATCACATGCTGCAACCAACCCAACACCTCCACCAACAACTTTGCCTTGAACCCTAGCTACAATTATTTTTGAGCATTTCCTAATCGCATTGATTACATTTCCAAAACCTGAAAAGAAATCAATTCCCTGATCTAATTTGGTTATGGTAATTAGCTCATCAAAATTTGCACCCGCGCAAAAAGTCCTATTTCCTCCACTCTTTATGAGGATTATCTGACAATTGACATTTCGATCCGCTTCTTCGATAGATTGAACAATCTTAACCAAATATTCGGAAGAAAGTGAGTTGTGACTTGGATTGTAGAACTCAATGGTAGTTATTCCTTCCTTAGAAATTTCACTTTTTACATAACCTTCCATATTTTTTATTTCAACTTAAATTGTCTAAAATGATGGTCCAAATGTTTGTATTGAATAAGATCCCATTTTTCTTTATTCAGCACTCCAAAAATAACATGGGTTGTTTCAATAGTTGGATTTTGGGTAAAGAAAGTTTCATATTTATCAAAATATTGTAATAATTCTGCTTTTGCGATATCGAGATTATCAAATTCTAAATCTTCTAATTCACCTTTCCTCAAATATGGATTTTGATAAAGCTTTGGAATTTGGGTCTGATCATATAAACTTCGCTGATATCTTTCTAATTTCTCAGGTGCCGTATAAATTGGCATTTTATATTCTTCAATTGCCATTCTGAAAGCTAAAATCAAATGTTCAATCATATGTTGAGCGGTTAAAATGCCCCATTCTGGTTGCGAGTTTTGATTCAATTTAGAAATGTGCCCTTCTATGAATGGTTTGTCAAAAATCATAATCTGTGCAATAAATTATCTTTTGTGTTTTCCTCCGTTCCAATTGCTTTTTTCAGCAAGCAATTCTAATCCTGAATCTATGGCACCTTTTTCAATGGTCGTTGCCATGGAATCGTTCCATCTGTTTAAATAACCAAACAGAGCAATTACACCCATAATTTCAACAATTTCACCTGGTTCCCAATGCGATCTCATTCTTTCACTGATTTCTTCAGATACTGAATTAGGAACATTTGAAGCAGCGATGGAAAGATCTAACGCTGCTCGCTCAGCGTCATTGAATGCTGGATGAGTTTTGTACTCCCAAATGTTCTCCAATTGCTCTTTGCTTGCACCATATCTTTCAGCAGCCCTAATTCCATGTGCTTGGCAATATTGACAGCCAGTTGCATGACTTGAAACGTAAGCAATTAATCTTTTGAGAGCACTTGTAACCCTTCCTTTATTTTCCATTACCGCCTGATTCATCTCAATAAAAGCAGATGCAATTCTAGGTCTTCGTTGCATAGTCTTTATACTGTTTGGACAAAATCCGAGGGTTTCATTATAGAAAAGTACCATTTCTTGAATGGATGGATCTGTTTCCGGAATGGGGTCGACAAGAGGTTTTTTCATAAAATAACTTTATATATTTTCATATCCTCCAATTTATTCGAAGGATGTATTTTTTCAAAATAGTTTTTTGAATTCATAGGAACAATACAAATTTAGTTAAATTTTATTTGACCATATATTCTGACTTAAATGGCTGTATAAAACAAAATGCATATTATGTTTTACATTATTCGGATAAATGGTCGATTTC
>JAHEAQ010000177.1 GCA_024642705.1 Bacteroidota bacterium | reverse complement strand
CAGCCACCAACATTTGCATATGAAAACCTTTATAAATCTCTTGAAATCTTTTCATCATGATTGTACCAATGCCCTTGCCTTGAAAGTCTGGATGAATAAGCATATGAGGATAATATACTACTAAATGTCCGTCTGAAATTGCATACGCAACTCCGACCATTTTCTCACCATTAAAAGCAAGAATCAAGGTGTCAGAATTTTTAAGTGCCTTAATTAATTTATCAGGTTTTTCAGCTGAAGACCAATTATTCAACTTATACAAATCAATAACTAAGTCGGAATCAAATTCCTTATCTAATCTCAATTCTATATTTAGCACACCATTTTTATTTAAATACTTTCAGCAAAACACAAAATAATATTGCTTTCTAAACTTAAATTTAATATTAAAATCCATATCTTGATTTTTTTGTCACAATACCAAAATATATGAAAAAGCACATAACCCTCTTTGGATTGATAATTTGTCTAATTTTTATAGTCAATTTGCAAGCTCAAAACACTCCAAAACCGAATTATGCACTTGCAGCTAGATTCTCTCCAGATAATATTAACAAAATGGTCTTTTCCACTTCTGTGAGCCCTCATTGGTTAAAAAATAGCGATCGATTTTGGTATGTGTATGAGACTTCTGAAGGAAAAAAATGGTATATCGTTGACCCAATGAAAGGTACAAAAACTGAACTTTTTGACAACAATAAAATTGCCGCACAAATGTCCAGTTTGACTGGAGACCCTTTCGATGCATTACATCTTGACATTGATAAACTGAAATTTATAAAAAATGAAACTACGTTACAATGGGAAGTAAAAAGTAAATTGGTTGAAGTAGATGAAGAAGAAGATAAAAAGGCAACTACTGAGGAAGAAAAAGTAGAGGATGATATGGAAAAGAAGGAAGATACAAAAGATAAAAAGAAAAAAAAGGCCAAGCAAGTACCAAAGGTCTGGCATTTTGAATATGATCTAAATACTCAAACTTTAATTCTTGTTGATGATTTTGAAAAAGATAAGAAAAAACCTGATTGGGCTTCCATAGCTCCTGATTCTTCTTATGTATTATTTTCAAGAGATTACAATTTGTATTGGATGGATTGGGAAAATTATCTCAAGGCCGTCGAAGATGAAAAAGATAGTACAATTGTTGAAAATCAATGGACGACAGACGGTGTAAAAGATTATGCATTTGGTGGAAATAATCGTGGCGTCGATAATGTAGAAATGGAAGAAAATAAAGACAAAAGACAATCTGCATTTGTAGATTGGGCGCCTAATAGTCAAAAATTCGCAATCAACAGAAGTGACAACAGACAGGTCAAAGATCTTTGGGTTTTAGATAATACAGCTACTCCAAGACCAAGATTAGAAACTTATAAATACCAAATGGCTGGTGAGAAAGAATCGCCAATCGATGAATTGTTTGTATTTGATTTTCCTTCGAAGAACAGGTTAGAAATAGAAATTGATACTTTCAAAGATCAAACCATTTCAGTATTGAATGCTCCAAGGAAAAAAGTAGAACGAGATGACGATATGCGCTGGGGCTTTTGGTTGTCTCCTGACGATTCCAAAGTTTACTTTGAAAGACAAAGCAGAGATAGAAAGAGATTAGATATTTGTTATGCAAATACCACTACAGGAGAAGTTACCGTATTAATTGAAGAAAGATTGAACACTTATGTAGAATCAAGAACACTTGGTCTGGTAAATGGTGGAAGTGAATTCATCCACTGGTCAGAACGAGATGGTTGGGCACATTTTTATTTATATGATGCACAGGGTAAATTGAAAAATCAAATTACTTCTGGTCCTTTTCATTGTGATAACATAGAAGGAATTGACTCAAAAAACAGAATTCTTTATTTTTCAGCAAACGGAAGAGAAAAAGGAGAAGATCCCTATTTTTCTCATTTGTACAAGATCAATTTTGATGGGACAGGACTCCAATTATTGAACCCAGGCGATTTCACGCACAATAATGATCTTAATGATGGAATGACCTATTTTGTTGATAATTTTAGTAGGGTAAACACTGTCCCAGCATCAACATTATTTGATAAGCAAGGAAAAAAAATTATGGACTTGGAAACTGCTGATCTTTCTCGCTTAATGGCGACTGGGTATCAATTTCCAGAACCATTTATTGTTAAAGCAGATGATGGCATTACCAATATATATGGTGTGATGTACAAACCATTTGATTTTGACCCAACATTAAAATACCCTTTAATCGAATATGTGTATCCAGGCCCACAAACAGAAGCAGTCAACAAAAGCTTTTCTGCCAGTATGGACAGACTTGATAGAACTGCTCAATTAGGTTTTATCGTTGTGGCAATAGGAAATAGAGGTGGACATCCTGATCGATCCAAATGGTATCATAACTACGGATATGGGAATTTAAGAGATTATGGTCTTGCAGACAAAAAGTTCGGTGCTGAACAATTGGCAGATAGGTTTGATTTCATTGATATTACTAAAGTTGGAATTTTTGGACATTCAGGTGGTGGATTTATGTCTACAGCAGCAATGTTGGTGTATCCAGACTTTTTCAAAGTAGCAGTTTCATCATCTGGTAACCATGAAAACAATATTTACAACCGTTGGTGGAGTGAAACGCATCATGGTGTAAAAGAAGAATTGGATGATAAAGGAGAAATTATTTTCAAATATGCTATCGATAAAAACCCTGATATTGCTGGCAACTTGAAAGGCAAACTTTTAATAACTACTGGTGATATTGATAATAATGTGCACCCTGCGGCAACCATTCGAATGGCGGATGCATTGATTAAAGCCAATAAAAGATTTGATTTTTTCTTGTTTCCGGGTCAACGTCACGGATATGGGGATATGAATGAATATTTCTTCTGGTTGAGAAGTGACTATTTCTGCGAACACTTACTCGGTTCTAGTGATACTAGCACAGATATTAAAGAAATGAACAATCAAAAGGCGAAAAAGAAGTAAGTTGAGTTGGGAGTTGGGGTCGGAAGTTGGGAGTTGTAAGTTCTGAGTTGTGAGTT
>JAHEAQ010000002.1:27123-283474 GCA_024642705.1 Bacteroidota bacterium | reverse complement strand
CTTTGTCCATTAGAATTTTGGAATACTGAAAAAAAGTTTTGGTATATCTCATACCATAGTTTGTTTTGGTTAGATTACTATCTTACACTTGAACCCTTCAAATTTAAACCCCCACACCCTTTTACTTTATCAGAATTTGACCCAAATGGAACAATGCCCGAACAAATATATTCTAAAGAAGAATTGATTTCTTATCTCCAATATTGCAGAAATAAATGCTATGAATTGGTATTCACATTGACAAATGAAACCGCAAATTCACGTTGGAAAAACGATAAAAAGAATTATTCTGTTTTAGAAATTTTACTGTACAACATGAGACACGTACAACATCATGCAGCTCAACTTAATTTGCTGCTGCGCCAAGAAATAAATGATGCACCAAAATGGGTTTCAGTGGCAAAAAAAGAAATAGGAAGTTAAAACAAAATATAAATATTGTAAAGTTGCTAATTTATCAAAATAAACACTAAGGTGATTTAAAGATTTGCAAATCGCATGTCTTATAACATGAGCATACTGGATCTTTTGTTTAAAAATGCAGCACTAATGGATGGGATTGTCGTAAACAGTAATGATCTAGGATTTGGCTTAACACAATTTAATATTTATGCAAGAATTGATCGCGTAAAAGCAGCACCCAGGTTTTCAGCATCTTACAATAGATTTGTTGATGAGAATTTAAGCTTGACAGTTTTAACGAATAAAGATTCTGATTTAAGTATTATGAAATTTACCAATGAGATTGCACTTCATTTTTTAAAATAAATTAAATCATACTGTATTTTTGAATTGCAATACAACTGATAATCATACAAATTGAAAATATTTAATGTACTAAATTAATTGATTTGATTAATTTGACTACCAAATAGGAATTACAGCCAATTTGAAATCATATGAACATTTTTAATAGACTGATAAGGAAAGCATATTACCGAATAAGAACTATTTTTAATAAAAAAAAATATTCAAAAAGAAAGAAAGTATTCTGCATTGGACGAAACAAGACTGGAACCACAAGTATGAAGATTTTATTCGAAGAACTTGGACTTCCAGTCGGCCGACAGCGACTTTTCGAATTATTAGTTAAAGATTGGGCAATACATGATTATAAAAAGATCATTCATGAAGTAAAATTTAAGGGAGTTGCCTTTCAAGATGTTCCCTTCAGTCTGCCAAACACTTACAAAATTTTAGACCAAGAATTTCCAAACAGTAAATTTATTCTGACCATTAGAGATTCTCCCGAAATATGGTACAACTCATTAATTTCTTTCCACTCCAAAGTTTTTGGAAATGGTAAAATTCCCACCAAGTCGGATTTGCAAAATTGTAAATATGTGTACAAAGGTTGGATGTGGGACCTTAATCGGTTGCTCTATGATACACCAGAAGACGATATTTACAACAAATCGATACTAATGAAGCAATACGCAGATTATAACGCATCTGTCATAGAATATTTTAAAGATAAGCCTGAAAAGCTTTTGGTTGTGAACATAAAAAAACATGATGCTTTATTAAAAATTGCACAATTTTTGGGTGTCAAAAAAATAATTGACAAAATGCCGTGGGAAAACAAAACATATTAAAATAAAGTTTTTTATTGATGGCAGGAACTAATATTGACATTAATCCAAGTAAAAAGGAGCTATACTCTCCCTAAAGTGTGAAAATTATCTAATTTTAAAAAAAAGCTTTTTTGGAATTATATTAGATTAAATAGCTTCATAAAAAAATGAATTTGAAACTTAATGTCAATGAAACAAAACATTCTACTTTATTTAACTATCACCTTTTCTTTAATTAAGCTTCATGCTCAATCTGTTTATACGCAAAAGCCTAATGACCAGGAAGCCATTTTTTTTACTGCTGAATCCTTTAACATCAACAGCAGCGGCGAACAAGATGTTTCTGAAACTCTTCAACATGCTATTAACTTGCTTAAAAAAGAGAAGAATTTTGGAATTTTGTTTATACCGGAAGGAAAATATCTCATTTCTAAAACAATTTATGTTCCTAAAGCAATCCGCATTATTGGTTATGGAAAAAATCGACCTGAATTCATATTAAAAAGAAGTTCCGAGGGCTATCAAAATGAACATAATTACATGTTTTGGTTTACGAATAATCTGGTGGAAGAAGGTCAAGAACCAAGAGATGCAGGAGCTGGAACATTTTATAGTGCCATTTCAAATATCGATTTCCGCATAGAACAAGGAAATCCGAAAGCTATTGTTCTGCGTACCCATTTTGCGCAGCATGGTTTTGTAAGCCACTGCAATTTTTATATCGGTGATGGTTATGCAGGCATTTATGATTTGGGAAATGAAATTGAAGACTTAAAATTTTACGGTGGAGAATTTGGAATTTCTACTCGCAGGACTTCTCCAGGTTGGCCTATGATGATGATTGATCTCTATTTTGAGAGCCAGCGAAAAGCAGCTATCCTGAGCAGGAATACTGGTATGTCAATTGTTTCTGTTCATGTGAAAAACACACCTGTTGCAGTAGAACTTGAACAAGGCATCTCAGATAGATTATTTATGGAGGATTGTCTTTTCGAAAATGTAACGAAAGGCGTAATTGTTGGTGTTGAAAATGAAGCTGGAAGTCAAATAAATTTACTTAATGTTATTTGCAATAACGTATCGGTACCCATACACTTCGCACCTTCTGGAAAAAGCATCCAAGGAAAAGGAAGTAAATACAATATTAAAAATTTTGTTTATGGACTAGTAATGGATGACATGGCTGATAAATCTGAATATAAGACCATATCCAATATACAAGCCATTGAAGAAGTTCCGACTAAGTTGAACAAGGTAATTCCAGTCCTCCCTTCGATGAATACATGGATTAACATTAAAGATTTTGGCGCAGTCGGAGATGGTAAAAGTGATGATACTGAAGCATTTAAAGCAGCAATTGCCAAGCATAAAACCATTTATCTGCCTGCAGGCTGGTATCGAGTTACGGAAACCATCAAATTAAATAAAGGAACAAATTTAATTGGCTTACATCCCTATTCAACGCAGCTCATTCTAGAAGAAGTTGAGCCAAATTTCAGTGGTTTTGGACCACCTGTTCCGGTACTGGAATCATCAGAAGGCGGCAATGATATGGTCAATGGAATAGGGATCAATACTGGTGCCTACAACTCTCGTGCGGTAGGATTAAAATGGATGGCAAATGAAAATTCAATGATCAATGATGTTAAGTTTGTAGGTGGACACGGCAATATGGACAAACCAGGAGAAATAGTTTATACTAGAAATCAGGAAAAAAAAATAAGTAATCCAACCCAGCCTGTTTATGAGCAAGGAATGGATTTGGCTTGGGATAATCAATATTGGAGTTTATGGGTTACCAATAACGGCGGAGGAATTCTCAAAGATATCTGGACCGCAAGCACTTATTCCAGTGCAGGATTATACATTAGTGACACCAAAACTCCAGGAAAAGTTTATGCTATGTCCCTAGAGCATCATGTGAGACAGGAAGCCCGTTTCAAAAATGTTTCTAACTGGAAATTTTATGCTTTTCAATTTGAAGAAGAAGGCAAAGAAGGTAAAAAAGCACAAACACTAGATATAAACGATTGTAACGATCTAATGTTTGCTAATTTTTGGATGTATCGAGTTATAAGAGCAAACTCGCCAAGACCTTGGGGCATAAAAGTGTCCAACTCTTTTAATATCGATTTTCGTAATATGCGCAGCTGGACACAAATTTTGCAATTACCTGAAAGAACTATTTTTGACATGGATAGAAAACTCATAGTTTATCCTGGTGATTTTGCGTACGTAAATATTTCAGGAAAGGAAATTTCAAGTAATATTGAACGCTCAAGCAACAAAATTGAAAAGCTGGGATATGGTTATGAATTTGCCACGGGAGCAGTTTCTGATAGCAAAGGAAATGTATACTTCTGTGAAAATCTACAAAAACGAATTTATAAATGGTCTGCTGAAACCAATTCAATCTCAATTTATGCAGACTACCCTTTCAAGCCAATTTCACTTGCCGTTGATACTAAAGACAACTTGATTGTAATTTGCCGCTATGATCTGCAACCCGGAAATACAACAAATGATGAACTTAAAACAATTGAAAAACTTGCTGACAACAATCCTTATTATAGCGGCTGGGGTAATGGTGGTTGGGCAAGTTTAGCATATGCTATAAATCCAAATAAAATGGATGATATGCAGATATTGTCTCACGCAAAAACAGAAGAAGTTAAAAATATAAAACGCGTTATCCATCCTACACATCGATGGAGAGGTAATTTTGAGGAAACAGCAATAGGCATCCCTGAAGAAAGTTTTATTGCACCTGATGGAGTTACAATTATTCCCAACACTTTTGATCTATGTCGATCTGTACAACTTGTAAGTGTTTCTCCCAATCAAACCAATTTCGTTTATATGACACATGAAGACCCAAAAATTACTTATCGTTTTCAAGTAAATGAGAAAGGTTTCCTTTCAAATATGACCGAATTTGTCAAGCGAGGGGAATATGCTAATGTATCCGATAAAAAAGGGAATGTATATTTAGCCGAAGGTGAAATAATTATTTTCAATAAACAAGGTATAGAAATTAATCGTATAGGATTAGAAGACCGTGTGCAATCCATGACTTGGGGTGGCAAAGAAGGAAAATTCCTATTTGTAACTACAAGCAATGCTTTTTATAAAATAAATATAGAGTGAAAATATTAACCATATAGATATTTATCCGCACAGCTTTTATCTTTATAGAATCCTTGTAAAACTACATTAGTAGTCCTGTTTTTAATCAAAAGTAATTGTAAAAAATAATCTGCAAATATGTCATCTTATAAATTTATTCTTACATAAAAAGAAATTATCAGAACTTCAAAACAATGCATCAATTACTTCTAAAACAATTTAGATTTTACATATAAGCAAC
Source organism: Bacteroidota bacterium (assembly GCA_024642705.1). Lineage (GTDB taxonomy): Bacteria > Bacteroidota > Bacteroidia > Chitinophagales > Saprospiraceae > Portibacter. Next base: position 278,533 of record JAHEAQ010000002.1, on the reverse strand, counting down.
TAAAATAAGAGACAAATAATGCTAATTGTCTAAATCTTGATCTTTGAAAATATTCAATAATCATGTATATTTTCGCTTTAATCAGCTTAAAATAATGGTAATTTTTCTGAAAGTTTTCTCCACTATTTGAAGATTTAAACTTTCAGAAAATCTATCGACAATCTCCAAGTCATGCCGCTAACTCATTATTTCACTAAAAAGACATATAATATTCCCTATAAATATTTTTTCAATAAAAGTTTTATGCTCAACATTTGGAAACAAAAATTTGACATTTATATACTTTATACGTATGTTTGAATAAATAGTACGTATGCAAAATAAGTTAACATTATCAATTGATAAGCTAGTTATTGAGAAAGCAAAGGAGTATGCCAGTAGATCTAACAGAAGCCTTTCTGAAATAATTGAAACTTACCTTCAAATTATAACAGATCAAGAAATAGAAGAAACGGATAATGAATTATCAAAATTAATTGGAGTGATCAACTTGCCTAAAGATTTTGATGAGAAGGCAGAAATCAAAAACATCTTAATGAAAAAACATTTTAAATGAATCTATTTCTAGATACTAATATTTTAATTGACCTTACAGCTAATAGACTTCCATTCTCCAAATGGGCAATAAAAATTTTTACAGATTCCAAAAATGGTAAATTCAGATTATTCACTTCTTCTGCTTCGATCCTAACAACTTATTATATTGTTGAAAAAGAAATTGGGTCGAATCAAGCTCGAAGAATTCTTAAAATACTTTTGATGAGATTAAACGTACAGGACATAGGCAAATTGGAGTTACTTACTGCCTTGACTACTTATTTTCCAGATTACGAAGATTCAGTTCAACATGAATGTGCAAAAAAATGCAAGCACATAGATTATATTATTACTAGAAATAAAAAAGACTTCAAAAATAGTATAATTAGCGTTTTGAGTCCTGAAGAACTATATATTAAAACTTTCTAAAGAACCAATAGAACATAATGATAATGGACTCTTTATTCTTTAATTCGAGCCTGAAATGCACAATTTCTAAAATAACAGGAAAAATATCTTACACAAAGCTAGGGCAACAGCTCTAATTTTCCTCTTTATTATACAATCGATTGTTTAATTAATATTTGATTATATTCCATATAATTTTTACAAAAAAAAGATTTCAGAAAATCAATCTTTTAGAATGAAATATTACTCCATTTTTTTACTCTTTTTTATGTTTTTAGGATTTCACCTGATTGCTCAGGATGAAATTTCAATTATTCAAATACCATCCATTCCTGAAAATTCATCCATAAGAGATCTATTCATTTCAGGCGATGAGGTTTACATTGCCGCTAGCACTGGGTTCTACAAGATTAACTCAAAATCCATGGCTACCATTCAATTGAGTGAAACTCCAGCAGATGCTATTTGCATGACCTCGAAAAAAGAATTGTGGGTTTCTTTTGAACAACGATATCTCGAAAATATAAATACAGGGATGAAGACCAATTACAACATCCCAGGAATCGAAATAAATGACCTCGAAAGCTATAAAGGGAAGATTTGGATCGCTTCAAACCAAGGAATCCTTTCTGTTAATACTCGAACCAATGAAATGGGTTCAACTCAGTCTGAAAGGAACAGTGAATTGGAAACAAATGATATCGTTTTTCTGCATCTTGATGATCAAGATCAGATGTGGGTCGGCACGAACGAAGGAATTGTATTAATCAATAAGAAAGAAAAGTGGAAAACATATGAAAAAAAGCTCAAAATGGAAGCCATGCATTATAATCATGAAGGACTATGGTTGGTGAGCAATAAGGAAATGTGGTTGGTGGATCCTTATAACAGATGGTATCCAACCGCTGTAGAAAAAGGGCTCAAAGAAGGTAAAATAAGAGACATTACCGCAGATTCAACAGGCAGACTATACATGGCTTCAGACATTCTTGTCCGTTACGATCCATATACTGAATTGATTGAAAGTTATAAAGATGAACCAGGATTAGTTAGCAAACAATGTACTTCCGTCGAGAGTGATAAAGACAATCGAATATGGATAGGAACGGCAAACTCTGGTCTTTTTCTACTTGGGTTCAAAAAAGAAGCAATACAAACAAGTCTATCTGCATTAATGATTATAGAAGATAATATTAAATGTTTAGGTGGAGAAGCTACTGTAAATGTAAATGTATTTGGAGGAACCAAACCGTATTCTATCCAATGGCAGGATAATAATTCAAATTCAAGAAAAAGAAATTTAGGCGCAGGAAGCTATGAGGTATTAATCGGAGATGCTGCAGGGGAAACTGTGACCAAACAAGTTAACATTGAAGATATTAGTGGCATCACGATTAGTGTATTGGAAACTGAGCAAGAAAGTAGCGTAGGTAAAAAGGATGCAAAAGCAAAAATCTTAATTTCTGGCGGTGAACCACCATATAATGTTCAATGGCCAAATGGTGAAAGCGGAACAAAAGCCTTACAGCTGACCAATGGCATCCATCAAATAAAAGTAACGGATGCAAATAAGTGCAATTTGGTATCAACAATCGAAATCAAAGCATTGAAACTAATTCCTGAACTTCAAATCTCAAAGATTAAAGTGGGGCAAACACTCCAAATTAATAATTTATTTTTTCAAGCAGATAGTACTGATTTATTAAACGAATCATATGCTGTCCTTGATGAAATATACGATTTCATGCAAGGAAATCAAACTGTAGTAATAGAAATTGGTGGCCATACCAATGACATCCCTACTCACGAATATTGCGATAAATTGTCCATGGAAAGAGCGAGAAGTGTTGCCAATTATTTGTACTTAAAAGGAATACCTGAAACCAAAATTAGTTTCAAAGGATATGGCAAAAGAAACCCAATTGCCTCAAATAGAACCGTGGAAGGGCGAAAGAAAAATCAAAGAGTGGAAATCAAAATCTTATCGATAACCAAATAATTAATAGATTCTTAGCCATGGATCAATTCCAAGTACTTTCTCTATTTCTAGAAAAGTTGATCCTTTAATGCTCTCACAATCAACGGATATTCCTACTCTAAAGAATTCATGAAATTCTTCAGTGTACAATTCTAAATCCAAATTCAAAATCTTTTGTTGCAAATCTGCAGCAAGGAATTTATTTGAAAAAGAACCTACAATTAAAGCACAGGATGACTTCGGTGGCGCATAATCATTATTAGAAATTCCAGGAATGAAATTATTGTAGGAAGGGTTATCAATTAAAACAGTTTCAGGCTTCTTGTTTAATTTTGAAGGATCAATATGGCTGGTATTTTCTTTACTAAATAGTTCCACAGAATTAAAATTACCATTGATCAGCTTGTGGGTAAGCACCAACAAAAGAAAAACGGCTGCAGTGCCGATGACATTCCAAAAAATAACTCTTCCTGAATTTGACTCTTTAATATTTTTGTTATTCGTAGATTTTTGAATTATCAAATCTTCCTCATTGGCTTTATCCTGTAAAGGTTGTAAAGTAAGGCTAGGAAGACCGAATGAAGATTTATAAGGAATTTCAAAGTTCTGGCTGAAACAAAGTTTGTTTTCTCTTTTAAAAAAGTAACCCAAATTTTCAAGTGCAGCAGTTCCTGTAGACTCTATTTCTTGAACCAATTCATTACAAAAATCTTTGTAAGAAATCAAGTTTTCTTCATAACTGATTCCATTAATATCAGTCATAAAACTGACGAAGCTGGTATCAACATTAATTATACTTTGGTCAATTTTAAATAAATGATGTGGAGGAATAATGCTTTTCCCATTAGGAGAAAAAGAAGAGGATTGTCTTAACACTTCTAATCTTCCTAATTTAGCAATGGTAAGAGCCTTGTTAAGCTCAATGTAGTTCCTTATATTCGCTTTGAATTGTTGATAATTAATGTGCTTCATTTTCTAAATTGGTTGGCAAATATATGATAATATACTAAAGATACATTGAATTTTTATATATATGAAATTTCATTATGCAAACTCAATTAATATTTAGCTTACTAACTCTTAAAAAAAAATCAAAAAAGTGATCTCTAGTAAAACAAAGGTCAGAATTCTTTCCTTTTTTGTAGTATTATATATGTTGCTAGCATTGAGTTGGTGGGCAATTTTATTATATAAAAAAACACAAATAATCCACGAATTAAAAATTGAACAATTTGAAAAATATCCCAATGCATCAGAAGAATTTGAACGCCAGTCACTTATGATTAAAGGGGAAGGAATTGCATTTGCAATAAGTTTGATTATTGGAATCATTATATTGAACGCCGCTTTCCGACTTGAAATAAAAGCAGCAAAACAACAGAAAAATTTCTTGTTGTCTGTAACTCATGAATTAAAATCGCCAATCACAGCCATTCTTTTGATCCTTGAAACTTTCAAAAAAAGAAAACTTTCAGAAGAGCAATCAAAAAATTTAATTGAAAATGCTCGAGAAGAAACAGAAAGGTTAAAAAAATTAGTAGAAGATTTATTATTAGCCACTAGAATCAATCCTAAAAGCAAGCTAAAAAAACAAACAATTAATTTGAGTCAGATCATAGAGCCACTTCTTGACCAATACATTAAGAACCATCCAAATTTCCATTTCAAGTTAATAAAAGAAGGTTCTAATTTTGAAATTGACAGTAATGAGTCAAGTATCTATCTTATCCTTTCCAATTTAATAGATAATGCAGTGAAATATTCTGACGAAGGCACCTCAATTGAAGTAAAACTTTACAATAAAAATGGTAAAACCAATATTAATGTTGCTGATCAAGGTAGAGGCATTCCTTCCAAAGAATTAGACAATATTTTCAACCAATTTTATCGAATTGGGGATGAAAATGTGCGGTCTACTAAAGGAACTGGACTTGGACTATACTTGGTAAAAGAACTATGTGCTAAATTAAAAATAATTATTACTGTTTATACCAATAGTCCAAAAGGTACCATTTTTGAACTTCAATTTCCCCATAAAAATAAATTATGAAAAAGAGAATCTTGCTCGTAGAAGATGAAATTTCTATCCAAAAAGTTATTCAACTTAATTTAGAACTAGAAGACTATGAAGTGGTTTCAACAGACAATGGTACAAAAGCATTGAATTTAGCAAGGTCACAATACTTTGATCTTATTGTTCTTGATGTTATGCTTCCCGAAGTAAATGGATTAGAAATTTGCGAACAAGTGAGACTTTCCAATAAAGAAATCGCAATTATTATTGTTTCAGCAAAAGATTCACAAGAAGACAGAATTCAAGGTTTGAAAAATGGGGCTGATGACTATCTTGTAAAGCCTTTTAACCTGGAAGAACTTTTGTTGAGAATTGAAAAATTATTAAGTAGAAAAGATAAAAAAGAAAGAACTACGAGTAATATTTTCACTTTTGGAAGCAACAGTATCAATTTTTCATCTTATGAAGCAAAAGGAAATGGAATAGATTTTTTCTTAACAAAAAAGGAAGCTCAATTATTACAATTGTTGATTGAAAGAAAAAACGAAGCTGTTTCTCGAGAACAAATACTCAAAACGGTTTGGGGATATGACGTTTATCCTGCAACCAGAACAATAGATAATTTCTTATTATCCTTTAGAAAATATTTTGAAAAGGATCCGAAGAACCCTAGATTTTTTAAATCTGTGCGTGGAGTTGGGTATAAATTTTCGAACAAATAGTGCATTTCATTTTAAAATAAATAGCATTTTTTAGTTAAAATATTCCCATTAGCCTTTAAAAAGAATTGAAATAAAACTAATCCTTAAAAATAACGTTAGTAATAGAAGTTTGATTTAGGTAAAACGGATTAGTTTATTTTATTTTTAATGCTATTTTCTTCGTTTTACAACTATTTAATGATGAAATTGTAGGTTTAATTGGATTTGCGCCTTTTCGGGGAAGTATTTTTATAAAAATTGGAAAGAATGAACAACCAGAATTTAAATAAAGAAATAAAAAATAAATTGGCAAATTGGAAAGAGATGATTTCTCAATACCAATTACCAAACAATAAAAAGGCTGTTTTTCAAATATTGAATACTTTTTTGCCTTTTGTCGGACTATGGATATTAATTTACTTTAGTCTTCAATGGTCTATATTGTTAACTATACCACTTTTTCTTATCAATGCTTTCTTTTTGGTGAGAATATTTATTATTCAACATGATTGTGGACATCAATCCTTTTTCTCTTCGAAAAAAATGAATAATATTATAGGAACGGTTTGTAGTATTTTTAGCTTTATTCCTTATAAATATTGGTCAAAGGTCCATAATTTTCATCATGGGCATACAGGTCAGTTAGAAGTTTTAGAAATCGGCGATATTCCTACAATAACCGTAAGAGAATATTCTTTGAGAAATTGGTATGGAAAATTCAAGTATAGATTGTTTAGATTTCCATTTGTAACATTTGTAATTGTGCCTATATATTACTTTCTAATTCCTTGCAGATATCCGACTTATTCTTTTAATAAATTTGGGAAATACCTAAAAATGGTCATTAAAGATAATTTTTGGATTGCCTTATCTTATGTCATAGTTGGTACATTAGTAGGTTGGCCAATGTTTTTGATTATTCAATTTACTTTGGTAATACTTTTTGGAATAGTTGCATTTTGGTTTTTTTACATTCAGCATCAACATGAATTTTCTTACAAACAATGGAAAGACAAATGGGATTTTCTGTTATCATCGATAAGAGGAAGTTCCTATTATAAACTGCCGAAATTCTTTCACTGGTTAACTGGCAACATTGGTTATCATCATATACATCATTTAAGCAGCTTAATTCCGAATTACAATTTACCAAAGGTATTCAAGGAAAGACCTATCCTAAATAAGTATGTTAATGAGATCACTTTTTGGAAAAGTTTGACTATGATTAGGCTCAAACTATGGGATGAAGATCAACAAAAAATGATTAGCTTTTCTGAGTTTAAGGCAAGAAAAAAAATGGGTTTGGCGGCCTAGTTTTGCAGTTTTAGATTGAATTTTCAATTTTTCTACTGTTGCTTTTTTTGATTAAAGAGCAAAATCGAGTTCATTTTCTTTGATATTTCATTAGAGAAATTAGACAATAGTAAACTTTCAGGCCACTTTTAATCAACTGCCATACCACTTTCAGAATCAAAAAAATGCAATTTTTCAATATCTAGAAAAAAAGCTTTTTCAAATGGTGGATTACTTAATTCTTCTGCATACAATCTAACAGAATGTTGCTTACCTCCAATTTCAAAAAATGCAAATCCATCATGACCTAACAATTCAACCCATGTTACTTTTGCACTAAATTTTATAGTTGTTTTAATTTTTGATGGGTCAGAAAAAATATGCTCTGGTCTGACCCCGCAAGTAATCTTATGACCATTCACCAAACCCGTTTTGTTTTCAATTGGGACCCGAACAACTCCATCCAAATCCTGAAAAAAACAATGTTCCTTTTCCACAACTAAAATCCCTTCAAGAAAATTCATTTTTGGGGACCCAATAAAGCCCGCAACAAAAATATTAGCAGGATGTTTGTAAAGTTGTTGAGGCGTATCAACTTGTTGAACAATTCCTTTATTTAATACGACAATGCGATCTCCCAAGGTCATTGCCTCGACCTGATCATGAGTTACATAAACTATTGTAGTTTTTAGTCTTTTATGAAGAGATGCAATTTCCAACCTCATTTGTCCTCGCAACTGAGCATCAAGATTGCTCAATGGTTCATCAAAAAGAAAAACTTTTGGGTCCCGAACAATCGCTCTACCAATAGCAATTCTTTGTCTTTGGCCTCCCGACATTGCTTTAGGTTTGCGATCCAATAAATCTTCTATTTCTAAAATCCGTGCAGCCTCGGACACTTTTTGGTGAATGACCGACTTGCTCATCTTGCGAATTTTTAAACCGAAAGCCATGTTTTCGTATGCAGTCATATGAGGATACAGCGCATAATTTTGAAAAACAATTGCTATATCTCTATCTTTTGGTGGAAGATCATTAACAATTTTATCATCAATCTTTATCAAGCCGCTTGTTATTTCTTCTAATCCAGCTATCATTCTGAGCATGGTCGATTTCCCGCATCCCGATGGGCCAACCAAAACTAAAAATTCTTTGTCCTTTATCTCTAAATTCACAGGTTTTATGACCTCAACTTTCCCAAATTTTTTTGCCACTTCTTCGAAAACTACTTTTGCCATGATCTTACTTATTTTTAGCGTTGATGAGATCTAAAATTTCAGGATATTTTGCAATTGCTTGAAGGGATAATAAAGCTTCGATTGTTGATTCAGCTCCTGAATTTTTGTTGATTTCAGAAGTGGAAATAATTCCATCAAATGTTCTACCCGTATTCTTATCATACATTATAGTATTGGCTTGGTTCTCATTCAAAAACCATCTACCCAATTCTGAAGCTTGTTCCGCATATTTTTGATCTTTTGTAATATTGTATGCTTCTAAACTTGCATAAACCATCGGTCTAAGATTATAAGCAATCTGAGGAAATTCTGCTTTTTCTATTATAAAAAAGGAATCTTTACTTTTCTCCAATTTCAAATATGACGGCTTGTTTTCCAAATAATATGGATAAAAAGAGGATACCTCTTTCAGTGCAGCATCAATAAATTCGTTCTTTTTTAAAAGTTTTCCCGCAGTTAACATTGCATACGCTTGAGAATTCCCCCATGCATGCCAATTGTTCTGCCAACTCATAAAAACTCCAAAAGGAAAATTCTTTTCGTCACCCAATTGAGTTCTCATCAATACATTTCCTAAATTTATAAGTTGATTTTTTATTTCCATTTTAGGATAAAGCATATAATAGTTCGAAAGACCGATCATTACCAACGCAATCTGATCCCCACCACTTTCTTTTATGCATAATGGAAGGTTAATGCCATTCATTTCAAAGATTGAAGTTGGGTCATTGCACATCGTGATCATATATGGTAATACTCTATCCATAGCTACTAATGATTTTGCTTGCAAATCGACTAGCTGATTGTCTATAAGCTGATTCACTTCGGATAAAGCCCAAAACGCTCTCCACGACCACCAATTTGCAACTGCTTGGCTGTTCTGATGTGTTTTATTGATTGTTTTATCGCCAAAAACAAAATTGTAAAAATATCCATTTTCAGCCTGGAGTTCCAAAATAAATGATGTAAGCGAAGTTATCTTTTTTCTAAGATTTTCATTTTTGGACTTTTTAAATTCATTGCAATAAAATACTAAAGCTCTTGCTACATCGTCAACACAAGTGAATCCTTCATCTTCATCAGCCACCAAATGATAATCTGGCGCTTCGCAATAGATCCATATAGCACCAATTTCTTGGCCATTAACTTTCCATGATTCATAAAGATGATCAAGATGTGCATCATTTAATAAGTCATTGTTTGTTTTATCTAATGGCTTGCATGCAATTATCAAACAAAAAAACAATATCAATAAAATCCATTTCATATTAATTTGCTTAATACGTCGTGAACTGAAAATTTTGCGAAACTAATCGCACTGTCTGACATTGCATATGGAAGGTAAATAATTTCATTGTATAGCAACATACCGCATGTATAAAGCACATTCGGCACATAACCTTCTCTCTCTTCATCATTAGGTTCCATCAGTAATTCATTCAAACTACCTATTACTTTTGTTGGGTCTTTCAAATCTAATAAGATCATACTTAAAACATACCTCCGCATCGGACCTACGCCATGAGTTAACAAGAGCCATCCTTTATCTGTTTTTATAGGGCTACCATTATTGCCTATTTGCAACATTTCCCAGGAATATTGAGGACAGTGAAGCGATTGGGCTACTTCCCAATTATTCAAATTTTCCGAGAACATAATGCTTAGGTTTCTCCCATCTTGTCTACCTATCATTGCATATTTCCCATTAATTTTCTCAGGAAAAAGAGCCATCCCTTTATTTGTTGATGCTTTTCCTCCGAAAGGTCTGACTTCGAATGAATAAAAATCTTTAGTAATAAAATATTTTGGCAAAATTTGAGAACCATTATAAGCAGTGTAAGTTCCTAAATACTTTTTTTCTTCTTCAATGTAAACCAACCTAACGTCCTCAATACCCATACTTTCTTCTGGTGAAAAAGGAAAAAGCACATGAGAATCTAATGGCAATTCTGCATCAAAAGACACCTTATAAAAGTTGTCTGCGGCTTCCTTTTGACCGTCAGTAATCAGGTTGCTTTCTGGGTAGAAAAAGATTTCACCATTATAACCAATTTCTCCCTCCATAAAAGCCAAAGAGGAAATGTGCCCTTCTCCAGTTGCTCTCAAGCTGAGCAAAAAGCGAATTCCGTCATATTGAAGCTCACTTTGATTAGGATGAAAAACAATAGAAGGATTGAATAAAGCAGAAGCTTGAGTGGTATATTCATTGGTAAAATATGAGCCGCATAACAATTTTGTATCTTCACTTAGTCCTGAAGGTGCATACTGACTTATGGAATTAAAATGTTCCATTAATTTGTATGAAAAATTAAAATGCCTATGATTAAAAAGTTCATAAATTTTTTCTAACTCTTGCTTCACTTTATCAGCTGACAATGAAATAACGTGATTTATGACAGGAACAATTCTTTCGCCATTATCACCTAAGTTCAGGTATCTAAGCAATACTTTTTTGTCATCTGCATATAATCTTATGTTTGTTCGTTCTATCTTCATTTTGAATACTTTATTTATGTTTTAATTCCTGAACTTGCCATGCTTTGAATAAAATACTTTTGCAAGAAAATGAAAGCTATTATGATGGGCAGTGCTAACAAAACGGCAGATGCAAGTTTGACACCGAGTTGAGCTTCAGCTCTTCCACCTACTGCAAAAAGGGTAACCAATTGCGGCATTGTCATCAAACCTTCTTCTCTTATCACAATTAGTGGCCATAACACATCATTCCAAGATGTCATAAAAGTCAGAATCGCAACTGTAATAATGCTTGGTATAATATTTGGCCACAGCACTTGAAAAATAATTCTTAATTCACCGCATCCATCTACTTTTGCAGCATGTATTAGATCATCAGGAATGGTCATAAAAGCTTGACGAAACAAAAGAATTGCAAAAGCACTATTCAATGCTGGTACTATCAAAGCTGTCAAAGTATCGACCCATTTAAAATTGACCATCAATATATAATTAGGAATCAATGTGATCTGAAAAGGAAGAGTCATGGTGAATATAATGGCAAAAAACAATAAGTTTCTTCCTTTAAATCTCATTTTAGCCAATGCATAACCCGTCATCGAACCAAAAACAAGTACGCCAAAAGTACTCAACGATGCTACTAAAACGCTATTAAAAAGTGCACTCCAAATTGGTATTTTCACGATCATATCTTTGTAATGACTCAAGGTTAGTCCTTGGGGCGAAAATACCAGCTTTCCAATATTTTCTTCAGGGGTAACAGAAGCAAGAATCATCCAGTAAAAAGGGTAAAGGAAGGTAAGTGAAGCTATAATCAGAATCGCGTATAATAAAAATTTCTTAGGGCCCAAATTCATTTTAATACTCTTTTGATTCAACAAATGCTTTTTGAATAACGACGACGCTCATAATAATCAAGGCGAAAAACAAACTTAAAGTAGTTGAATATCCCATGTGATAGTAGCCAAAAGCTTGTTTATAAATGTATAACATTGCTGAAAGAGTAGTATTTAAAGGGCCCCCATCAGTCATGATATATGGCTCAATAAATAAACTAAAACCACCAATTGTAGAAAGAATAACAACCATAAATATAGTAGGATTAATAGCTGGAAGCGTGATAAATCTGAATTTCTGCCAATCGTTAGCGCCTTCGACTTCAGCAGCTTCATAATAGCTTTGAGGAACGGTTTGTAATCCAACTAAAAACAGAATCACATAAAGTCCCATATTTTTCCAGGTTGCCATAATAGCTATTGACACCATGGCTATTTTAGGGTTTGTTAACCACTCAATTCTTCCAAGACCAATTGCCATAAGACCTTGATTAATGACACCACTTTCTAGACCATATAGTTGTTGCCATAAAATGGTAATAACAACTCCAGAAATGACAACTGGCAAAAAGAAGGCGGATCTAAAAAAAGACTTAAACTTGATTTTTGAATTGATGAAATAGGCAAGCATAAGTGACAAAATAATTTGAAGAGGTATATGAACCAGAATAAAAATGAAAGTATTCCAAAGAGATTTCCAAAACAGCCTATCTGCAAATAATCTTCCAAAATTATCTAAACCAACATACTCCATTGGAGAAATTATATTCCATTTGTGAAATACAAGGAAAATTGAAAATACTACTGGAAACAAAACAAATAGGCATAGGTGTATAAGATAAGGAGAAACAATTAAAAAGGGCAATAATTTATTCCGCAGTTTTTTCATGAATCTACTCTTAAAATGACGTTGACTGCTTTCTCTGCATCTGAAATGGCTTGTTCAGGAGTCTTTAGCTGATACAAAACACATGCTTCATATTCTTGAGATATAATGTCTAGGACTTCCGTCATTACTTCACAATTGCTAACTCCTCTCACATATTTTGCTTGTTCTAAAAATGCTTTCATTTTAGGATTAAGGTCAAAAAACTCTACGAATCCAGCATTGTCCTCCATATTTTTCCTTCTGGGCAATTGATTAGTGAATTTTAGAAACTGAAGGTCAGCTTCTTCATCAACCATTGTTTTTATAAAGTCGAAAGCTTTTTGGGGATTTTTACAAGTAGCAAAAATGACAATGTTTTTTGGATCACAATAGGTATAAGCTGGACCTACATGATCATCAGGGACAGGGATTTGATAAAAATCGTAAGTAAACCCTTCTTGTTTAAAACGTTCTAAATATTGAATTTCCCAAGGTCCTGTAAATTTGGTAGCATATTTTTGCCCTACAAATAAATCCTGACCAGCAGCGCTGTTTTGTCTTGAAAAATAATTCTCTTTATACATTGTTTGCAAAAACCTAAATGCTCCGATACCATGTTCATTATTAAAATTAGCTTTTCCATCTTTGATCAATGGCATACCACCAGAAGATGCAAGATACAGCGGATAAAAATTAAATAAACGCTGATGCCAAGCGAGTTTGACTGAGGTGTTCCCAAACCACTGGTCTACATATCCATCATTGTCGGTATCTTTTTTGAATCGGGCAGCTGCTTCAATATACTTGCTGTATGTTATGGGAGGAATTTTCAAATCCAATTCCTGAAAAATACCTTTATTAAATATGGTCATAATGGGATTTATTTTCCAGGGAAACTGGTAGATGTGACCATCTGAAGCTGTGATTTCTGATATAGTCGCAGAGTCACAACGAGACTCAATAAATTGCTTGAAACCTTCCAGTGTATCAAGTGCAACAAGGACATCAGACACTCGGTAAAATTCAACCGCACCTTGCCAAATATTCGAATAAATATCTGGAGTCGTTCCTGCAACAACGGCTGCAAGAAGAATTTCTTCGCTTGTTTGGCCTTCAGGTATAGGCTGATATCGAATTTTAGTATTCGCTTTTGCATTCCATTTTTGGACAACCCATTTAGAAAATTCTATTTCACCCCCATTATTAGAGGACCAATAAAGTAGTTCTGCGGAATTCCTTTTTTCATCACGAATACAGCCTATCAACAATAAAAAAACAAAGAAATATGTGTTTCTAATTGACATTATTCTACCCTATTGAAATAATATTCAAGCTTTCTAAAATAGCATTTATTGACAAGGTCGCTCCACAAATTACTTCATCTGAAGCCCCATAATACATGGTAATGGTGTCTCCTTCCACAAAATGCCCATTAGTAAAAATAACATTATTAAAGAAACCTTCTAATTCATATTGCTCTGTTGGCTCCATAATTGGCTCTACAGATCTAGCAAGTACTATTGAAGGGTTGTTTAAGTCTAAAAGTACTGCACCTAAGCAATATCTGCTATTCTTATCTGCCCCATGATAAATTTCCAACCATCCATGAATTGTTTTAATTGGAGAAGTTCCCGCTCCAATTCTCTGGTGATCCCATTTACCTTGCCTTGTTTCCATTATGCACTTGTGATTTCCCCAATGAATAAGATCTGGAGAAGTGGACAACCAAATGAAATTCCCTCCAAATCCAACCCCAGAAGGTCTACTTATTGCATAATATAAACCATTGATTTTTTCTTCAAAGAATGCACAATCCTTATTATGAGGTAAAAAAATCATGTCATGCTGAATAAAATCAATCCAATTTTTCGTTTTGCGCAATCCAACTCCAACTCCGAATTCTGAAACTTGCGTGTATGTAAGATGATATTCTTCATTTATAACACATACTCTGCAATCTTCAATTCCGTAGGTTTCATAATTACCCAAACTTTGGATAACATCTGTAATATTTTCTGGTTTATAAAAATGGAAACCATCATCACTGCACATCAACCTCAAATGTGAAATGGTAGATAGATATGTTACTCCATCTTTTTCAAATTTCCGGGGATCAGAAATATCCCATGTCGGGTCATTCTCATCAAATTCAATGATTTTTGTTTGTCCATCAGGTGTATAAATTGGCAAAGAAATATAACCCTCTTTTTGCTTTGGTCGCTCTGCTACTCTTAATAACAACCATATTTTTTCCTGAAACCTAAAAACTCCTGGATTCATGACACATTCTATCACCCAATCTTCTCGACTAGGAAGGATATCCTTTTTCGTAATGATTGGATTCCTCTCGAATCTTTTGACCATTCTCCTTGCTTTATGAAAGCTGGGAAATCACTTTAATGATTTCCCAGCATAAAATTTTGAAATATTATTGTTTTACAAATCGTAATGATCCAAGGTTTTTCCCTCCATAATTCACATTGATGAAGTAAATTCCAGATTTATAGTCATGTACATCTATTTCAAAGAAACCATTAGCAATTTCTGATCTGCTTAATTCTTGTCTTCCTAATTGCCTTCCTGCAATATCATAAACATTAATAAAAACGTTTTGCTTACTTGGCAGACTGTGAAAAACTCTAATTTTGTCCGTAGCAGGATTTGGAAAAACGTCTTCTATATATTGTTGAACAATATAGGTCTCCTGTACACCTACTGTTCCGTCAGTATACAATTTGGAGATTTCATCAACAGTCAGCGCCCGATTGTAAAACTTAACTTCATCTAAACCTCCAATAAAATATTGACCACCATCAATAGGGTTACTCCCAATTCCCAAAGGTCTTGACGTTGTGTTTAGTACTCCAGTAACGGGTTTTTTATTAGCCTCAATTCCATTTACATAAATTAAGTCATTTGTTCCGTCATGAACCATAGTTACATGCCACCAAAAGCCCTTAACCATTTCATTGCCTGAACCACTGTCCATATCAGAAATAAAATTATCAAATTGTGTATTCTTACTATTGGTTGTAAATACTACCTTAAGATGCTGAGGCAACGAAATTTTCAATCTTTGATCCCAATGTCCGAAATCGATGATATAAGATTCAGCATCTTGAATATTGATACTGTCAACCCTAATCCAAAAAGATATAGATGTGTATTCACTTAACAGTTGTACACCATTAGGAACTAATATTGAATCTTGATCTCCATCAAATTTTATATTGGTTCCGCCAAGTGGATGGGTAGCTTCTTCAAAAATTGGATTACCACCGATATTACCATGATTAGAATAAGGTGTAGCATCATTAGCATCATTATTGAAAGGATAATGAGCAACCAATCCTGGTTCAGCTGTTTCCAAAGGTTCTGTTGTACTCACCGTGATTTCAGCATATTCTGATAAATTTCCTGCCAAATCGAATGCACCTACTTCAAAACTATACAGTTCACTAGGCTCTAAACCTCCTACAAGAATAGAAAGGGTATTTGATCCAAGGCTATCATAAAAAACGCCATCTAATAAAACAATATAACCATTTACTTTAGTGTCGTCTGTGGCTGCTTCCCAACTTAACAAAACTGAGCTAAAACTTGGTGATGCCGTTAAGTTAATTGGTGATGAAGGAGGTATTGTGTCAGGGGACGCATCTTCTAAAGTACTAACTAATAATGTAGTCATATTAGATTCATTTCCTGATAGATCCACTGCCGTAACTCCAAAATTATAATCAGTTAGTGGGTTTAAATTTTCAACCAAAAAAGCTGTACTTGAAGTAGATCCAGATAATGTACCGCCAATAAAAACATTATACGCTTCAATTCCTACATTATCTTGGGAAGGACTCCAAGATAAAGATACATTGGTAAATTCAACCGATGCTTGAAGATCAAGTGGTGCACTAGGAGATTCTGTATCTTCGTCGACTGGAGGAGTATTTTGATCATTATAAATGGCAAGTATTTCCTCATCTGAAAGTGCAACATTATAAATCTGAACTTCATCCATTGAGCCTATCAAATTATTTCCACCATCTACAGCATTGTAACCAATTCCTAACGGCATTAATGTAGAATTTAAATCACCTTCTACTACTTTTTCAGCCATTTTTACTCCATTATAATAAATTATATCTTTGCTTCCGTCATGTACAAGTGTAACATAAGTCCATTCATTTAAAGCTAGTTCTCCATTTTCTCCTGAGTCCATATCTGATATACCTCCAGCATGGTTGGTAGTCCAAACAACTTTTCCACTTGAAGGAAGTGAGGCTTTAAATCTTTCTTGCCAACCCCCGAATGAAATAAGATACACCTCACCTTGAGCAGGATATATGGTAGGATTAATCCAAAAACCAACTGTGGTCTGAGGAGAATTCAATTGAGGTGAATTGGAAGCTGTTACTTCATATGATTCGTTTAAATCTGCAGATCTATTGCTCTTTCCAAATCTATCTTTTCCTAATATAGTCGATGATGCATTGTTTGCATATTCTGTTTCATCATAACTGTTTCCGGTAAAAGAATAATAAGCTACTAAGTTACCATCAACAACTGGTGCAGCTAATTCCAAATCATATAAAGCTGTAACTTCCTCAGCACTTAGACCCTTATTGAAAATCTTTAGATCATCAATTGCGCCATCAAAAAAGCCAGCGCCATCTATAGGATCAAAACCGATTCCCAATGGGTAAGAAGTTTTACTCAATGGTCCTAAAGCTTCTTTTTCATTGGCTAATACTCCATTTACATATATATAATCTTTATCACCATCATGGATCATGACAAGATGTGTCCATTCATTTAAAGCTATTGGTTCTCCAGTGTCCATATCACTGCAACATGAGGTAGCATGGCTTGTAAATACTGGTTTACCATGTGCTGGAAGAGAAACCTTCCATCTTTCCTGCCATCCACCATTAGATAAAATAAAAACTTCTCCCATTTCCGGAAAACTATATGGTTTAACCCAAAAACTAATCGAAGTGTTATCAGATTGTAAAACTGGCGAATTATAAGCAACTAAAGCCCCAGAAGTTGCATTACCACCCCAACCATGTCTATTTGAATCTGAAGCGAGTGTATTTACAGCTGATGCATTGTTTTGATATACTGAAACATCCTTTCCATTGCCATTTAGTGGATAATTAGCTACTATGTCACCTTCTTCAATGCCACTCATGGATTGAGTACCAAATAAAGATTCGATTTCACTTGCATCCAATGCATAATTATAAATAGCAACATCATCAAAACTTCCTTTGCTAAAATTAGCATTGTCTATTGGATCATACCCTATTCCTAGTGGATGTATAGTATTGTTCAAATTCCCAGTAACAGCCTTTTCATTTGCCAAACTTCCATTCACATAAATTAGGTCTTTTGCTCCATCATGAACGAAAGCCAAATGTGTCCATTGTCCTGGAGTCAATTCATTTCCATCACCTGAATCCATATCAGATATTCCCCCTTCGCCATTTGTCGTCCAAACTGGTTTGCCGTGACTTGGTAAAGAAATCTTCCATCTTTCTTGCCATCCTCCTTGAGACATTAAGAAATATTCTCCTTGTTCAGCTAGTTGATCCATTTTTACCCAAAAAGCTACTGTTGTTGTTCCGCTGTTCAAGTGATTAGAACCAGCAGCTGTAATCGTGCCCTCGCCATCAAGATGGGCAGCACTGCTTCCTTGTCCAAATCTATTCGTTGAATAAGATACGCCATTTGTTACTGCATGATTCTCAAAATCACTTCCATCACTTGCATTTCCATCAAAACTAAACTGTGCTACAATTCCATCCGCAACTATTGGTGCTGTGTTCTGTTCTTCATAAAGGGCCATGACAGCTTCATCTGTTAGTGCTGCATCGAATACAATAAGTTCGTCAATACTGCCATTGACGATATTAGAATTTGACATTGGATCATGACCTATTCCAAATGGAAACGAAGAATCATTCAAATCGCCAGCCACATCTTTTTCATTTGCAAGTGTGCCATTCACATAAATCTTATCTTTTGTACCGTCGTGGCTAAATACAAGATGAGTCCATGCTCCTGGAATTAATTGATTCCCTTCTCCGGCATCCATATCTGAAATACCGCTCGCCGCATTTGTAGTCCATATCGGTTTGCCATGTGCGGGAACTGAAACTTTATACCGCTGTTGCCATCCCCCAAAAGAAACTAGATAAATTTCACCTTGAGCAGGTAATTCAGACATATTCACCCAAAAACTGACCGTTGTTGTTGGTGTATTTAATTGTTCAGCATTTGACGCAATTGCTCGGTCTTGTTTGCCGTCAAAGGAAATTGCGCTCCTAGCATTTCCGAACCTATCAGCTGTCAACTTTGTTCCATTGACAGTTAAATTGTTCGAAAATTCAGATTTGTCCTTGACATTTCCTGAAAAATCATAGGATGCGACGACCTCTTGAGCTGTCATAAAAGTGCCTGCTGCGAGCATGACTATTACGACTAGTAATTTGTTAAGTAATTTTTTCATATTCATTTTTACAGTTGTTTTATTAGTAATATCTTTATATGTTGAGTAATTATACATTTCAATTCAAAATAATTTTCCTGACTGATTTCAGCTCATTTCCTTTTAAAAACTGAAGAAAATAAAGTCCAGATTTGAGCCCTTTAAAGGAAATTTTTACAATTTCTCCTTCAATTTCTTTATTTATTATTTTTCTGCCACTTGCATCAAAAATTAAAACTTTATCTACTTGACCATAGGTGCTTAAATGAATTACCAATTCATCACTTACTGGATTTGGATAAATTTGCAAAAGTTCGTGACTTAATTGATCTTTCAATGAACTTGTCAGTTCCCCAATTTTAAAAAGGTTATTGGCTTGGTTTGGTGTTAATGCAAAATCAAAAAGTTTTACTTCATCTAATACTCCTTTGAAATTATAAGCACTTTCGTCTGGAAGAGATTGTGCTAATAACAATGGGTAATTAGTGATCCTTATACTGCCAGTTAATGGAGTGAAATTCTCCATTTTACCATTTAAATACATGGTCAAAAGGCTTCCATCATAACTTAAAATGACATGAATAAAACTATCTTTTTGCATTAGTTTTTTGCTGTCAAGATCGGCTAAACCATTTGTAGTTTTAATTGTCCACCTTATTTTTCCTTCTGGAATAATAGATGCTTTCCAACGATTTTGCCAACTACCATGCGAAACTAAAAAGCTTTCTCGGTCTGGCAATACATCGGGCTTCATCCAAAAACTAAGGGTAATTTGATCCGTGAAATTTAAAATCGGATTATTTTCTACTTTCATATAATGTGAGGTGCCATTAAAAAAGTAGGCTTCATTATTTTGCCCGTTGTAACCAAAAGTGGAAATGCCTCCTATTAATATTCCATCTAGTTCATTTCCAGAAAGATCATTTGCATTCAAGTCTAAAGGGTAATAAGCTATAAGATTTCCATCATTTTCTTCAAATATTTTTACAATAATTATGTCTTCCCTCTCATCTGTTAAAAGTGAAGGATCTCTTACTGTGACTTTAATAACATAGATACCTTCTGCATTAGGAACCGTCCAAATAACTTCATTAGAATTTCCAGAAATTGTTCCTCCATTTACATCCCAATCATAAATCAATTCATCTTCATTGGGATCAATAGCATTGCAAACAACGTGAACCACTCCCCCAGGAGCACTATATTTTTGCTCTAATATCAAACTTTGAATGATTGGCGGTTCCTGAATTTCTTCAATAACTGTGAAATTAAATTTAGAAGAATCAGATTCTTCTGTACTTTTTACCACTAATTGAATATTAAAGGATCCAATATTTTCTGCATTAATCACCAATTTATCCCCAACAAAATTGCTGGTTACTCCGTTAATGGTCCACGTAAAATTCAAATCAGAAATAGGACCTTCGTATTCCACTGAACTAAATATTTCTACCTCTTGACCTATACTGAATAATGATTTAGAGGCTGAAATCGATTTTAGCCTTAGATTATTACTATAGCTCACTTGATGCTGACCAAAATCAACCACAACACCATCAATTAATAATTTATTTTTTTCAAAAGTCATATCGCCGTTAGCAGGCACTATGACTGGCATTATGGCCTGATCTGCCGGAATAACAAGTGAAATTGAACCAGAAACATCTCTTTTTAAAAATGTTTCTGTCAATGGATCATAAATATCATAGTTACCTGTACCTGTATAAAAATCTATTGCTTTTTCCGTGTTATAGGAATTGTAAATCAAATAAGAAGGATACGCTTGGTCTCTAAAAAAATCAGTTTTTAGTAAATCAAGTTTTAATATTTTTTCTATATTAGTTTTCCCTAGCATGGACCCAAGATACCCTATGGATGAGGTTCCATAAAGTGCTAGATTAGTCTCTGCCCATCCACCGTTCACCGCATCACCGGTAGAATAAGGCGAAAGTCCATTATAATTTTCCTTTATAGCTTCATAACCTATAACTCTATTTAGATCATATTCTGACGACCATTCTGTAGCATCTTGAAGTGAAGAAGGTAAAAATGAGTGATAAAACAATCTGTTAGCATTGGCTAGATTTAAAACCCATTTTGCAATGGAACGAGCAAACCTTTTGTCATATCTTGTCATTGGAACTAGAGTTGCTGCTTGTTGGATTCCATTCAGCTGAAATGCATAATCGGTATCACTTTCCGATTCTCCTACCAATCCAGAAACATCAATTCCACTCCAAGTGTCCACAATTGTTCCCCACCCTCTTAGATTTCCTTTGTCAAATGACCAATTGACCATTTTTTCAATGTCGTATTTCGTTCCTAATTCTGCATTCATTTTAGCAGCCACGTAAGTTCCATAAGGTAACTGTAATTCATAAGAAGGATTACCATTGAGACTGCTTAGGTATTCCATTGCCCATTCTGCACCAATCCTATATTTCTCTACACCAGTTTCTTTGTATGCGTGATAAAGCAACCAACTAAATGCTCCAGCGGCTTCTGGTTCTGGAACACCTGTTGCTTTAGGTTCCATAGAAGAGAATTTCCAAGCCCTATAATTCATATTTGGCTTCGACCATGGTGTAGCTGAACCACCCATAGAATCTACTGCTTCATGCATTAATTCTGCCACTGACTCAAACTGGGAAGAAGCTTCTCCTCCCCAATTTGGGTATAAATTATATAATTGATAGAAAAATATATTAGGCATCATATCATACCACCAATCATTCCCACTTTCTGTCGAATTGCTATTCAAGTATAACATTTCCCCATTTTTCTTATTGAAATAATCCTGAGCCATAAGCAAATAATTATAACCGTCTTGGGAAGATTTATCAATTCCCATCAATGAAGCACCTACAAGACCAGGTAATATATTAATAGCTTCTCCTGATTGTATATTTGGTGAACCTACATAAGTAACCTGACTAAAGAAAGTTCGCTCAGGATAATTAACACCATTTGGCAAAATGTGTATAAGCGGTAAGTATGTACCAGTTTTATTTAAGTCATAAGTGAAACGATCATAATTAGTTGCTACTTGTCCCCAATCCCTCATGTTATAAGGTGAAGGTTGATTAGGCATCAATGATATCCTGCTTATTGCAATTTGTCCTTCCTGGGCTTGAATAAAAAAACAAGCCAACAATAAAATGAACGTTATTGCAAATGATCTGCTCATTAGTATCCAGGGTTTTGTTTCAAAGCATTATTTAAATCAATTTCTATTTGAGGCAAAGGAAAAAATTCATGTTTCCCTTTTTGGAAACCACTCAGAAGATCTCCGGCTACACCCCACCTAACCAAATCAAAAAATCTGTGCATTTCCATACCTAATTCAAATGTTCTTTCTTTTCTAACCGCCTCCCTCATTTGTTCTTGGTTTACTGATTTGACAAAAGGCAATGTATTAATTGGGTCTAAAGACTCGTTCCTAGCTCGAGAACGTACCATTTCCAAAGGAACTTCTGCTTCTATTATTTTATTAGACTCAACAAGAGCTTCTGCTTCCCAAAGAAGAACTTCGGCAAATCTTATAGCAGGATAATTGATATCACCATCTGCTTTTTGGGTAGCAGAAGAATCAGGTTGAATGAATTTTTGCGTGCTATGACCTGTTGAACTGAAAGACTTTTTATACGTCACTCCAACATATTTCTCATTGTTCGAAGCGCCAGTAATATTTCTCCTTGGATCTCCAATTTCAAACGTTGCTATGTAATCGTTTTTTACTTCGGCAAATCCATATCCATTTATTTTTCTCGATGCCCACCATTGGTTTAGAAAATTACCCACACCAAGTTCAATGTTAGCGTGTTGAATTTCCCAGATGGATTCGGTATTATTTTGAGTTAGTATTCCGAAATTGTCAGCATATTTGTTAGTGAGGCTGTAAATACCTAGATCTTTAATTTGCGCAACTAACTTTAGCACTTCACCCCAATTAGATTGGTAAAGTTGCGTTTTCGCTGCTAAAGCAAAAGCAGCTCCTTTAGTTGCTCTTCCAACGGATGAATTATCATAAGATTTAGGCAAATAACTTGCTGCCTCTGTGCAATCTTCTATGATTTGAGCAAAAACGTCTTGTCTGGAAGATTTTGGAATTTTAAGTTCGTCAGGCGGAAATACTCGAAGATAAAGTGGAACATCTCCATATACTTGTGCAAGCAAAAAATAATAATAGGATCTCAAAAATAAAGCCTCACCAACGATTTGATTTTTACGATCTGCACTAATTGTTATGTTCTCAATATTGTCCAATACAAGATTGCATTGATTAATTCCTTTATACTGAAGTTTCCAAAATGAATTTAATTCTTCTGTTCTCGGCGTGTAGGTAAACGATTCTAATTCAATTAAACCAGCTCTTGATCCATCTCCACCTGTCATCGCCTCATCACCTGTTAAAATTCCAAATGCCCAATAAAAATTACCGTTTGCGTTGTTAAATAATAGTGGATTATATGCTGCATTTATGGCTTGTTCTGCATCAACTTCAGTTTGAAAAAAAGAACTGCTGTCTAAAGTAGCAATTGGGTCCTTGTCAAGAATATCTGTGCAAGCTAAAGTGAAAAGCAATACAGAAATTGCTATAAATTTGTACAAAAGATGAAATCGAATTCTTTTATTGGAAATCATAATGTTTGCTTTAAAATTTTAATTGAATACCCCCTATAAATGTTCTAGGTGCAGGTACCGTTCCCCAATCAATTCCAACTGCTAGATCGGAAGATAGACCTAGCCCTCTTGTATCATTAGCGTTAGCCTGAATTTCAGGATCTAATCCAGTATAGGAGGTTCTTGTGAATGCATTCTGAACTGTCGCATAGACTCTAAAACTGCTTATTTGATTTGAATTAATGAGCTTCTTCATATCATAGCCGAGTGTTATATTTCTAACTCTCAGATAGGATCCATCTTCTAAAAATCTTGTAGAAATTCTTCGATTGCCATTTCTGTCATCAAGACTTACTTTTGGAATATTAGTATCTGTATTTTCTGGAGTCCACCTGTCAAGAATAGTTTTGTAAGAATTGAATCCTCGCGCTTGAGTTTCATATGCAAAATTTCCATATAAAAAATAGATATCATTGCCTTCAACTCCTTGGATTAAAGATGAGAGATCAAAACCGTTCCAATTCATTCCAAGATTAATACCATATGTGAAATCTGGGAATGGATTTCCTACATGAGCTCTGTCCTTATCATCAATAATATTATCTCCATTCAGGTCAGAAAATTTGACATCTCCAGGTCTTGTAAACTGCGATTGAAATGGACTGCTTTCCACTTCTTCTTGATTCTGAAAAATGCCCTCCATCTGCCATAGATAAAATGAACCTACAGGTTGACCAACTTCAGTTCTTGTCAATGCACCATCAGACAAACCATAACCACCTAAGATAGGCTCACTATCAGCTATAGAAATTACTTTATTGCGCACAGTTGTAAAATTTGCTCCAATGTTGTAATTGAATTGACCTATTCGATCTTTATAAATTAGACCAATTTCAAGCCCTCGATTTTGAATTTTTGCTGCATTTACATAAGGCGGTCTTGTTGCACCGCCAGCTTGCGGAATTGGAACTCGCACCAAAATATCATTTGTGGTCTTATCAAAAACATCAGCAACTAGAGAAAATTTGTCTTTCAAAATTGACATATCTAATCCAAGATTGAATTGCGAGCTTACTTCCCATTTGATATTTTTATTTCCAGTTTCAATGATTGATGCACCAGTAACTACATTATTACCAAATATGTATACCTTATCACCACTACTAACCAAAGAACTAAATGGATAAATACCGATTTCTTGATTTCCAAGTTGCCCCCAGCTTAATCTTAATTTTAAACTTGAAATAGCATCAATTGATTGGAAAAATGCTTCATTTCCAATATTCCATGCTACTGAAATTGAAGGAAAAATACCCCATCGATTGTTTTCGCCAAATCTTGATGAACCATCTTTTCTCAATGTAGCATTGAGCACATATTTATTCCTATAAGAATAAGAAACTTGCCCAAAATAAGACAACAATGCCCACTCAGTTGCAATTCCAGAAGCACCAATATTTTTAACTTCTAATGGATTACTTGCATCAATATATCTGAACAATAGATCGGTTCGACTAAAATTATTTGCTGAAGCTCCCAAGTAATCTGTTCTATTTTGGATCGCCTCCATGCCCAAAAGGCTTGAAAACCGATGTTCCAATATCTTTTTTTCATAAGTTAGCGTATTATTCCAAATCAATGTGCGATTGGTTACCCTCCCTTCCCTTAATGCCGTGGGTGAATAAATTGCTTGGGAAAGTTTTTCAACGAATAATTTTTCATTTTCAAATTGAAAATCTCCACCTAAAGTAGATTTCAAGCTTAACCCTTTAAAAGGGTTCAATTCTGCAAATACATTTCCAAATATTCTATGCCGAGCCATAGTCCAATCGGTATGCTCATTAAATGCAATCGGATTAGGGTTCCCATCCCCATAGAGTATGGGATCTTGTAATTCTGAAGTGGTGTTTAATTGCGTACCATCAGGATAATTTGGAGAAACTACAGGTGCTGCAATAAGTGCATACCTAATACCACTAGGTTGATTCCCGGGACCAAATCCATCTCCAGAACTATTTATAATATCTCTAAATGTATGCGAAAAAGCTAGGCTATTGCCAATTCGAAACCAACTATTATTCATTTCACCATTAAATCTAACTTGATACTTATCGAATCCTTGTCCCTGAAAAACACCATCTTGATTTAAATATTCTCCAGAAATATAAAATCTACTATTATCAGAACCACCACTTCCAGACAAGGCATATCGTTGCATAAATGCAGGATTGAATACTAGATCAAGCCAATCAGTGTCTGGCAAATCCTTAAGAATTTTTGGGTCATATGGTTGGATTAAGTTTGCAGGATTTCTTAATGTATTAGCATTTTGAATGGCTTCATTTCTTATGGTTAGATATTCTTCACTATTCAATAATTCTGGCAAACCAATTGGTTGTTGCAGACCAGTATATGCTTCAAAACTAAAAGTTGGAGCTCCTGATTTTCCTCGTTTGGTAGTTATAAGGACCACCCCATTTGCAGCCCTTGAACCATACACAGCTGCTGCTGCACCGTCTTTCAAAATTTCAATCGATTCAATATCTGAAGGCGAAAACATATTAATATTACCCGTTGTAGGCACACCATCTATCACATAAAGTGGATCATTATTGCCAAATGTTCCAGTCCCTCTAATTCTAACTTTGATATCATCTCCAGGTGCACCTGTTACCTGAGTGACATGAACTCCTGCTGCTTGACCCTGGATGGCTTGATCGATTCCAACAACGACGAGATTTTCTATATCCTTTGTTTTTATTGATGTAATAGCAGAGGATACATTGCTTTTTATTTCCTTTTTATATCCAGTAATTACAATTTCTTCGATTACCTCACTATTTTCACTTAGAACAACAACTATTTTACTTTGACCATTTAACAGAACTTCTTTGGTTACGTAGCCAATGTAACTAACTTCAATAACATCAGTTTGTGCATCATTCACATCTAATAAAAAGCCTCCTTCGACATCTGTGATGGTTCCAAAGGCAGTTCCTTTAATAATGACATTAGCGCCTATTAATGGTATATTTTTTTCATCTGTGACTTGGCCACTTACCTGCTGCGCCTGAATTGTGGATAAAAAAAGAAAACTAAACAGACAAATTATAAGCACTTTTGAAATCCTAAAAAGAGGAGGAATCTTGATCACAATTTTAAAATTAAAAGATATTAAATAAAATTACATCCAACACATACTCCAAAATTAGTCAACAATGAACCTTAATTGTGATACTTTTTAGCATATTTATAATACTTTTATGAAAATGTCATTATTTCACATGAACTTATTTTGCTAATTGATTAAATAAAAGAATTTAAAGCGCCAAAACTTATTTTTTTAAAAATTATAGCAAGTAATGTCATAACTAATAAAACAAAATATGTAAAATGAATGGAATTCTTTAGAGAAGTAACACCACTAAGAAGTCAAGATATTTGCGTAGTCTTAGACTCAGCAAACAATGGATTTGATTATCCTATTCATGTGCATCCTGAATACGAATTAAACCTAATTTTAGGTACAAATGGAATAAGAATTGTAGGTGATTCTGCTGAGCGCTTCTATGAATCTGACCTAGTTTTACTTGGACCATACCTTCCACATAAATGGGAAGACGATCAAGAATCGAGAGATAAACAATTGCAATACCGAGTCATCACCATTCAATTCGATATTAATCTTTTCGCTACAACTGGTTTTTCTAAAGCATGTTTTAATAATATTAAAGAAATGCTCAACCAATCCAGAAGAGGAGTTAGATTTAGTGAGGCAACCTTAAAAGAAATCTATCCTTTAATGGAAAAATTAACTGAACAAGATGATTTCCAAAACGCAATGCGATTCCTCCAATTATTGAATGTGCTTGCAAACGCGAAAGAATATTCATTTTTAACCACTAATACAAATACATCAAATAACTTTTCTTCAGAA
Source organism: Bacteroidota bacterium (assembly GCA_024642705.1). Classification (GTDB taxonomy): domain Bacteria; phylum Bacteroidota; class Bacteroidia; order Chitinophagales; family Saprospiraceae; genus Portibacter. The sequence continues at coordinate 251,138 of JAHEAQ010000002.1, read as the reverse complement.
AAAAAAAGAATTCAAAAAGCTTATAATTTAATCATGCTCAATTATAAAAAATCAAATTTTACCGTAAGTGATATTGCGGCTAAGTTAAATATGAGTTGTTCTGCTTTTAGTCACTTTTTCAAAAAGAACTCTTTTCGTAGTTTCTCTAATTTTATTACTGACTTGCGACTTGGAAATGCATGCAAACTATTGCTTTCGACTGATAAGACGAGTTCACAAATTGCAATCGAATCAGGATTTAATAATGTTTCTAACTTCAATAGACTTTTCAAAAAATACAAAAAATATACACCGATAGAATATCGAAACCAATACAATGCAAAGTCAAATTTTGATTGGTCTAGCCAGCGTACGCCATGGCAATTTATTCCAAATAGAAAAGGTCAAGGTGAAAATATATCGCCACATTATTATTCTACCAAGATTAATCACATATAAGAGAAAAATTAATATTTTTATTCTAAACAATATTGAGACAAACTATTGTGGTATCATACACATAAAATCCGAAGTCATTTAATATTAAGTTTCAAATTTAAGTTTGAGTCAATACCAATATTTAACAAGTATCATTTGTTTTCAAAACAACAAAGATTTGAAATTTATAATAAAGACTAGATATCCCACTTTCTATTAAAATGTTATTATGTTGAAGATAAAAAGTGTATCCATAAATTTGGATTCTCTCTTTGTTTTATACTTATTGCTAATTAATCTTTTAAGATTCATACACCCACTTCCCATTCACCATCGTTCTTTGGATCTTGATATCAATAATAGAAAATGGATCAACTTGGGTTGGATCCTCATCTAAAACAACCAAATCAGCCAACTTATTTACCTCCAAAGAACCTTTCAATCCTTCTTCATAAGATGCATAGGCACCATTAATGGTCCCTACTTTGATCGCTTGTTCTACAGATATTTTTTGGCTTGGACCCCAAACATTTCCTGACATATCCGTTCTAGTTACTGAAGATTGAATGGCCATCATTGGTTCAAATGGCCCAGGAGGATAATCCGAAGTTTGAGTTACATTTATGCCTTTGTCTAAAAAACTTTTAACAGCAAACATATGCTCTAATCTTTCTTTGCCATATGCAACCATTTTTTCCCCGTGGAAATAAACGTAGGTTGAGAATGGATTAGGAATTACATTCATTGCCTTCATCCTTTCCAATATCTTCTCATTGATCACAGTGCAGTGCTCCAACCTAAATCTAGGATCCTTTCTTGGGCTCTCTTTTTGTATTCTTTCGAACACATTTAACGATTTGTCGATACCAACATCGCCGTTTGCATGGATTCCAATTTGCCAATCCGCTTTTTGTGCCTTGATAGCATACTGATACAATTCTTCTTCATCCATTACAATAATTCCAAAGTCATCTGGTCTTCCAATATATGGCACTGACAATCTTGCTGTTCGTTCCGAAATTGATCCATCACAAGTCAACTTCATACCTCCTATTCTGACCCATTCATCACCATCTCCAGTTTTTATTCCTTGTTCAATCATTGAATCAATTTCAAAATAGCCCATCATACAATTGATTCTAATAGCTAATTCATCGGCTTGAAATGCATCCCTATAAGCTTTTAAGAAAGATTGATTCCCATAAGCATCAGTTACAGAAGTTACTCCAGACTTCGCCATCATATTGGTAATCAATTTTACGCCTTCTTGGTTGTCTGCAGCCGTAAATTCGTTCGGAATTAAGTTTGCAACCAAATCGACTGCATTTTCTTTTAGAAGTCCTGTGGCTTCACCAAATTTGTCTCTATCAATCATTCCCCCTTCAGGATCTGGTGTTTCCTTTCCAATATTTGCCAGCTTTAAAGCATAAGAATTAACATAAGCAGTATGTCCTCCTCTATGCGTAATCATAATAGGGTGCTCATTGCTCACTTCATCCAAATCGTAACGATTAATGTATCTTCCTTCTGAAGTTTTAGTATCATCATACTTGAAACCTGACACCCATTTCCCTGGAGATGTGTCGTTTGATTTTGCTTTAATTGCATCTTGAATTGATTTAATAGACCTCAAATCACAATCCACATTTCGCAGATGAGATCGGCCTGAAGATGCTGGATGAGAATGTGCGTCGATAAATCCAGGAGTTATGGTTTTTCCTCCTATATCTATTTTTTTCGTATTACTTCCAGCCATTCTAAGTATTTCATCATTGCTGCCAACTGATAATATTCTTCCATTTGAGATGGCAATGGCTTCTGCTTTCGGAAATTCCGGATTAGAAGTGAAAATATTTGCATTGTGAAGAATGGTATCTACACTTAGTTTTGAACAAGAATTAAATGCGATAAATCCCACTGCTCCTATTCCTAAAGTGCCTACGAATGTTCTTCTGTTGATTGTTTTTTTCATAATTGGGGTTTCAAATTTATTTAACTTTTCAAATTTATTGCTGCCATGGAATAGCTCCAGCTTTTCTAATGTGTTCTCGTAATTCTGTTCTTAGGTTCTTGAAAACTTCATTTTCCGAAATATCTAAAGATTTTGTTTCATAAGGATCTGTCTTTAGATTGAAATATTGAATAGCTTCAAAAGGAGAATTTTGTACAATTTTAAATTCTTTATATCGAGCTGCGTAATAAGCTTGGCCTCCATAGTTTCCTCCTTCTCGCCTCACCCAAAAAACATACCTATTATCGGTGTTTTGTGTTTCTCCTTTTATTGTAGGCAATAAACTCATTCCATCCATTTGGCTAGGAAGCTCAAGACCTATTAAATCACAAATGGTTGGATATATATCCATTAAAAGACCTAGATTTTCAGAGGTTGATTCAGGATTAATATGATTTTTCCAATTAAAATAAGTGGGAATTCGAATTCCACCTTCAAACATATCTTGCTTGCCTCCCCGCAATTTCCCATTACTTTGAGCATGCCTAAGGGAACCTCCATTATCGGAAGTGAAAATGATCAACGTATTCTCATCCAATCCTGAATCTTGCAATTCTTTAGTTATTCTTCCAATATTATAATCTAAGTGTTCAATGAGCGCCACATTTTTCGCTCTATCCAATGGTATATTCTTTTCTCTTTCGATAACTTCATCTAAATATTCTTTTGGTGGTTGAATTGGGAAATGAGGAGCGTTATAAGCTAAGTACAAGAAAAAGGGGGCTTCTTTTTCTTTATGTTCTTTCAAATATTCCAAAGTCCAATCTGTAAATAGGTCTGTTGCATGCCCTTCTGGATCGATTTCATCTTCGTTAAGTCTCATCCAATTAATACCTCCTCGTAAATGGGTCCAATAATCATCCATCATATCCCCTAAAAATCCCTTAAAGAAATCAAATCCTTTTTCATTGGGTGTATTTGGTGATGCAAGACCAAGATGCCATTTCCCAATCATCCCAGTTTCGTATCCTTTAGTTTTCAATATGGAGGGAAGCAACTTAGCATTTTCAGCTAAATAGCCCCAATTATCGGTTTCAACTTGTCGAATAACGCCAGGAACGCCTACCATATCAGGATATCTTCCAGATAAAATGGAAGCTCTACTTGGTGAACAAACGGTGCTGTTGGCATAGAAATTTGAAAATGTTAACCCGTTCTTTGAGATGGCATCAATGTTAGGAGTCAAAATATCAGCTCCACCTTGACAAGATAAATCTCCATATCCAAGATCGTCCACTAAGATTAATATTATATTAGGATTTTTTGTAATATGTGAGTTTTGACCAACTGATATGTTTGTGAATGCTATCAACTCAAAAGCACATAGTAAAAATATGTGAACCTTAATATTCATTGTTTTATAAAAGATTTGAAATACCTTTCAATTCATGTGATTGAATCTAAAAATACAAAGAATAAAAACAATTGCTTAATTCTTATTAAAAAATTCAAACCTATTTTTGCATCATGAAAAATGTATATTTGAAAGAATGTCTTTAATCATAATTAATGAATCAAAGTTCTGAAATAATAAAACAACCTATATACAGATTACTCATCTTAATTCTGGCTGGCGAATCTGTATTTATTCTGCCTTTTGTTCTTGCAAGAATATTCAGACCTACTTTTTTGGATGTTTTTCAAATTAATAATCTACAATTAGGTGCTTGTTTTTCAGTATATGGAATTGTTGCAATGATTTCTTACTTTTTGGGCGGAAGTCTTGCAGACAAATATAAAACTAATGTGCTCATATCTATTTCTTTGATAATGACGGCGATAGGAGGATTAATTATGGCAATGTACCCAAGTTATTTGATCTTAAATATATTATTTGGGTTTTGGGGATTTTCAACCATTTTTCTATTCTGGGCACCTATGATAAAAGCAACCAGAATTTGGGGTGGTAATTCAAACCAAACAAAAGCATTTGGTTTTCTAGATGGAGGTCGTGGTCTTGTAGCAGCAGGAGTTGGTTCAATTGGAGTACTAATTTATGGCTTTTTTTTTGAAGATGATGCGACAAATATTGCTTTAGAAGATAAACAAGAAGCCTTCAAATCTGTATTATTATTTGCTACATTTTTTGTATTTACAATTGGGTTGCTTTCTTATTTTTTGCTTAAGAATAAAGCCGAAGAAAATCTTAATTTTCAAGCCGAATCCATTAGTCTAAAAAATATTGGCCGAGTGATTAAACTTCCAATTATTTGGCATCTAATGATTATTGTTTTATGCGCCTATTTTGCCTACAAAGTAACAGACATTATCACATTGTATGCCAATGAAGTTATGCTTTATGATCAAATTAAATCAGCAAAAGTTGGGACTTTCATACTATATTTAAGACCTGTAATTGGAATTTTAATTGGAATAAGTTTAAATCGAATAAAATCGACTAGCTTATTGATTTATGGATTTGCAATAATGGTGGTTTCAGCACTAATATTTTCATTGGGAATAATTAGTCCCACTTCAACATCTCTATTTTATATTACGATCGTAACTATTGCAGTGGGTACTTATTCTGTAAGAGCACTTTATTTTGCTGCTATTAATGAAGGTCAAATTCCGTTGCATTTAACTGGAACTGCAGTTGGAGTAATTTCTTTTGTTGGTTTTACGCCTGACATTTTTTCTGGGCCATTAATGGGATATTTTTTAGATCATTTCGAAGGTGAAAAAGGACATCAATATGTCTTCTTCTTTATGGTTATGCTCTCAATAATTGGGTTGGTATTTTCAATATTATTCAAAAATAAATTGGAAAAAAAGAAGACCTTAAATCCTCATTTACCAAAGGAATAAAATGTATTTTGGTGTTAATAACTTGGCCCTTTTTTAAAATTTCTTTACTCCACAATTAATCTTGCAGTTTTAAACTTCATTTACTAATTTGTTATTCGAACCACTATTTGACATTATGAAAACATTCAATTTTATAATATTTGCCACTATTCTTTCTTGTAATACAATAAAACCATTGCCAAAATCTGCAGACATTTCAGATGGTTCATTTATTTCAACGGAAATGAATCAATTTCTCTTAGCTTTTGAAAAAAAAGTAAAAGGAAATAAAAAAGTTGCGCTCATTGAATTTATAGATACAGATTATAAAATGGAACAATTGGGAAATCTTAATGGAAATATGGAGCAATTCATCAACGAGCTTTTTTATGGAACTCAAATTCCTGGAGGTAAATTCACCAATATTCTACTTTCAGAAATAGACGAAATTAAATTAATAGAGATGCAAAAAGTGGGTTCAGATTTATATCGTGCTACCTACGAAATCAAATCTGCAGAAATAAAAATCAAAGTAAAATGGGATATTCGAAATGCTAAAAACAATCCAATTTCAGGCTTTGGATTTATTGGAGCCTATGGATAAAATTAAAACATTAATGAAGCCAGTCTAATTTTCATCTTCATCTTCATCCTCTTCTTCATCCAACTGATCTTTCAAATTCATTACCCATTGAATAACCTTTGGACTTAAAAATTTGGAGATACCTGCCTTCCTGCTTGAGCTTTTAAGAATGTTGATATTTTTGTAACCGATATTTCTTTCTTCAGCCAATTCGATATATTCATCCCATTCAGCATGAGAAATCATATCAAATTGAGCACGTAAGATGTCTAAGTCCGTAGGATCGTTAATATCGTATTTTGGCATTTGCAAATATGTTATAAGACAAATCTAATTCAAATCATTCATTATTTTACTCCATTTCTCATACCACCCAACATATTAAAAAAAACAAATAGAAATCCTGTTTAATTATAGTATGAATATTCTAAAAAAGAAAATCAAATTAACAATTTGGATCATCCATCGAGCATGATGCAGCTTCCATTTTTGACATTTCTGCCCCAATTCCTCTAATTGAATTGACAAATACTTCTGTTGGTTGCGCACCACTTATACCATATTTGTTGTTGATGATAAAATATGGAACTCCCGAAATTCCAAGTTTTTGAGCATTATGGATTTCTTGTTTAACCATCTTTGAGATTTCGAGGCTATGCATTACTTCAAGGGTTTTTGGTTCATCCCAACCAAATTTACTCATTAATGCAACTATAGTCCCGTCATCCGTTAAATTCATTGACTTTTCAAAATAAGCTTCAAAAAGCGCTTCTTTTAATTCATTTGCAAAGCCTTCTTCACTTGCAACATGCAATAAATTATGAAATCTAAGTGTATTAGGAATTCTGTTCATTGTATTGAATTCAATGCCTGCTTTCTTTCCTACATTCTTTAGGTGTTCAAACATACCATCAAATCGTGAAATACTTCCAAATTTGCCTTCTATATAATCCTTATAATCTAGACCTTCAGTGGGTATCGTAGGATCCAATTGAAAGGGTTTCCAATGAACAGTAATTTCATATTCAGGAAGCATTTCTAATGCTTTTTCAAAATGCTTTTTTCCTACGAAACACCAAGGACAAGCTATATCTGAAACTATATCAACATTTATTTTTTGACTCATTTTTTAAGAATTGTTTTCCATTTTCTGGAATTTAAAAACAAAATGTACTTTCAACGCTACCTCAAAATAGACCAATTAGGACCATAACTTAAGAAACAACATAAACTTTCGAAAGGTTTACAATATTACAAATTAAGCAATTCGATTTTATTTCCGATAGTAAACTCTTTCATTTCTTTGTCTAATTGCTCAAACTCATTTTTTTCTGCTTTTTTTACAAATTCACCATTCTTTAATAAATGGATCTCATCACATGTATCACTCAAAGTTGAAAAAATATGAGATGATATTAAAACTGTCTTCTGCAATTGCTTAAGTTTATGAATGATACCCGTAATAATCATATTACTTTGGATGTCAACGCCATTAAAGGGTTCATCGAGAATAAACAGATCATTTTTCTGAATCAATATTCCAGTTAGTGCCAATTTCTTTTTCATTCCAGTTGAATAAGTTGCCGCATATTGATTCAACGGAAGATCAAAAATATTTACTTTTTCGTATTCAACATCTTCAATATTTCTTGCATTACACATTAACCTGAGGTATTCTTCTCCCGTAATTTTTGGAAAAAAGAATGGGTCAGTAGGAAGAAACCCTAAATGATTTTTTAGTTTAACAAAATCACTTAATATTTTTCCAAAATGGTCTTCAAAACCTGCAATACACCGAAATAAAGTGGTTTTCCCAGCACCATTTTCTCCAACAATTCCATACACATGTCCTCTCTCAAATTTTAAATTGATACTATTTAAAACTTGCTTGGATCCGTATGCTTTTGATAATTTTTCCAGTTCAATCATTCCAGGGTATGCTTAAGATTTTTCAAAGCTTTTTTCAAGAAAAAAGGAATTATAAATACTAAAAATGGAGGTATAGTCACACTAATTCCAAATATTATAGCGTGCGGTAAATTCATGGGTTCAGGGTATGCAGAATACTTAGATAAAATCATATTTATAAGATATAAATACCCCAGAATCATAATAATAATTACAAAATGAAATTCAGTAGGGAAAAAGAAAATCAAACTAATCACATTTGGAACAATTAGAATTGTGGAATATAACAATGCGGTTCTAATTTTTCGAAGCAAAAATTCTCTTGCTGTTAATGCGTAAATCCAAACATAAAACTCAGTTTCAATCATTCCATAAAAAGTCATACATGCCACAAATATTGCCAAGATTGAGAATAAGCCAAGACTAAAATTTCCAACAGCAATTGCCATAAAATTTAAAAAATAAGCCAGAAAAAACACCAAATAAATTCGGCGGAAACCTACTGCAAATTCAAACGGTCGTTTACTAAAAGGTGTAGGAATAGTAAAATTCAACCGATCTTTAAAATTTATCAAGGAAAAAATAATTGAAGCAGAAAAAAGGAATATTGCCTCTATCCATTGATTTTTGATGCCAAGGAAAACTACAAATGGTAGAGTTATGGTTGCATTTTCAATAGCTCGTATCAATCTGTAATTTTTACTAGAAAAACTTGATTTAAGAAAATCATTTCTTCTAGTTTCGCCAAATTTTACAATTAAACTTAATGCAATAATTAGATATATATACGGTGCATAAATCGTCTTAAAAAATAGCAAAAAAGAGAACCCAACAAAAGCAATTAAACTTATCAAAAACCCTAAATAAGGGTTAACTCCAAATTCAATTAGATTCCTTTTGAGCATCTGAAATTGCAAAGAGAAATAAAACTTCATGATTCACTCCTATTTAAATTTCAAAGTATTCACTTTTTTTTCTTCTTTTTCTTCCTTGTTTCTTCAAATGCCTCAATTTCCTTCATTAAAGTTTTATAATCATTTTTCCTTTCTAATTCCACGTGCAGTGTATCTGCATATTCCCCTTCTCCAAGCACAAGTACTTTAATCTCTTTAGTCAAAAAAGTTTGAATCTCTTTCAATATATCTTTTTCTTCTTCAGAACAAAACGAGTATGCATGTCCTTTTTTCTTGGCTCGCCCAGTTCTCCCAACTCGATGGACATAATTTTCTGCTTCCTCGGGGAGATCATAATTTATAACGATCTCAATATCAGGAATATCAATTCCTCGAGCTGTTACATCGGTTGCGACCAATAAATTAACATTCCCTTCTTTAAATTGCTTAAGCACATCTGATCTCTGATGCTGATCTTTGTCGCCATGAATGGTCAATGCAGAAATTCCAACTCTTTCCATTGCCTTAGCCACGCGCTCCGCCCTTACTTTGGTTCTTACAAAGGCTAAAATCTTCGAATCTGGATTTTCTTTAATTACTCTTTCAAGAAAAAAACGCTTATGATCCATATCAACGAACACTACTGAGTGATCCACCTTTTTTGCAACTGGGTCTTTTGTCGACAATTGAATTCTGATGGCATTTTGCTTCACTAAACTGTAGGCAATTTTCTTAATTTTTTCATTAATGGTCGCAGAAAAGAATAGGGTTTGTCTCCTTTTAGGAAGTTTATACATTAACCCTTTGATGTCTTTAATAAAACCTAAATCAAGCATATGATCTGCTTCATCAAGCACTAAAATTTCTATTTGATGTGTCTGTAAATGTTGCTGGCTTATTAGATCAAACATTCTGCCAGGTGTCGCGATAATAATATCTACCCCTTTATATAGTTTTATAATTTGAGGATCTTGTTCAACACCTCCAATAACTGCAATAGATTTTAGAGTAGTGTATTTACCAATTTTCTCGAATACTTCATGAATTTGAATGGCCAATTCATGGGTCGGTGCAAGTACTAAACATTTGGCTCCTGTAGGTCTCCTTTCGTCTAATTTTTTCTCATACAATACATCGATTATTGGAATTGCAAATGCTGCTGTCTTTCCAGTTCCTGTCTGAGCAATAGCTAATAAATCCTCCCCTTTTAGAATATTTGGAATAGATTTGTATTGAATATCTGTTGGTTTAGAATAACCTAATTCAGCTAATCCTTTTTTTACTTTTGGGTTAAATTTGTAATCTTCAAATTTCATGGCACTAAGATACGATCATTTGATCACTTCTAACGATGTTAAATGGTAGTTTTCAATATTTGAAAAAAAGGGAAGAGATATTTCCTATGCTATGAAATCCCAAATAAAAGAAAAATCAAAAATTTAGGCAATTCGAACTAATAACTATTCCTTTTTTATGCTTTATATTCCGTTTATATTTGAAACATGAAAGAACTAGAATTGGCAAAACAAAAATTACTTGAAAACAAGCAATTTTTTAAAAATTTAAACAAACAAGAACAAAAATCTTTAGATGGTATAGCTTTAAAAGCCCATGATCTTGCTTTCAAATCCTTCGATTGTCTTGATTGTGCCAATTGCTGTAAATCTACTGGGCCTTTATTTACAAAGGCAGATATTGATCGATTGGCAAAATTATTCAGAATGAAATCATCCGAGTTTATCGACCAGTATTTGCAAATGGACGAAGATAATGATTACATTTTACAACAAACACCCTGTCCTTTTTTATTGGAAGACAATAAATGTTTCGTTTACGATCATAGACCAAAAGCCTGTAGAGAATTCCCACATACAGATAGAAAAAACTTTTATCAAATCAGAAATTTGACATTAAAAAACACTTTAATTTGCCCGATTACGTATAAAGTTGTTGAAGAAATTAAAGAGAACTTGGGAAAATAATCCCTAATTTTTGAGCTCTCGACGAGATATTGCGCCTATTGTACCAGAAAGCGTGGCAAAAAATGGTGCAATAAACCAACCTAAAACTGGAATCATTAATAACAACAGAAAAACAGCTCCGTTTCCAATAGCTAGAAATCTATATCTTTTCACAAAAGAAACAGCACCATTGATATCATGATGTCTTTCTAAAAAATAGTCTAAGTTGCCAAAACCGGCAAAATACGATTGCACAATAAAAATCAAAGGTGCAACAAATAGTGTAAATACAGGAAAAATTCCTACGACCATTAACATTCCTACAATAAAAAGCTCCCTGAATAAATTTCTAAGATTGAGTAAGACTCCTCTTTTTAGGTCCTGAAATACTTGTAAGAAACTGAAAGAAGTAAGCGCTGGAAATGAGGTAGTTTGTCTTTCGTATTGCTCGGAAAGGAAAGACATAATGGGGGATGAAACAATTAATACAATATATTTAAAAATAAGCACACCAAAAATGGCAATAATTATAATGCCTACCCAATCATCAATAGCTGATATTAAGTCTTTTCCGAAATCCCACTTATACCAAGAAAAAATAGATTGACCAAAAATATCTCCGTACTGAAAAGCAGAATAAAATAAACATGCTCCAATAAAAGTTGAAATTAATCCTGAATAGAATAAATATTTCCACAATTTGTACTCAGAAGCAACTTTGAATACTTTGAAATAATTAAAGACGCCATCCAGTAAGTCTCTTAGCATAAAACAATTTCTATTGTTTCCCCAATGTAAAAAAATTAATGCAAAAAGTAAAGGAGGTTAACCAGTGCAATGCACAAAATTAACAACAATCCTTGTTTTCTTGGATGGGTGGACATGGAATAGAACCAAAGCTGCAAAAAACACAACAATCCCCTAGTTTGGGCTTTAAAATAGTGCCACAAGAAGTACATTCATAAAAATAAACACATGAATCAGCAGGCATCTCCTCCGCTTTGGAGTTGTTGCAGTTAGGGCAAGTTAAAGTTGAAATATAATGGATAGGATTGGAATTTGATACTTGCTTTTTTGAATTGTAATAAGTATAAAATCCTAATGCCAATAATAATGCACTAAATATCAAAAGGGGGCCACTGAAATGGTCAATTTTAGTCAATATTGCGGATGCACCAATTGAACCTCCAAATGCTATGATTATCCAAGGAATCCAGCAGCAACTTGTGGCTAACAAAAAAGTAAACGCACTACCAATTAACGAACCAAGTGTTTTATTATTCAATTTTTATTTTCTTTGCCCAAAAATAAGCTAAATAATTAACTTGCAATGCTGCATAGTTTTTTATCTTTTCATCAAATTAAATTCTAATGAACAATTTTAGTATCAATCTAAAAAACAAAATAGTTATCGTTACAGGTGGAGGAAGTGGAATTGGTGAAAGTATCTCTAAATTATTCTCTGATGTGGGAGCCCATGTATGCATTCTCGATATTAATCTGGAAAAAGCGAAAACTGTTGCTATGGAAATCACTGAAAAAGGTGGTAGCGCTTCAAGTCATTTTGCAGATGTTACAGACCAAGGAAGCATGTTGAAAATAACAAAATCCATTTTTGAAAAATGGGAATCTATTGATATTATGATCAACAATGCAGGCATATCTCATATTGGAAAACTTGATACTACACCAGAATCTGAATTTGAAAAAGTTTTTAGTGTAAATGTTAAAGGTGTTTATAATGGAATGTTCGCAGTAATTTCTTACATGAAACAGCAAAAAAGTGGTGTAATATTAAATATGGGTTCTGTAGCTTCATCATTAGGATTACCAGACAGGTTTGCATATTCGATGAGCAAAGGGGCTGTTGAAAACATGACTTATACGGTTGCTAGAGATTATTTAGATTACAATATCCGTTGCAATTCCATTGCTCCCGGAAGGGTACACACACCATTTGTAGATAGTTTTATTGCAAAACATTATCCTGGCAAAGAAAAAGAAACTTTTGATGCATTATCCAAAACTCAACCTATAGGCAGGATGGGTAAGCCTGATGAAATTGCGCAATTGGCATTGTATCTTTGTTCTGATTACGCTTCATTTATCACTGGAAGCAATTTCCCAATTGATGGAGGCTTTGTAAAACTCAATACTTAAAATTCAAAAGTTCTTAATTCATTATGGATCAAATTAAAATATCAATTTTTGCTTTTCTCTTATTACTTTTTCAAAATTGCTCTGATAAGGTCGTCCCTCCAATTGGAATTGATCCTTTGCCATCAGAAGCACAATTGAATTATCAAAAAATGGAGTATAATGGGTTTATCCATTTCAATATGAATACCTTTTCCAATATGGAATGGGGATATGGAGACGAAAAACCTTCCCAGTTTAATCCTAGTGCTTTAGACGCAAGACAATGGGCACGAATTATGAAAGATGCTGGAATGAAAGGAATAATTATTACTGCCAAACATCATGACGGCTTCTGTCTTTGGCCATCTCAATTCACTGAACATTCGGTAAAAAATTCTCCTTGGCAACAAGGAAAAGGTGATGTATTAAAAGATTTATCTGAAGCTTGCAAAGAATACGGGCTCAAATTCGGAGTTTACTTGTCACCTTGGGATAGAAATCATGCAGACTATGGAAAACCAGAATATATTACTTATTTCAGGAATCAATTAAGAGAGTTGTTAACTAATTATGGTGAAATCTTCGAAGTTTGGTTTGATGGTGCCAATGGTGGCGATGGATATTATGGTGGATCAAATGAAATCAGGAAAGTGGACAAATTAAACTATTACGATTGGGAAAATACATACAAATTAGTTTATGAGTTACAACCAAATGCAATTATTTTTAGTGATGCAGGGCCTGGATGCCGATGGATTGGAAATGAGAACGGTTTCTCCTACCCTACTACATGGTCGCCTTTATTAAAAGACTCCGTGTATGGAGGAATGCCTGAGTATGGTGAAAAATATTCCATGGGACAAGAAAATGGGACACATTGGGTCCCTGGAGAAGCAGATGTTTCCATACGCCCTGGTTGGTATTATCATGAATATGAAGATCATAAAGTAAAGTCTATTTCGGAACTTCTTGAAATTTATTACAGATCAATTGGTCAAAACAGCACTCTATTGTTAAATTTTCCAGTTGACAAAAGAGGCTTGATTCATGAAAATGACGAAGTTCAGGTTATGAAGTTAGCTGCTAAAATCAAAGAAGATTTTGCAAATAATTTAGCACTATCAGCTATTTGTTCTGCTTCCAATGAAAGAGGAACAACATTCCATGCTTCAAATATTACAGATGGCAATAATGAAACATATTGGGCAACTGACGACAGTATAATCAATGCTTCAATAGCTATAGATTTCAAAAATGAAATAGTTTTCAATCGCATAGTTCTTCAAGAATACATTCGTCTTGGGCAAAGAATTCAAAAATTTAAAATCGAAGCTAAGCGTGGTGATAATTGGGAAACGATTGCTGATGAGACAACCATTGGGTACAAAAGAATCTTAAGATTAAAAGATACCAAAACTTCATCAATAAGACTCACCGTTGAAAAAGCAAAAGCATGCCCTACAATTTCAAATTTTGAGGTGTTTCTTGCCCCAAAATTACTTATACCACCCCTTATTTCTAGAGACCGCAAAGGTTTGGTCAATATCATGATGCCCGAAGAAGGAGTTAAAATCTTTTATACTTTAGATGGGAGTGTTCCCACAACACTATCGGAAGTTTATTCAGGTGAAATTTTACTCCCTCGTGGAGGGACAATTAAAGCAATTGCTGAGTATGATGATCGAGTTAGTGAAGTGGCAGAGGTTCGCTTTGATATATCTTCTGGGAATTGGAACATTATTGGCGACGACGAAAATCTAATTAAAGCCATTGATGGCAACCCAGATACTTGGATGTCGAATAAAACTACCGAAAATGACGAATTAGCAATCAATTTAAATGAGAAATTGAATTTAAAAGGATTTACTTATTTGCCAACGCAACAAAGGTATGTGACGGGCTTCATTTCACAATATGAATTTTATACGAGCATGGATGGCAAAAAATGGTACTTGGCCAAGAAAGGAGAATTTGGAAATATAGAAAATAGCCCAATACTTCAAACTGTTAACTTTGACCCAATTGAAGCAAAATTCATAAAATTAAAAGTGATCAAGACTGTGGATGGAAATCCAGGCTCTTTTGCTGAAGTTGGAATTATTACTATTTAAAAAAGTATATCTATTTAAAATTAGCAAAAAAAAAGAGATGCAATTTCAGAACTGCATCTCTTTTTTATAATTAATAGGAATCAAAATTTAAGCTTCTTCCTTTTTCTTTCTTCTTGTCTTAAATAATTCTATCAGTTCTTTCTGATTCATAAATCCTAAGTCTTGGAAAGTGGAGGAAACAAATTTTTTGATATCTTGATAATCTCTTCCTCTTTTGTCGGTGTAGAATTTCAACAATTTCTTGATGTAGACCAGACACAAAGATTTCACATCTTGATTAAATTTCTGATTTGAAAAAATATTGATATAATTTGTAATTGTTTTATTCAATTCAAAGTATTCTGTGTATTCACTTGGTATCAAATTATTAAACACTCGTCTAAAATTTGCAAAAATTGCATTTCTAAGGCATCTATTTTGAATAGACAGACCTTCATGCTGATAATAATAATCGCGCGCAGCATCGATTGCTTGTTCATCAATATAACCTTTGCTGTTGATAATATCTAGTGTCTTGAAATACTTGCTTAATTCGTCCTTTTTAGTTTTATCAATTAGATTAGAAAATCGTTTCTGATTCTCAGCGCTGATGACATGTTCACTTTCCTGCATTTCTTCTAGAATATTGAAGAAAGTTAGATCGAAATCTTTGTTCGTTTCTCTTACATTGTTGATTGCTGAAGATAATGCTTTAGTTCCAGCTTCAGGTAAATCGTAAAATAATCCAATCAATAATAATAATTCAATAAATTCTCTCTCTCCATACAAATTCTCATTAGAAACCAACTTGATGATATGTGGCATCAAACTAGCATTGTCTTTTTTCTCTTCAGCTCTGAGGTGTAAAAAACTTTTCAACGAAGGTGTAAGCGTAATCAAACTAGCAACTGAGTCTGGAAATTCTGCAGTATGAAAAACCAAACTTTCGAATTGTTTAGCAAATTTATCATATCCAGCTTGTCTTGCTCTCACATCTCTATATTTTTCTAATTTTTGAGATTGCAAAAAGTAAACTACTCTTTTATTGGGAAGATTATTTATGATGTTAGTACTCCAAATATCAGAACTAAGCGCAAATCCAATCTGAAGTGCTTGGCCGATTCTAGGCTTTAACATTTCAAAATTACTTGAATTGCTAATGGCAATTAAAATATCTTTAAAATGGTCTTGGGGTCTTGCATATTTGACATTTTCTGTAAGTTCACCTCTTAATACAGCGTACCCAAGAATTCTTGGCAAATATAAACCTTCAAACTTTTCATCTAACAATTTTCTTTCAAATTCATCAAGTTGTAGTGGATTGTTTTCAGCTACCTCTTCATGAACTTCTTGGATTAGCGGTTCGAATGTTTGTCGCAATTCATTGTATTGCTCTTCCTCTTCCTCTTCGATATATAGAGCAAGCTCATCAGATGCTTGAATTTTTTCAGCAATTTCATCAAGTTTCTTGATGTATTTTGAATCTAAATTTTCCATACTATTTATTTTATAGTAGTTTTTTAATAAATCAAAACCTAGTAAAACAATTAAGCTTTACTAGGTTTTTTAATTCTATAATGTTTAGTAAATATAGTGTTTTTTGTTGCCAAATACACTTATTTATAAAATCTAATTTTCTAAAAGGAGAATTAGTAAATATTATTCTGCTTTGTCTGCTTCTTCAGTGGTAGATTGTTCTGTTTCTGAAGCTTCAGGAGCAATAATTTCGTCAGTAGCTGTTTCTACGACAGTTTCTGCTAAAAATTCTTGGGCTGCAGAATCATCTGTTTGGTGTAAAAAGTCAGTTGCTGCTTGTTCATCAGCTTTCACTTCAACCTGAACTGCGCCTGGTTTACCACTTATTGCTAATCTTTTTGCAACCTTATCTGCACTTACTACAGCCTTTCTTGCGTCGATTTTAGCATCTTTTGCTGCAATCCATTCCCCCCACATTTCTTCTGCTTTTTCAGATGAAAAGGCACCTTTTGAAACGCCCCTCATCAAGTGTTTCTTGTACCATACTCCTCTAAATCTAAGAATTGCTCTAGCTGTTTCTGTAGGTTGAGCACCTTTTGCTAGCCATTCAATTGCTTTGTCTTGATCCAATTCAATAGTCGCAGGACTTGTCATTGGATTGTAAGAACCTATGTTCTCAATAAATTTACCATCTCTCGGTGATCTTGCATCTGCAACAACAATATGATAAAATGGACTTTTTTTACGACCTCTTCTGGCCAATCTGATTTTTACTGGCATTTCTGCTAAAATTTATTTGGTTAAACCAAACCCATTTCCTTCGTTTCAAGCGAACGGTGGGTTTTTAGTGGGCGCAAAGGTAATATTTTTTTAATTATTGAACAACTTATAGCCGATTATTTAGCAAAAACAGTTTTAGAAATTTAATTTTATCCCGATACTTGCGAGTAATGGCAATTGATTCACTCGATCATAGGTTAATCTGTTAAAATAAAAAATATTCTGTCGATTGTAAATATTGGTTATGCTTCCATCAATAACTAAATTTTGATTTTTAGTTATTTCAATTGTTTTGGTTAGGTTCATATCCATCCTATGATAATAAGGCAATCTGCCTGCATTCCTTGCCTCTTCATAAATGATTCCTATAACTTCAGGGTTATCTTGGACATAATTGGTTCCTAAGCCATCTTGAAATGGATTAAAATTATAAAATCCCTGAGTTCTCGTAAAAGGAAAACCAGAACCCATGTTCCATCGCAATCCAACAGACCAGTTTTTTGAATTTCCAAATTCATAATTACTCAATATATTAATATTGTGCCTCCTATCAAAAACTGGAGGATAAGTCTGTCTCCCGTCATATCTAAACACGTAGCCTAAAGCATAATTTACTTTTAATGAAAATGCATGCAACTTGTAATTTGAAGAAATATCAAATCCATAAGCTTCTCCAATTTCAGTTGAAAAATTGGGATCTGATGGCAATAATTTATTCCTGTTTACAATAATCAATTGGTTAAAATCCTTGTAATAAGTTTCGACATTGAAGCTAAAATGTTCATCCAATTCAAATTCGACACCTAGAATCAAATGTTTTGCGGTTTGAATATTTTTAGCCGCAATTTCTGAAGTACCTAACTCAAAAATTCGCTCTTCAGGCCCAGAAAGGAAGCCAGTAAATAAATTAACAACATCTTTTTCATTTGAAGCTGCTAGAAGGTTTTGAGAATATAATCCAGCTGCAAGCTTTAATCGCACAAAGTCATTTAAATTCCATTTCAATCCAATTCTAGGTTCAGGAGAAAATTGACTTAAGGATGCATAATATTGCAATCTAAAGGAAGGCTCTAGAATTAACTTTCCAAGGACATATCTATATTTTGCAAAAGCACCAATTTCAGTGGTATTTTGAGACTGCCCCAAAATGATATTGAATGGATTTTGAAATTGAAAATCTGTATTGAAGCTATTGAATTCAATACCATAGTTCAACTCACTATTTTTTCCAAAGAAATTAAAATCTATTAAAGTTGTAAAATTTTTGATCCGACTTTCTCTAGGAGAACCGTCTGATTCATTGAGATGTGTCGAATAATCAGTATAACCAATCATTCCATTAAGAATGAAATTGGAATTTCCTGGAATAAGTCTAAAATCTGCACCACCACCTGCGTTCACCCAATTCAAATTAGCAATATCTGGATTGTTATAACTGTCCTTAAAGTTAAAACCAAACAAGTTCAATTTGCTTCCATTTTCGTTGATGAAACTTAATTTACCATATAAATCTTGGAATTTGAAAGGCAATCCTATCGTATCATTGTAAGCTGCTTTCGGATAAAGCCTCTTTGATGTCTGATCAATAATCGAATTCTTACTGCTGAATATAAATGAAGTGCTTCCCCCATTTTCTTTCCATTTAATAATTGGACCTTCTAAAAAAGCTTTCCATAAAAAAGGGTTAGCTGCCAATTGCCCCCCTAATCTTTTTTTATTGCCTTCTCTTGTATTGATGTCCACAATAGCGGAAATTCTTCCACCATATTCCGCACTGAAACCTCCAGTATATACGTCTACATTTCTAACCATTTCCGTTTCAAAAACTGAAAAGAATCCTATGGAATGAAAAGGATTAAAAATGGTCAAGCCATCCAATAGGATTTTATTCTGAATAGGTGATCCGCCTCTAATGTATATTTGGCCACCTTGATCGCCTGTGGAGATAATTCCTGGAATAACTTGCAGATATTGCGCGATGTCAGCCTCTCCTCCAATTGAAGGCATTCGAAGAATTTCTTTTGGGGTGACGCTAATTTTTGAAATTTGAACTTCAGATCTTGAAATTTCTTTTGCAGCAGAAATATTAACTACGCCCAGCTCAATAGAACCTTCTTCCAAATTAAAATTTTTAAATAGAATTTCATTTTTTTTAAGTTCAAAAGATGTGGTTAAAGTATTGAATCCTAAATACGAAATTGAAATGGAATAACTGCCAGCCTTTAGATTATTAATAATAAAAAAGCCTTCCTTATCAGTCGCTGTGGCCTTATTAATGCTTTCAATATTCAGGTAAGCATTTATTATTGGCTCGCCAGAATTTTGATCAAAAACATATCCTCGAATAAGCCCATTATCCTGCGAAATTCCTAAAACGAATTGGAAAGCAAAAAAAAATAAAAACAAATGCTTCATATCCAAAGAACGATCTTATTATTGAGGAATTGTATCCATAACTTTGTGCAACATAAAATCGAATTTAAACCCTTGAATCAGCGTGGTAAGATGTAATGTATCATTATTAAAATAAGCAACATCATATGTTACAGGTAAATCACTTTTGTGTGTAAATGACTTATCTCCAACAGAAAAAGGTCCTGTAATCGGAGAGCCAATGATATTCGTTTCCAAAATGCTATCTTGAAATAGAAAATAACCATCTTCCAAAGTATTTGTTTCGACGTCATTTCTGTATGCTTCATACATTTCCCATCTTCCTTCAACATTGAGGAAATTCTTTTCCACTTTATCATTCTTGCAGGATAAAACAAGGATAAAAGACAACAAAACAAAAACTTGGATAAAAAGCTTACTCATAAAGTATTATTTGTCAATGATTGACACAAAGGTAGAAAACCTTATTCATAAAATTCAATTCCTTTAAATCTCAATTTTTCTTTTTATCATTGATAAGGTTTTACAATCTCAATTTGGCAAATTAAATGAAGAATATATTAATAACGGGTGTCTCCACAGGAATCGGATTGGCTACTGCCCAATATTTTATCTCAAAAAATGATTACAGAGTCATTGGAACCATCAGGAATCCTGACGATGGAGACAAAGTTTATGCACAATTGGGACCGAATTTCATTCCCATCCTTTTAGATGTAACCAAAATGGACAGCATAAAAGAAGGATATAATAAGATAAAATTACTTTGCCCTGAAGGGCTATCTTTACTTGTAAACAATGCTGGAATAGCAGTTTCTGGTCCTTTAAAAGAACTGGAATTGTCAGATTTTGAAAAACAAATGGACGTTAACGTTAACGGAGTCCTTAGAGTAACCAATACCTTCTTACCATTACTAGGGGCAACGCTAGATGCAAAAATACCGCCAGGTACCATCATTAATATTAGCTCTGTATCGGGAATATTCAATACGCCATTACTAGGTCCATATTGTATTTCCAAACATGCACTTGAAAGTATGAGTGATATATACAGGAGGGAATTATCCATTTATGGCATTAAAGTAATCGTCATTGAACCAGGACCGACGAAATCTGAAATTTGGTCAAAAGCAAAAAAAGATTCTGACAAATTTCTTCATACTGATTATGGAAGGATTTGGAAAGGGATGGTAAGAAGAGTCGAAAAATCGGAATCTTCTGCTATTGATGTGAATA
The DNA here is from genome assembly GCA_024642705.1 of Bacteroidota bacterium. Classification (GTDB taxonomy): domain Bacteria; phylum Bacteroidota; class Bacteroidia; order Chitinophagales; family Saprospiraceae; genus Portibacter. Next base: position 230,463 of record JAHEAQ010000002.1, on the reverse strand, counting down.
TTCTCGCAGAAAAGATTTATAAAGTGTATCGAAAAAAGAGCCCTTCAAATAGATACATTGTCACAAAAAATAAATTTATTAATTGGTTTACTTTTTATTTAGTTCCTGATCGAATTATAGATATTGGTTTGAAAAAAGCATTAATGAAGGGAATAAAAAGATAACTAATTTTTTCAAAAAGCCATCAAACTTAAAAAATCAGGCTTGCTTATTAGAAATTAATCCTTTTTTACAGATATCTTCTTTCACGAATTAAAAATTCAAAATAAGGTCAAAAAAAAAGAGCTTGATTCATTTTATTGAAACAAGCTCTTTGCCGGTTTTTGGCATTTTATTTTTCACCTTTAAGGTGCTTTCTTTCTTTTATTCTTGCTTTTTTACCAACAAGGTCTCTTAAGTAATACAACTTAGATCTTCGCACTTTTCCTCTCTTATTAATTTCAATTTCAACAATGTTAGGATTGTTAAAAGGGAAAATTCTTTCTACACCAACTCCACTTGACATTTTTCTAACTGTAAAAGTTTTTGTAGTTTGCTCTCCTGTTATTTTTATAACATCACCTTTGAAAATCTGAATTCTTTCTTTGTCTCCTTCAACGATTTTATAACTTACAGAAATGTTGTCACCAGGTCTAAAATCTGGAAATGTATTTCCTTTAAAAGTTTCTGTTTGTACAAATTTAATTGCGTCCATTTTTTTATTCTTTTGAAATTGGACTGCAAAGATACATTTATTTTTAATTCAAACTAGTGCTTAGCCTTTTTTTTTCAATATATATAAATTTATCTAATAAGTGTCGCGAATCCGTCCTCAGAAACTACGTTCCCTCTCGAGTCCACATACCTTATTTTATAAACGTATACACCATTCTGTGCAGCTTGTCCAACATTATTTTTTTGACCATTCCATCCCTCATATGGATCCGAAGATTCGAAAACCATCTCTCCCCATCTGTTATAAATGTTCATTTCAAAAGATCTCATCCCTGAAGTAATACCTTTACCCACAAAAATATCATTTTTCCCATCGGCATTTGGGCTAAAAGCATTAGGCATAAAATAGGTAACTACGGGCGCTATATCAATAATTTGAATCATTGTGTCAGGACATCCACTTGGGTGAAAGACAACCAGTTGTATCTCGTGAATTCCAGTATCGCGAAAAGTAAAATTAGGATTTGGTTCGAAAGCTGCACCTTCATCTCCAAATTCCCAAATCCATTTCACAGCATTGGTTGACTTATCGCTGAATCTTACCGTTCGATTTAAAGAAGTAGGTTCTTCGGGCGAAAACATAAAATCTGCTTCCGGTTTGCTTTCCACTTCGATTAAGCTAGAAAAATCTTTTGCGATGCCACATCCTATTGGAGAGACTATCTCTAGGCTCACATCAAAAACTCCTGTTTCTTCATAAACATGTGTTGGGCTAATTTCTGTGGAAGTCGTTCCATCTCCAAAATCCCAAAGTATGTCATAAGTACTATCTATAGGTATGGACAAATTATTGAAAAATATGTTTGCTGGTGTGCATCCAAAGAAAGAACTTGGTTCTATTATGATGATAGGTGGAGCTGGGGCATATTGAAAAGTTTGAATCAAAGAATCTTTGCATTCATTCACGTCAGTTACAATAAGCTTGACATCTTTCGCACCTGGCACTCTATATAGATGATTTGGATTCTTAATTGGGGAAAAATTTCCATCATCGAAATCCCAATCCCAGAAAAGAATGGAACCCGCGCCACTTATAGATAAATCTGTAAAATTTACTGGACCTGCAATGCAAGTATCATACTCATACCTGAAATCTGCTTCTATATCTGGATAGACATTCACTTCAAAAAAAGCAGTATCTGTGCATTCAGCATCAATTGCATCAGGATTAATGATCATTCTTCCAGTATAATTTCCTAAGCCAGGAAAAGTAATTTCCACGTCTTTATCGTTGCTTTTTACCACATTAGCTCCAATATTAAATTCCCAAAGATAGGTGTCAATAAAATCTGGATCTTCAGATTCATTCAAAAAAGCGATTTTGAAATCACCGCAGGAATTAACCAAGTACTCACTTGGGCCTATCTGCGCATCATGAACTATTTTGGCATTCACTTTTGCATCGCACTCTGTTACATTAAATTGAAAATCTCTATTTATTTCACCCAATAAAACACCATTCCTATATTCTTTAATGCAGACTCCAACGACAAACTGGCCTTTTAAGTTAGGCGTTCCTGAAATAAGACCAGTTTCACTGTCTATGACAATCCTTGGATCACCAGAAACGGGATTATTGGCAGAAAATATAGGCAATTTGAAAATGACATTTTCCAAAGGAGGTGGACAATTCATTGGATTAGGAATGATACCATTACAAGCTCCAGCATCTCCAGGATTTTCATTAGAGCCAAATGGGCCTCCTCCTTGTTTTGGCGAACAAAATTCGTAAACCAGTAAATCACCATCTGGATCGACAGCAGCTTGACTTGCAAACAATGGTTCTCCTTCACAAATGACAATAGGAGGAAATTCAGTAAAATATGGACTTGAATTGCATATTTTTTGAGCTTCTTTTGAAATTCTTATGCTGTAGGATGCACCAGTATCTTCCGCATTTACAATATTAGCAATAGTGACATTTCTGCAACAACGCTGATAGGTCAACATATAGTCAAAGTTGATGATTGGCAATGTAATTTCAAATACATATTTTCCTTCTTCCACACAAATGTTGGCAGGAATCTCGACGCAAGGCGACGCTGTTGGCTGTAGAAATTTCGTTTCATCGAAATTTTGAGTGAGTGTTTCAATCCATTGAAAAGTACCCCCATTAGATCGGTATACGCCAATCTGGGCGTCGGAATCAAACTGTGCTCCGCCACCTTGACAATCCCGATACATGGTGAAAACAATCTTATAAGTAGCTGTATTGGAAATGGTATCAATTCCCATGCAAGTGTATGTTACATCACCTCCTATGATGTGTTTTGCTTGAAGATTGTTATAATTCAAAACAATGAAGCAAAAAATAAAGAATATCCAAACTGATTTTAATCTCATTTATATTTATTTCAACTCAAAAATGTAGGAATCTTATTAACAATATCCTTTTTAAGTGTTTTTCGTTGCTTCTCACAATCAATATGTTAAGTTCAAACAACATAAAATAATTCCTTTTGAATTTTAAAACTATAATTTCTAAACGATTTACAGCGTTCAAATAATCTATTTAGACAAAAAGTTTTATCAAAAAATAGAATTAAAGCAATACCGATACAAATAAATTTAAAAAATCGGCATTAATATTCGACATTAATGTGAAAATATAAAGGTAAACATTGTAAATGCATAATGAAGACAATTTGCTAAAAATTAGCACAATTCTAAAAGCTGACGGTATTGTTTTATTTCCAGCAGACGGTGTATGGGGTATTGCCTGTAATTCATATAGTGTTTTCGGCCTAGAGAAAATTTTTAATGCTCCAATTGCAAAAGAAATTGATTATCACGAAATATTAGTTTCGGATATATTAATGATGAAGCAACATACCAAAACCATTCACCCAAGGGTTGAAACCTTGCTTGTATATCATGAACGTCCATTAAAAATAATATTCAAAGATCTTCAATCTTTGCCGAATCAGCTGGTTAATCAAGCGTCAGAATTATGCATTCGAATTGTGAAAGACACATTTACTCGCAGACTGATCGGGACATTAGGCAATCCCATTTATTTTATTTCATTAATGGATAAAAAGAATAATAATCCAATACCATTCCACGATCTGGATCACCGCAATTTTCCGGCTTTGGATTATATTCTTAAAGTTCGAGAAGAAAGTGTTCATCAAGAATTCCCACTTCTGATCGCAACAATTGATGAAGAAGGCATGATAGAAATATTGGAATAGTATTATAAATTCGCTCTTTTAATACATTCAACAAGCAAAAAAAAGTAAAATATTAAATTTCTATTTCCTCAATATGCCTAAATGCAGAATTCTTCCTCCTGTATGATTAACAGGGCTCACACTTTTTCCAATTACGACTCCATCTTCAGGAGCTTTATATTCGAACTTTGCGTCTCCAAAAATATCTCGCTGTCTTGCAATTAGCTCATCTTTTTCAATGATTTGAACTATATCTGGAAACACATTTAGCATTCCTCCGTGTTTCGTATAAATCCAATAGGAATGTTCGCATATTATCGGCTCAATGTCGGTTTCAGAAATGTCTCCTTCAATCATTTTTAAGTCTCTGGCTACATTATGTAAGCCCAATGTGCTCGATTTGATCATTCCTCTTTGGTATACATTTGGATTTCCTGCTTCCACTGTGATAGCGGGTATATTCATTTCCGCAGCAGCACCTCTAAGTGTGCCATCTGAAGGAGGATTATGCACAATGATTTGGGGATGTTGTAGCAAAGCCATTCTTTTGGTTGCCTCATTTTCCATATCCACCCTAATATAGTGTGAATTGATTCTACCGACACTTGCAGTATGTATATCAATCAGAAAGTTGAAATGCTTTAATATTTTTTTTACAAATCTATATGCATAAACTTGACTTACCGCACCATTCTTTTTTCCTGGAAATATGTGATTCAAATCCACACCATCAATAAATCGTCTTCTTTTTCTAAGAAAAGAAGGAATATTTACCACCAAAACTGCTATAATATTGCCTTTTAAATTTTTAACATCCAATTCCTCCATAAACCTTTGAATAACTGGAATTCCGTTTAATTCATCACCATGCACCACAGCAGTTATTCCAAGATTTGGGCCTTCAGAAGTTCCTCTTGCAATAATTATTGGCAGTGCAATTTGCTCCCCAAAAGGTCCAGACATCAGGTCAAACCAAAATTTATGAACTACTCCTTTCTCTAGATTTTTGAGATTTATTTTGTCAATATGAGGCCAATTCATCCTATATTATTTTATATATTTTATAAATGCTTTTGCTAACACATCCCCTAATGGTTGACCAGTGGCAATCGCCCCAGGAGCTATGCCACCTACGCTTAATGTGTTTAATTCCGAAATTACTCTCGTTCCATCGTCCTCTTCTAATGTATCAAGGCCGTAGAGAAATATTCCTTCCTTTTTTAACAATGGATTTATTGCCTCAATGATGTTTTTTTCATCTTCTGTAATAGCTTCAATTTTAGATGAACCTCCTTGAGAAATATTACAAAGCCATGATCCTTCACCAGGAAATCTCAAAGCACTTGTGAGCACTTTTCCATCAGCAACAACAATTCTCTTATCACCTTTGGTTACATTTCTTAGAAACTTCATAGCCAAATAAGTTATCGGATTTTGTGCATACCTTTTAGCAAACGCACTAAATTCAATTTTCTCTTCATTACCAATATATACTATATCTTCGTCTATTCTCACCAATCCTTTACCACCGTATTCTTCAAGTGGTTTAAGAACAATTGGAAATTGATTTTTGAATTGATAGATCTCTTCAATTGAATGCACCATTTTCATAGGAGGGCAATAATCTTTCAATTCTAATAAAAAGGACTTACTTCCTGTCTTTGTAATTCCCGAAGGTTTGTTAATGATTCTATTTGGATCAAAATTTTGTTCCAGAAAATCAAAAAAATCTGGATGTATCGGTCTTGGCAATCTTAGAAAAATGGAATCAAAATTTTTCCTATCCAATGAAGATACTTTCGATTCTAAAATTTGATTTTTAAAGGATTCAAATTCAATAAAGTCTTTCATCTTTAATGCCACAAATTCTTTTGATTTACCTTCAAAAAAGTTAGTGTTTTGTTCTATTCCTTTACTAACCACGTGAACAGATTCCACTTCTTTATGCTCATATAGACTGTTGGCAATAAGGTAAAAAGAATTGCTATCACTATGTTTCAAATGATCAGTTAGTATTAAAACTTTCATTTATGGTTTTGTTTATAAATCGTAAAATTCAGAAATCAACTGCTTGTCATTATTCAATGACTTAAATAATCTATTTCGAAATTTACCACTAGAACTGATCAGATTTTGCGCCATACTATCTATTGCGAGCATTGATAATACCGTTTGAATATATCCCTCAATCAAGTCGTCCACTCCAATTCCAAGCTTATTAAAATCGCGCCTGTCCATCAATACCAAACGATTGGTATCTGTAGTCCATTCATCTTCAGCATTTTTATATGAAAGATTAGTACCAAGCATGTCCCAAGAACCTTTGCTATCCTCTAACTTATCCAGCAAAGGATCTTTAGCTTTTCTTGCATAAACACAAATTGGTCTAATCCCGTCAACGCTTGAACTTACCATCATTCGAACGTCTGCAACAAAAGTTTCCATTTTGTTATTTGGAATTGTTCCTACATGGAATAATTTACCTTTAGAACTGTTGGAACTCCAATTGTAATTTCCTATCAAACTCTGAACGATAAATTTGTCGTATTCAAATTTCAATTCCATGAAATTATCCAATTCGGCTTTATTTACGATGGTATATACACCTTGGCCAGCATTACTATAAGGCACTTTAATAACAGCTTGTCCACCCATTTTCTTTACCCAAATTGGAATTTCTTCCATTGTTACATCCCAAATTGTTTCTGGTATTTGAATGTGGAGTCCCGTGCCTTCAAGTTCTGCATTAAAAATATCATACGCTTTTGCAGCCATCATTTTGTTTCGGCCTCCAGAAATGCAAGCAAGAATTGGATTTAGTATTTTTGTTTTAGTCAGGATTGGAATTCTGTTCCAAGGTTTTTGAGTTACATATCTAAAAGCAGCCTTAATAGGAGTCCATTTCCCTTTTTCATCTTTAAAAAAGAGTACGCCATCTTTATATTTTAGATTTGTATTTAAATCTTCGATTTTAAATGGCAAATAATAAACTTCCTGATCCAAAATATCAGCAAGTGTTGCAGCATAACCAGAAGCCTCCATTGGATTCTTATCGTATAGTACAGCCACTTTTCCTTCTTGAATCAGTCTTTGACCTTTTAAAGAAGGCAAGAAAGTTCTTTCCAATAATTGTTTATACCCACCATGCTCTTCGAAGTCTTGGATTAATGGCATTGATTTTTGTCCTGAAGGACAAGAATTGTTTTCAATGACAACCATTTTTCTAATTCCTGCCTCATTAGTTACATTAATAAGGTCTGCGCCTGCCCATCTGAAATATTTAGGTTTCTGGTTTAAAATATCTTCTAAAGCTGACTTCCTAACTCTGGGATTCAAATGGCAATACCGCTCTATAATGCGCTCATTACCAAGGGACAGAAAAAAACTAACCATTGGATGCACAGTGGCATTTAAGGCTTTTGGATACCAATGATTTTCAGGTAAAAATGACCCCGGAAGGTATTTTTCAACCGTTCTCATGCCTAATCATCCGTATCTTCCTCTAAATCATCATCTTGGAATCCGATGTCATCTAGATCATCTAAATCATCATCATCGTCACCAAATTCATGTTTAGATTGAAGATCTTCTAAAACGTCTTGTTTTAGAATACCATCATTATTGTAATCATCATCATCTTCGATGATTGCTCGTGCTTCTTCTTGAGTCATTCTAACCAGATAATATTTATCTTCAGCTTCGAATGGCAAAGCACTAATGAACGCTCCTTTAATATTTTTAAAGGTTACAAGATGCTTGTCAAATCCATGTGGATAATTCAATTTTATTTGCTCTTGTACAGCAAGTTCTAATTTGTCGAAATCTTTAACAACTCTGGGTTTGTCCATGATATATAGGATTTAAAAATAATAAATTTACCAGTCTAATAAATATGCAAAAATTAAAGGTGCAACTATTGTTGCATCTGACTCTATGATAAACTTGGGGGTCTCTATCGACAATTTACCCCAAGTAATTTTTTCATTTGGTACCGCTCCTGAATAAGATCCATAACTTGTCGTTGAATCACTAATTTGACAAAAATAGGACCACATCGGGACATCATCTTTCTGAAGATCTTGGTGCAACATAGGCACTACACAAATTGGAAAATCACCAGCAATTCCGCCTCCAATTTGGAAAAAACCAACTCCAATTTCGCCTGCATTTTCTTCATACCATGAAGCTAAAAACATCATGTATTCAATTCCAGTTTTCAAAATTGATGGCGGAAACAATCCTTCTATACAGTGACTAGCAAAAAAATTAGCACAAGTTGAATCTTCCCATCCCGGTACAATTATAGGAATATTTTTTTGAGCCGCTGCTAGCAACCATGAATCTTTTGGATCAATCTGATATTCCTTTTCCAACTCGCCACTTAAAAGAATCTGATAAAAGAATTCATGGGGAAAATATCTTTTACCTGCTTTATGTGCATTAGTCCACCCATTTACCAATACTTTTTCCATTCTTCGCATTGCTTCTTCTTCTGGAATACAGGTATCTGTCACTCTATTAAAGTGATGGTCCAACAAATCTTGTTCTTGTTCTGGAGACAAATCTCTATAGTTAGGGATTCTTTTGTAGTGGTTGTGAGCAACTAAATTAAAAACATCCTCTTCTAAATTTGCACCTGTACATGAAATAATATGGACTTTATCTTGTCTTATCATTTCTGCTAATGACTTGCCTAATTCAGCTGTACTCATTGCCCCAGCAAGTGTGATCATCATTTTGTGACCATTGTTCAATTGCTCTTCATAAGCTTGTGCTGCATCAATTAATGCCGCAGCATTAAAGTGCTTATAATGATGAAGAATATAGTTCGAAACAGGTCCTTTTTTCATTTATTTATTTCTTTTGAGAATTCCTAAAGTTGGAATATTTCTCCAATTTAATTTAAGCAAACAATATAAAAGATTTTCTTATTGTTCTGACTTAATACTATTTACAAAGTAAGTTTTTCTCACCAAAAAAGTAATTCTAAATTAAGAATTTTCGACAAAGGTATAATTTATGGTGTAATTATATATAAAAAAATGTTAATGTATAAAAAATCGTCCGATTGAGTCAAAAAATGAATCTTCAATATTAAAAATTATTTAAAGAATGAATAAACCAGATATTCTCAAATGTATTACTGATAGCCTAAAATTTTCAACATTTCTTCTACGGTCTGTTCATTTCTATATACGTAATCGGTCATATTTCCTTTTTCATCTCTGTCTACCACTACATGCTTAGGTGATGGAATGAGACAATGTTTTATGCCACCATAGCCACTTATGGAATCTTGATAAGCACCAGTATGAAAAAATCCAATATACAATGGTTCTGGATCGCCATCTTTTATTAGGGGAAGATTAACATGTTGATTCATATCTTCCGAATTATAATAATCTGAATGATCACAACTTATGCCCCCAATATTAACTCTGGCATGCTCATTTTCCCATTTGTTGATAGGTAGTAAAATAAATTTCTCTAAAATAGACCATGCATCTGGAATAGTGTTCATCAAACTGTTATCAACGATATACCAATGTTCGGCATCATTCTGTCTTTTGTGCTCTAATACGGAGAAGATTGTTGCTCCACTTTCTCCAACTGTATATTTTCCAAATTCCGTAAAAATATCTGGCTCTTCTACCCCTGCTTCATTGCAAGATTCTTTGATGTTTTTTACAATTTCATTAATCATATAATCAAAATCATATTCAAAACCAAGATTGTTTCGAATTGGAAAGCCACCACCAAGATTAAAAGCTTTTAGCGTTGGGCATATTTTTTTCAGTTCAATGAATAATTTTATGGCCTTTTGAAATTCCCCCCAATAGTAAATATTATCCTTGATTCCAGAATCCACAAAAAAATGTAGCATTTTCAACTCAACATCAGGATTATCCTTTATATTTTTCATATAAAAGTCAATGATTTCATTTTGTCGAATTCCTAATCTTGAAGTATAATACGCAGATTGAGGCTCTTCATTAATTGCCATTCTTATGCCTATTTTAACTTTTCCACTGATTCGTTTGCCCTTAATTCGATCTAATTCTCGAATGCTATCCAAGACTAAAACTGAGTTGGTAAAACCTTGATTTTGAATATTAATTATTTTCTCTAAATATTCGTTGGTTTTGTAACCATTGTGAATTAGAATTATTTTATTGGTGATTAAGCCCTCTTGGTAAAGCTTTTCAATCAAATCTAAATCAAAAGATGAAGAAGTTTCAAGATTGACATTTTCCTTCAATGCGGCCTTAAGTACATGAGAAAAATGACAACATTTTGTACAATAACAGTAATAATATTTTCCTTTATAACCATTTTTCTTAATGGATCTATTGAACAAGTTTCTTGCTTTTTTGATTTGCTCTCCTATTCTCGGCAAATAAACCAATCTAATTGGAGTTCCATATTTTTCAATCAAGTATTTTAAAGATACACCATGGAACGTTAAGTATCCGTCTCTCAGATCGAATCCTTCCTGAGGAAAATAATAAGTCTGGTCTATAAGGTCAAAATAGGTATTCTTCATTTATTAATTTAAGACAATTGATATTTTGAAAACTTTTTTGAATTTCGCAATAAAGAAATGTATTTTCTTTGATAATAAATAAGAAAACAATCAAAAACCTAACTTTTATTTTGGTGAAAAAAAATAAATTTTATAATCCTTTAAAATTAGAGCCCTTTGATTTTTGAATATTTTAGCCAGTTAAACTTGTAAAAAAAATGATTTTTAAATTACATAAGAATTTATTCAAATTTTAGTATTGCTGGGTCAAATCTATTTGGCATAAAATTAAGTATCCTCATTATATGGAGAGGTTTTGTAGAGTTTTCTTTAGTATAAATTTTAATAATTGACGGGATTAGAATACCATCATAACTGCGGTAATCATCAATAATTGCTGTTCCTTTAAAAAAAGCTCCTTGCTCCCTTATTGTAAATTGCAGTTTATCAATTAATCCTGAGCTTTGGTTAACCCAAAGGAGATATTGATCAAGTTTCCTTTGTGGTTGAGCTGAATTCCATGAAACCAATATTAAGTCATAATTATTTAATCCATACTTTTTGGTTCCTAAATGATAAATAATGTTTGAATTTGAAATTCGAAATGGAAATTCTATAAAATATTGATAAGTTGGCAACCAAAATTTTATGTCTTTGTTTTTATTCTTAACTAGGGGTGCAGATAGATCAATTTTAGAATATGTTATACCGTTGCAGTTTCCCCAAATGTTATTGGTATTCTTCCCGATTTTAAATTCCAAAGTTCCACAAAATTCTGTAGGGTCATATTTTAGATGGAACAGATTTTTCTTTGATGGATAAGGACTTGCTATTTTGCCTTTTAATCCGAAGAAATCATCAGACAAATCGACTTCATAACTTTTTATTTTATTCCATTTTTCGAAACCAGCATTATTGGCATATTTTTGAAGGATGTTAACGGCTTTTTCATGGCTTGCATCACTAAATGTTTCATTGTTTCTATATTCTTTGGGTCTAATGTCTGACAGGCATCCCTGGAAAATTAAAAATCCTAAGAGGACAATATTTAAAAGTTTGTTTTTCAATTTTTTGTTTTCTATTAAACGACAAAAATAGAATTTTAGTTAAAATAATATCAATTATGAATTTACAGAAGCTTTTTTGAGCCAACCAGATTAAATTGAATTTCATATTAAAAAATACGAATTTTTACTAAGAGTTTCAGGATGAGAATTTAATTTGTTAAAAAATGCAATATTTGCCAATAATCAAAATCAGCATTACGAAGTCTGTGAAAAACTTAAAGCAGTGCACCATTTTTCTACATTAAGCAAAACTTAATATCTGCCATACAAAATTACTCGCGTAAGTTGGTAGGGACAAATTGAAATTTGAGGTCATATGCAATAAGCAAAAACAGTACAGGGTTAACGTTCGTTAACAATTAAGAAAAATAGATACAAAGAGGCCGAAAATTATTTTCTTGCCTTTAAAAACATAAAAGAGAGTAAATTTTCTAACTTTTCGGTTGAGTCATTTGCAATTAATCGCTTTGGAGGCAAATTATTAAAATGACCTCGTAGATATACTTTTCTATAATGCTTGAAGCAAGAAATACCTTCTATTTTCTCACCTAAATTATAGAAATTCCAACTACTCCTTGCACCGTTGCTTTTTAATTCACCCTCTCCTAATTCTGAACCCTTGCGCCTAAATGTCCAGATTTTATCTCTTTGCTTAATCTCTTTCATAATATTTACTAAACTAATGGTCTCCGCCAAATCTTCCCTACTTTCTATAAGTCGACGCAAATAACGACCCTTCATCAAACCACCATCTCTTTTATATTTGTGATTGAACCATTTTGCATAGCCAGATTGGAGATTTGACATTGCATTAGCAAACAAATATGTAGTCTCTGGAATCTTTTTTTCGAAACCCACATCTTGCTCGTATTTATTCAGGTAATAAGTTTCAAAAGTCTTGCGGCTTTTCAGCTTGACAACCATTTGAAATTCATCATGCGAAAATCCAAATGCCAAAATGTCACAGATTGGCGATAATGTTTTTTCAATTCGCATTTTGATCCGATTACAATCTTCTTCATTTTTAAATAAAAAACATTTTGCAACTGCTTTATTGCTAATGTGGTAATAGCCATTTTCAAATAAGTGAATCGTGTCCATAGTAACTGTATAATTTTTGGTTCTATGGTATTAGTGTTGAAAAAAGGTAAAATGTCCTTAAATATTTAAGAAAATTTAAAATTTTAACATTTAACCATTGATTTTATTGAATTATGAAAGTTTTTATTGTGGCTTTACATATTGAATTATCGGTTTTCCTTTTCTACGCTCAAAAAAATCGTTTTTTATTCTTTTTTTTAATTCCTCTGTGAAATAAATGCAAACTCTTAGGAAGAAAAAAGCTATTTTTAATAATTACAATTAAATTTTTATCGTCAAAATAAAGTTTAAAAATTTAACTTTTTTCTAAATTTTGTCGTTTATGTCTAAAAGTAAATAATGAATTTTCAAACGAAACCAAATCATATCATCTTTCTTTTATTCCTTTTTTTTATTTCCTCTAATGGATTACTTAGCCAAAAAAATCTTGAAAAAGTAACCATAGAGTTTGTAGACGGAAGTTCAAAAAAAGGTTTAATTGAATTTAAAGATCCATTATCAAACTTTTCAACTTTAAAATATTATAAAAGTAAAAGTTCAAAAGTTGAAAAAATAAATAGTTCTGAAATCAAAAGTATGACCCTAAAAAACATAACTTATTTTGGGGCTAATGTCGAAGTTGAAAGCAGTTCAGATAGAAAAAATCAATTAGACAGTGAAAAAACTCCAAAATTAAGGAAAGACTACGGACTAATTCTTCCTATTATTGAAGGCCAAAAATCGTTATACTTTTATAAAGATATTGATAAAAAAGACCATTTTTTCATTAAAGAAGACGGCGTAATTACTACTTTAATTTATAAAAAATATGCTGATTATTTTGGGCCTGTAATTAGAATGAAAGAAAATAGAACATATATTGGTCAACTTTCAAAATACCTGTATACTGATGATTGGTTAGTCGATTTTACAAGTTATACTTATGATATTGGTAAATTAAAAGAACTTTTTTTATTTTATTATAGAGTGAATGGAATAGACCCTGATTTCATTTATGAATAATATTATGGATTAAATCAATAATATCTTCTTTTTGGTCTGGATGGAACCATTTTGCTTCTTGCATTTTTCTAAACCATGTAAGTTGCCTTTTTGCATATCGTCTTGAATTGCGTTTGATCAATTCTTTTGCTTCCTCTAAACTTACTTCCCCATCGAAATAACTAAACAACTCCTGGTATCCCACAGTTTGCAAAGCATTAGAATATTTATTTTCGATTAAGGATTTTACTTCCAACAACAAACCTTCTTCAAACATTTTTTCAACTCGCTCGTTAATTCTCGCATAAGTTTCATTTCGATCTCTGTTTAAAATAATATAAGTTGTTTGAAATGGTCTTGCCTTCTTTATTTTTTTATGAAAAGAACTAAATTTTTTTCCCGAAGTTTCAATAATTGATAAAGCCCTAATAATTCTTTGCGGATTATCAATATCGCAAGAACTATAATAATCGAAATCTAAAATTTTTAATCGCTCCTGTAATTTTGAGATCCCATATTCCTTTATTTCAAAATTCAGTTTATCAAATACTTTGGAATCTACTTGTGGATAATCATCAAAACCTTCACACAATGCTTTGATATACAGCCCGGAACCGCCGGTTAAAAACAAAATATTGTGTTTTACGAATAGATCTTCAAGAAGCAATAACCCTTGTTTTTCAAAATCTCCAGAAGAAAAATCTTCTTTGATAGAAAGTGAATCAATAAAATGATGTTTTACTTTTAATAAATCATCAGTTGTTGGTTTTGCAGTTCCAATACTCATTTCTTTGTAAAATTGTCTGCTATCACAAGAAATAATTTCAGAACCAAATCTTAAAGCTAATTCAATAGTTAATTCTGATTTCCCGACAGCTGTTGGCCCAGAAATTACAATTAGATGCTTTACATTTTCATTCAATTCTTACAATATTTATTATTATTGTACAAAATTAAGCAAATTTAATAATGCTCTACTATATTCTGAGACCCATTACGAGAATTGCTCTTAAAGCATATTTTAGAAGGATTACTATTAATGGTTTAGAAAATCTTCCTTCTAAAGGTCCTTTGTTATTGTGTAGCAATCACCCGACAGGATTCCTTGAACCTTGTTTAATGGCTTGCTTCTTTCCGAGAGTGCTTCATTTTCTAGTTAGAGGTGACTTATTTGAACGCCCTTTATTGGGATTTCTAATGAGAGGCACTAACCAAGTTCCGATTTTTAGATTTGTGGATGGTTATGAGAAATTAAGGAACAACAGAGAAATAATGAATATTAGCTACACTACCCTTGCTGAAGGTAAAGCCATTCTTATTTTCCCAGAAGCAAGCACCATCGAAGTCAAAAATTTGCGTCCCATCAAAAAAGGAACGGCAAGAATGGCGATGGAAACTCTTGCTTTGTATCCAGATTTGCCTCTTAAAATCATTCCTATCGGCGTAAATTATAGTAGCTCTAATCAATTCCAATCCTTTGTAACCATTAATATTGGCAAGGCAATTGTTCCGAAATTCCCAGCAGATGAAAAATTGTTGCAAAAAGAAATATTAGGCCTTACAAGGGAAATTGAATCTAAAATGTCTGAACAACTTCTTATCCTTAAAGATGCTAGCAGATCAAAAGATTTGAATGATGTACTCGACATACACCTTTGGCAAAATAAAGTAAATGGATCATTTTTAACAGATTACGATAATTACAAAATCTTCAATGAACAGCGAAAAATAAGTGAAAAATTATCAAAAGTTTCAGATTTTGATGACTTAAAAATTAAGATTAGAAATATAAAAGATAAACTAAGTGAAAAAAAAATATCCATGGACGAATTCTCCTTTTCAAAACCTGGATTTGTTAAAATAATTATAGGACTTTTAATTTTCATACCAACTGTATTCGCTCTTGTGATAAATATTATTCCAGCTTTAATAGGCAAAAAAATAAGAGATAAATACGTATCTCAAAATGAATTTTGGGGATCCGTTTTGGTTGGTGCATCTATGGGTGCATACATATTAATTTTTCTTTTGGTATTTATTGTACTTCTTATTTTCAAAGGCACAATGGCATTTTCGTTGTTTTTAGTACCATTCATCGGACTGCTGGGCTTAAAAGGTTATGATTATATTAAAAATATTTATAATTTTTTTAAATTAAAGAAAATTTTAGGAATTGAAAAAATGGAATCCATTAATAATGAAGGAAAAGAGTTAATGGAAACTATCCATAGACTATAAACACATCACTTTTGATCATTCTGTTATTAATATAAATGATGGGTAAAAAATTAAAAGCAAATTACATACTGAGTCAAAATATAACAATAACCGAAGTCAGAATTACTGATGCCCAATCCATTGTAAACCATATTAATGATCGCGAGATTTATGAAAACACCCTAACTATTCCTTTCCCCTACACATTAAAAGATGCAAAAATTTTTGTTTCAATTTGTAGAAAATTTGAAAAAATGAATCATCAAATTTGCAACTACGCAATACGATACAATGAAGAAATGATTGGTGGAATAGGCCTATTATTCAATCATGGCGTAGAATCACATAAATCTGAATTCGGGTATTGGATCGGAAAAGATTACCGAAATCAAGGTATTATGACAATGGTCATTCAAAAATTTATTGAGATATGTTTTGAAGAAAAAGCATTATTTAGATTAGAAGCCAATGTATTTACAAATAATTTAGCCTCTTCCAAAACATTATTAAACGCTGGCTTTAATTATGAAGGAATTCACAAATCGAGTTTTATAAAAGAAGACAAACTGCGAGACACCAATTTCTATTCTATTGTGAAAAATTACCATGAAATATTGTAGATAATTAGGTTTAACCAGCATTATGCATTGGGGCTTCGCAATGAGACTTGAAATGGCAATAAAATCTGAAGTTTTGGACTAAATCATAGCTACAACTATGGTGCATGACAAAAACTTAGTGCAGCAGTATATTTTGCAGTCATTTCCAGTAGAAATAGAATGTCTAATGCAAATACGGGTTTAAATAAATTCTAGGTAAGTAAAATCAATTTAAATTACTTTCAAGGGTGACTTTTCTTTTTCGTATAATGAAAGAAACTTTTCGAAATATTCAATTAATGGTTTTATCATCAATTTTTTAATAAGCTACTACTAAGCTATAATTACTAACAAATATCAGCCTATTTTAAAAAATCATTTTTAGTCCTACCTTTTATTTAAGACGATCTTCAATCACTTTTAATAAATAATCGATTTCTTCCGTTGAATTATAAATATGTGTAGAAATGCGTATTGCATTAAGACCACTTTCTGGGACTTGTCTAACGCGAATTTTTTCCTCATTTAATATATGACCAAACTCTTTATAGTCGGTATTTTTGGGTTTAAAACTTACCATCGCGAGTCTTGAAACAGACTCTTTTGGAGTTAGAATGTCGAGCTTTTTTGGAAACTGCTGTAATCCTTGGTAAAGGTAATTGTTAAGAAATCTTATTCTATCTTCAATTTCTTGACTTCCAATATTTTGGTGAAAATCAATAGCAGCATCTACTCCACTAAAATGTGCTTTCCCTTGGGTTCCATAAAAAAATCGGTGGGCAGTTGGATTGAATCCTAGAATTTCTTGTTCCTTCGTGTCCAACTTCCATCCTGAATCCGAATACGCACCAACATGAATTGCTTCAATATCTGGAAGAATGGCATTATTGATAAAAACAAATCCAGTCCCGGCCGGCCCTAGTAACCATTTATGACAGCAACTTGCGTACATATCGACCCCAAGTGAACGAATGTCTAAATTAAATGTACCAACTCCATGTGCACCATCAATTGCAGTAATAATATTTTTTTCTCTCGCAATTTCTGCAATTTCTGCAATTGGAAAAACAATACCAGTCGTGCATGGAATATGGGGAATAGCAATAACTCTTGTTTTTGAATTGATTAAAGATTTAATTGCTGAAATATTTTCTTCTCTCGTATTTCCAGGATCGAAAACTCTAATTTTCAAATGATCTCTTTTTGCTCTATTTAACCATGGCATTGCATTTCCAACATGCTCATGACTGCACATAATAATTTCATCATCAGCTTTCATTTTCACTCCAAAAGCCATAATATTGATGCCTTCGGTGGTATTATGAGTTAATGCTATTTCTGATTCTTCCGCATTAATGAAATGTGCCACAGAATTAATGGTACTAGAAGTGCTGCCATAATCCCCTGTTGCATTAATCTCATCAATTTGATTTTTCATTTTTTCGATAACTGAATTTGGAGAAGGACCAAATGTGCCATTATTAAAATAAATTCTTTCTTTCGATAAGGGGAAATTTTTACGTACTTCATCCCAATTAATCTCACCATTTTTCAAAAATATTTGTTCCTCGCTCTGCAAATTTATCCTAGGTATGATAGTTGAAGCAGCAATACCTATAGTCAGCTTGTTAAAAAAAACTCGGCGAGAAGTGTCCATTATTTTTAGATTTTAGTTTTAATATATTGCTGCACTAAATTAATCAATATTTAAAATTAATACCATTCCACATATCAAAATCAAAAGTATCTAAGTTTTTACTTCATAATTCTTAATCCTGTTTGGTAGAAAAAATTAACTTTGCCAATCAATAAGAAAATATTAAATATGAAAATAGATTGGAGTAAAATTTTACCACACATTACTGCGGTAGTAATCTTTATTTTACTTTCTGCGATATATTTCAACCCTCAATTGCAAGGGAAGAAATTACCAATGGGAGATATTATTTCTTATGAGGGCATGGTCCATGAATCCAGTGAATTTACAAAAAAGACAGGAGAGCAAACTCTATGGACGAATTCAATGTTTGGTGGAATGCCAACGTATCAAATTGGGGCTGCTCAAAAAAATAATGTGTCAAAATTCTTCGAGAAAATTAGCCAATTATTTATGGCACGACCAATTGGTTATTTTATTTCTGGGATGGTTTTTTTCTATATAGCATTGATTTTGCTTGGTGTCAATCCATGGTTGAGCATCCTCGGTGCAATTGCATTCAGTTTTACAACTAACAATTTAGTTTTGTTTGAAGCAGGTCACACGAGCAAAATCCGAGCTTTAATGGTCAGTTCATTAATCATTTCTGGAACTATACTTGCATACCGAAAACAACTTTTGTTGGGAGCTACCACCTTTTTAATTGGGTTAGCAATTAACATTTATTCCAATCACTTTCAAATGACTTTTTATTTGGGTTTAATCCTAGGAATTTATGTCATTTTTGAACTGGTTCAACACATAAAAGAAAAAAGAATTAAAGATTTTGGAATCGCTTCTGGTTTATTAATCTTATGCACATTAATTGCTGCAGGTACAGCTGGATCCAAATTATTGACAACCTATGAATTTGGAGCAGACACAATGAGGGGCAAACCCATTATTGAAACAAAATCCTCAGATGCTGCAAGTAGCAGTGAGACGGATGGATTGGAATTCAATTATGCCATGAATTGGAGCAATGGAATTTTAGATTTATTTTCTTCTTATATTCCTGGATTTGTGGGTGGAGGTAGTGCTGAACCCATATCTAAAAATTCTGCTTTAGTTAAGAGTTTAAAAGGTAGGGCAAATATTGATAAAGGTCCTTTGTATTGGGGTGGATTGCCAAGTACCAGTGGCCCAATATATTTTGGTGCGGTGATGTTTTTTCTATTTATTCTTGGACTTTTCACTGTTAACGATAGAGTCAAATGGTGGCTCTTGATAGCAGTAATTTTAACATTCATGTTTTCAATGGGAAAAAATCTAGAATGGTTTAACAAATTATTTTTTGATTATTTTCCAATGTTCAATAAATTCAGAACTCCAAATTCTGTGCTTAGTATTACTTCAATACTAATTCCTTTTCTGGGAATTTTGGGGTTACATCAATTATTTCAGTCTCAAGAAAAAATAAGGTTAATTCAAAAGTTATACATAGCTGGTGGAGTTTTGTTAGCAACATGCCTAGTTTTTGCAGTATTGGGTTCTTCGATATTTGATTTTAATGGTGCGAATGATGCTCGTTATGGCCAAATGGGATACGATGTTGATGCTATAGTAAAAGATAGAAAAAGCCTTTTGTTTAAAGATTCTCTGCGATCTTTCTTATTTATCGCCCTATCTGCTGGCCTGATATGGATGTATTTAAAAAATAAAATAGGCAAAATATATGTTATCATTGGTCTAAGTATATTGACTCTTATTGATTTATGGGGAGTGGACAAAAGATATTTAAACTCTGACGATTTTGAAGACGAAAGAGCTATAAATCAAACTTATCAGCCTAGAAATGTGGATCAAGCAATTTTAAAAGATACGGATATTCATTATCGGGTGCACGATGTATCTGGCGATCCTTTTAATTCTTCTTTTGCTTCTTACTTTCATAAAACAATCGGAGGTTATAATCCAGCAAAATTACAACGTGCTCAGGATTTGATAGATTATCATTTCTCCAAAGGGAATCTTAGTGTTTTCAATATGTTCAACACAAAGTATTTTATTACTTCAAATCAAGAAGGTCAATTAAATTTCCAAGTGAACATAAACGCTCTTGGTAATGCTTGGTTTGTAGATAGTGTTATTTTATTAAAAACCAATCTTGAAGAAATCAATGGACTTTCTGGTTTTGATCCAAGTTCAAAAGCATTAGTAAATAGAGAATTCGAGAAATATTTCGATGGTTGGAACATTGAAAAGCCAGAGAATGCTCGAATTCAATTGACTGAATACGCTCCAAATAAATTAACTTATACAACGACAGGAAATGGTAATAAATTCGCTGTATTCTCCGAAATGTGGTACGGTCCTAATAAGGGTTGGCAGGCTTATTTGGATGGCGAACCTGTTGAGCATATTCGAGTAAATTATGCTTTAAGAGCTATGAAAGTTCCTGCTGGCAGTCATGAAATAATATTCAAATTCGATCCTCAAACTTATAAAACAGGTGAATTGATCTCTTTAATTTGTTCCGTTATTCTAGTTCTTTTGTTAGGATTATTTATTTATTTTGAAAAATTCAGAAAAAAGAAAACCGTTTGAAAGCATATTAATTTTTTGCTTCAAAGTATTTAATTAATTTTTCGAACTGCTCATTAAAGTGAATGGAGGTTTTAAAATCAATAACAATATTTATTTTGTAAACAGAATTTTATTTTCAAAATAAATCTAGAAAACTTCTTTAATGAAGGCAATTTGGGCTATAAATGCTTATACTTTAAATTTTCTGAGTTAAATTTTTAACGAGTTGCTTGTACCTATTAGCCAATTCTTTTCTTGAATACTGATTATTAGCTTCAGTTTTGTTCGTAGCCGAGTTGCTTTTGAAATTTATAAATTCATTCCAAATAAATGACTTCATTTCAGCGGAATCTTGATAATCGAGTAAAATAGCATTCTTAGAATTTTCAATAATATATTTGATGTCGGAATCTTTTGAACCTATTGCTAATATTGGTTTACCTGTCGCTAAGTATTCGTATACTTTCCCTGGAATTATGCCTTCAGAATGAGCTTTTAAATTTATTGGAAGCAATAAAATAGAAGATGAATTTAATTCCATTAAACCATTTTTGTGCGGAAGAAAATCAATTTTCTGCAAATATGAATTTAGATCCAAATTTTCAATGGATTTAATAATGGATGCATCCACTTGTCCTATTAATTTTATTTCCAAATGTTGCTTGAATTCTTGATTTTCTAGACACAATGCACTTATCACTTCCCATAAATTTTCAGGATTTCTTTTTGAATTCATCGATCCCAAATGACAAATACTAAATTTCTCATTGTAGGTACTATCACAATCTATAAAATCAGCTGGATCGAACCCATTGGTGATCAATTCGATGTCTGTTCTCGAACCTAATGCTCCTAGATCCTTTTGCCAGGACCAACTTACTGTGACTACTTTGTCGGCATTTTCTAGCACTTGTCTTTCCAATTTTTCATGCTTTTTTTGCGCAAAATCTGTTAGCTTTAACTCATCTGCATAATCAATATCAGTCCAAGGATCTCTAAAATCAGCAATCCATTTTATATTTAATTTTTTCTTCAGACCTAGAGCTATGAGATGCATGCTGTGCGGCGGACCTGTAGATATAATAACATCGATTGGGTTTTCTTTTAAGTATGAATAAAGGTATTTTATGCTTGGTTTTATCCAAAAGGTTCTAGCATCTGGAATAAAGAAATTGCTCCTAATCCAAACGGATAATTTATCCTTCCAATTTGATTTTTCTTTTTCATTAATAAATCCTGAATATGTATTCTTTTTGCCTGTAAATCTTTTATAAATCTTATACGGTTCCCATATTTTGTTTTTGATAATTTTTACATTTTTTGGTACTTGGGCTAGCAAAGTTTCGTCATAGGCAGGAAATTCAACTAATTCTGGTGTGTACACAATGAGCTCATTGCATTCATCATTCCAATATTTCGACATCTTCAACCAACGCATTACTCCACCCCCACTCGTCGGAGGCCAATAGTAACAGATCAATAATGTTTTAATAGGTTTCAAAAACTAAATTTTATTTAAATAAAAAAATGCTTAATCTCCCAAAACAATAAATAGGATTGAAATAAATCATTTTAACCTATTCATTACCTTAGTGTAATATTGATTGATTAATAAATTAATCTCAGGTGAAATATTATAAAATAAAATTGCCGGAATGTACAAGATTGAAAATACACTGCCCTTTACAAAAATATTGAGAAATGGATTTTCCAAATTAGGAATGTAAAATGCAATCGCATAAGACACCATCCCTATGATTAAAAGCATTCCTGTACTTTTGGAAAAAGGGTGAATTCCAACCTTTATATAAATAAATAACAATTTCACTAAGTTTATAATGAGCATTGCTGCAAAAGTTGCCATTGCAGCACCAACTACATTAAATTCCAATATCAAAAAATAATTACTAACCACATTGACTATCCCCAAAATAAGTATGAAAATTAAGTTGTATTTAAAATATTTGGAAAAAATAATAATTTGAGTATTCACCCCAGTTACCATATCAATAAGCTTGGCTAGTCCCAGAAAAAAGAAAATATATTTTACACTAGAAAGCAGTTTTGTATTTGTGGATAGTTCAAGAATACTGTCTAAGCAAAGCCACGTTCCCAAAAACAAGAACGTTCCAAAAGTAATTAAGGTAATAGATGACTTCCTATAAATGTTGTTAATTTCTTTGATATCATTTTTCTCCCAGGAATCAGAAATAACTGGCGCAGCAATTTGTATTATGGATTGATTTGGAATGTCAATCGTACCAGCTAAAGCGAACAAAATTCCATAAGTACCTGTCATTTGAAATCCAAGCATCATTGCGACCATTATCAAATCAATTCTAAACGCCAAAGTATTTCCAATGATATTCAAATTCGAATAACTCAAATAGCTTATGATTTCTCTACGCAATGGTTTTGTAATGAATCCTTTCGAGAATGGTTTTAAATTAAATTGTCCGAGATACATTGTGTAAATAATCAAAGCAATCAAAACGAAAATGAAATAGATTACAATAGATAAACTAAAGGTGGAATTTTCAATGATTTGCTTGAAATTTAAAAATATAATTATTGGAAGAAAAATCTTATACAATGTCAAATGAAGGAAATTGGGTACTACTATTTCCTTCATGTTGTTGAGAAAAAAAGTGAAAATAAAAATCAACAACAATAACAATAATAAACTTAAAATGTAAGGAATATTTGGAACAAGGATATTCTGATCAAATCCAAGATTTGACAGAAAGGATATAATATATGGTTGAAATAAGAAAAAAACAATTAGAAAAGCTACAAAACCTGATAAGCCAATGGATAAAATAAGAAAAAGGAACCCATTATGCTCATTAGAATCAGTTGTTCTGAATCGTGGGAAAAACTTTATTATTCCAGAGGTAATGCCAAAGCTAGCGAATGGAAGGAGAAAAAAAGCTGTACTATATAAAAATTGTGCTAAACCATATGCCTCTGTATTTAAAGGATAGATCAACAAAGCACTTATCACACCTATAGCTACTCCAAAATAACTTAATATCGAGTTTTTAACACTTTGATCCTTAATTATTCCCATTTATTTGTTGTGGTCTTTATTAATCCTATTCAAATGGTTTTAAATAATGACGCTGCTAATGAATAAAATACAAAAACAACACCAAAACAAATCTACACCAATATCAAAGGAAGAATTTAAGGCTTATCAAATTTTTTATTGTTTTGAAAGTCAAATGATTCCTCAATTTGCTTATACAATTTAATTAAATTCTTTGCAGTATGCTTCCAATTATAAGTTTCATTTACAGCTTTTAAACCATTCCTTCCCATTATTGCAGCATCTTCAGGATTATCATAAAGAAATTTGACTGCTGATGCCAATTCTATTTCATTATCAGAACTATATATTATGCCTGCTTTTGAAGAATTAATAATTCTTTTTAGAGGTTTGCAATCTGTGGAGATAACTGGCTTTTGAAGAAACATATATTGAAATAATTTGTGGGGTATGGTATTATCTGTATGACCGGTTTTTAAATGTGGAATAAGACAAACATTACTACTTCTTATGTAAGATGGTAATTTTTCAGGTAATTGCCATCCTTCAAAATCAACATTTTCAACAACACCTAATTCAATTGCCAACTGCCTGAGATCATCCTCATTTCTTCCTTTGCCAACCAAGATCAACTTCACATTTGGGATTTCATACTTTAATAACGGTAGAGATTTTAACACACTTTCCAACCCTCTATGGGTATCAAATCCGCCAACGTACAACATAGTAAAATTGCCATTATATTTCTTTTCTATTTCTTTATCAATGACATCATTTGAAAATTCAACCCTATTGACATAGTTGGCAACAACGGAGATTTTACTTGTATCAACCCCAAGTTGCTCGTATCTTTCTACTGCTTCTTCTATAACAGTAATAACATAGTCTGCTTGGTTAACCCATTCAATTTCGGTTCTTTCCCACTTTGGTATTGAAATCAGCAAATTCCCTGGGAAAGTATTGCTAAACTTATAATATTTTAGAGCTTCTGGATAATTTTCATGCAGATCAGAAACTATAGGAATATTGTTTTTAATTTTTTTGGTTGCCTTGAATGCACCGCCTAAAAGGTATAAATCATGAACATGAAGTACGTCAATATTATTTTGTTCAACAAATTGGATAATTTTTTTAGACCAATACTGTCTATAAAATTTAAAGGTTGTATTTGCCAACCCTTTCATTTTATTCTTAATAAATGGATTAATTTTAATCCGAATGATATGAGCTCCATGAAACGTTTCATAAGATTCTTTCTTACCGTAGTTAAAGCACAATACAAATACTTGAAATCCAGCTTCTGTCAGTGATATAACTTCATTCTCCACTCTCATATCACCAGTAAATTCGTTATCCAAGATCATTCCTATTTTCATCGTTACCTATTTAATCAATAATTGAGGGTTTATATTATCTTTTTACTATTTAGACAATAAATCTTCTTAGAAATTAAATTACCAATTTACTTCATTTATCCACCAATTAATTTTCAACTGTTGCTTATCTAACCTATTTTTATCCGCCATAATAAATAATAGTATTTTTGAAAAAAACATTTGACCAATTTTTAATGGATGAAAGAAATAGATAAAGATAGCATTTATGCTTCGGTACATGATTGGCGATTTAAAAAAACATTTAATTTTCTAAAAAATTATGTTGACACTTCGGAACATATTTTAGATTTAGGCCCAATAAATCCACTTTCTTATTTGATGGAAAAAAATGGGTATAAGGTAACCAATAGCCCACCAGGGATTGATCTTGATTTAAATTTCGAAATTGTTAAAAACAAAGATTTCAAAATTTTGACTGCTTTTGAAATTTTAGAGCATTTGGTTTCTCCATTTCCATTATTAAAGGAGACTAAAGCTGAAAAACTTATTGCTTCAGTTCCGTTAAAATTATGGTTCGCAAATGCTTATTGGAACAAAGACGATCCATTTGACAGACATTATCATGAATTTGAACCCAAGCAATTTGATATGTTATTGGAAAAAGCAGGTTGGCAAATTATTCATTCCGAGCAATGGATCGACGAAACCAAACAAAGCTTAGGGTTTAGGCCATTACTTCGCAAAATCACACCCCGTTTTTATATAGTTTACTGTGAACGAAAGTCGGTTTAATTAACTTTGTACAATGTTCATTGAAACGTACAAAATAAATTATTTTTAAGATTTTAGAATTTAATCCTTCATTTATCTTATTAAATTAAAATTCAACATGGAATATATCTTGACAGAATTAGATGATAAAATATTGATTATTTCCATTAATCGACCAGAAGCATTGAATGCTCTAAAGCCAGAATTAATTCTACAAATTGGTGAAGCATTAAAAAAACAAGCAAATAACCAAGAATTAAATGGTGTTATAATAACAGGTACCGGTGAAAAAGCTTTTGCAGCAGGAGCTGATATAAAAGGATTTCCTAATTTAACTGAATCTGCAGGCATTGCCGTGTCAAAAGAAGGTCATGATGTATTTAATTATATTGAAAATTATCCTAAACCAGTAATTGCTGCTGTTAATGGTTTTGCATTAGGTGGTGGTTGTGAGTTAGCAATGGCATGCCACATGCGAGTTGCTTCTGAAAACGCTTTATTTGGCATGCCAGAAGTTAAATTAGGTTTGATTCCAGGATACGGTGGAACCCAAAGATTGGTTCAATTGATTGGTAAATCCAAAGCATTAGAATATATATTAACAGGTGACATGATTAATGCGCCAACGGCATTAACTCTTGGTCTCGTGAATCATGTGGTTACCCCAGATCAATGCTTGATAAAAGCAAAAGAATTAATTGCCAAAATAGCACGCAACGGACCAAAAGCTGTGGCAACTGCAATAAAAACTATAAATAGTTATTTCGATAAAAAAATTAATGGCTTTGATTTTGAAATGCAAAACTTCGGTTCATTGATGGTTTCGGACGAAGGAAAAGAAGGCATAAATGCATTTCTAGAAAAGAGAAAAGCCAATTTTAGGTAAAAAAAGTTAGCATCCACAATCAAAAGCAAAACTCATTCCAAAGCAGGAGCAAACTAAATCAGGAGCATACTAAAATTATCAAAATTATTGAGGAAATGATGTTAATTCAAAAATGAACCTAAGAATATTTTAAAATTCATATTTCCATAGAATAAAAAGATTAAATATTTATCCGCCACATTCTTGTCTAAGTGCTTTAATCTGAGAAGCCCATAAATCTCTTATCTCTTTTTCTTCGTCATCATCGCACCAATCATGAATTTCAAGAATTGTCTCATTGGTGACATCAGATTTATACATTTTAAATTCCAAATATTCATTTGAATCTGCTTCTTGCCATTGGAATTTTAGTCTTTCTTCTTCTATATCATCAATAAGTTCAGCAATTTCGTCTGCTCCATTCCACGAAAAAGTATAGATATCATTTTGGATATCTACTTCATCGCAAAACCAACGGATTAGGCAGGAAGGCGTTGTAAGGAAGGTATATAAAATGGCTGGAGAAGCTCTAAATATAAACTCCATTCTTATTTGCATTCTACTCATTTTCAAAGTATTATCTATGATGTAAATTATTAATCAAAACAATCGGAGATTTTCACGATAAGGCGCAATTAAAAATAAATATTCCATTTTATCAAATATTTTGAACTTTTTTTAGAGAGATTTAATTAATAGTTAAGTATTTGTTGTTAAACAATGACAATTCTATTTTGATTCTGCATTAAATAATGTTAATTTTGCGGTTTCGTAAAAAAATTGGGCTGACATAAAAGTTGGTACAATATTTTCTAATTAGCTAATAATACCAAAAGTAGATTAATGAGGCAACTTAAAATCACGAAGTCTATTACAAATAGGGAGAGTCAATCCCTTGAAAAATACCTGCAAGAAATCGGAAAAGTAGATTTACTTACTCCGGAAGAAGAGGTAGAATTAGCAAAACAGATCAAAGAAGGTAATCAAGAAGCACTTGAAAGATTAACTAAGGCCAACCTCAGATTCGTAGTATCGGTGGCAAAACAATATCAAAATCAAGGCTTATCATTGAGTGATTTGATCAATGAAGGAAATTTAGGTCTAATCAAAGCCGCACAACGGTTTGATGAAACAAGAGGATTTAAATTTATTTCTTATGCTGTATGGTGGATTCGTCAATCTATCCTTCAGGCTTTAGCAGAACAATCTCGGATAGTAAGGTTACCGCTGAACAAAGTCGGTTCCTTAAACAAGATCAATCGAGCGTTCTCAGAACTGGAGCAAGAATTTGAACGTGAACCATCGTCTGAAGAGTTAGCCGAACTCTTAGACATTCCTACTGAAGAAGTAGAAACCACTTTAGGTGTAGCCGCTAGACATGTGTCTATGGATGCTCCTTTTGTTGAAGGTGAAGATAATTCATTACTCGATGTACTTGAAAATTCTGGAACACCACTTACCGATTCGAAATTAGAATATGGAGAATCTTTAAGAAGGGAAATTGAAAGGTCTTTAAGTACTCTGACGGACAGGCAATGCGATGTAATTAAATTATATTTCGGCATTGGCGTTGAACACCCTATGTCTCTTGAAGACATAGGCGAGAAATTTGGACTTACCAGAGAAAGAGTAAGACAGATTAAGGATAAAGCAATTAATAAATTGAGAAGTGCTTCTAGGAGTAAGTTGTTAAAACATTACTTAGGTGCTTAAATAACTCATGATTAATTTAAAAATTAGAGAGGATTCAGAAATGTTTCCTCTTTTTTTTGTTCAATCATTAATAATTCAGGATTTTGAAAATCGAGTTTTTTATGAAAGGTTTACAGGTCGTTGGATACTTTCTTCTAAAGAAATAAATGTTTCCGTTCGCTGAATGCCTGCAATTTTTTGCACTTTCCCAGAAAGAACTTGCCTTAAATGATCCGTGTCTTTACAAATTACTCTAGCAAAAATGCTATAGACCCCAGTTGTGTAATGTGCGGAAACAATTTCAGGAATAAGTCGTAAGCCTTCTATGACTGCATCGTACATTGAACTTTTTTCCAAATAAATTCCTAAAAAAGCACTAAGATCATAACCTAGTAACACATGATCAATATTCAAATATGCGCCCTTTACAACTCCAAGATCTTGCAATTTTTTCATTCTTACATGAATTGTTCCGCCTGAAACAAACAATTTTTTCCCAATCTCAGTGTATGGAGTTTTTGCATCTTCCATTAATACAGAAAGAATTTGCAAATCTAATTCATCAATGTCCAATGGCTTTTTGTTCATTATGTTCTCTTTTCTTTCACAAGATTAAACAAAATAAGGAAATATGGTATTTTTTTTGAAATAATTTGAATTTATGATTGCTTTTATTGAAATAGTACGAATAAAAAACAAAGGTTAATTTTAATTTAAAGTATGTTATTTTTACACTTTGGTAGAATATTTAAACTAATCTTAGCATTTGATATTATATTGATTATTAATTGCTCATAAAAATACTTTTAAGTGGAAGTAAAAAACAAAGAATCGGAGAGCTTAAACCATAAATATAAAATTTGGTTTCCACTGCTTTTTTCTCTTGCTGCAATAATCGGATTGATAGGAGGTTATAAAATGGCAGGAAAAGATTCATTAAAAAGTATGGTTATCGAAATGGATGATTTTAAAACTGGTCAACTTGGTCGGGTGGAAGAATTATTAAGATTTGTTGAATCCAGATATGTAAAAGATGTGAACAGTGATCAATTGTTAACGGATGCTTTTGAAAATATTCTTTCTCATCTAGACCCACATTCGGTATATATCAAACCTGAAGATATGAGATTGATTAATGATCAGATGGGGGGCAGTTTTGAAGGAATCGGTATAGAATCCATTTTATTGAATGATACACTTCGTGTCAATCATGTTATAATAGATGGGCCAGCTGCAAAGTCTGGTTTGAAAATTGGGGATCAAATCGTAGCAATAAATGATTCCATAATCGCTGGACGACAATTTGAATTCAAAAAAATGCGGGAGATGTTGAAAGGTGAAAAACACTCCATTTTCAAGCTTCAAATAAAAGAATTTGCAACAAAAGCAATAAAGGACGTAAACATCGAGATCGATGATGTGGATGTAAAGTCAGCTGAAGGATTTCTTTTCGATGATGATATTGCAATTATTAGTTTGAGCAGATTTAGCTCTGACTCCTATATTGAATTCATGAAGTGTCTTGAAAAAATTCACGAAGAAGGAGGTTTTAAAAATTTAATTTTAGACTTGCGAGGTAACCCAGGAGGATTTCTTCCTGAAGCAACAAATATCTTGAATCAAATTTTTACTGAGAAAGGCAAATTGCTAGTATATACAAAAGGTCGAGGTGACCGAGTTTCAGAATTCAAAACTACCGGAAAAAATTTTTACAATATCGAAAAAGTAGCAATACTTGTTGATGAAGGGTCAGCTTCAGGAAGCGAAATAATAGCTGGGGCAATTCAAGATTGGGATCGCGGTATTATAATAGGCAGAAGAACCTTTGGAAAAGGGTTGGTTCAAGAACAATACGATCTAAGCAATGGCGGGGCACTTAGGCTTACAGTAGCTGAATATTTTACACCAAGTGGCAGGCTGATTCAGAAATCTTACGCTGATTTAGATGTTTATGAAGGTGATATTGCAAGCCGAATTTCAAGTGGTGAATTATCTGGAAATTCTCCTTTTCCAATTCCAGATTCTACTCAGTTCAAAACCAAAATTGAAAAAAGAACTGTATATGCTGGAGGTGGAATAAGTCCTGATATTTATATTCCAATGGATAGCTTTCAATTATCTAAAGAGAATGCCATAGCCCAAAATCAAGTAGCTGAATTTATTTTTAAAAAATATATTAAAGGGGAATTTTCTATCCAATTAGATGCAAAAACTTTCGTAAGCGAATGGAACTGTCCAGAAGAACTGTTAGCCGATTTTAAAGAATTTTTAGGCTTTAATGGAGAAAACTACGCTTGGCTTGATAATTATCTGACCATTCATTTAAAAGCAGAGATTGGAAAACTTTACTTCGGCAATAAAACAGAGTTAGAGGTCAAACTTAGAGCAGATGAATATATCAGTCAAAGTATTGCGGCATTCTCAAAAAAAAATATTTTCGCTGAGTTAAAGCATTAATTTTTTAGATTTAATTCTGAAAAGATGCACATATTTCTTAATCGAATCAGCATTTTGCAGATTTCTTTTTATTTCCAATTTTGTTCATATTGATCATTTTGTGCAAATAGTCAGGAATATATGGGACTTTACAGGCTGTTTGACCCATATTAACTTTTACAATTCCGATTCTTTGACCAGCAAGGATTGCTTCATTTGTTAATTCTTTAACGGCTGCGCCTGCGGCTAAAATAAATCCGTTTTTTGTGTAATTTATCCTATTTTGACCAATATGAATTCCAGACTCTGCTTTTTTCATAAGTTGTCTTAATTTCTTAATCTCTAAATCTTCGTCCTTTCGAATCAGAACTAAATTAGACCATGTTGCCCAACCAGCAGATGCAACTCTTTCATTTTCAGATTGAATCCATTCATCGGCTAATTCTTCGCCATACAAACTTTCAGATGCAACCCAAGGAACGGTATATTCACTCAGCATATACCAATATGCTTCTTCCACCCATTCTTGAATATCTTCCTTAGACATCCGAGATTCATCAGCTATGAGCCCTGCCAGATACATCGCGTCAGAATTTCCAGTTTTGTAAAGTGCCATGGCTAAATCATGATTTGTTTTAACTTTTTTCACAATTTTCTTTAAATCTGCCACTTTTACGCCGAAAAATGGCTCCTTAGCACCATGATTCATTAATACCCTTTTGGTTGATTCATTTCCATATTTTTCCAATTCAACCATTATTTCCTGTACATTCATCTTTTCTATGTAAATATTCTCTTTAATATATTCGATGTTATCAGATAGGTTGGCTTTACTCCCTCTATACCTAGCGGCCCAGAAGTTAATGTACTTCCAGATTCTAAAGGATTATCAGAAGCATAATAAGCATATCTTAATTTCACATCAGATCTTATGTTCATTCTAATTTTTGAAGCAGTTTGTATTGCTTTCTGATAATGAGCTCCCTCCATTTCAATTCCTATCGCACCCCATGAAGATTTTAGGAAATAACTCAATATATCCCTATTTTGTAAAGATGTACCTAGCACTGTAATCATGGTCCCTTCGTAAACTCCAAGTCCACTGTCAGAAAAATCGTCTTTTTTAAAATCATTTTCAAAAGGATAATTATCAGCACTACCCTCAAAAACATGTGCAGTTGGGATCATTATATCACCTTTCCCTCCTTCAAGAATACCAGCTTTCCCCATAATATTAATTGAATGGATATCCATTTTAAACTTTTTCCCATCTTTATCAAAGGGTTTTAATAATTCATCCATCGTTTCATATGCCTGTTCTCCAAAAGCATAATCCATCACTATTAAAACCTTATTTTGCAAGGCTTCTTGAGTAATATGACCACCAAATTCCCCGGACAAAATATTCGGATTTACTTTAGAACAATCAATAATTTGAACTGAAATATTAGTTCCGCTTTGATTGTTCAATTCATACATCCCGTATTGGAAAGCAAAATCTGTTACTTTCTTTCTAAACTCACCGTTACTTTCGCTAAGAATTTTAGCAATCTCAATTAATGGTTTGCTTTTTATTTTTGCTTTTAAAGCTTCCTGTGCATACAAAGTATTCATAACACTGTGCAAATTAGCACTTATAATATGTATTTCTTTGTTAAACAATCCTTTGTTCCATAAAAATTCTTTGATGTTATCAGCCCATTCCTCCCCATAAAAATGGTGGCCTAATTTCTCCCTTAGTGAAGAAGAAAAACTTATTTCACGGTCCTTTTCTAGAAAATATTCATCCATACTAAGTCTCCCAAGATCATATACTATTTCGAACAAACTATTTATCTCTTCAGAATCATCAAATTTCTTGCTTGCTACTGAAATTTCCTTGAAAGTCCTTCCTAAAATGGAACTTAAATATGTGTACCCAACTTCAACCTTTATGCCCTTTCCTGAACGTAAATCATTAACAGTAGCTTCTAACATAGCCCAGGTTCTGTTTTTTCTATTTTTTGCATCCGTGCTGTTTTTCCTTATCTTCTCAGATTCAATATACATGAAGGTTAGATGGGTTAAAACATCGAATACATCGCTGCTGCCTCTCGTCATTTCAATATACATTTGAGATTCATCAATTCGATAACAGTTCCTTCTTCTTTTACTAGGAATTAAGGGTATAAAATCAGTTTCTTCAAGCCCTTCCCTACTTATCAATTTAATAAATCTACATTGTTCTATTCCTTGGGGCAATCGCTGAAATATATAAAGAAGCCCATCAAGTTCAACTTTTTCTGGGTCATTAATTGAACCATAAATTTCAGGATTTAAAGCCAACATAGAATCAATCATTGATTCCCCAGAAACTCCCAAAGGTTTATAACTTCCTCTCACAAAAAGATGTCGCATTGCCAATGAAAGTCGCTGCAATGCTGACCTGGAAATTTGGGCTCTTGAAAGATTTTGCTCAATACTCATAACTCTTCATATTTTATAATAATATATATCCAAAAACAATTCCAATTAAATTATAACCACTCTTTGAAGAATTCTTATACTAAATTTAAACTATCCTTTTTGAAAATTTCACTTTGTCTTTGGTTTTCCGACTAATGTGTTAACTTTACACTAAGCAATAATGTGTATGGACTGGAAGAAAAATATAAAATGTCTTATTTTTGATTTAGATGGAGTAATTGTGGATACAGCAATTTACCACTACTTGGCTTGGAAAAACTTAGCAATTTCACTAGGAATAGATTTTTCAGAATCAGATAATGAAAATTTGAAAGGAATCAGTAGAATGGAATCCTTAGATTTTATTCTAAATCTTGGAGGAATAGCAATGAGCCATGAAGACAAATTAAAATTAGCCGCAAGTAAAAATTTCAATTATCTAGAATTGATAAAAGACTTAAATGAATCTAACATCCTACCCGGAGTTATAAATTGGTTGAATCAATGTGAACAATATGGGATAAAAATAGCTTTAGGCTCTGCAAGCAAAAACGCCCGAGGTATTTTAGAAGCTATTAAATTAATGGATAGATTTCATGTTATCATCGATGGTACAAATACTTCAAAAACTAAACCTGATCCTGAGGTATTTTTGCTTGCGGCAGAAAAATTAAATTTGAAACCACAAGAATGTGTTGTAATTGAAGATTCATTTAAGGGTATTGAAGCTGCTCAAAATGGCAATTTTTATTCGATTGGCATTGGCGATAAATCTATTTTGTATAATGCAACAATCCATTTAGCAGATATGAGTGAGAATGATATTAATATATTATCAAAATTAAAATAGAAAGCTACATAACAAAATGAAGGATTATCTTAAAATTCACCCTTGGAAAATTATCGAAGAAGGGTTTCATCCTGATAAAAATAAAGTTTCAGAAAGTATTTTTAGCCTAGGAAATGGTAGAATAGGCCAACGCGCTAATTTCGAAGAATTTTTTTCTGGCAATAGTTTGCCTGGTAATTATGTTGGCGGCGTATATTATCCTGATACAACGCGGGTTGGTTGGTGGAAAAATGGCTATCCACAATACTATGCAAAAGTGCTCAACTCAGCAAATTGGAATTTCATTGATGTGTACATTAATAATGAAAGGTTAGACCTTGCAAAACAAAAAACAACTCATTTTGTAAGAGAACTTGACATGAAATCTGGAATATTATCAAGAACATGCGAAGTCGAAATGGAAAATGGTTGCGTAATTAAAATAGAGTCAGAAAGGTTCAATTCTTTGAAAGAGAAAGAGTTAGGATGTATATCTTATAACATCAAATTAATTCGAGGGAAGGCAAATATCAAAATAAATGCAATGGTAGATTTTGATGTTCGTAATATGGATTCTAATTATAATGAAAATTTTTGGTACAATTTCAATTCTATTTGTGATCAAAAAAGCTGTGTTGTAATTGCCAACACTAAGAAAACTAATTTTGGTGTAGCTGTTGCTCAAGAAGTTTTTTGTTATAAGAATACAGCCAATGAGCTCATTGCCAATGATAAATTTGTAAATGAAAAATCTGTTGGACGTTCCTTCTCCTCTGCATTAGTGGAAGGTGAGTCGATTCAATTATTTAAGTTTGCCGCAATTCTTTCTTCTTTAAATCACCAGGATAAAGTACTTATTGAAAATGCTGTCCAATTGGCAAAATCATCTTATCAAAAAGGATATAACCACTTCAAAGAAGCTCAAAAACAAATTTGGGAAAAAAAATGGCAGGATATAGATATTGAAATAATAGGTGACGATTCAGCACAACAAGCTATTAGGTTTAACATTTTTCAGCTTCACCAAACTTATTCTGGCGATGATTTTAGGTTAAATATAGGTCCTAAAGGATTTACTGGAGAAAAATATGGAGGCAGTACATATTGGGATACAGAAGCATATTGTATTCCTTTTTATCTGAGTACTGCAGAAGAATCTGTAGCTGAGGCACTTTTGATATATAGATACAAGCATTTACAAAAAGCAATCGAAAATGCTAAAATGCTGGGATTCAAAAATGGAGCAGCACTCTACCCTATGGTTACCATGAATGGTGAAGAATGTCACAATGAATGGGAAATTACTTTCGAAGAAATCCATAGAAATGGTGCAATAGCATATGCAATCCACAATTACATTAAATATACAGGAAAAGACAGTTATTTAGAAAAATATGGTCTGGAAGTTTTAATTGGAATATCTAGATTTTGGGAACAAAGGGTTCATTTTTCTACAAAGAAAAACCAGTATGTGATGCTCGGAGTTACTGGCCCGAATGAATATGAAAATAATGTTAACAATAATTGGTATACAAATTATATTGCTATTTGGACTTTAAGATTCACGATTGATTCAATCCATAAATTGAAAAAATCAAATATTGAAAAATATTCAGAACTTATAAAGAAAATAAATTTTGAAGAAGTTGCTGAAACTTCAAAATGGCAAGAAATAATTGACTGTATGTACTTGCCATATGATGAGGAATTAGGTATTATTCTTCAGCAAGATAACTATCTCGACAAGGAACAAATATTGGTTAAAGATCTAGATAAAAAGCATCTTCCATTGAATCAGAATTGGTCTTGGGATCGGATTTTGAGGTCATGTTTTATAAAGCAGGCTGATGTATTGCAAGGATTATTTTTCTTTCAGGATCAATTCGATATGGAAACTATTCGACGAAATTTTCTTTTTTATGAAGAAAGAACTGTCCACGAATCAAGTCTTTCTCCTTGTGTCCACGCTATACTTGCTGCAAAATTAGATATGCCATCGAAAGCATATGAGATGTACTTAAGAACTGCTAGATTAGATCTAGATGATTACAATAATGATACAGAAGATGGACTTCATATCACGTCTATGGCAGGTTCTTGGATGAGTGTAATCAAAGGTTTTGGCGGAATGAATGTAAAGGAAGGCAAATTATTTTTTGATCCAAAATTGCCCGAAAAATGGGATAGTTTCAATTTCAAAATTAAATTTAGAGATAGTGTGATACGAGTATTTGTAAATAAAAATGGTATTAAATTAGAAAATTTGAGTAGCAAAGAAATCCAAATCTTAATTTCAGATTCTTCTTATTTTTTAAAAGCCAATTCGTTTGAAATTATAGAACTCATAAATATATAATTTGAATCTTCGAACCTTTCATTAATCAATAAATCAACCAATGAGACATCTAATTTTATTAATTTTTATTCTTTCTATTTTTGCGTGTAAAAATTCAAATATTGAGCCTGCTCAAATTGAGAGCAACCAAGTAATTACTGATTTGCCAGAGTGGGCAATTGATGCTACAATTTATGAAGTGAACATGCGCCAGTTTACAAAAGAAGGTACATTTGAATCCTTTTCCTCTCATCTACCAAGAATTAAAGAAATGGGCATAGATATTATCTGGTTGATGCCAATTAACCCAATATCAGAGAAAAATAAAAAGGGTTCTTTAGGATCGCCATATGCTGTTGCAGATTATAAAGGCATAAATCCAGAATATGGGAAGGTAGAAGATTTTGACAAAATGGTTAACAAAATCCATGAACTTGGAATGAAAATAATTATTGATTGGGTACCGAATCATACTGGTTGGGATAATAAATGGATTACAGCGCATCCAGAATGGTATACTAAGAATGATAAAGGGGAAATTATTGATCCGATAGATTATAATACTGGAAAATCTTGGGGATGGACCGATGTTGCAGATTTGAATTATGACAATAAAGAAATGAGAGCAGAGATGATTTCGACTTTGAAATTTTGGATAAAAGAAAGAAATATTGATGGCTTCAGAATGGATGTTGCGCACGGTGTTCCTGATGATTTCTGGATGGATTGTAATGCGCAATTGAAAGCAGAAGGAGATATTTTCCTTTTAGCGGAAGGTGAAGTACCAAAACAAAGAAATCTAGGTGGATTTCATGCAGATTATGGATGGACCCTTCACCATATTATGAATAAAATTGCTCAAGGTGAAGCAAATGTAGATAGTATTTGGAGTTATGTGAAAACAGACCAAGAAAAATTTAACAAAGGTTTCCACATGAATTTCACCTCTAATCACGATGAAAATACATGGTCTGGAACAGAATTCGAAAGAATGGGTGAAGCTCACAAAGCTATGGCTGTTCTGGCCGCAACTTTTGAAGGAATGCCCCTAGTGTACGGAGGCCAAGAAGAACCATTGAAGCGAAGGTTAGAGTTTTTCGAAAAAGATGATATAGGTTTCAAAGACTATGCTTACAAGGACTTTTATACTCAATTATTAAAGTTGAAAAAAGAATATCCAGCATTAAGAAATGGAGAATTTGGCAGCAAAGCAGAAAGATTATTAGAAGATAAAGACGTGCTTGCTTTCAAAAGAGAAAAGGATGGCAAAATGTTAATTATTTGTATAAATTTAACTTCTAAGAAAAAAAGTTTTATTTTAGATTTTGATTTAGGGTCAGGTAGTATGATTTTAAAATCTGATGAGAACATGGTTATTAAAGAAAATCAGATTACGCTTGAGCCTTGGGGATATATAATTTATTCCAATTAATAAAGAAAATAGCTGGTTTTCAGTCTTTTTTGTTTCTCCGTTTTTCAATGCAAAAGCACTGAAGAATGGGGGCCGTTTGACACCCAATTTTTATACAAAAGGCTTCAGTAAGTCTGATTACCAGCTTTTCTTTTCTCCTATCTTTTACATTTTCTTTTTGCAAATACCAATTCAATATTATACAATATTAAAATAAATGACTGGAATTAATGCTTTCCCTTTTGCTGAAGAATAAATTTTATACTGGAAATGTCGCAATGAATTATAATTTTCCCAAAATATGCCTCCTCTTGCCACGAATTTAGTCTTTAAACTAATATCAATAAGATTAAGCTTGAATATGTACAAAATGTAATTACTCTTTTAATAGAAAAACCAATAAGAAATTATTTAAGCTGAACTACTCCAAATATCAAAATTTATCTGATTCTACATAAGCATTAATTAATTTCTCTTCTCCCTCTTTTCCTGCATTAAAATTACCATGCTCCATGCCTAAAATTCCTTCAAAAGATCTGGAATGAATGTATTTAAATACATTTTTATAATTTATTTCACCAGTTGTCGGTTCTTTTCTTCCTGGATTATCTCCTATCTGAAAATAAGCAATTTCATCCCAGGATTTCTCAATATTTGGTATAAGGTTTCCTTCAGAAATTTGTTGGTGATAAATATCAAATAAAATCTTACAAGATGGACTGCCAATACTAGAACAAATGTCATACCCTTGAGAAGCTTTAGTCAAAAACAATCCCGGATGATCTCGAAAATTTAATGGCTCAAGTACCATTGTCAGCCCATGCGGCTCCAATATATCACAAGCTTTTTTTAGAACTTTTTTAACATTCTGAGTCTGATATCCCATTTCTTGGCGCAAATCTACAAATCCAGGTACTACAGTCATCCATTTCGCATTCACTCGTTTAGCAACATCCACTGCAGTTTTTATGGATGCCAAAAATTCATCATCCATTTCTTTATTGCCTTTTGTAAGACTCGGTTCAGTCCAATAAATCTTATGCGCTACAAAAACACCCATCTGCATATTATTTTTCTCTAATGCTTTTGCTATTCTATTTTGATCATCAATAGATCTGCTCATCATTCCGTTGTCTTCAAATGCTCGAAATCCCATTTCTGCCATAAAATTAATCTGATCCACTGGGTCATCGCCAGCACTATTTTTAAACATTCCAAGATGCGGTGCATATTTCAATTGAAAATTATTCTTCCCTTCAATAATCAAATTTTGCTCGCTAAACTTACTCTTAAATCCTCCTATTATGAAAGGTGCTGTCAATGCAGATGATTGTATAAAACTTCTTCTTTTCATATGAAATCCTTTTTTATTTTTTATTGAAATAATTGAAAATTTAAGTTAATAATATAAACTAACTTTTGGAACATACGTCAATATTAAATTTTGATTTATATTTTTAATCAGACAGCAAAACTTAATCTTAAATTGTATCTTAAAGCCAATAAAACTTTAACCAATATACATTTGAAAATAGAATTTCATTTCTCAGTTTTGAAAAATAACTATGAATTGAAACCACTTTTTGATTGTAACATTAAACAAAAAATTCACAAAATCAGCTAACATGAAATTGAGGCTAAAATTTTTTTTGATATCATTTAGTATTATTATTTATGCCTATGGACAAGATACAGATCGGAAAATTCAATTCCCAGATCTCCCTGAATATCTCACATTGAAAGCTGATTTGCATATCCATACAGTTTTTTCAGATGGTTCAGTATGGCCCAATATTAGAGTTGAGGAGGCAGTAATGGATGGTCTAGATGCCATTTCTTTGACAGAACACCTAGAATACCAACCTCATAAAGACGACATTCCTCATCCTGATCGAAATAGATCCTTTATAATTGCGAGTGAAATAGCAAAACCGCATGATTTGCTGATCATTCATGGGGCTGAAATTACCAGGAGTATGCCACCAGGACATGCAAATGCTTTGTTCATTCAAGATGCAAATCAATTAATTATTGAGGATCCTATCCAAGCATATGAAGAAGCTAATAGGCAAGGTGCTTTTGTTTTTTGGAACCATCCAGATTGGATTCGACAACGCGAAGATGGCGTTGCAAAGATGACAGATATGCACCAAATTTTAATTGATAGAAAATTGCTTCATGGAATAGAGGTAGTGAATGATATGACTTATTCAGAGGAGGCTCTAAAAATCTCGATTGATGAACAAATTGTTCCATTAGGTACTTCTGATATCCATGGATTAGTTGACTACCAATATCGAATTGCGCAAGGTGGACATAGGCCTATTACACTAATTTTTGCTAAAGAAAGGACTGTAGAAGGAATAAAAGAAGCTTTATTTGATGGAAGATGCATCGCTTGGTTTGATAATTTATTGGTAGGAAGAGAAGAATGGCTGAAAAAACTAATTAATTCTTCCTTAACTTTTGAATTTGATGATTATATAGGTCCAACTTCTGTCTTAAAAGTGAAAGTTACCAATTCTTCTGATGCGGCTTATCTTTTAAAAAATAATTCTGTGTTTAGTTTTCAAATGAATAGTGATGTCATCGAGGTTCAACCTCATTCCACAAAAACGTTACATGTGAGAGTATTAGAGCAAAAAAGAGAAATTGAATTGGATTTTGAAATTTTAAATGCAATTATCAGCAGAAATGTGCACCCTAATATGAAATTTAAAGTTAGTCAAAATTAATTTTTAGGATAATTGTATAATTTGAATTCCAAATGGTTCTAACAATAAAATATTATTTGAATTTAGAACCGCAGTTGGATATGAAAAAATAATTTGTCCATTTTTAATCTTTTGAGATTCTGTTAAATTAGATATTTCATTTGTTTCAGATGACAAATTTAAATGTATGATAAAGGTTTGTTCTTTCCAGAATCGTAGAAAGCTCAATATTTGGTCGTTATTATTTTCAAAAATTGAAATTCCACCTTTATAAAAACTTTCATATTTATTTCTAATGCCAATAATATTTTTATAAAAATGATACAATGATTTCGGATCATGTTTTTGTTCTTCTACTGAAATTCCATTATGATCTGCTAAAATAGTCTGATCCCACCATGGACCAGTATCTTTATACCAAAGTGCTGTCCCTCTCGAATCAACTACGGATTGCCAAGGGAAAGCCTCTCTTCTCGGTATATCATTCCCATCCGTGAGCCCAAAAGCACTGAATCCACCAGCACCTTCCATTCCAAGCTCTTGGCCATAATAAATTGCAGGTATTCCTTTTAATAATAAGTTGAGCACAGCCCCAATCCTTAATTTATGCTCATTATTGTTAACATCGGTCGCAAATCTATTCGTATCATGGTTTTCAATAAATATTATTTGGAATTTCTGCTCAGGCGTCATTCTTTCCATAGATTCAATGACTTGAACTATTTTATCTTTGTTCCAGCTTTCAATAGCAAATTTCAATGGAAAGGCAAACATAAAATCAACATCTGATTCCACAAAATATTCAACACCAAAGGATTCCCAATCTGCTTGCTCTCCCATAAACTTAACATTTGGATTTATTGTTTTCAATTTAGAAAACAAAGGTTTCCAAAAATTAGCCAACAAACCTTTTGTCGTGCCTTTCCAATCCAAATCATCCATCATGTGATCAATTCTAAAACCATCTACCCCACTCCTCAAACTACCATCGTTAAAAGGGTCAATCCAAAATTTAAATTCTTCAAAAATAAAATCCCTAATTACTGGATTTTTTAGATTCAAGCTGGCAACTTTTTTCTCAATACCATTATAAGATTTGAGTGAGGTTAAATCAAAAATAATTGATTCTGGATCACAATTATTTGGTCCATTGTACAAAATATGATTGCTATATATTGAATTTGGATTTTGAAATGAATCTTTAAACCAGTGGTTATCTTCTGCAACATAATGTATTTCCATGTCAAGATAAATTTTCATTTCCCTTTCATGTATTGCATTTACTAAGGATTTAAAATCCTCTAAACCCCCATAGGTAGGATCAATTTTTCTAAAATTATTTGCAAAATAGTTATGGTAGAATGGTGAATCGTATAAAGGTAAAATTAATATAGAACTGACTCCAAGTTCATTTAAATAATCAAGCTTTAATTCAAGACCTTTAAGATCTCCATGCCCATCCCCATTGCTATCATAAAAGCTGCGCTGGAAAACATGGTAAATTACTTCG
Organism: Bacteroidota bacterium; assembly: GCA_024642705.1. Classification (GTDB taxonomy): domain Bacteria; phylum Bacteroidota; class Bacteroidia; order Chitinophagales; family Saprospiraceae; genus Portibacter. The sequence goes on along the minus strand of JAHEAQ010000002.1, from coordinate 188,472 downwards.
CTTTCATTTTTATTTGGCACACTTTTATCATCCTCCTTCAAAATTTTATTGTTTAAATACAAAAATAAACATATCCTTTTAAATGGGATTATGAAATTTGTATTGTAATAAAATAATATTTCCGCCTTGGTTTAAATCAATCACAACCAATCAAAGATTATTTATTGTACCTTTAAATGGGAATATTATTACTAATTATGAAATCTAAAGTATTTATAATACTCTGTGTTCTTTTTTTTAAAACTCTTTTTGGGCAGGAAAATATTCTATATAGTGAAAGTAATTTAATTGTGAAACTTAAAGGAAATTACCGCAACCATATCTCATTTACTAAATCCCATTTTAATATTCCTGAATTAAATTCATTAGGTGTAAAATTTGGGCTTAAGGAAATTGTCACATTAAATAAATCAAATGATAAAAGCATTTTAAAGCTCGTTTTTAAAGGAGGAAATGACATTAAAGAAATTGCTAAAAAATATAATTTAACTCCATATTTTGAATTTGTAGAATTAGACTTTATAGGTCAGGGAGGGGGACAAAAAACTTACTTTTCATTTGACCCGAATGATCAATATTTTGGAAGGCAGTGGAGTTTGAACAACAATGGAACTTTTTCATTGTCGCCTTCTAAAATAGGAGCTGATATCCAAATGACACCTTCATGGGAATTAAGTCAAGGTTCTTCAGATGTTATTGTTGCTATATTAGACTCTGGAATAAAATTAGATCATTCAGAATTCAAAAACAGAATATGGGAAAATAATGATGAATCTAATTCAACAATCGATGGCGACAACAATGGTTATATAGGAGATATTCATGGTTGGGATTTCGCAAATGCTGACAATGATCCAAAAGATGATCATGGCCATGGAACCAATGTAGCAGGAATCGTAGCTGCAAATGGAAATAATTTAATAGGATATGCAGGAATCGATTGGAATTGCAAAATAATGCCATTAAAAATTTTGGACAATAGCAATAATGGTTTCTATTCATGGTGGATAGAAGCTATATATTATGCTGTGGATAATGGAGCGAATGTGATCAATATGTCAGTTGGAGGAATCAGTTATTCTGCTGCTATGGAAATTGCAGTGAATTATGCATTCAGCAAAAATGTTTCAATAGTTGCATGTATGATGAATGAAAACAATGAATCGAGTTATTATCCTGCAGCTTACTCCTCTACTATTGCTGTAGGTTCAACAAATCCGGATGATTCAAGGTCAAATTCATTTCCTTGGAATGCCGCAAAAGGAAGCAATTATGGCAGTCATATTGACCTTTCGGCTCCAGGGAATTATATTTATGGCCTTGCCTATAATAATAATGAAGTATTCGGAACTTATTGGTCAGGCACTTCTCAGGCAGCACCCCACGTTACTGGAGTTATTGCGCTCATGCTAGCGAACAACCCCAATATAGATGTTTCGTCTATAAAGGATATTATACGGACTACTGCAGAAGATGAAGTAGGCAGACCAGAAGAAGATCTTCCAGGTTGGGATAAATACCATGGAGCTGGTAGACTTAATGCTTTCCAAGCTCTTAATGCATTGTCTACCTCAATAAAAGAAGAAAATAAATTAGAAAATGATTATTCCATTTTTCCAAATCCATTAAATAAGAACCATGAACTTGTTATCAAGTTCGACCATTCTTCGTCCAGGTTCCTTTTAATTCATGATGTAAATGGCAGATTATTTTTCACTAAAAAAATCAACGATATAAAATTTAATATGGATATCAGTCTTTGGGTCCCAGGAATATATTTTATTAACATAATCGAAGATGATATATACTTAGTTCCTAAAAAAATTATTATTTATAATTAGACTTATGAATACCTCATTTCAAATTTTTACAATACATTTTTTGAGGTTGTAATTTCGCATATATACATAAAATTCTAAATTATTCATACCTTGAAGATTAATAACAAATAAAATTATGCTATCTATTTTTAAAACTATATTATCCTCTTTCGTGTTGATATTATTTGGAAATATTTCAACAAATGCCCAGGCTTATGACAAAGTACAAACTGAAGTTTACAATACCATTTTGACTCTTTTTGATGGGATGAGAGCTGGTGACAGCAGCATGGTGCATTCTACATTTTCAGATGATTGTAGGATGTATACGAATTTTACGAACAAAGAAGGCTTCAATGAAACAAAAGAAGGCGATTTGAAAGGTTTTTTAAATGCAATCGGCACACCGCATGAAGCAATTTGGGATGAGAAGATCTGGAATACTGATGTGAAGGTAGATATGGGAATTGCACAAGTGTGGTCGGAATACGGATTTTTTGTAGGTGAAAAATTTAGCCATTGCGGTATAGACGCATTTCAGTTAATCAATGAAAATGGAAAGTGGAAAATTATACAAATCATAGATACTAGAAAACAATCAGATTGTAACTTACCAAAATAGAACTATGAATATTTACAAATTACTTGCAATATTGAATACAATAGGATTATTAGGAGTCCTATTTATAAATTATTTAGCTAATGCTCTACCAATTAATGGATTAACAACAGGTGAATTATCTGATTCTTATCCAAATGTTTTTGTCCCTGCTGGCATTACTTTCAGCATTTGGGGCATTATATATGGATTTTTAATTGCTTTTATTGTTTATCAGTTTGTAAAACAAGATTTCAAAACCATAAAAAAGCAACATTTCCTCTCAAGAATTTCATTATTGTTCTTTTTTAATTGTTTAGCTAATGTATCCTGGATTTTATTTTGGCATTATGAAATGATTCTTTTCTCATTGCTTACGATGTTGGTTATCTTAGGCAGTCTCATCCTTATATACTTGCGCCTTGATATTGGAAAAAGAAAAGTCCCCAATCAAAAAAAATGGCTAGTGCATATTCCTTTCAGTATTTACTTGGGTTGGATCACAGTAGCAACGATAGCTAATGTGACTGCAGTTTTAGTAGATTTTAATTGGAATGGATTTGGAATCACTGAGCGCATTTGGGCAGTTATAATGATATTTATAGCCACTTTTATTGGGTTTAATATCCATACTGCGAGAAAAGATAATGCATTTTTATTAGTATTAATTTGGGCATTTATAGGAATAGTGATTAAGCGAAGCGGAATTTCAGGTTATACTGATACTGTTGCATTATCAGCGGCATTTGGAGCGCTTATGCTACTTTTAACTATTGGAATTGGTTTTTTTCAAAAAAAACGACTTGAGTTTTAGTTCTACAATTTAAGTTTTTTCTTAATTTTTCAATATAGATTTGTGGTATGAAAGGATTTTATATTTTTATTAAAACAGTAATATTAATTGGCTTAGTATATATCAAATATAATGGCATCATAGATGGATATTTTGAAGAATCACATTTCCATAAAATATTTAACTACATCATTTTCCTGATTACTCTCAATTCTGCTTATTCGATTTTTGTTTTTGTATACAAGAAGAGGAAAAAATTAAAAAGAAGACAAGCTGACAATATCCTTTTCGGGGCAAGAAACATTTATTACCTCATTTTAGCATTGAGCTTTCTTGGGTTAATTTTAAGTTTAGCTGGAATAAAAGCCGGAACATTATTTACTACATTAAGCATTGTTGCAGCAGCGATTGCAGTGGTTACAAAAGAATATATTTCACCAGTAATAGCAGGTTTTCATATTGCATTATCAAAAACGTTGAGCATCAATGATTACGTGAAAATTGGGGAGCAAAAAGGAAAAATTGTAGATCTTAATTTGACTAAATTAAAGTTACTATCTGATGACGATGATTTGATTGCCATTTCTAATGAAAAGGCATATTTCAGCGAAATCACCAATTATACCAAAGGGAATACCAGAAAAGTGGGAATCAATTTTGAACTTCCTCTTAACTTTCCAGGAACTATTGATTCCTTAGAATCTAATCTAGTAGATGAAATATTAGAATTTAGTAATTTTATTGAACCAGATAGCTATTTCCTGAGAGTTGAGGATATTAAGAAAGATTCATTTAATTTAAAATTTTTTTACATTCTCAAAAAGAATGATGATAGAGTCTTGGAAAAACAAATTAGAAAGAAAACTATCAGAAAAGTGATTAATTATATAAAAAATAACCGTGTTTAATTCTTTTAAATTTTTCCTATTTATATTTCCCTTATGGTTATTTGAAGTGCAATTATATCAAGATTTTTTACGAAATATCCTATAAAATTTAAATTTTGGCTTCAATCTTTGGACACGCTATTGCATCATCTACATTATTTAAGGTATTTCCTTATTCAGCTAAACGCAAATCTATTTTATGGATCGCTATTTTTTGTTCAATAATTCCTGATGCTGATGTGATTATGTTCAAATTTGGGTATCAGTATGAACATTGGTTAGGTCACAGAGGTTTCTTTCATTCCATCTTTTTTTGCTTAATTCTTGGATTTGGAATCAGTTATTTGTTTTTCAAAAAAAAAGACAAGAGGTTAATATTAGGTGTACTTTTCAGTCTTTCAGGCATAAGTCATGGTATTTTGGATGCAATGACAAGTGGGGGAAGAGGTATTGCTTTTTTTGCCCCGTTTGATAATTCAAGATTTTTCTTTCCTTGGAGACCGATTTTAGTATCGCCGTTAGGCGTTACTAAATTTTTCAGTGATTGGGGAATTGCAGTCCTAAAATCCGAAGCTTTTTATATTGCTATTCCATGTTTGTTAACTTTTCTTGTTTTCCAACTAACAAAATCAGTTTTTTCAAAAAAATAACTAATATTGGAATTCGTTGCAAATAAAGGATAAAATCAAGAGTTTAGTCAAGTTTTAACACATCTAAAAATGCTTTTTGCGGCACACTAACACTTCCAATCTGTCTCATTTTTTTCTTTCCTTTTTTCTGCTTTTCTAACAACTTACGTTTTCTAGTTATATCTCCACCGTAGCATTTAGCAGTTACATCTTTTCTCAATGCTGATATAGTTTCTCTAGCTATAATCTTTGCCCCAATGGCTGCTTGGATAGCAATCATAAATTGTTGACGCGGGAGAAGATCTCTTAATTTTTTGCAAATTTTCCTGCCAAATGCTTCAGCTTTATCCTTGTGCACTAAAGCGGATAATGCATCCACAGATTCTCCGTTTAATTTCATGTCTAACTTTACCAAATCTGAAGCTCTATAATCCAAAGGCATGTAATCAAAAGATGCATAACCTCTGGAAATCGATTTTAACTTATCATAAAAATCAAAGACGATTTCTGCAAGCGGCAATTCAAAAGTCAATTCAACTCTTTCTGTAGTAAGGTAGGTTTGTTTTGTTAATTCTCCTCGTTTATCCATACACAATGTCATAATAGAACCTATATATTCTGGTTTTGTTATGATTTGTGCCCTGATATAAGGTTCCTCTACCCTATCAAGAGTGGTAAGGTCGGGCAAATCATTTGGAGTATGAATAGTAATTTTTTCTTGTTTTTTGGTATATGCAAAATATGAAACGTTCGGAATTGTTGTAATAACTTCTTGTTCAAATTCCCTTGAAAGCCTTTCCTGTATAATCTCAAGATGCAGCATTCCTAAGAATCCGCATCTAAAACCAAATCCAAGTGCAACAGAAGTTTCTGGCTCAAATACCAAACTTGCATCGTTCAATTGCAATTTTTCTAAACTATCTCTTAAATCTTCGAAATCTTCATTTTCTATTGGAAAAATTCCTGCAAAAACCATTGGCTTTACATCTTCAAATCCATGAATTGCTTCGGCGCAAGGGTTATTAACTTGAGTAATGGTATCTCCTACTTTAATTTCCTTTGAAATTTTTATCCCTGTTATGATATAGCCAACATTCCCTGCTTTCAGCTCTTTCCGTGGCATCATATCCATCTGTAAAATACCAATTTCGTCTGCTTCATATTCCTTCTCGGTATTTACAAAACGCACCATATCCCCTTTTTTCATGCTCCCATTTAAGATTCTGAAATATGCAATAACACCCCTATATGAATTGAAAATTGAATCAAAAATTAAAGCTTGTAAAGGTGCATTTTCATCACCCTTAGGATGAGGAACTCTGGCAACAACAGCATTCATTATATCTTGTATACCGATTCCAGTTTTTCCACTTGCTAAAATAATATCTTCTTTATCGCAACCTATTAAATCAATAATTTGATCTGAAACTTCCTCAACCATGGCACTTTCCATATCTACTTTATTTAGAACTGGAATAATTTCTAAATCGTGCTCAATTGCTAAGTATAGGTTTGAAATAGTTTGTGCTTGAATGCCCTGCGAAGCATCCACAAGCAACAAGGCGCCTTCACATGCTGCAATAGATCTTGAAACTTCATACGAAAAATCAACATGACCAGGTGTATCGATCATGTTAAATGTATACACTTCCCCATCAGTATGATTGTACTGCATCTGGATAGCATGACTCTTAATAGTAATTCCACGTTCTCGCTCTAAATCCATATTATCTAGAGCTTGAGCCTTCATATCTCGCATTGCAATTGTGCTTGTAAATTCTAACAACCTATCAGATAAAGTAGATTTACCATGGTCAATATGCGCAATAACACAAAAATTTCGAATATTCTTCATGGCGCAAAGATAAAAGGATTAGTGAATATTTTACCACTTATAATATGGATTAACATGATACCTATTACAAATAAATGTTATATTAGATTTGTTGGATGTAATCTTTTTTTATTTCAATTGTGGAATCTAAATTTATGTAAATGGAATGTGAAATAATTATGGTCGTACGACCATAACTTTTTCACTCCTAAATCCTTCATCCGTTAGAATATTCAAAAAGTAGGTTCCTGTAGGAAGCCCAGTTACATCAATGCTTTCAAGCAAGTTTGAAGTTTTTGTATAATTCAATCTTTTAAGTAATTTCCCATCTAAATTTCTGAACAAAATTTCAATTCGATTAGATACATTTTCTAAAGTTAGTTCAAAAGTCAACTTATTATTAATTATAGGGTTGCTTAAAATTTTTAATTTATCCGCAGACAATGGTTTTAAATCTTGTGTACTGGTTGGAAATCCTTCTAACTGCAATCTTGTCACTAAAACTGATCCGGCCCAACCAGAATATAGTTGATCCAATTGCAATGGTGTCGATGGGAAATTTAAATAATTTACATCACTGGTTCCTGAGAAGAGGGGACCAATTCCTGTACCAGCATTTATCCCGTCATAGGCTATACTGACATAATAGATACCATCTTTTTTTAGTGCTACTGGGTTATCAAGAGGCACTGTAATCAGTTGATCAAATGTTTCGTTTCCATTGATTTCATAAAATCCAACTTCAATAGGATCACCAAGGTCTTCAAAACTACTGAAATCATCAATTTGAAGATCTCCGTCCCTGTCGCCATTGTATATTGCAATTAATACTAAATCTGCTGAAGGATCTCCAGTGAATAAATCAGGTCCATTTCCAAGCCCAAATGTTACATAAGAGGCTACCCCATCCGCTCCTGACAAAACAAGATTCCCATGCTGGTAAAAGAAATTTGAACTTGCAAATTGATCAGGGCTTGGCCCAATTGCTCTGTCAACCACTCCATTGTCCATGCCCCATGTAAATTCAGTAATTTCAAATTTTCGCTCCAACTCTTTAGCATCTAAACCACTAATGTATTTCATATTATATTCTCCTATTGGTCCAGGAACATAAGAATCAAAGAAAACATCTACAAATTCACCAGCAGGCAAGTCATTAGTAGAAACTATTTCTTGTACCTGTCCATTTGGATCAGTAATCTGAATTTTAGTTTCCAAACCAACTTTATCCAAAATTGTCCTATTGGTTAATCTAATAGACATATTATCTAAAGGGACAATTTGGCTTTGCGGTGTAAAGTAAGAATATGGGCCAAAATCCAAATTAAAAGTTGCTAATTCAAAGCAAACTTCTACTTTCTGACTTAAATTTAATGCAGAAAGTATTTGAACTCCAGTATTGTATGAAACAAAAATAGCTGGTATGGTAACTGCACTTGCAGAATCTCCAGCTGCCATACCTGAAGTTCCATCCAATCCAATTTCAGAATCTTGATTATGATTGACTACGACTACTGCTTTTGCCCCTGCCTCTTGTGCATTATAAATTTTCAACGAAAAAAAACAACTTCCGCGTCTGATCAAAGCGATCTTTCCAGTTAAATCAGAAGTTAATGGACTACACCCAAGCTCTTCAATATCATCTGCCCAAACAAGTTCACCACATAAATCGTCTTCCAAGCCGCCTCCGAAATCAGTAGTGCCATCCCAACCATATGAGCCAGCAATTGAGGCAGGTGATTTCACAATAAATTCAAAATCTATACCTCTAGTTTGACCATTGATAAAATCCTGATTTACAAAAACCAATAAGATTGTTAATAAGCAATTGAATAAGATCCTTTGTTTCATTGATAATTTTTTGTAAAGATAAATTTTAAAAAGCAAACATTATATCAAATTTGGCCATTATAAATAATTGTTGCTTACTTTTGAAGAATGAAATGGAAAGTATTATCATGTGAATATATTTCTAAAGACCCTCCTTGGTTTACTGCAAGAGTAGAAAAAGTTCAATTACCAAATGGCGAAATACTCGAAAAATATTATGTCTTAGAATACCCAAATTGGGCAACCATTGTAGCAATAACAAAAGATAATAAGATAATTATGGTGGAGCAATATCGCCATGCGTTAGGTGAAATTGGCATTGAATTACCTGCTGGAGTTATCGACTCAGATGACCCAAATCCAATGTATGGTGCCAAACGTGAATTGCTTGAAGAAACTGGGTATGGAAAAGGCGAATGGGAACTGTTTATGAAATCTTCCCCAAACCCGGGAACCCATACAAATATCTGCTACACTTTTCTTGCAACTGATGTTGAATTTGTAAGTGAACCAGAATTAGATCGAACTGAAGATATTAATGTTAAATTATTTACCATCAAAGAAATTGAAAAAATGCTGAACAACAATGAAATTATTCAAGCCATGCATGCCGCTCCATTATGGAAATTATTGCATTCAATTTCCAATAAAAAATCATAAACGTGCATTGGATCTAAACCCCTTCTAATATTAATCATTATAAATTATTAAGGCTCTCCTCCAATATCCTAATCCTTTCTTTTCCATCTTCTAATTTGTTCCTTTCATTTTCTACGACATGAGCTGGGGCACTACCAACAAATCTTTCATTTCCTAATTTCTTCTCCACAGAAATAATGAAACCCTTGGCATATTCCAACTCTTTCATAATCCTATCACGCTCTGCTTCTATATCAATATCTTGGTCAATTTCAACGTAATATTTTTCTGTTCCTGATAAGAAGGAAACGCTATTTTTAGGCTCCTCTTCTAACCATTTTATATCTAATAGATTAGCCATTTTGATACAGATTTCTTTTATTCCTTCTAAGGCGAATAACTCTTCTGAACCTTTTGCTTTTTCTACTAAAACCGATAGCTCTTCTTTATTTTTTATACTATTCTTGTTTCTTACATCTCTTATTTTTGTAATAACATCTTTTGCTTTTTCAACTTTGTCTATCAAATTTTCATCAAAATCTTCAGCTTTAGGCCAATGTCCTGCCATACAATCATCCCCTTCATTTCTGGCTTTCAATTGATGCCAAATTTCTTCTGTTACAAATGGCATAAACGGATGTAACATCAAACATAAATCAGAAAATATTTCAATGGTTTTATCTAAAGTAAATTTATCAATTGCCTGCTCATATTCTGGCTTAATCATTTCCAAATACCAAGAACAGAAATCATTCCATATAAAACTATAAATGGTAACCAATGCTTCTGATAATCTATATTGAGCAAAGTTTTCTTTTATTTCGACTAGAATGGCAGATTTCTTTTGTTCAAACCACTGAATGGCCAATTTATTCTCCAAAGGAGTCGGCAGTGTGTCGTCAACTTCAAGATTTTTCAACAATCTTAATGCATTCCATATTTTATTGCTAAAATTCCTACCTTGTTCACACAATTTTTCATCAAATAACAAATCGCCCCCAGCAGGTGAACTCGATAACATACCATATCTTACACCATCAGCACCAAAATCTTCAATAAGTTTCAAAGCATCAGGTGAATTACCCAATTGCTTGCTCATTTTTCTTCTCTGTTTATCTTTAACCATCCCCGTAAAATATACCTGGTCAAATGGCCTTTTATTTTTCCATTCATAACCTGACATAATCATTCGAGCTACCCAAAGAAATATAATATCCCAACCTGTAACTAATACGCTGGTTGGGTAGTAATAATCAATTTCCTTTTTGGTTGAAAATTCATCAAACACAGACATTGGCCATAACCAAGAGGAGAACCAAGTATCCAAAACGTCTTCATCTTGCTTCAAATCATCAAGTTTCAGGGCGCTGTTTCCCGTCGCTTTTTGTGCTTGTTGTAACGCTTCATCAGCTGTTTCAGCAACAAATACTTGGTCTTCTATGTAATATGCTGGAATTCTATGTCCCCACCAAAGTTGCCTGGAAATACACCAATCCCGAATATTTTCCATCCAATGCTTGTAAATATTCTTTTGATTTTTCGGGAAGAATTCAATTTCATCCGTTACCACAGCATCCAATGCAGGCTTTGCAATGGATTTCATATTTACATACCATTGAAGCGAAAGTTTTGGTTCAACAACTGAATTTGTCCTTTCTGATCTACCAACATTATGGGTATAATCTTTAATTTCAACTAAATTTCCACTATTTTCTAATTCCTTAATAATCTCAGTTCTCACTTTGAATCTACTCATTCCAATATAGTGGTCCAGTTCGCCCTTTTCATTCAAAGTGGCATCATCATTCAATATTTCAATTACTTCTAAACCATGACGTTTCCCTATTTCATAATCATTTACATCGTGCGCTGGGGTTACTTTTAGAGCTCCTGTTCCAAATTCTCGTTCCACATAATCATCGAAAATTATTGGAATAGATCTGTTAATTAATGGGACCAAAGCTTTTTTACCTTTTAATTGCGTAAATCTTGGATCTTCTGGATGTACAGCAATAGCTGAATCTCCTAAAATAGTTTCAGGACGAGTTGTGGCTATTGTTACAAACTCATTTTGAGTTCCTTCTATCTGATAACGAATATGATAAATATGGGAATTTTCATCTTTGTAAATTACTTCTTCATTAGACAACACAGTTTGGGCTTCTGGATCCCAATTTACCATTCTGAGCCCTCGGTATAATTTTCCTTTTTTGTATAAATCAACAAAGACTTTGATGACTGCTTCAGACCTCTCCTCGTCCATTGTAAATGCAGTCCTTTCCCAATCACATGAAGCTCCAAGTTTTCTAAGTTGTTTTAAAATAATACCTCCATATTTTTCTTTCCATTCCCAAGCATATCCTAGAAATTCATCTCTAGTTAAATCAGATTTTTTAATACCTTGCTCGCGTAACATCCTCACAACTTTCGCTTCAGTTGCAATCGATGCATGATCAGTTCCAGGAACCCAACAAGCATTTTTACCATCCAGCTTTGCCTTTCTAATTAGAATATCTTGAATCGTGTTGTTCAACATATGCCCCATATGAAGTACTCCAGTAACGTTTGGAGGTGGAATGACAATTGAAAAAGGTTCTCTGTCGTCAGGAACAGAATGAAAATATCCTTTTTCCTCCCAATGACTGTACCATTTATCCTCGGTTTCTGCTGGATTGTATCTAGATGATATGCTCACGTTTTTTCGTGTTTTAAATGAAAATAAATCAATAAAAGATGCAAATATAAGGAAGAATTCAAAATAGATAGACGAACCAAATAAAATACGCGTTTATTTCATTTTTACGTAGATAGAAATAAAAATAGAAGGCATGAAATCTATATTATTAAAATTGCAATTAATCGAATTTTAACAAAATAACTATGACTCCATTTTGCTGCATGATAAAAAAAGAAAGTCACTAGATCTTTTCGTATTGATTAGAAAAATAATTACCTGAAATTTAGGAATATTTCACTTTAAAATGACTAGAAAGAAAATAATTCCTTTTATTAAATGGCAGTAATTTGTCCTTTCAATAAATCGGCCATAGTTTCACGTTCTCTTATCAAATAAGATTTACCTTCATGAACCAAAACTTCAGCTGGTCTAAACCTAGAATTATAATTTGATGACATCATGTAGCAATAGGCTCCTGCATTATGAAAACAAAGAACATCACCTTCTGAAATTTCTGTCATTTTTCGATTCACCCCAAAAGTATCGGTTTCACAAATATATCCAACTACCGTATAAATTCTCTTGCGACCTTCTGTTTTAGAAATATTTGTTATATTATGGTATGCTTGATAAAACATCGGTCTTATCAAGTGATTTAATCCAGAATCTACTCCTGCAAAAACATTTGAAGTAGTCTGTTTGACAACATTCACTCTAGTTAAAAAATACCCACATTCGCTAACTAAGAATTTTCCAGGTTCAAAAACTAAAGTTAAATCTCTGCCATAAGATTTACAAAAATCATTAAACTTCAAACTTAGCTCCTGCCCTAATTCCTCCATATCCGTTTCAATTCCATCATTTTTGTACGAAACTTTGAATCCAGAACCAAAATCTATAAATTTTAAATCTTTGAATTCTCGAGCCTTTTCGAGAAGAATGTCTGCAACTCTTAAATAAACTTCTGTATCAAGGATCTCACTTCCTGTATGCATATGCAAACCTTCCACATTTAATTTATAGGTTTCAATAATTCTATGAACGTGAGGCAGTTGATGGATAGAAATTCCAAATTTAGAATCTATATGGCCTGTGCTTATTTTGGAGTTACCACCTGCCATAACATGTGGGTTCAATCTAATACAAACAGGATATTTAGGATAATGGTCGCCAAATTGTTCTAAAATAGAAATATTGTCAATGTTAATTTTAACACCTAAGTCTACAGCTAGCGCAATTTCTTCCAAAGAAACACAGTTTGGTGTATACAAAATTTCTTGAGGCTTAAATCCAGCATGCAACCCAAGTCTGACCTCTTGAATAGAGACAGCATCTAGTCCCATTCCCCAATTGCGCATCAATTTCAATATGTTTATATTGGTTAAAGACTTACAAGCATAATTCAAAGTCATTTTATTTACAGAAAATGCATTATTGAAACGATCTATTTGTCGTTTAATAATAGCAGAATCATAGATATAAAGAGGCAACCCATGTTCTTTTCCAAGTTCTAAAGGATCAATTCCATTACTTAACAAATACTTTCCATCAATTAGCTCCATCAAATTTTATTTTAGGGCACAAATTTATGTAAATATTGTATTCAAAAATGAATATTGATGAAAATATAACATTAGCCCACCATTTTTGTTAAATTTTGCATCTTTAAACATGAAATGTGGATTAGACAATTTAACAATTTCAAAATATGCCTTTGGACTTAAATAATATTATAAAGCAATGCAAATCCGGGAATAGGGAAGCGCAAAAAGCGCTTTATAATAAATATAGTCCATTACTATTAGGGATTTGCAAAAGATATTTATCTAATCAACAAGATGCTGAAGACGTATTTCTTGAAGGAATGTTTAAGATTTTTGATAATATCAAAAATTATAAGGGTGAAGGTAGTTTCGAAGGTTGGATGAAAAGAATCATGGTGAATGAGGCTTTAATGCATATTAGAAAACATAAAAAACTAAAATTAATGGCGGAATGGACTCAATTAGATCAACCAGAGCAACCATTAATTTTAGATCAGCTTGCTGTTGAAGAGTTGAAATTTATGATTGAAGAATTGCCAACCGGTTATAGGACAATTTTCAATCTTTACGTACTAGAAGGTTATAAACATAGAGAAATTGCAGATTTGCTTAATATCAGCATAAACACATCAAAATCACAATTAATTCTTGCAAAAAAGAAAATGCAGGAATATCTCAAAAAAAAAGACTTTGACGAAAAAGTATCATAGATATGGAAAATAAGAAAGAATTATTTACTCAATTTCAGGAAAATAAGGATCTTTTCGATGAAGAGCCAAAAGATAATTTGTGGTATATCTTAGAAGAAAGAATGGATCACCGTAAAAAAGTGAAAAAACTCCAATGGTACAAATATGTTTCTGTTGCAGCCATTGGTATTATATTGGTAAGCGTGGTTTCATTTCTGAATCATTATCTTACAAACCATGTTCCTGATCGATTTGTATCAAATGAAAGCTTTTCATCTTTTATTTTAGAAGATTTACAAAATGACGGAAACAAATTCTTTAATACATCGAGTTTATATACCATAAATAAGGCTTACCACAAAACTCCAACCTCAAAAAACCTTGTCAATATTGTTGGAAACTATCAGTCACCAGATGGCATTATCAATTTTAATATATTATTTGAGAACTATCAATATATGTTGATTTTTGATTTGGAAAGTTCTCCAAATTTTATTCTAGAATCCACCAACGGTACTGCTTTAGAATTTAAATCTATGGAAGGAAAATCTTTAGAATTAAATCTTGATGAAAAAGGGTTGCAATTAACTAATTCAAATTTTCTTTCCGAATACAAAAATTCTTTTTTCAAAAAGATTTCTGAAATTTAATCTTTAAACGGATTTCTTGGTGTCCATTCTTCTGTAGGATTCAGCACATCTACTATTTTTGCAACTCCTAAATTGACAATTTTATTCTGGTGTTTCAAATAACAATACATATCCTGAGGTTCTGCACCGACAGAACTTTTTATTTCCATAGCAGTTCTTGAAAAATTGATTGTTTTGAAATTATACATTAAGGACAATTCTACCATATCATACAAACTATTAAGATACAACTGATGTTCTTGATTCTCAGAAGGGTTATATCCCAAAAAATGTGCATTCATTTCCGTATCATTGTCAATACATGTATAAAAAGCAATCATCCTGTCATCTTTAAAATAGGCGAACAACCTAAACTTTTCTTTTAACTGCTTTTTCAATTCACTGAAATAATCTTCATTAAGTAAAAACAAATTGAAGTTTATATTATCAACTATATTTCTATATAAATTATAAATTTCAACATTATATTTTTTGATATCGACAAAATCTAGCTCTTTTCTTTCGATCCCCTCCAATTTTTTTCTTGCTCTTTTTGCCCTTACTCTATATTTAGATTGAAATGCATTTAAATAATCTTCATATTTTTTCCATTCAGGTTTGATCTTAAGAATCATATTTGGTTGAACTGAAAATTCTTTGAATTTACTTTCGTTGATATTGTGATTTTCTAACTTTTTATTTGCGTAGAAATCCTTAAGGAAAGTAATATTAATATTATGACCATTTTGATTCAGTTCCTGTCTATAATCTTCTATTAATTTTTCCGCAAGGAGAAATGAATCTTTGTGAGTAATCGTGTCATCTAAAAAATGATATGCGTAATTCCCTGTCAAAAGAACGGAGCCACAAACTAAACCTTCTAAATTAATGAGTTTAGAAAAACCTCCTTTTATAGAGTTCGAAACACTATTAAAAACACCTGATTTTTTCTTGAATTGTATGCTTTCTTGTGCTCGAAAAGCCTTCAGCTGAATACACAATATACCATACGGAATATCATTCTTGTAACAAATTAAGTATCGATTTTGCAAGCCGGAGGGAGGACAATTTTCAACAGCTTTTAAAAACTCGTAAGAAAAAAAAATAGAAAGTCCATTAGTTAATACTCTCCATTCACTGCGAATGACGTCCAGATTTTTGAAAGCCTTGTAGGTAATAACTGAATTAAAATCTGTTTTTAATTGTTCTTTTTCTATCACCGATTTTGGACTATCCACACAATGTATTTTCTGAATAATTGAATTCATAAAGGAATTAACACAGAAAATCATAAAAAGATTACATTTCTAAAAAATCTAAGGCTTTAATTTCATTTTCCCAAGTAATATTAGAAACTGAACCATAACCTTTACTATTTTTAATCCAGGTTTCAAGAACTTGTTGAACGCCATAAAATGCACTTATAAACTCAAAGTAACTATCAATTTTAGCAGTAACCAACCCCGAATCTAAAGGGCGCGCTATAACGATAGTTAATTCACCAAGATCCCTATCTTCATATTGTACTAAAGCAAAAGGTTTAAAACCAATTTTTTCACCTTTCTTAATACTCTTTCCTATAATAAATACTTTTTTCTCTCTATTTTTATTTCCTTTAAAAACTCCAACATTCATCGGAAAGGCCATAAAGTTCAAAGTATCATTCTGGGCGTAATCTATATCATCTCCAGCACTTGTTTCTATATTTACGACGTATTTGCTTTCTCTTTCGCTTAACTTGGATATTCTGGAATTTTTGCACGAAGAAAAAGTTCCAATTAATAATATGAATATTACAATTAAACCAGCTATTTTACTTATACAACGTATATTTGAACTCATAAAAGCATATTTTTGTCCGTAAACAAACAATTTAATATTGAAGTTGCTGTAATTTGAAAACATTATGTAAACAAAAGCATTAATTACTAGAAAGTAAACTAATAAAGGCAAGATATTTATTTTAAATATTTAATAAAAATTAAAAAATGAGTGAAAAATACTTTCACGACGACGATTTAAAGAATTTTGGAAAAATCACTGAGTTTTCAGAAGAATTGGGAAAAAAATTTTTCAGTTATTACAATGAGGTATTTAAAGAAGGTGCTTTAACTCAAAGAGAAAAATCCTTAATTGCTCTTGCCGTAGCTCATACTGTACAATGCCCATACTGTATAGATGCCTATTCAAGCTCATGCCTCGAAAAGGGAGCAGATGAAGAGCAAATGATGGAGGCTGTTCACGTTGCTGCAGCCATTAAAAGTGGCGCTGCATTAGTTTTTAGTACTCAAATGATGCGCCATGTTAAAAAAATGTCAATGTAAACCTTCATATGTCAATTAAACAAAAAGGGAAATCTCTTAAAGCAAGTGGAAATGAATTAACAGATTCATTTTTCCAATTGAAAGTATTAAATGATTCTGATTTGATGAGCAATGAATTTATGCCTTTTTCAAATCAATTGAAAGCACTGGATATTCAAGCATTGAAGCCATTTGCATTAGATATTTTCCAACTCAATATTGGAAAATTATGCAACCAAACTTGTGCTCATTGTCATGTCGATGCAGGGCCTGACAGGAAATTAGAAAATATGAATAGAGAGACATTAGAGTTATGTCTTGATATCATCAAAAAATATGAATTCAAAACCGTCGATATTACTGGAGGCGCTCCAGAAATGAATCCAAATTTCAAATGGTTTGTTGAGAAATGTTCAAATTTAGGTGCTCAAGTCATTGACAGATGCAATCTCACCATAATACAGGCAAATCCAAAATATAGAGATCTACCTGATTTTTTTGCAGCTAACAAAGTAAAAGTAGTGTCTTCACTACCTTATTTTTCAAAATCCAGAACAGATAGCCAGCGAGGCGATGGAGTTTTCGAAGATTCAATAAAATCTCTTCGAATGTTGAATGAGGTTGGCTATGGAAAACCAGAATCCGGATTGCAACTTGATTTAGTTTATAATCCTTCAGGTGCTTTTCTCCCGTCAGATCAGCACCAATTAGAACAAGAATTCAAACGTCAATTGAAAAGAAAATTTGATATTGATTTCAATAATTTATTTGCAATTACCAATCTTCCAATATCGAGATTTCTAGATTATCTTTTAGAGTCAGGAAATTATAAGGAATATATGGAAAAATTAATTGAAGCTTTTAATCCTCACACTATCAATGGATTAATGTGCAGGAACATGATTTCAGTAAGTTGGGATGGTTTTATTTACGATTGTGATTTTAATCAGATGCTAGATTTGAAAGTTCAAAGTCATTCAAAGCATATTGCTGAATTCGATTTTGACGCATTATTAAATAGATCGATAGTTGTTAATCAACATTGTTATGGATGTACTGCAGGAGCAGGAAGTTCCTGCGGTGGTGAAATTGCTTGATGCAGGTTCAATAGAATTTGTATCTTAGCGGACTTTTTGTTAAGAACATATCATATGCTTAAAAAATTACTCTTAATATCAATTTGTGGATTAGCTTTTTCCTGTGTTTCTACTAAAAAATACAAAATATTAGAAGCTGAAAATTCAAGTCAATCCAATACCATATCCAAACTCAAGATTGCTCAAGAAAAAGGAGAAATTTCTGCTGCTGAGCTTAAAAAAACTCAGGAACTCCTAAATGGAACTGAACTAAGCCTTTCAGAATTGCATTCAAAAAATGATGCTCTTCAGGAATCTTATAATCTATTAGAAAAAGCTTACGAAGAAACTTTATTGCAAAATGCAGAACTACTCGATGTAACTTCTAAAGAAAAATCAGATTTGAATTTGTTGTTGTCTAAAAAAACTGAAGAATTAAACAAACAAGAAAAATTATTGGCTGATAGACTTGAAAGTATTAAAAAAAGCGAAGCTAAAATAGCATCTCTTGAAGAGCTGTTGAATAATGAAAGATCAAAAATGGATAGTTTGCAAACAAGCATTAGCAATGCACTGTTTGTATTTGGACCATCAGACTTGAGTGTCTATCAAAAAGAAGGAAAGATTTATGTTTCATTAAGTCAAAAACTTTTGTTTTCGAAAGGCTCTGATGCTTTAGATGCAAATGGAAAAAATGCACTCGAAAAATTGGCTGCCGTTTTAAAAGAAAGAAATGATATAAATGTGATGGTTGAAGGTCATACAGATCCTGATGGAACACCCGAAAAAAACTGGGATCTCAGCACAAAAAGAGCAACGACTATTGTTAAACTTCTTCAGAAATCTGGTGTATCTCCTGAAAATTTAACAGCATCTGGCAGAGCATTTTATGATCCATTAGTTGAGAATGATTCAGAGGATAACAAAAGTAAGAACAGAAGAACAGAGATCATACTTTCTCCAAAACTAGATCAAATAATGCAACTTTTGCGGCACAATTAGAAAGTCGCACTTTCAATTTTAGGTCATATTCAAAAAATTATTTGTTTCATTTTGTACAAATTGGAATTATCTAAAATTGAATTTGTTAACAAAATAGAACTTGTAATACAGCATATGTTGTATAGATATGGTAAACAAAATCACTTAATTATGAAATTTTTAGCTTTAAGTTTATTTACTTTTTTTTCTTTTTATGTAAATTCTCAGTCTACTGAAATCATTATTAGTTACAACAAAGGAGCTTGTATGGGGAAATGTCCTGTTTATAGCATCTCAGTTGATAATCAAGGATTGCTGAGGTATGATGGAAAATTGAACGTTGAGAAAATTGGCATTTATAAAACTCAACTTACTGATAAAGAAATGAAAAAATTACTTTGCAAATTCGAACAAGCAAAAATTAACCAATTAGATGACAATTATGGAATGGATATCATGGATGTACAAATGACAACCATTGCCTATAAAGATTCAACAATGCAAAAAATAATAATGTCTAAAATAGAGTTGCCCAAAAAATTAATGAAAGCAGAAACTTACCTTCAATCCCTTACGAAAGACTCTAAGAATAAAAAAATCAAATGGACTCGAGAAGAAGAAGTTGAAAAAAATTTAGGTAGAAAAGAAATGGTTGAAAAATTGGTTATTGTGCAATTGAATGAAGAAACAATCATTGAGAATTGGATTAAAAAATACTCAAAATATGGACTAAGACTAAACAAACAAATCACGCCTAACCAACCATTATATTTAGTCCATTTTGATCCCAAAACGATACAAATAGGGAAGCTTTTGAAGCAGCTAAATGCGGATGTCGATGTGAAAAGCGCTGAAGAAAATAAAAAAGTAGAAATGCGTTAAACTTATATTTTAAATAAATTTCTACTTTATTCTTGTTCTCGAAGAATCATTTTAAATTCTCCTATCACCTACGTGACCGTGCATCACCAGTATTTTGGTTGTAATTCGCTTTAATAAAATTTAAAGTGGAAGAAGAAACTCCGATAAAAAATGTATATGTTCCATATCTAGGTTGCCAATTGAAATTCATTTTCCAACAATGCAATTGTCTTTCAAAGCCAAAATCTGGGTAGGTGAAACCTTTATTTTTAAAATCGTAACCAAAGTTCCCGACCCTTATTCTCCAATTTTCCGTAAGCTTCACATTTCCCCTTAAACTTATAGTATTAGTGGAAATAAAAAAAGTATCTTTTGCGCCCATATCAACACCAGTATAGCGGAAACTGTGTGATATGCTAAAATCATTAAATAAATCCAAAAATGTTTCTTGTTGTTTCAGTTTCTCCTTTTCCTTGTCTTCCTCTGATTTAGTGCCAGTTTCTTCATCACCGCCAATTCCAGCAATCATTCCTCTAATTTGCTTTATTGTAAAATTGGTATTTACCGTTAAATTCAATTGATCAAATCGAAGTGGGTTTTTAGTTGAATTAAAATAAAATTCGTTTATTCTTTGACCTTTTTCATTAATCGCATATGGATCTAAACTCATGTTGAATCCTAATCCGATGATTCCTTTGAGAAAGGAAGTGTTCCCGGTAGTAAAACTAACTTTACTAAAATTCAAGGAATCTGCATTCAAGTTATAATTACCAGAAATATTCCAGTTATTAAAAATTTTGATATTTTTAACCGTTGAATCCTTTTTTGATAAATATTTCCCCTCCAAATCATTTTTCAATTGATAACTCACATTAAAAGCACCAAGATTGTTAAGATTAGGTGCACCAAAAACTCCAGAAGGAATAATTTCATATTCTTCGGGAACGTTGTATGCTGCTCTATAATCTGAATCAACATAATCAATATATCTATTTCTATTCAATGGTTGGTAATTGAGCGATGCGCTTGGTTTTATAACATGTCTGATCCCTCTTATTTTTCCTTTAGAAAACTTTTTTGTTCCAAAAATGGTGGTTGACATACTTGCAGAAGCATTAAAATTTCGATAAGGTACAAAAGCAGTAATAACAGTATCTAATTGCCTGCCATAGGTTGTATCTACTCTATATATAGCTTCTCCATTTGGAGAAAGATCTATTTGAGTAGAATCTAAAATAGTTTCATTGAGCAATGACTTTTCATTTCTTCGAAAATACCAAGTTTCATCGTAATTCACACTAGGATTAAAATTAAAGTATTTGAGCACTTTTACTGAAGTACCTGAACTTGCTTGGTGTTTTACTCCATATTGAAGCTTGTCCAATGTAGCTCTGGAAAAAAAAGTGGAATCATTTGCCTGAACATAATTTTTGGCCTCAGAACTATAATTAAGCGTAATATTTTCATACCATTTTTGACCTCCTTGAATTTTCTTTCTTTTAAATGGATAAATTTGATTCATTCTAAGTTGTAAATTTGGAAAAGTCATGGTCACAGTTCCTGTACTCAAATTCTGAGAATGGTTGAAACTTGCACTTGCTGAAAAAGGAGTTCCAGGTAGAGAATGACTTAAACTTAAGTTTGACCTTTGGGTATTGTTATTCGCTCTTGAATTAAAACTAGGGTTATTAAGATCAGTATATCCGCCAAATTCCATATTAACGGATCCCCCAATGGTAAAATAAGGGTGAGCTTTAGCGTCCTGATTATGATTCCATCTAATGGCAAAAGAAGTTGCTTTTGCTTTTTCTAATTGATTAACCACTTCATTAAGCCTTGATGAATAGGCCAATGTTAATCCTCCTCTATATTTATATCTTTTGGTATAATTTGTTTCTACACCTAGTCCCCAACTTCCTCTTAAATAAATATCGCCAGTCACTTTCATATCTATATAATCATTGATCCCAAAATAATACCCTATATTCTGTAATCCAAAACCCCATTGATCAGAATATTCGTAATTGTCTGGAAATATCAACCCAGAACTTTTTCCCTGTACTAAAGGGAAAAATCCAAAAGGTAAAATTAATGGTGTTGGAATATCCGCAATTTCTAACCTTGCAGGACCCAATACTGCCAATTGGCTTGGCACAACTTTTAACTTTTGGGCTCTGATTCCAAAATGTGGATGATCCAATTCACAGCTCGTTATTATTGCATTTTTATTAAAAATTTGGTCATACAACAAAGTACTATCAGATTCTTTGCTAATAAATTTTGTTTCAACGCCTTGAACAAATAAATCACCTTCCTTTGTATAAGTGGTATAAACAAAACCTTTTTTAGTTTTGAAATTATACCTTAATTTTTTATAACTAAATTCATTGTCACCATCCTTAAAAGTTGGTTTTTGGACGTCATTACCTACACTATCAAGAACACCCTCAGCAGTAGCAATATTATTTTTAAAATCAAAAACGATGTATCCAGCTTTTAATTTTAAAGTACCGTATTCGACGAATGCTTCGCCATACAAATGCACCAAGTTATTTTGCAGATCAAACCATTTTTTATCTTTTGCACCATAAACTATTTCGGTTTCCGGAGAACTAGTAGAGAATTTAACATTTTTAGTAGACCTATTTCCAAAATTTAGAGGTAATGAATCATTTGGAACTGGAATGGTATCAAGCATTTGACTGGAAGAATCCTTTATTTCTACTAAATTTCTATCCTTTTGTTTCAATTGGGTTTCTTTTTGCCCATTTACATTGACAAATCCCAAAAGAAGTAAAAAAATAATGTTTAGATAAATTCTCAGCATTAAAATTGTGATGTTAATAAACTTTAGCTATCTTCATATTATAATTTTCTTTAATATAATATGAATTCATCAGGCAAATATAAGTTAATACTTCTAACGTTCTATTTTTTGATAGTGCCGCTTTACAAAAGGCTTTTAGCTTCTTCAGAAACTAACGTTAAAAATATAACAGAAATTATTGAAAATGCTATCGATCCTGTTGATGTTATTGTGATCGATCCTGGTCACGGCGGCAAAGATACAGGTTGCAATAGTCGCAATTTAAAAGAAAAAGATATTGTTTTAGATTTAGCAATAAAAATTCAATTACGAATAAACGAAATTTATCCCGAAATTGAGGTTAGAATTACAAGGAGTGATGATTCTTTTATTCCATTGTACAAAAGAGTAGAAATTGCCAATAGTCCAGACGTAGATTTATTTATTTCTATTCATTGCAACTCATTAAGTGATTCTAGCGCCAATGGTATCGAATCTTATGTAATGGGCTTGCATACTAGTTCAGAAAACATGGAGATTGCAAAACGAGAGAACGATGTTGTCCTGCTTGAGGAAAATTATGGGCCAAATGGTGGTTTCGATCCATATTCCTCAGAAGGACACATTATTTTGGCAATGATGCAACAAAATACTTTAGAAAAAAGTATTCAATTGGCAAATTTCACGCAAGAGAATTTAGCTAAGAACACTATTTTTAGGAATCGAGGCGTAAAGCAAGCAGGATTTGTAGTTTTAAGAAAAGTAATTGTGCCAAGTATATTAATTGAAGCTGGATTTATATCGAACCCAAAAGACGCAGATTTATTGGGTTCTGAAATAGAAAAAAATAAAATTGCCAATTCGATTGCAGAAAGTATTGAAAATTACATTGAATTTTATAGAGAACAATGAATATCAGTTCGATAAATAATCGACATTTGGCTCCAAATATTGGGACTACAATTAATTCCTTCGTATTCTTGCATTATTTTTAATAAATCAATTGAATAAACATTAGCGTCGCTTCGTTTGTATTTAAACAAGGAAGTGATTTAATTTAATACTATGGCTCTAAAAATTTCAAACGAAACAAAACTGGGAATACTTGCTCTAATTACAATCACTGTATTAATTTGGGGCTATCGGTTTTTGAAAGGTAAAAATTTGTTAGATAACTCTAACACGTATTATATTACCTATCCTAATGTGGATGAACTTAGCACATCTGCTCCCGTTTTTATTAATGGCTTCAAAATTGGGACAGTCACAGGTGTCTCTTTGAAACCAGACAATGTGGAGAGTGTTCTTGTGACTGTAGAAGTGGATGGAGCAATTCAAATACCTAATTCTGCTAAAGCTATTCTTAGTTCTTCAGGCATCATGGGAGGAAAAGCTATACTTTTAAGTTATAGTAATGAAGATATGACGAATCCAATTTTAAAGAACAAATCATTTATCGAGGGATCTACTCAAGGTTTATTAAATTCAATGGTTGACCCTAAAGAAGTAGATGTTTATTTTGAAAAATTAAAATATAATGTCAAAAATTTGATTGATACTTTGACCGAAGACTCTGGAATGGCTTCAGATGAAAGTCTTAGTCAATCAATTGCTGAATTTCAAGCTACCATTAAAAACCTTTCTGGTATAAGCAACAAATTAAATTTAATGCTTGCAAAATCTTACAAAAATTTTGACCAGACCCTGGCTAATGTGGCTGAATTATCAAATACTTTAAAAAATTCAAATGCCAAAATTGATAATATCATTGGCAATCTAGATGCAGTAAGTACTGACTTGAAAAATGCTGAAATTGATAAAACAGTAAAAGCTGCCGAAGGAGCAATAAATGAAGTAAAAATGAGCTTGACAACAATTCAAGGTACAGTTAAAAGTGCAGAAGATGCAATTGACAACATCAATAAACTGATTTCGAAAGTTGAAAACGGAGATGGTTCACTTACTGCATTATTAAATGACGAAGGATTGTACAACAACCTAGAAAGCACAAGTAAAAATTTAGACCTTTTATTGCAAGATTTAAGATTGAATCCTAAGAGATATATTAATGTTTCTGTTTTTGGGAAAAAGCAGAAAGAATTTGTGTTACCAGAAGATGATCCTGCAAATAATTAATTTTAATATTTAAGTATGGAGGTTTATTTTTGGTTTTGAATCAGGACTATTTTTAATGAAAGTTAGATAAATTAAATTAGCTTAAGTTAAGATAAAAACTATGTGCACTGATAGACTGGGTTAATTATAGAATTTAATTTTTGTCACCACTTTCAAAATGGAAAAATATTATGGATGTTTTTTTTACCAAATTAACTATTGGACCAAGAAACAGCTCCTGATTTTTCAATAACATATCATTGTATTAAAAATAAATACTTGTTCCAGCTAAAATGGAATTCTTTATTTTTTATATTTTACCATATCAAAAACCAGCAAATTGGTTTAATTTGGAATCAATGGCATGCAAACAAATTTATAGCCTTCAACGATATTTTCCTTTTCAATTAATCCATATTCAATAGATTCAAGAATTATTAGATGAATAAATAATTACCCTCTATAAAGGATTTAATTTAAACTTATATGGTTTCATATTTTCGTAAATATGTTTATATTTCATAATGATAATTATTCAAGGCCAAATTGTAGATGTCGTCTCTAAAAATATTTTTCCTGGTGAGTTAATTATTGAAAATGGAATTATCCACTCTGTTAATAGATTAGATTCCGGACCTCCTCATTTCATCATTCCAGGATTTATTGATGCTCATGTCCACATAGAGAGCTCAATGCTTATTCCCTCAGAATTTGCAAGATTAGCAGTCTGCCATGGAACGGTTGCAACTGTTTCGGATCCGCATGAAATTGGAAATGTATTAGGAAAAGACGGTGTTCGTTTTATGATAAATAATGGCCTTAAAACACCATTCAAATTTTATTTTGGTGCCCCATCTTGTGTACCTGCAACAAAATTTGAAACTGCGGGATCCGAAATTACTACATCGGATATTGAGGAAATCTTTTCTTGGCCAAATGTGCATTATCTTGCAGAAATGATGAATTTCCCAGGAGTGTTAAATAGTGATCCTGATGTTATGGCTAAAATTGCAGTAGCTAAAAAATTAGATAAAAAAATTGATGGCCATGCCCCAGGTTTAAAAGGTAAGGATGCCAAGAATTATATTCAACAAGGAATTTCTACCGATCATGAATGTTTTACTAAGGAAGAAGCTTTAGAAAAACTTCTTTTCGGGATGAAAATTATAATTAGAGAAGGAAGCGCCGCTAAAAATTTTGAAGCTTTATGGGAATTAATTGATGAATACCCTGATCAAATTATGTTTTGTTCAGATGACAAACACCCTAATGACTTAGTTAAAAGCCATATTAATGCTTTGGCACATCGAGCAATTCTCAAAGGATGCGATCCGATGAACGTTTTGAGGGCTTGCTCATTTAATCCAATTCAACATTACAATTTGAAAGTAGGACTAATTCAAAATGGCGATCCTGCTGACTTTTGCATAGTTAATAATTTAACGGATTTCAAGGTTATTGAAACATATATTGACGGAAACAAAGTTTCTGAACAAGGCCTTTCATTCATCAAATCTGTAAAAGAGGAACCAATAAATAATTTTAATTGCACCCCAATTTCTCAAGAGCAATTACAAGTAATTGACAAATCTAAAAAAGTAAAAGTTATTGAAATCGAAGATGGTCAACTCATTACAAAAGAAAAAACTGCGATTCTTCATGCAATAAATGGACTACTTCAAATTGATATTAAAAATGATATTTTAAAAATAGTGATTGTTAACAGATACTCTCCATCAAAAATATCGATTGGATTTGTTAGCAATATGGGCTTGAAAAAAGGAGCAATAGCTTCTTGTGTTGCTCACGATAGTCATAATATTGTTGCAGTCGGCACAAATGATGATGACATTTGTAAAGCCATAAATTTAATCATTGAATCGAAAGGAGGAGTTTCTCTATCCGCAGGGAAAATTCAACAAATTTTACCACTTCCAGTTGCTGGAATAATGTCACAAAAAGATGGCTATGAAGTAGCAGAAGAATATCAAAAAATAGATGCAACGGCCAAAGAGCTTGGTTCTAAACTCTCGTCTCCTTTTATGACACTTTCATTCTGTGCATTATTGGTAATTCCTGAATTAAAATTAAGCGATCTAGGATTGTTTGATGGTAAGAATTTTCAATTAACAAGCTTATACCTTGATTAACGAAATACAAATTGGTCCGAGAATTGCACTTTTTTGAATATCAGAAAATTCAAATTCGAAATTGATTATTAATCTAATAACGACCCGGTAAGTCTTAAAAGATCCAATTCTGAAATTTTAACATTATATTGAGCTGTGACCAATCTATTCAGCGAAGTATCATAAGCTCTTTGTGCTTCATTCAACTCCAAAATAGTAGAACCCCCAAGACGAAACTTATCAAGTGAAATAGAAAGATTTTCTTCAGCAATAATGGTATTTTTTTCTTCAAAGCTAAGCAATTCTTTGTCTGAAATATATTGGTTGTAAGCCAAGGTCAAATCAATTTCTATTTGAGCTGCCAAACTGAGTTGTTGTTTTCTTACGATGTCTGTATTCACCTTAGAAATTGCAATTTGGTTCTTCCTATTCTTTCCATCATAAATATTGTATCGCGCTGAAACTCCTAATGGTATAGCTAAACTCTGGCTTGAAGATAAAAAACCAGTGTTTGAATTGTTATAAGAATAGCTAAAGCTCCCCGATAAATCGACTTGAGGTTTCAATGTAGCTTCAAGTTCCTTTTCCCTTTTGAGATTGATATCAATTGCTTTTTGCATTAAAACAAGATCCTGATTGGAAACTTTAACTTTTTCCATCAAAGAATTTAGATCATATTCTGAATTGATGTTTTCAATTTTTTCAATTTCAAATTCTGTAGCCAAATCTCTATTAAGAATGCCATTAAGCACTACTTTTCCGTTTCTAATATTATTTTTTGAATTTACTAACCCTGATAATTGAGCATTTAAATCTATCTGTGATTGAAGAAAATCTAACTTTGAACCTTTCCCAACTTGCCATCTTTGCTCAGTTATTTTGAGTCTTTCTTCATAATATTTAATAATGGTTTCTAAATAAGATAAGGTTTCTTCATTTCGTGTAATATCATAGTATGCTTGCATCACATCAACTATAGTGTTCTGAAGAATTATTTTACCTTCTATTGCGCTATATTGCCCTAGAAGTGATAATCGATCCAAAATTGCTTGCCTTCTTCCTCCGTCCAAAATTGTTATTCCAGCAGAAATATTTGTTCCTGGAGATAAAGATCTTCCAAATCTATTTAAAATTCTACCATCTAAAAATTGCTGATTCACCCTATTGCCAGTCACTCCAATATTAGCATTCCAATCAACAGTCGGACCAAATCCTGCATTTGACTTATATACTTGCATCAAATCTGCTTTTTGCTCAAGTTCCGATATTTGAATCCCATAATTTTGGGCTAGAGCAATTTCAATAGCTTTATTCAATGTTAATACATCTTGGGACCAAACTATAACTGGAAATAAAAATAAAATATAAATGAAGCTAATTTTCATATCAAAATTTTGTCTTAAAAAAGAACTGATTTATAATTCTGCTGGTTCCAATTCAGGAATATCAGATTCTCTGGCAATTCTTTCTATTCTTCGCATTCTTGTATAATCTTTCTTTCGTGCTAAATAGGTGTACATGACTGGTATCACATAAAGTGTCAATGCTAATGAAAATAACAATCCACCCATTACAACTATTCCCATTGCCATTCGGCTCTTTCCAGCTGCTCCTAAAGCTAATGCGATAGGAGTTGCACCAAAAACCGTTGCCAAAGTGGTCATGATTATTGGTCTCATCCTTAATGTTGCGGCTTTAATTGCTGCATCTTTTACACTGGCACCTTTTTCTCTTAATTGGTTGGCAAACTCTACAATAAGTATCCCATTTTTGGTTACTAGCCCAATTAACATAATAATTCCAATTTGGCTGAAGATATTCAATGTCTGATCAAAAAACCACAATGAGAAGACAGCCCCAGCTACTGCTAAAGGTACTGTCAGCATAATTATAAAAGGATCAATGAAACTTTCAAATTGAGCTGCTAAAATCAAGTACACCAATAATAAAGCTAAAACAAATGAGAAAAGAGTGCTGTTAGAACTTTCTAAGAAATCTCGGGAATTACCCGTCAATTCAGTTCTAATTTGTGGGTCATTCAATTTTTCTTTTGCATTATCCATTGCAATAATCCCATCCTGAATTGTCTTTCCAGGAGCAAGTCCAGCCGATACAGTAGCACTTAGAAATCTGTTGTAATGATATAATTGTGGTGGACTACTTTCCTCAACTGCCTCAACTATATTGTCCAATTGAATCAATTTCCCTTGATTGTTTTTAACGTATAATGTTTTCAAATCCAAAGGTTCATCTCTGTTTTGTCTATCGAATTGACCAATTACTTGATACTGCCTGCCTTCTTTTGTAAAGTATGAAAATCTTTGGCCGGAAAATGCGAGTTGCATTGTTGTTGCCACATCGGCAACCGAAATTCCCATACTTTTAGCTTTAGATCTATCTATATTTATATTTAATTCTGGCTTGTTGAATTTCAAATCTAAATCTGTTATAACGAATGTAGGGTCATCTTCAATTTCAGCCATAAACTTAGGAATGTAGTCCCTTAAATGCTCCAAATCAGGAGCCTGTATTACATATTGAACAGGAAGTCCTCCCCTCTTATTCAAGGCTATTGTTTGTTGTTCGCTTGCAAAAGCTCTACCATCAGGTAAAGTTTTGAATAAACTATTTATATAATCTTTTAATTCAGTTTGCGATTTTTCTCTTTCATTACTTTCCACTAAGGTCATTCTGAAAAAAGCAGTATTGGCGCCTCCCGAGCCACTAAAACCAGGAGCAGTATAAGTTAGAATTCCTTTAGCTTCGTCAATAGAATCGCTTACTAAATCATAGGCTCGCATTACATAATCATCCATATATTCATAGGACGAGCCTTCAGGTGTTAACATGGACGCTCTCAAAACACTTCTATCATCCAAAGGTGCTAATTCAGATTTCAATTGTATTCCAAAAAAATATATCATAAATCCGACAATCCCAAATATTGGAAATGCCAACCATCTTCTTTTTATGAATTTGGTTAACCCACTTCTATATCCTTCTTCCATATTTCGAAAAAAGGGCTCCGTCCATTCATAAAAACGGTTGTGTTTCTCTTTTTTTCGAATTAAAAAAGCATTAAGAACTGGTGTTAGTGATAATGAAACAAAGGCAGATATAAGCACAGCTGATGCCAGTACAATACCGAATTCTTTAAACAATTGTCCTACGAAACCTTCCATAAAAATTACTGGAAGGAATACTGCAGCCAATGATATTGAAGTTGAAATTATTGCAAAAAATATTTCATTTGACCCTTTTATTGCAGCTTCTATCGGCGAGCACCCTTCTTCTAATTTTTTAAATATATTTTCTGTTACTACAATTCCATCATCAACCACTAATCCTGTCGCCAGAACTATTGCAAGCAAAGTCAATACATTTATTGAGAAACCAAAAAGATACATTATAAAAAATGTACCAATCAATGAAACTGGAATATCTATCAAGGGTCTAATTGCCAAAATCCAATCTCTAAAAAAGAAGAAAATGATAAAAATTACCAGAATTACTGCAATCAAAAGTGTTTCCTTAACTTCTGAAATAGATTTTTCTATGAATATGGTATTATCCATGAATAAGTCCAAACTTAAATCATCCGGCAAATCCATTCTTACCAACTCCAATCTTTCCTTTACATCTTTAGCAATATCCAGATAATTAGCACCTGGTTGAGGATTAATAGCAATTCCTAGTTGGGGGACACCATCTATTCTCAATTGCCCTTCTTCATTTTCTGGACCTAATACTGCATATCCAACGTCTTTGAGCCTAATAATTCTTGCTCCATCAGTTTTTACAATCAGATTGTTAAAATCATCCTCAGATTCAAATCTTCCAACTGTTTTAACAGTTAATTCGGTATTATCCCCTTGAAGTTTTCCACTTGGCAATTCTACATTTTCTCTATCAAGAGCAACTTTAATATCTTGCGTAGTGATACCTTGCGCTGCCATTTTATCTGGTTGCATCCAGATTCTCATTGCAGGTCTTTTTTGCCCCCAAATTCTTATTCCACTAACATTACTTATAGTCTCAAATCTAGGTGTAATAACGTTTTCAGCATAATCACTCAATTCTATAAGGCCGCGTTCAGAACTTCTCAAACTCATCACGACAATAGATTCTGAATCTGCATCTGCTTTGCTGACTGTCGGTTGGCCATCCATATCTCTAGG
Organism: Bacteroidota bacterium; assembly: GCA_024642705.1. Taxonomy (GTDB): domain Bacteria; phylum Bacteroidota; class Bacteroidia; order Chitinophagales; family Saprospiraceae; genus Portibacter. The sequence goes on along the minus strand of JAHEAQ010000002.1, from coordinate 157,454 downwards.
AAGTGACCTCGTCGCTTGGGAAACCTTGTCTCTCACATCGTTAGCAGCCTGTTCCATATCCACATCCAAGTTGAATTCTATAGTTATGGAACTTGAACCCTGATTACTGGACGAACTAATTGTACGAATCCCTGGCACACTATTAATCGCCTTTTCTAAAGGTTCTGTAATCTGCGATTCAATAATGTCAGAATTAGCTCCAGGATAATTTGTCCTCACAGATACTATGGGCGGATCTATGGATGGATATTCTCTTACTCCAAGAAAGAAAAAACTAATCAACCCAAATAATAAAATCATTAGGTTCATTACAATAGCAAGAACTGGTCTTTTAATGGATAATGTGGATAATGACATGTATGCTTCTATTAATTTTTCCTTTTAAAAAATATTTTCTGCCATCTATGGGATAACATTTCTAACTGTAACTGGTAGATTTTCTTTGAGTGACATAAGAGCACTAACAATCAGAGAATCTCCAATAGATAAACCAGATTCAACTTGCACTTTTTCATCTGTTCTTAATCCAGTAGTTATTTCAACTTCCGTTGCTTTACCATTTCTCATCACATAAACTTTTTTCCCTTTTAGTATTGGGACAATAGCTTGAGATGGTATCATTATTAAATTTTCATTTCCGAGAGGCACCTCAACTCTTACAAACATCCCTGGCAAAAGACTGCCGTCACTATTATTAGATTTAGACCTTATTTTTAAAGTTCTCAAATCTTCATCAATTTTTGGATCTACCGCTATAACATTTGATTCCATCACTTTATCATCCCCATCTATAGAAAATAACACCAATTGCCCGACTTTGATTTTGCTGGAATATTTCTCAGGAATACTAAAATCTAATTTTATTGGGTTTGTCTGCACCATTGTTCCTATAACAACTGCAGGAGTAATATATGCTCCTACACTAATATTTTTCAAACCCATTTTTCCACTAAAAGGTGCTCTTACATTGGTCTTTTCCAATTGGATTTCAAGAAATTCTTTGTCTGCACTCAATGTATTAACTTTGTTTACAGCCATATCATATTCTTCCTTACTTATAGCATTAATGGCTAAAAGTTTGTTTTGTCTTGCTTCAATTTGCGTCGCAAGTTCTTCTTCAAATTTTAACCTTTTAAGTTGAGAAATAAGATCTTGATCATTCAATTTGGCAATTAATTCTCCCCTTTTAACATAGCTTCCTTCTTTTATATTCAACTTCATTAATCGACCTGAAACTTCACTTTTTATTTCAACTTCTTCATTAGGAACAAGTGTCCCTGATGCAAATACAACATTTTTATTGAGTTCTTCATTAGCAATATAAATGTCAACTGGCAATTTTGAGGGATTCCTTCTAATTTGCGCAGAATTATCCGAAGTAGTTTTTGGGTTTTGTTCAGATTTATTAGAATCTAGGACAAAAATCTTTAAAATAATGAGCGTTATTATTACGAAAAAAATTATTAAAAGTGGACGCATAAGACTTATTTAGTAAAGGCTAAAATAGGTATTTTAAAATGACAATTTATCAAGATTCACAAATCATTAACACTAAGACAATTTTTAATCTCAGAAGTTTAAATTAGATAATAGAAAAATTACTAAATTATATTTACTTCTGGTACTAATTCAATTTTAAACATTTCGAATACGTCCGCAATAATTTTATTTGCAAGATTCAAAATGTCCTCTCCACTTGCATTTCCAAAATTTACTAGGACCAAAGCTTGGTTTTTATAGCATCCAGCATCACCAATTCGTTTGCCTTTCCAACCAGAAGCTTCAATGAGCCAGCCCGCAGGTATCTTCACTTCATTTTCATTTACATGATAACTTGGAATTGAAGGAAATAAAACTTTCAAATTTTGAAAAAGCTCAATGCTTATTATAGGGTTTTTGAAAAAGCTACCAGAATTGCCAATTTCATCCGGATCGGGAAGTTTGCTCTTTCGAATATCAATAATTGCATCACTGACATCTTGAATTTTGGGAATGGCTATATTTTTTGTGATAAGATATTCAGAAACTGGACCATATGAAATATTGATATTATGGTGGTGGTGAGTTAACCTAAAAGTAACATTTGTAATAAAGTATTTCCCTTTTTTATCGTGTTTAAAAATAGAATCTCTATAACCAAACTGACAATCTTCGTTATTGAAATATTCAATTTGTAATGTTTCCAAATTAAATGCTTCTAAACTTTGAAATACTTGATTCAATTCTACACCGTAAGCTCCAATATTTTGAATCGGTGATGCGCCAACAGTCCCAGGAATCAAGGATAAATTTTCAATTCCTCCAAAGTCATTTTTTAATGCCCACATTACAAATTGGTGCCAGTTTTCACCTCCTCCTACCCTAACCAATATTTCATTTAACGACCTTGAAATAATTTCAATTCCACGAATTTCATTTTTCAAAATGGTTAATTCCTGGTCTTTTGATATCAACAAATTAGATCCGCCGCCCAGAATAAAATAAGGTCCGTTGGTAGTATTTAAAACAGTCAAAAGATCTGCGACTGAATTAATTTTGTAAAGAATTGTACATTTAGCATCAATACCAAATGTATTGTAATCTTTTAAGCTGTGGTTCTCTAAACGAAGCATTTTGATTCAATTTCAATAAATACAAATGTAAGCTTTAAGAATATACATTATTAATTATTGTAATATATTTTTTAGGAGATTTAAAATACGTCGTCTGAGTACTGCCAAATAATAGTAATTCTGAAATTTATAAAATTACAGCATCTCAAATTTAAATTCCCAATCTTGATTCAAAATGTGAAAGTATAAATAATTTCAATGTCAGCAAATCAGGAGAAAAATCGGACTCAATATTTTTAATTGTCAAATTTCTCTAACTTTCGCACTAATTTTTTCAAGCCAATAATATTTAGATTATAACTGACTCCAACGTTTAATGTAGTTGCATGAGTTTCTGTGTTCCATCCATATCTAGCAAATACTTCAGTTACAAACCCAGAAATACCATAACCATATGAAATTTCACCTATCATTACAGGATAAAAATCTCTGACAAAACCCTCCTGGGCAGAAAATTCATTTAGCCCGTATAATTCTGTTTTTGAAATTTGATATCCGCCTCCAATAGACCAACCAGAAGTCAATTCAGAATTAAATCCACTGTTCCCTCCAAAATTTAATTTTGCCATTAATGGAAATGCGGCAGCTCCCATACCTTTATAATCTTTTAAGCTTAAAGCGGTAGATCCCCAATTTGCATATGTCTCAACAGACACCGAAAATGTTTGTCCTCCGACCCATATTTTGGGACCAAAATGCAGATTCAAAATAGCATTACCTGCCGAGCGTGACTCTGAACCATCTTCAGGATTGGTATATCTTTGATAAATATCATTGCCACCTACAAAACCAAATCCGATTTGTGCTTTTGCAGCAATTGTAAATGCAAGAAAAAGAGCAGCTATAAGTAGATTTTTTTTCATTTTTCTAATTTTGTTTCGATTGTTTTTATAACCCATGAGAAAAATTAAGTAAAAAATAATTATTTAATAAATTCTCATGAAACTTTGTTCTAAAAATCACTATACAAAAAAGACGAATGTAAATTAAATAAGTTGCACTAAGTATTTTGAAATTGCAATTTTGCTAAGCTCGAATATGCGCCATCAACCTTTTTGGCCAATTCAGAATGGGTACCTTGTTCTACTATATTTCCTCCTTCAAGAACATAAATTTGGTCCACATCCAATATGGTTGAAAGCCTGTGTGCAATAATGATTGAAGTTCTGCCAACCATCAATTTATTCATCGCATCTTGGACCAATTTTTCAGATTCTGAATCTAAAGAAGAAGTTGCCTCATCTAGAATTAAAATTTTTGGATTATTTAATATAGCTCTTGCAATGGCAATCCGTTGTTTTTGTCCTCCGGAAAGTTTTATTCCTCTTTCCCCAATCATCGTTTCTAATTGCTCAGGAAATCTTTCAATAAATTCGTAAGCATTTGCCTGCTTAGCTGCCATAATAATTTCCTCTTCTGTCGCCCCAGTTTTTCCGTATGAAATATTTTCTTTTATAGTGCCTCCAAAAAGCAAAACATCTTGAGGAACCATCGAAATGAGGGATCTGAATGCTGTTAAATCGAATTCATTTATATTTTTTCCATCGATCGTGATTCTTCCATTATTCAATTTGTACAATCTTAAAAACAATTGCACGATTGTACTTTTTCCCGACCCACTCTGCCCGACAAGTGCTATCTTTTGACCCGGTTTCACTTCAAGATTGATGCTTTTTAGTACTGGAAGATCTGGTCTTGCTGGATAAGAAAACTCCACATTCTCGTATTTAATGTGCCCAGTAAGATCCAAAGGTGAAATCTGCGGTTGCTCCAATTCGGTATCTATATCAAATTCTCCTGCAGTATTAAGAATCTCTCGGATTCGCTCCGTGCCTCCTAAAGTCGATAATATTTGTGTATAAAAAGTACCTAAACTTCCTAACGAACCTCCTATAAATGCCATAAATGTTATGAATGTTATCAATTCACCAATGGTCATACTACCACTATCCACCATTTTGAAACCATACCATAAAATAGAAAATATACCTCCAAATAAAACAACAATAATAAAAGTAGAGAAAAGTGCTCTGTATTTTGCAAGCTCCAATGATATTCCAACGAGATTTAGTATTTTTTTAGAATATCTTGAAAATTCAAAAAATTCATTGGTAAACGCCTTAACAGTTCTTATTCCTTGTAATGATTCTTCCACAACAATGTTTGTTTGTGCAAGTTCTTCTTGTCTTTTCTTAGATAATCTTCTTACAAATCGCCCAAAAAATACTGCTCCTACGACGATAAATGGAAACGAACCAAGCATGACGAGTGAAAGTTGTGGAGCAGAATAAACGATGTAAGCAATGCCTACAATAAGTATAAAAATCTGTCTAAGAAATTCTGCTAAAGTTACAGAAAATAGCTGTTGTAATTGATCCACATCAGATGAAATTCTGCTCATTAACTCCCCTACTCTATTTTCTTCAAAAAAATAAACAGGAAGAGTAATCAATTTTCGATATAAGTTTTTTCGAACATCTGCCATTCCCCGCTCACTCACTTGAGCAAAAAATATTACCCTTAGATAGGATACGATGCCCTGAACTACTAGCAAAATCAAAAGAATTATCGCTACTTTATTGAAATCTAGTCCATATTTCGCATTTCCAGTCGCAATATCAGCCATTTGTCCGGTTAACCAAGGAAAAACCATTACTAAGAGACTTGAAATCGATAATAATACCAAACCAGAAATAAAATACCATTTATAAGGTTTAATAAATCCCAACATTACCCAAGCTTCTTTGAGCTGCTCCCTTGTCAATTTCTTTTTGACTTCTTTTTCTTCCATCTTATTTTGAAATTATTTAAAAATACAAATCTAACTTTATTTTTACTTTACAAATAGAACCCTTTCATAAAGAAAATTGTTTATTATTAGTCGAAGTCTAATTATAAATTTAATCTTTACTTTCAAATTATAATATGGAAATAAATTCAACAGAAGAATACGAAGAAGCGAAAAAAACATTTGCTAAACTATTCCATGAAGATCCCTGCAAAACAGATTATTATAAAAGTCAAATCTTAATGAAAGCATTGGATGTTTATGAATTGAAGCTAAAAAAAGACCTAGAAATTTCTGAATGAACTTTGGAAATAATTCTTGAAAATATAAATTTGCATTTGATCTTAACATTTTAAAAAATGAAAAAAATACTTTTATACTTATTGTTATTTTCTGCTATTTCTTGTACAGAAAAACCTCTACCGCCTGCTGGAGCATTAAATTTAAGTGGTTATAAATTAAGTGATATTGATGGCTCAGAAGTGCAATATGGATTTCAGTTGGGAATCAATGGGTCCATGGCCTCAGAAGGTATGCTTACTAACGGTGTTCAAAATGGAATGTGGCTTACTTATTTTCCTGATGAAGAAAACAAAGTACAATCCATTTCTAACTATGTTAATGGAACTATGAACGGTCCTTATATTGAAATGAACAATAGAGGCCAAATAGAAAAAAGAATCACTTACATTAACAATAAGATTCATGGTCTTTATTCAGAATTCAAATTTGGAAGACCTTCCAAAGAATTTATGTATGACAACGGCACACTTGATGGTATTTCCAAAGAATACAATGATAGAGGTAAATTGATTAAACAAACTTCTTACAAACAAGGAAAATTGCATGGTGAAATTATCCAATATGATGATGATGGTGCAATAATTCTTAAATATGAATATAAAAACGGTGAAAAAGTAAGTGGTGGAATTGTTTCCCCTGAGTAAATCACCTTTTGACAAATCATTAAGACCATGTTGTTTCCATTAACATGGTCTTTTTTATTTTAAATAGTTTATAAACATCAAATTTTATAGAATTAGTTATCACATAACATATAAAATAATGTTTAATATGTATATTTGACATTATGCAGAACAGTGTTGTTTCAAAAGTTAACTATTACGATTTAAATAATCAGCAATTAAAGGCCATTTCTTGCCTCGAAAAAGAAAAAAATATAACCATTATTACCAGTTCTGATAAGGTAATAAAGGAGCATTTATTGCTGTCTTTTGTCAAAGAAATGCTTATAAAAGGAAAGACTTTTATCTTAAGAACACAAGATCAATTGAGCTCCTTGAATTTATTCAACAGACTCAAAAATGAAGGATTAGGTGACTTAACTTGCATTTTAGATGGCGAAGCAGAAATTGATATTCTAAAGCAAGAATTTGTTTCAGATGCAGAATTACTACTTGAATCTTTAAAAAGTCAGCTGCTGTATCAAAGAAACTTGAATTTAACCCAAGAAATTGTTCAAAAATATACAGAACCCGTATTTGGTGATTATCCTAGAACCAAATTGGCAGAGTTAATGTATTTGGCACATCAACGAAATGAAAAAAATGAAATAGATTTAAATTTAAATGCTAAAAATTATTTACTAAATCAACAAGAATTTTGGAATCTAAGAGGAAAAATTGACAAAGCATCCAAACATTATAAAACAAACTTTAGTTTTTTGTACTCTAATGATGAAATAAATTTTGAAACGTATAAAGATTTTCATCTATCCAGTAATAGAGATAATTTATTCTTGAAACTTCAAAAATTCATAAATGAAGCTGAAGAAATATTGAAAGCTTACCAAAAACTTTTCCAAAAAATAAAGCAAAATTTGAAAAGTGCAAAAATCGATAAACTAACTGAAATTCGAATTTTGCTAGAAAATTTCAAATTACAAATGGAATATTATGAGCTTTCGTTAGACCTGGCTCCGAAAACAAAATCTTTCATTCGAAAAAAAGATCCTTTTGAAAATCAAAAAAAAGATGTTAGGGCATTATATAGTTTATTGCTACAAGCAATCGATGAATTTGGACTGATTAAATTAAATGCCCCAAACAATAGTTGGGTACCTGAAGTTGAAAATTTAAAAATATTTTGTCTTCAACTCAAAATAGAAATCGAAAAAGGTTATGAATTAATCCAAAATCAAGTTCAAGATCAAATCGAAATAATCAATTCCAATAATTTTGATTCTCAAGAATTAAAACAAATTGTCAAAGATCAGAATGATCTTAACCACAATATTAACTTATCAAAAATATTCAAAAAGGAATTCCAAAATTTAAGCATCAGTGCTTGGAAAAACTTTGAAAACTTAAAAAATAGCCATTCTTCACTCAAAAAAAACTTAAATTTTCTAACTGAAAATAATGAATTTGCCGTTTACAGAAGCTTTGAGTACTCTCTTGATAAAAAGGCATTAGAAATTATTAAGTTGCTAGAAAATGTACCGCAATTCAAGTGGGTGGATCAATACGAATTATGGTATTTCAATGCTCTTTATAATAAGTTTGTTTTTCCAAATTCAGAAGAGATCAGGAACAGATTTGACAACTTATTTGAATCAAAACATGAATGTCAAAACTTTGATACACTAAGAATTAAGAATATTTTCGACCAACATTTCCATAATAATGAAAAGAGTGAAAAAAATAGCTGGAAAAATTTTATTGACAAAAAAGAAAATGAAAACTTCAGCACCATTCCTGTCTCTGATTTAGTTTCCGCTTCCAAAAAGGTTTTCAAATCAAAATTTCCATTACTAATAACTAGTGAACAAAATGTAAATAATGATGAATATCTGAACCTTAACTACGATTATTTAATTTGCCTAGAAAATAAGATTCATCCTGATGAATTAATTTCAGGTACTAACTTTTCTGGGATAGGAATTTTGCAACCACCTACAATTGAAATTGGGTTGAAAGAACGATTGAAAAAAGCCGAAAATTATATTGAAAAGAAAAAAATAGATATTCAATTAAGTTGTTTAAGCGACAATTTATCGAATATTAGTTTTAAATCCAATCTAAAATTGGCAAAATCATTGGCTTCCATCATTAAAGAAATTTCTTACGAAAAGGTATTTTATAGTGCTAAAGACTTTTCTATTATTTCTTGTCTTTCTCCATTTTGCACGAAATTATTGGCGATTGAATTTCAAGAAATACGAATAAAAACTTTGAAATATTCTCATATCGATTCAGGAATATTGGAAGATGTCTTATTAAAGGATGACAAATTTAAAATCTTATTAGTCCAAGATGGATTTTTAGATCCGAAAATGAATATTGAGTGGCAAATTTCAGTCCTTAGGAAAATGGAACAAATTGGAATTAAAGTTATTAGAGTAAATACTTTCGAATTAGGTAATGGTACTAAGAATAGAATTATGGACTTTATAGATTTGCCTGAAATAAAATTAGCCAATAAAAAATCTTTGTCACAAGCATAAAAAATGGCAGAAATTAATCTTATCACTTACACTGAAAAATTAAAGATAAATTCTATTAATGGAGTTAAATATGTGTATGATATCATTAGAAAAAAAGATCTTATTTTGCAATCTGAAGAGTTGGTGCGGCAATGTATTATTCATTATTTAATCGAAAAACTTCAGATATCTAAGAACTTGATTCAAGTTGAAAAAGGTATTAAAGTAAATAAACTATACCGTCGATGCGATATTTTAGTGACAGACAGAAATAATAATTCTATTTTGCTTATTGAGTGTAAAAGTGCAAAGCAAAAATTAGATCAAAAAGTATTTAATCAAATAGCAATGTATAATTTACCATTGAAGGTGCCTTTTTTAATGGTGAGTAATGGCAATGAAAATTTTTTCTGTCAAATAGACTTCGAAAAGGAAACATTTGAATTTATAGAAGAATTACCATCCTTTGAAAATATGGTTGAAAAGACTAAATTTGAAAAAAATAAATTATGAATTGGAATCAAGAAGAGTTCATTGCTTACTTACTAATTTATGCATCTTATGCAGATGGAGTGTTCTTGCCTTCAGAGCGCCAGCTCATTTTAGAGAAAATAAATAATGACAGTTTTCACAAGATCATGTCAGAGTCAGCAGGCGATTCAGATGAGGTCAAAATTGAAAAAATAAAAGCGCATGAAGGTATTTACTACCCTACTCATGCTCAAAAACAAGAACTTTTGTATTTGATCAAAAAGCAGTTTTTAGCAGACGGAAATTTTTCAGATGAAGAGAAAGTACTTTGGGATAGGTTGGTAGAAATATTATAAGTTGTATCTAATTTGCTGTACGTAATTTATTGCATTGCTTCCTATCCATTTTAGAGGTTAGTGACCAAGACTTATCTTAATTTTTCAAAGTATAAAACTATTTTACATTTTAAAAATAAACTTAACGTTTGAATTACACGAAACATTAATTGGATTCAATATTCGATAAATCAACAAGATTACTTTCTTTAAATTCTTTTGGACTCATGCCAAATTCTTTTTTGAAAGCTCTTGAAAATGAGTTAGGGAGATCATAGCCCACTTTATAAGCAATGTCTGAAATATTCACATCATTTTGACTTAGTAGATCTTTAGCCCTTTTAAGTCTGTAAGATTTCAATAGATCAACAGGTTTTTTACCCGTTAATTGTTTTATTTTCCTAATAAAATGCATGTGACTTAGATGAACCATTTTGCACATTTGATTAACATTAAAATCCGAATTCTCCATATTTTCCTCCATTATTGAAATTGATTTTTTTAGTAATTCTTCATCTGGAGAAGTTAATTTAATTTTTTGAGGTGATAACATAAAATCCCTTAGGAAACTTTCTTTCAAATTTTCTCTAAGCTCTAGTATATTGGCAATTCGAGCAATTAATAGTTGAGGATTAAAAGGTTTGGTAATGTATTCATCCGCACCAATTTCAAAACCTTCAATTTGATTTTCTTCTAGTACTTTTGCTGTTAGCAATATTACAGGGATATGCGATGTTGATAAATTTGATTTTATTTTATTACAAAATTCCAAACCTCCCATTATTGGCATCATAACATCACTTATGATTAAATCCACCGAATATTTCAATGACTTTCTTAAACCCTCCTGTCCATTATTTGCCTTCAATATAGTGTAATCATTTTCCAATAAAGACTCTAAATAAAGTAACATGTCAGAATGGTCTTCAACTATAAGAATTTTCTTTCGCCCTTCAACTTCCAATTCATCCAATGTGTCATGAATTTCATTTTCAATGATAAATGTATTCAATAAAATTTCTACATCTTTCCTAGCAGCACTAAAATTGTGCCCTGCATAAGAAGATAATTCAGAATTGGTTGATTCATGGATTATTGGCAAATAAATGCTAAAAATTGTTCCTTCATTTAATTTGCTTTCCACGAAAATACTACCTTCCATTACTTCAATCAAGATTTTTGAATAAGCAAGTCCAATGCCAGTGCCACTCGATTCTAGATTTTGGTTGCTTTTAGTGAAAAATCTTTCATAAATATGTTCTAAGTCAATTTTAGAAATTCCATGCCCTGAATCTTGCACTTTTATTTCAAAATATGCTTCATAAGCAATTGCGGAATTAATTTTTGGCGGATTTGATTTTTGTAATATGATCAGAATAGTTCCACCATCTGGAGTATGCTTAAAGGCATTAGAAATCAAATTAACAAGGACTTTCTCTAATTTATCGGAGTCTACATCAAAATTTCTTTCTTTCAGATTGATGTGATAACCTAGTTTAATGTTCCTCTCAATTGCCAAATTCTCATATAAAGAAACTATAACTTCCAAAAAATGCGGAAGGTCTATACTTTTGCGATTGATTTCTAAATTGCTATTTTCTATTTTCCTCATTTCTAGCAATTGATTTATCAATTTTAATAATCGTTCTGAATTTCTATGTATGACGTGATAAAGTTTTTCTTGCTGTGATGCGCTTAAATTTTGAGCATGGTCAATTAACTGAAGGATTGGTCCATTAATTAGTGTAAGTGGAGTTCTTAATTCATGAGAAATATTGGTAAAAAATCCAATTTTAGCTTTTGAAAGCTCTTCAATTTCAATAACCAATTCTTCAAGTTTTTCTTTTTGATTTTCTATTTGCACATTTCTTTCCTCCAAATTCTTGTTGATTATCTCCAAATCTCTGGACTGACTCAAATTGTGTTTTTGTTGGAGTAGAATTTCATCATTCTGAATCTTTATTTTTTCACTTTTATCTTTAAGCTTTTCGTTGACAAAATGGAGTGATTTATTCAAAACTTCAAGTTTCTTCTTTTTTGAAATAATCCGATATTCATAAATAGCTAATGTTATTGCAAAAGCAAGCATCAATAAAATAAACCAAGTTTGTTTCCATATGGGCGGCAAAACCTTGAATTCAATAAATGCAGGAGTCCTGTCTACATTAAGGTCGAGATCTCGACTTCTAACTTCTAAAAAATGTTTGCCATGCTTGAGGCTTACAAATGTATAATGATCCTCATACATGTATGGAGACCATTCTCCTCCATCTATTCTGTACGAATACATCAAGTCATCTGCCGAAGTCTGCCCAAAATAATCTTTGCCAATCCATTTTACTACAGTATTTCCTTCATGAGAAACCTCCACAGTAAGCATAGAAACTTCAGTTTCAGGTGCCCATAAATCTGGCTTGTATCTATGAGCTACAAATTCTGAAATTCTTTCCATTTTTGTATTGCTGTGAGTGAAAGCTCTCCTTTTCCACTCCCTATCAGACTTATTTATCCACAAAGCACCGTTTCTATCATGCAACAATTGGCCACCTTCTAGTTCCAAATTGAGTTCTTTTGGAAAAATATTCTTCACCCAGCTTTCTCCATTAAAGTGACAAATATCATTATCTGTTGCTACATAAACACTTGATTTGTCAATAGCATCGATACTAATTATTGTATTGCCAGCCAGTCCGCTCAATTTATCATAATGATTCCATTTCTCACCATCAAAAGTAAAAATGCCATAATACCTAGATCCTGCATAAAACACACCATTTTGACTGTAAGCTACATTAACAAATTGTTGTAATCTTTGATCTAATGGTTGCAGCCATTCTATCCCATTGAAACTATACAAACTGCCGCCTCCAATCCAAATTCTTCCGTCAACTGATTCTCCCACACCATAAACATTGGTTTGATTTAAGCCATTATCAGAAGCTGGATAATGAATCCATTTTTTTGATTGTTTTGAGGAATTAGTGTATCTAAGAACTCCTGAAAGCTGACCTTTATCGATTTCTGCATCAACCGCTGCTCCAAACCAAAGGTCTCCATTTTTATCTTCAAATACAGATCTGTAATCTATTCCCCAAGAAAGATTTGGATGATCCGTTTTGAACCATTTATTGTTTTTTAAAACAGCAGTTGCTGCAATTCCTTTATGTGATCCAGCAGCCCATATTTCTCCATTTTTTGTCTGGATTATTCTAACAGGCGCATCCATGAGCCCATCCTCAGGTCCGAAAGAAAACCATTTTCCACCATCTTCAAAAACTACTTTTCCATCAATATCTAAAAACCAATTGTTTCCAATTTCATTTTGAAACTGAAAATATAAATTTGAATATGAAATCCATTTGTCAGTAGAAAAATCTAAATAATACACTTTTGATTTATTTCCTGCAACCCACATAAAATTTCCACTGCTATTATGCAACATGATTTGATTAGCAGGAATTGGATGCAAAGGAGGAAGATAAACAGACCATTTTTCATCTTTAAAAGTAAAAAGGCGCCCCAAAGATCCAATCCAAATTGTTCCATCAATACTCTGAACAATATCTGTCATATACTCATCTCCGCCAAAAAAATCATTGAGCTTAATATATGACCATTTATTATCTTTAAATATTGATATTCCAGATTTATATGTAGAATTAACAACCCAAATAGAACCATTATGAGCTTCAAGAAATTTTTGAGATTCACCAAGGGTAATATTTTCATTAGAAGCAATTATTTCATATTTTTCTATTTTTCCACCTAATATGTATTTTTTATCAAACTGGAGTATTCTCCCTTGTTCGTTATTCAATGTACAACCAACCCAAATTTTTCCATTTTGATCTTGAATGATGTCAGAAACATCCAAAAAGTCCTCGTTAGGTAAGAATTCGTGCGGAAAAATTTGTATATCTAGATTTTGAAAAGAATTTCTTACTGATGAATATTTTTCTTCTGATGTAATTAATCTTATTTTATTTTCAAGAATAAGAATTCCTCTATTTGAGGTTGCAACTATTATATTTCCTTCCAATAATTTTAAATTATTAAAAGAGAACGATAAATTTTCTGGGGTTTTAAATATTTGAGTCCAAGAATTGCCATCATATTTATGAATTCCTGCTGAAGACGCTGCATAAGCAATACCTTCATTGTCTAAAAGGACTTGCTCAATCGGAGAAGAAATAAATCCATTATCTTTGTTGTGAACCTGCCAATTGTAACCATCATATTCGTACACACCTTCATTAAAAGCTACCCACAAAGACTTGTTTTTCCCTTCGTATATATCTCTAATTCCTTGACCTTCTAGTTCGGGAAATTGCTTCCACCTCCATGATTGAGAAAGAGGATTTACAATAGTTGGATTATATATCTCTTGCGCCGAACTTTGTTGAATACTCAAAAAAAAACAAAGTGCAGCAATTATTTTAGATGTATAATTTTTTCTCATCTGATGAAACATTTCACAATTACAAAGTAAAAATATTAAATTCATTTAGCGAACTTTATGAATGCTTAATTGATTTTTATATGGATGAACAAGTATGCTAATTAAAATTTGTGTTTTCTAAATATGTTAATTGAAGCTTATAAATTGTTAAATCATGCATCATAAGCATCTATAATAATGCATATATTGCATTCATTGTTAAAACATTATATAATACAACTTCCAACCAATTTATATGGATTTCCGAAAACAATTCTATTTTAGTTTCTTCTTGCTTCTATGTTTCTTTATTTCTTGCAAAGCTCCAAAAGAACAAATAGTCGGAAATACTGAACATTGGGCCGGTCTACAAATTATCCTTGATGAAATTCAGGCGCCTATTTTCAAAGATCAAAATTATGACATTATTGAATTTGGGGCAAAAAATGACAGCATTACAGATTGCCTTCCTGCGATTCTAAAGGCCATTGAAAAATGTAATTTTGAAGGTGGAGGAAAAGTTAATATTCCCAAAGGACATTATATCGTAAATGGTCCAATCCATTTGAAAAGCAATGTAAATTTACATCTTGAAAAAGGAGCTACTCTTCATTTCAGTACAAATCCTCAAGATTATCTTCCTGTAGTACTTACAAGATGGGAAAGTACCGAATGTTACAATTATTCACCTTTGATTTATGCAAACAATCAAGAAAATATTGGACTAACTGGCCAAGGAATACTCGATGGTCATGCTAATAATGAAAATTGGTGGAATTGGGTTACAAAAGCTGAGTATGGTTGGAAACCAGGAATGCCTAGCCAAGATGATCCAGAAAGTCGTCCAAGGTTATTTGATTGGAATACAAGGCAAGTGCCTGTATCAGAAAGAATATTGGGTGAATCCGCTCATATGCGACCTAATTTCGTTCAGCCATATAATTGTAAAAATATCATTATAGATAGTGTTACCATCAAGAATTCGCCAATGTGGGTAATTAATCCCGTATTGTCAGAGAACATTACAGTTTCCAATGTAAAAGTGATCAGTCATGGACCAAACAGTGATGGCTGTGATCCTGAAAGTTGCAAAAACGTATTGATCAAAAATTGTTTTTTTGATACTGGCGATGACTGCATTGCATTGAAATCTGGAAGGAATCAAGATGGAAGAAGAATTGCAAGACCTATTGAAAATGTTGTAATTCAAGACTGTACGATGAAGGATGGCCATGGCGGTGTTGTTATTGGGAGTGAAGTGAGTGGCGGCGCAAAAAACATATATGCTGAAAATTGCAAAATGAGTAGTCCTAATCTTGAAAGAGCTCTAAGAATAAAAACCAACAAACTTAGAGGTGGCAAAATTGAAAACATATTTTTTAGGAATATTGAAGTTGGAGAAGTTTCAGAATCAATAGTCAGAGTGAACATGCGGTATACTATTACAGCCGATTCCTCAGAAGTTTTTATACCAGAAGTAGAAAACATTTATATTGAAAACGTCACATCTGAAAAAAGTAAATATGGGATTTATATAGATGGATATAGTGATGAATATCCAGTAAAGAACTTAAATATTACAAATTGCAAATTTGAAAATGCTGAAAAAGGCGATAAAATTAAATTTGCTGAAAATATTCATTTTAAAGACTATTATTTAAATGGGGTTTTAAAAAGCAATTCTAATGAGAAATAAAATCCTACAAAAGTGCACAATATTGATTGGATGTCTTTTATTGATGTCTGGAATAAATTTGCACCAAAATAGTTTTAAACCTACCATCTATTTGATTGGCGACTCTACAATGGCAGATAAACCTGACCCAATTGAAGTTAGTCCAGAAAGAGGTTGGGGACAATTATTACCTGAATTTTTCAATAATGATATTGCATTAAGCAATCATGCACTCAATGGCAGAAGTTCTGAAAGTTTTATAACCGAAGGACATTGGAAAGAAGTTTTCACTAAGCTAAAAAAAGGGGATTATGTGATTATTCAATTTGGACACAATGACGAAAAATTCAAAGATCCAAAAAGATATACTATTCCCTCTTCTTCTTATTATCACAATCTCGAAAAATTTGTTTTAGAAAGCAGAGAAAAAGGTGCAACCCCTATTATTGCATCCTCGATTGTGCGGCGTCAATTCAATGAATTTGGCACATTAGAAGATACGCATGGATTATATCCATTGGTATCTAGAAATGTTGCTAGTGATTTAAAAGTTCCTTTTATTGATCTGCAATTTGAAACAGAGAATATTGTACGAGATGAGGGTATAGAGGGCTCTAAAAAAATATATCTCCATTTGGCGCCTGGAGAATATACGAAGCACCCTGAAGGTTTAGAAGATAATACCCATTTATCTCCTTATGGTGCAAAGTTATATGCAGGTTTATTTGTCAAAGAATTGAAAAAGCATAAATTGTTAATTAATCAATTTATAAAAAATTAAGCATTATTGAACACATCTGTTCTTTTTGTCTAAAAAATGAGAAAAGATGCTCATGAATTGTTATTTTATGAATAACTGATCTCCGAGGAAGCTCTTAACTTTGATTAAAATCTTTTATAGTTTTAATTCAAATAATGAAATTACTTTCCATTTCTATTTTCTTGTTTTTCATTTCTAATATAATTTTAGCCCAATGTCCTGATCAATTTGATGCCATCGTAGCTTTGGATGGAACAGGAGATTATATATCAATTCAAGATGCAATTAATGCCGCTCCTGGAATTGGACCAGATCAACACGTTATTTTTATAAAAAATGGAATTTATGATGAAAAACTTTATTTCGACAAAAGTTTTATTACACTGGTTGGAGAAAATAGAGCTCAAACAATAGTGACAACAGCAGAACTTAGAAGAGTTTGGAGGGAATCAAATGAATCCGATTGGGGCGCAGCGACTGTTAATATCAGCAATAATTCTACAGATTTAACATTTGCAAATTTGACCATAAGAAATAATTTCGCAGATGTTTACCCTGATTTTCCTAATCCAAATGATCACACTTTTGCAATGAGAGGTGGTGGCCATCGAATAATCACCATTAATTGTGATATAATTAGCACTGGAGGAGATACTTTAAGTCTATGGAATACAAATGGTGGGATGTTTTATCATAAATCATGCTTTTTTACAGGTTATGTTGATTTCATTGCTCCGAGAGGGTATTGCTATATGGAAGATTGTGAATTTTACGGATACAACTCAACGGCAAGCATTTGGCATGATGGAAGTGGTGGTGAAGACCATAAATTAGTTATTAAGAATGGAAATTTTGACGGCAAATTAGGTTTTGCTCTGGGTAGACATCATAGAGATGCACAATTCTTTCTGATTGATTGTTTCTTTTCTGATAATATGAAGAATCAAAAAATTTATTGGGAAGGTCAAAATGACCTTAGCTGGAGCCCAGATCGAAAATATTATTACAATTGTCACCGACCACTTTTTGACTGGACATGGTACAAAAACAATTTACAAGAAGCGTCTAATAGCCCAAAGCCATATGAAATTAATGCTTCATGGACTTTTAAAAACGAGTGGGATCCTGAAAATTCAATAGCATTTCTTCTACCATTAGCATCACTCCCATCGCCGAAAAATCAGGATTGTTTCCCTTTGAACGGTTTGCTTTCGTGGAAGTCAGCAAGATGCGCTGAAAAACACCTAATTTACTTGGCAAAAGCAGAAAATGAACTTGCTTTGGTGGCAACATCATTTGTTCCAAATTTTGAAGTTGAAAACTTGGATGAAAATACAAAATACCAATGGAGGATTGATGAAGTAGTAGGAACTGATACAATTTTTGGGGAAACCTGGACCTTCAAAACAGAAAAAATTTCAAGTAATTTGCCTAATCAAGCTTACAATCCAAATCCATCTAATCAGGGGGCATTTTACGAAAATTTAGTTCGGTTGGATTGGGAATTTGATAAATGTACAACAGATTCTTTTATAGTATATTTTGGGAAAAATATTGAAGACTTAGAATTTAAAAAAATTCAAAAAGACAATTATTATTTAGCTACTGAAAAGAAAAACGATACTGTCTATTATTGGAGAATTGATACCAAAAACGATTCAGGAATAACGCAAGGGGAAGTATGGTCCTATACATACAATCCTTCCACTTCAAAAATAGATGAAATATTATATAAGGATTTCAAAATTCTTAAATTGAGTCCAAACCCTACTTTGGATAGTTTTACATTACAATATAATCTTCCGGAGAATGGTTCTGTCGATATTAAATTGTTTTCAGAAAATGGGACATTAATTCGAAAGTATAATTTAGGAAATCAAATTCAAGGTGAACACAAATATCTGATTCAAACCAGAAATCTTAAGGGTTTATTTTTCTGTAAAATCCAATTTAAGGGAGTCGAGCGAATGATAAAAGTGATAGCACAGTAAACGTAAT
The DNA here is from genome assembly GCA_024642705.1 of Bacteroidota bacterium. GTDB lineage: Bacteria > Bacteroidota > Bacteroidia > Chitinophagales > Saprospiraceae > Portibacter. The sequence continues at coordinate 138,932 of JAHEAQ010000002.1, read as the reverse complement.
TTTAAAATTCATTTTGAATAAAATCAATAATAATTTTTGATTAACAATTCTTCAAAAGTTCAAATAAATAAAATGAAACAACAAAATATTTTTAGAGTAGAGAAAGCCATATTAATTTTCCTGATCTCATTTTTAACATTGACGACAAATTATGGACAATCTAGTCCGATTGGATGGGCTGCAGCAAATGGTGGAACCACAGGAGGTCAGGGAGGAGATGTGGTAACGGCTACAAGTAGAAATGAGTTTGCAGCATTTTGTGCTTCCGAAGATCCTTTAATAATCAAAGTTGAAGACACTTTAGAATTAGTATTGTATGAAAGAATTTTTGTAAACAATAATAAAACAATTATAGGGACCACTACTAATGCAATGTTAAGGTATGGTGGCCTGGAAATAAAAGGAAATAATGTTATTGTAAGAAACTTAATTATCAGAGATTCCTATGATGGAGATTGGGATGGCAAACTACACCCTTGTGATGCTATAACAATAGAAGGTTCAAATGTATGGGTTGATCATTGTTGGCTTGCTGCGAGTGCAGATGGACTTTTAGATGTTCGAAGTGGCAGTTCAACCAGAATTGGTGATTTTGTCACCGTTTCATACACTAAATTCTCTGATCATAATAAAGTATCCTTGATTGGTTCTGACGATAATTCCACCCAGGATCGGGGGCACCTAAGAGTAACTTTTCACCATTGTTGGTTTGATGGAACGGTTGCAAAAGGATTACATCAAAGGTTGCCTCGTATAAGATATGGTGATATTCATTTATTTAACAATTACTTTGAAGACATTTCCTCTTATTGTATTTTAGCAAGAATTGAAAGTGATGTGGTTGTCGAAAACAATTATTTTAGAAATGCTCAAAACCCTCATGGATTAGAAGATTATGGGCTTGGAATAAAAGATCCTGAATTGATTGCTTTTGGAAACATTTATGAATTTGGAAGTGGCAATAAATTAAGCGATGGAACTGCATTTGATCCCCATAATTTTTACACTTATACTGCGGACAGCGCTTCAATAATTCCTGCTTTAGTAATGAATGAAGCTGGAACTTTCAATAAACCAGGAAATAAAAATCCTGTTGCAATTCAAGACGATGCTTTTTTAGAATCTGGCGATCATTCTTTTGAGATGGATGTACTTTCTAATGATTCAGACCCTGACGGAGACGATTTGAGGTTGGCTGGAATAAAGAATAAACCAGAAGGTACCATCTTGATAAGATTCAATCAGTTAAGATACGTCGGAGGATTCAATCCAACCAAGAAGGATACTGTAATTTACGAAGTTATCGACACTGAAGGCGGTTCAACTGAAGGCATGCTAATTGTTGATTTCGAAGGATTGACAAGCAGTTCAAAAGACTTTAAAGTTGATGATATAAAAATTTATCCAAACCCAGCAAAAGAATTCTTAATTGTTGAACTTCCCCAAGATTGGAATCTAGATACCACAATTTCGATTTCAGATTTGAATGGAAAAAAATATTCCATTTTGTCTGAAAAGAAAGCAAGCAATAAGGTTAAAATTAAAACTAATGAACTTGCACAGGGAAACTATTTTATAACATTTTCAACTGATAGTAAAAACTTAACCAAAAAGTTTGTAATCATTCGATAAATAAATCTGGAGTTAACTTATTAAAATTTGTTTAGTATCTAGAAAATTCATAGTAATGTGCTATTCTTTCTAATTTTCAATTTTGAAAATAATCCCTCTATGTTTTTAAAAAAATATTTATTGGACCTTATCGTATGCATTTTAAATTGAGATTCTTCCAAATTTTATAAGAACTCATTGATTCTTTAAAAAAATGGTTGGAAGAACAATTCTACAAGCCCAAAAAATGTAAAATCTCTTTAATGTTAATTCATGACGACTTATTGTTAAATATTGAATAGTCTCAAACTGCAATATTTAAATAACATATAATTAACTTTGTTGAAGTTAAGTTTTGTAAATATTAAATAATGAAGAATTATATTTTATGATAAATTTTTATTTCAGACAGTCATTTTGTGTTTTGTTCTTTCTGTTTTTATTTGCTCAAACAGCTCATACGCAAAATACAATTACTGGAATTGTAAAAGATGTGGATGGTGAAGTTCTTATAGGAGTAAATATTATAGGAAAAAATTCTCTTAGGGGCACAATTTCAGATTACGATGGATCCTACAATATTTCAGTACCTTCTAATGACACTCTCATTTTCTCGTATTTAGGTTATGAAAGCCAAGAGATAGCAATTGATCAAAGTCAAATAATTGATGTCGTTTTGAATACTCAAATTAACAAATTGGATGAAGTAGTTGTAATCGGATATGGAACAATGAGGAAAAGTGATGTTACAGGGTCAATTATATCTATAAGGGATAAAGCGCTTACCGATGTTAAGTCCGTCAATGTATTCGAATCTTTGCAAGGTCGGATTCCTGGTGTCGATATCACAAGAGATAATGGTAGAGCTGGATCCGACATTGATATCCTCGTTAGAGGACAAAGATCGCTTAGGGCCAATAATGCACCATTAGTGCTTGTCGATGGTGTACCTTACGGGGACAATATTGACATTCCTTCTGAAGATATTGAATCCATTGAAATATTAAAAGATGCTTCTTCCACAGCTGTTTATGGTTCTAGAGGAGCAAATGGAGTAATCTTAATAACTACAAAAAGAGGTTCTGAAGGCAAAAACAAAGTAAACTTTAGCGTTTATCAAGGAATCTCAGAACCTTTTTCAAAAGTGCCTGTATTTGACAGAGATGGCTATATCAGAGCAAAAACAGACGCAAAAAGAGACATTTTGGATTGGGAAACTGAACCTAACATTCAAAATGCATTTTTAGGCGATGAAGTTAGAGGAGTTGAAAATGGGATTTCAACAGATTGGCAAGATATTATATCCAAACCAGGTAGCCAATCAAGTTATTATTTAGGCTTTGAAGGTGGAAATGACAAAAACCAATATTCTACTTCATTTAATTACTTTACTGAAGACGGCGTTGTGATTGCTGATGACTTCAAAAGATTTACCTTCAGAGTGAATGTCGACAGCAAAGTAAATAAATTTTTAAAAGTTGGAAATTCTACACTCTTCACTTTCAGAGAAAGAAATGGCAATGGACCTAATTTTACCAATGCAGTTAAAAGTTCTCCAATTACAGAAGCATATGATAGTTTGGGAAATTATATTTATCAACCAAACTTTGCCAACCCAAGAAAAAATCCACTTGCATCATTGGATGATGTACGCGCTGAAAGATCAGGAAGGTTTTTTAGTACTTTTTATGGAGAAGTTCAGGCTTCAAAGAACATAACTTTCCGTTCGAATTTCAATTTTGATCTAGGCGGAGACAGAAATGGATATATGTATCCTCAAAAGGTACCAACCGAAGGCATCACTGAGTCTGGTGTAGATATCGGATATAGTTCTGGATATTTATGGAATAATATACTCACTTATTCAAATTCCATTGGACAACATAGATTTTCTGGAACATTGGTTCATGAAGTTCAATCTAAAAGAAATGAAGATTACAATATGTCAGGTCAAGAACAATTGTTTGAAAGACAATTATGGTATAATTTAAATACCAATGCCAGCCAAACCACTTTTAGTAGCCTCAGACAAACTGCCCTCGTTTCATTTTTAGGTAGAGTTAATTATACACTCGCAGATAAATATATATTAAGTCTTTCTGGAAGATACGACGGAGCATCTCAACTTAGCCCTGGAAACAAATGGGATTTCTTCCCAGCTGGGTCTATTGCGTGGAGAATTAAAGAAGAATCATTCTTAAAGAATTTAGATTTAATTTCAGATTTAAAAATAAGAGCAGGATTTGGCTCTACAGGAAATGCTTCAATTTCCCCATATTCTACTGCTGCAGCATTAAATTCTAATCCGTTATTTTATGAATTTGGTGAACCTGGCGGCGAGGAAGGTTTTTTAGGTTTTAGACCAGTAGCTTTAGCCAGTTCAAATTTGAAATGGGAAAGAACTCAGCAAACCAACATCGGAATAGATTTCGGTATTTTTAACAATCGAATTTCTGGATCATTTGATGTTTTTCAAGCTTACACGGATCGTTTGTTGTTGCAAGACCAATTGCCTCCAACTTCAGGTTTTGACAATGTGTATGTCAATGCTGGAAAAACTAAATCATGGGGTTACGAATTGTACTTGCAAACATTTAATTTCAATAGCAAAAATATAACTTGGAATTCTGTCATATCATATTCTTCTTCTAGGGAAAAGATTATTGAATTGACATCTGGTTTGACAAGAGACGAAGGAAATCTTTGGTTTGTTGGTGAACCTTTAAGCGTGATTTACGATTTTGAAAAAACCGGTATATGGCAATACGGACAAGAAGAAGAACCTACTTTTACTGCTGTAGGTGAAATTAAAGTTAAGGATCAGGATGGAAATGGAGTCATCGATTTTGCAGATAGAGTCATTCTTGGAGCCAGAAGACCTGATTGGATTGGAAGTTTTATCAATACTTTTAACATTTACGAATTTGACCTGTCTATCAATATTTTTGCTAAATGGGGCCAATACATAAGTGCTGGAGCATATAGTTTTGATCCTAGAATGCTGGATAATTTATTAGCAATCGATTATTGGACTCCTAATAATCCAACAAATGCGTATCCTCGCCTTGATGCCAGCAGGGCTGAATTGCCATACGAATCGACCTTGACCTACTTAGACAATTCTTATATAAAGGTAAAGAATATAACACTTGGGTATGCATTGCCAAAAAACCTAATAAATAGAGCTAAGATAACCAAAGCAAGATTATATGTGAGTGCTAGAAATCCATTCATTTTGTATTCAAGTTTGGTTAAAGGACTCGACCCTGAAAGAAATGGAAGTACTTCGTGGCCATTATCAAGGTTATGGTTGGCAGGACTTGATTTTTCTTTTTAATGATTTATTTAAAAAATTAACAATGAAAATTAAATTATATTTCTTAATCATATTATTCACCATTGGCCTTTCTGGATGTGAAAAATATTTAGAAGAAAATTACTTAAGTGGAGAAAATTCTGCTTCAATAATTTCTTCTGAAGAAACCTTCGAATCTTTAATAACCGCTGGATATGTTTCTCTTAGAGCCTATTACGGTAAAGAAAATGCTTGGGATTTAACCGAAGCTGGTACTGATTTATATACTTGGGGTTTGGACAATAGATCTCAAGGATTTTGTACATACGCATCGTTTACAACATCTGAAGAACAAGAACGAATGAAAGCTATGTGGAGAGAGCTTTATAAAGCATTGAACACTTGTAACCTCATTTTAGACAATATAGATAAAGTACCTTTTTCATTGGAAACAACGAGGGAATCAAGACGAGGTGAAATAAGTTTCTTAAGAGCTCATTATTTATGGCTAATTTCTGAAATTTGGGGAGAAGTACATTTCACAACCACTCCCTCAGAAGAAGTAAGCAGGGAAGCTAACAAAACACCAATAGAACAATTCAGACAGCAAATTATTTCAGACTTAGAAGTGGCAATTTCAAGCCTTCCTATAAAGTATGATGCGAGCAATTATGGAAGAATTACAAAGCCTGCTGCAGAAGCAATGCTGTCAAGAGTTTACCTCTATATGAAAAATTACCCAAAAGCATCTGAATATGCTCAAAAAGTTATCAATAACTATGATTTTGCTTTATTAGATGATTGGACTAAAATATGGAACATTGAAAATTTAAAAAATGAGGAAATCATTTGGGCAGTAAATTATTCAGATGATCCAGTTACGACAAACGCAGGGTTTACCGATGAAAATGGAAATTTATACAATACTGCTGGAATAATACAAAGAGGAGGTGGACATACAGGACACGTAATGTTTGAAATTCGATATGAAAACTTGGGCTGGGGAATGATTCGAGATTTGGAAAATGGAAGAGGATTTCAAAGATGGGCGCCAACAAAATATTTCATTGATTTATACAATGAAGACATCGATGAACGGTTTAATGGGTCTTTCAAAACTGTTTGGAAAGCAAACAATTTGGCTGCATCTCCAAAATGGAAACCATTTGTTTTTATTGATGGTGTGAAAAATACGATAGAAAGGGAGCTCTGGGCAAAACCAATTCTACAAGTAGGTGACACTTCTATAGTTTTTTCAAAAAAACCAATACCACAATCTAAAAAAGGAAAATTTTCAGCAAATGACCTATTTTATATAAATCCGCAAAAAGGTTATTTAATGATTGATATCAATGACATGTACCTCCCCGATGGCTCCTTAAATGATAATGTTATAAACAGACAGTTCTATTTTCCAATTACAAAAAAATACGAGGATCCTACAAGAATCCAATTAAGTACTGAATTTAGCAAGAGAGATGCCATTGTATTTAGAATTTCTGAAATGTATTTGATTGCTGCGGAGGCCGAAATGCTGCAAGGAAACAATGAAAATGCAGTAAGCTTTATAAATACTTTAAGAATGGCAAGATCTATAGAAGGCAAGGAAGATGAAATGAAAATTGAAGCTTCAGATTTAAATATTGACTTTATCCTAGACGAACGAGGAAGAGAATTGGCTACAGAATTTCAAAGAATTTTCGATCTTAAGAGAACTGGAAAATTTCTAGAAAGGATAAAAGCATATAATCATGATGCAGCACCAAATGTTCAGGATTTTCACTCAATTAGATTCATCCCTCAAAGCCAAATTGATGCAATGGTTGATGGTGCTAGTTATCAAAATCCTGGTTATTAAATCAAGCTTTAGAATAAGAAAGCCGCAATAAAAAATGAAAAAAAAGAATATTTATAAATTTCAAATCATAACTAATATGAGAAAAATTACTTTACTTATTTTACTTTTTGCAGGTCTAATGACAAGTCTGCAATCCCAATCTTGGCTGAAATATGATGCAGATGTGCTTCCTTCAGAGACTAGTGGGGCTTCCCTCGACTTGACAAGTTTGAGTCAGGATTCTCCCGGCGAAAATTTTGTCGAAGAAATTATTGATGACAGTGATATTTCAGGTAATAAATTACTCAGGTATATACAATCTGATGAATTTGCACCAGATGGAACTACTTCTGCTAACAAAATGTACAGATATTTTTTCAGAGATGGTGACGGAAATGATCTTGAAGGGGACAAATATACATTGGTAGCAAGGCTAAAAGGCGTTGACAATTGGGCCGATCTAGGTTTAGATAGAGTTTTTGACATCCAAATAAGAAATGGAGCTGCAAATTCTAGAGATGAACTTCGATTAGGTTACAATGGAAATGTTATTGAATTAGACAGAGCAGATATCAAAGTAAACGCAGACATAGATCTAACAAATTGGCACATCTACAGAATGGTCGCAGATGGTGAAAATTTTTCAGTTTATCTTGATGAAGATCCCACACCAATAGTTTCTGGCCCTTCTGGTGCAACTAGTGGGGATCGATACATTAAAATAGGTGACGGATCAGGTGATAAAGTTGGAGGATTGGTTGACTGGGTTGCTGTAGATGTAACTGGTGCATATAGCCCTACTGATGCCCCATTAGATGATTCATTTACTGGCGTTGAAAATGAAAGCACAGCTTTTGAACCTACTAATTATAACATTTTATTTTTAACGAAGGATTTGAATCCAGAAGGTGCAATTGAAGAACAAGGCTTAATTGACGATTTAAAAAGTAGAGGTTTCAATGTTGATGTGACATATAACAATGCTGGCGCTATCACTTACACTCCTGACGTAGACTTCTCATTTGAATTGGCTAATGATTATGATTTAGTGATTATTGGACGGGGTATTAGTTCTGGTGATTATACAGAAATAGAAGCATGGGCTGGAGTAACCACTCCCATCATTCAATTCTCTTCATACATTATGCGGAACAACAGATTGAATATGATCAATTCTTCATCTGCTACAAGAGAAATTGCTGATGGTACCGCAATAGCACAAAATAGAGTTGCTAATATAAATATTACGGATCACGAAATATTCACTGGATTGGATTCTGATGGAGACGGAAAAATAGGATACCACACTTGGTTTCATGATTATATAAAATATGGCGCTGATACATTTGAATTAAACCATGGGGCTACACTTTTAGGATCTTGGGCTACAGATAGCATAAGTGATGGAAATGTGGCTGTTGCAATGTGGAATGCAGGAGCTGAAACTTATACTGGTTCAGGCACAATTCTAGCAGGAAAAAGACTGTATTTCCAAATGGGATCTGATGACAATTCTTCGCCTAAAATAAGGAATTACACTGCATTTACAGATGAATCAACTTTACTCCTTCATAATGCAATAAAATTATTATTAGGTGCTACACCAGACGGTGTTTTAATACCTGTTGTAGGTAAAGAAACATTAGGCAAAATAGCTTTCTTGACTAAAGATGTTGACGAAAATGGAAATCTTGAAGAAATTGAAATTATAGCTGAATTGAGAAAAAGAGGATATCAAGTAGATGTCACTTACAACAATACAGGTAGTATAACTGTACCCGTAGATTTTGAATTTTCTTTTGAAGCTTTGAATGATTATGATATTATCATGCTTGGTAGAGGTGTAAGTTCAGGTGATTATACTGAATCTGATGCATGGGCAGCAGTAACAAAACCAATAATTGTGCTCAATGCATATTTGGTAAGAAACAATAGATTAAAGTATATTAACTCAAGTACTACCTCGCGTGAAACTGGTGATGGTAATACTGTGGATATGAATAGAGTGACCAATGTAAAGATTGTTGACCACCCTATTTTTACTGGTATTAATCAAGATGATGAAATAGAATATTTAACATGGTTCTATGACTACATAGCATATGGAGCCGACACTTTTGAAATAAACCATAACGCTAAATTAATAGGAAGCTTGGCACATCCTGAAGGTCCTGGCGATGGTAATGTTTTTATGGCATTATGGGAAGCCGGTGTAGAATCTTATCCTGGATCAGCGACTACTTTTGCTGGCCCTAGACTTTACATGCAAATGGGAGCAGATGATAGCAATAGCCCTAAATTAAGAAATTATACTCCTTTTACAAAAGAAGCTAAAATTGCATTATTCAATGCGTTGGCATTCCTACAAGGAAAAGAGCCAACTGGTGTCTTACCTGCAGCTGGACCAGTTGCAAAATGGGATATGTCTGATGCAGATGGAAAAGTTGTTTCTGATGTTGTAGGTGGTGCTCATGGTGAAATTATGGGCGGAAATGGAATAACTTGGGAATCTTGTGGTGTAGAAACATCCATAAATTTTGCAGGTTCAACAAAAGATGAAGCTATCATTTGGGTGAATGATAATCCTAATATCAATTTTGGTTTAGGTCAAAGCTTTAGTATTTCATTATTAGCAAAAATAGATCCTCAAAGCTTAACAGCTGAAATGAATCTTATTTTGAAAGGTGATAATAAAAGTGATGGAACATCCTTGCCTAACGGAAATGGACATTACTACACCGTTGCTACAAAAGATGGCGAATTGAGATTTGCAGTTGATGATGATATAGTTAAAACACAATTGGGCGTATCAATCGATGCTACAAGTTTTCCTGGAGATAAATGGAACCATATTGTAGCTGTAAAAGATGTTGATCAAGATTCTTTGTTCCTCTATCTAAATGGAGTGAAAGTGGGAAGTATATTGGATGCGACAGATGAAGACATTTCAACAACAGGTCTTCCGTTAGTTATTGGAAATTACCACCAATTTGGTAGAAAAATAAATGGTGGCTTGGATGAAATAGCTATTTATGATTTTGCATTCAATGCAGACGAGGTAGCAAGTTTATTTGAATCATTTGCGATTGACACTGATTGTGAAGTTTTATCTACAATAGAAGAATTAAGCAATGACGCAACTTTAAGTAATATCGAAGTAAGTGCTGGTACTATAAGCCCTGCTTTTGCTGCAGCTATCACAAACTATACAGTTACAGTTCCAGAAGGGACGACATCTGTTAACATTATTGCCACTCCAAATCATCCAGGAGCTTTAATAACTGGAGATGGTGAATTTTCGAACATTCCAGGATCAACAGTGGTTGGTGTTACAGCTGAAGACGGTACTACAAAAGAATATTCTTTAAGCTTTACTGTAGAAGGTCAAGGAAATTCAAAAACTGTCGTTGAACCAGGATTTGAAACATTATGGACTGCTATTAATTCTGCAATTAGTGGTGATACTTTGGTGCTTAAAAATGGAGAAACTTACACTCCTATTGAATCATACAGAATAAATAAGAAAATTGTAATTATTGCTGAAGAATTACCTGAATTACCAGGACTTCAAAATATGCCAATTATTGAAAATTTGTTCGGTGCAACTCCACTATTTAGATTAGAATTCGGTGCTGATATTCACTTAATTGGTATTGATGTTGATGGGCAAGGTGCTACCAACCTTTTTGATACAGACAATACTACTGGCGCATCAATGGCTGTGTATGTAAACAGGTGCCGTCTCCACAATACTTTGGACGACATTTTTGATGATGCCCCAGATGGAGGTCTTTCAGAAACTAACTTGTCCTCTGCAATATTCAGAAATTCTTTTATTTATGACTCAGGAAGTGGCCATGGGCTTTATATTAAAAATTACTATGGTGAGAGCCAATTTGTCTTTGAAAACTTAACGTTCTGGAACTTAGGACAGCAATTAAACTGGGTGAGACATTTTCCGTCTGGAATAACTCAAGCATATTTGTACAATCATAATACAGGTTATGCCTTATCTTCTGACCTTACTGCAGACAAAGAAATTATCGGAAATTCCGATAATCCTGCTGCTGAATCCACGTTAGATATTGCATTAAAAAACAATATTTTCCACACACAGTTATCTGCCAACGAAGGTTCAATTAAATTCAACAATACATCTGGAGCTCATAATATTAATGTGATCAACAATGTCTTGTTTAATACTGCTCCAATTTTTGATATTGGAGGAACCATCAATAAGAGTGGTAATCAAATAGATGTAGATCCAATGTTCGCAGATCCTGAAAACAATGACTTTACAGTAATGAACAACAGTCTTTGGACAGCAGCGACTGACGGAAAAATTGTAGGTGCAGTATATTGGCATCCAGATTTTGTAGATGATTTTTCAGACTTGGTTTCTGGTGTAAAAGATTACGAATTTTTAAATGTTGATTTGTCATATAGTCCAAATCCATTTAATAAAAATGTTAATGTATCATTTACGCTAGATAATTCATCTAATGTCAGATTGGATATTTACGATATCAATGGTCAGTTAGTGCAAAGACTTATGAATGAACAATTTATTTCAGGTAGCCACGAAAAGAAATTTGATATACAAGGCTTAAATTCTGGAGTTTACTTTTTCAGACTTACCTCAGGTAAAAAATTCATTACCAAAAAAATGATCAAAACAAACTAAACATTTCATATTCAATTTAGGGGGATACAATTTTGTATCCTCCTATTTTAAAAGAATTCTTAACTATGGGCACTTATAAATTAATTGCATCAATTGGTTTTGTTTTGGCATTTGCTTATGGATGTAAAAAAAATAAAAATTCTCAAAATAATATTTCAATTGAAAATTTAATATCTACTGCAAGAATTGATGAACCTGTAATTTTGGATCTCAAAAAAGCAATTTCTGATATAAACACTACGGAGGAAAACTTAAATTTTAAAATTCCTTTTCAACTTATTGATTCAGATGAAGATGGAGCAAATGATCAATTGATGTTGTTGATGAATTTTGAAGCAAAAGAAATTAAAAACATAGGTCTTCAGGATATTTTAATTACAGATTCAATTATCAATTTTCCAAAAAGAACACAAGCTGAAATATCTTATAAAATAGATGGTGAATGGAAAGAGCGTGAGTATATTGGTGGCCATTTTACGAATACAAATGAACTAATTGTGCCGCCAGAACATAAGGACCATAGCTGGTTTATTAGATATGAAGGTCCAGGTTGGGAAAGCGATAAAGTTGGTTATAGATTTTATTTAGATTGGAGAAATGCTACAGATATTTTTGGCAAAAAAACCAATGATATGGTTTTGCAAAATGTTGGCCAAGATGGTTTTGATTCATATCATGAACCCTCTGATTGGGGAATGGACGTGTTAAAAGTAGGTAAATCTCTCGGGGTAGGTTCAATTGGAATGTGGGTGAACGGAAAAGCAGAAAGAATAGCTGAAACATCTTCGTTAGAGTCAAAAATAATTTGCAATGGAAATATCTTTTCCAAAATTAAAACTATTTATCATGGTTGGAGAATTGACGATAAACAAATTGATCTTACATCCTATTTGTCCATTGTAGCTGGAAGTAGAATGACCCATGAAGAAATTTTATTGAGCGAAAATGTAGAAAACTTGTGTACAGGAATTGTTAAACTGCCTGAAGCTGATTTTATAAGTCAATCACAACCACGAAATTCTGGCTGGGGATATATTGCCACTTATGGCAAACAATCTTTAAACGAAGATAACCTTGGTTTGGCAGTTCTTTTTAAAAATGATGACTTGGGAGAAATGACAGAAGATGAATTCAGCCACGTTATAGTGCTCAAACCAAAATTTAAAAAACTTGATTATTATTTCTTAGGGGCGTGGGAATTAGAAAAAGAAGGAATAAAAAACAAACAGCAATTCATAGATTATCTCAATGAAATGGTTGAAAGGCTCAATCAACCAATTACCATTAATGAGCTCGCTACAAAATAGTGTAAACTTATTAAGGGTAAAAATCATTTGTTTGAAATATCTTAATTACAACCTTATGTTTAAAGTATTTGAAATACATATAACCAATTTATTAAAATCTCGTAGAATCATTTACGCATTTTCTTGTGTTTTGATCTTGATAGCATTCAAAAGTTGTATAAAACTAACTAGTCAACAAATGGATGATCCAAAAATTTCTATAAGTGATGATTTACCTTGGAGCCAAAGGATGGCACTTTCTATTATGACTAGAAATGACAGCTTATATAAAGTCGATTCCAGAACTGAACCTAAGTGGGATTATGTGCATGGATTAGTAGCAATGTCAATGCTTGAAATATGGAAATCAACAAATAATAAAAAATATTATGATTATGCAAAAGGATATGCTGATGATTTAATCAACGAAAGTGGTGAAATTTCAGGTTATAATATTGTTGATTTCAATATTGATAATATCAATGCAGGAAAAATTCTATTCGATCTTCACAAAACATCAAAAGAAGAAAAATACAAAATAGCTTTCACCACCTTAAGAAACCAATTAGATTGGCAGCCTAGAAATAGCCAAAATGGTTTTTGGCATAAACTAAGATATCCTTGGCAAATGTGGTTAGATGGCCTTTATATGGGAGCTCCTTTCTATGCAAGATATGCAAAAGAAAATGGCCAAAATGATGCATTTGATGATATTGCAAATCAATTTTTACTTCTTAATAAATATGCTAAAAACAAAGAAAATGGCCTATTTTATCACGGCTGGGATGAAAGCAAATTACAAAAATGGGCAGACCCAAATACAGGACTTTCCCCTCATTTTTGGTCAAGAGCAATTGGATGGTATGCCATGGCTTTAGTAGATGTATTAGATTATTTCCCTGAGGATCATCCGAAAAGAAAAGAACTTATTGGTATTTTAAATGAATTGATGCACTCCGTTTCAAAATTTCAAAATGAAAAAACTGGGTTGTGGTCACAGATAATGAATCTTCCAGATAAAGAAGGAAATTACGAAGAAGCTACTGGTTCAGCAATGATAAGTTATACTATGTTAAAAGGATATAGAAAAGGATATTTAGGAAAAAGTATTTTTGAAAATGGTGTTAAAGCATATGAAGGTTTAATTGATAACTTAATCGAAGTTGAAGAAAATGGAGTGATAAATCTGACAAAATGTTGCGCAGTAGCTGGCCTTGGAGGCGAGCCTTATAGAGATGGATCTTATGATTACTATGTAAATGAACAAGTAAAAAGCAATGATCCAAAAGGCACTGGACCATTCATTTTGGCTAGTCTGGAGTATGAAGCTGCTCACAAACAAATAAAATAATGTTGAAATATTCTTTTTTAGTTTTAATATCTATTAGTTCAACATGTTTTATTAAAGCGCAAACTAATAATCCTATTCCAAATAAGATTACCCCCTCTGGAATAACAATAGAATTAACCGAAACATATAAGATTCAGCCCTCGTCAGGAGCTCAACCCAAAGCTCGAATCAACATGTTAAGAGAAATTCCGGATGGTTCGGGAAGAAAAGCGGTTATTGATCTGAGAGGGATTTTGTGGCTTATAGATGGTGAAAACCAATTCCCATTTCTTAAAATAAAAGATTTTACCAACAATTTTATTGATGCACCAGGAAAGGGAACAGGATTCGGTAGCTTTGCATTCCATCCTGATTATGCTGAAAATGGTTTGTTTTATACAGCACATTCAGAAAAAACAAACAGCGCTCCCGCAGATTTCAAACCCGAAAAATTTAATATTATAGCTCTGCAATGGGTGATTACTGAATGGAAAATTGATGATCCTTCGAAAAATGTTTTTTCTGGAATTGAAAGAGAAATTCTAAGGGCAGATTTTCCTGGAATCATTCATGGTATTCAAGATATTCAATTCAATCCTACAGCATCACAAGAAAATGAGGATTATGGATTGTTATACATATGCATTGGCGAGGGAGGATCTTCCCTTGAATTTTTAAGTCAAAATCTTCAAAAAAAGTCTGGTTATCTTGGTTCAATTTTCAGAATTGACCCTTTGGGATCAAATGGTAAAAACGGAAATTATGGTTTTCCATTAATAAATCCTTTTTCTGATGAAGAAGATGGTATAGGTGAAATTTTTGCTTATGGGTTTAGAAATCCTCACAGAATAAGCTGGGATATTGAAGGCAATCATACCATGTATATCGGAGACATTGGCGAAAAAAATATAGAAGAATTAAATATAGGTTTAGCTGGACATAATTATGGCTGGGATGAACGAGAAGGTACTTTCGAATATAAAAGAGAACTTGGAAGAGATTTTGTCTATCAATTACCAGAAAATGATAGTATTTATGATTATACCTACCCTGTTGCCCAGTATGATCATGATGAAGGAATTGCAATCGTGGGAGGATATGTCTATCGCGGAAATAATGTTCCCGAGCTTTATGGTCACTATATATTTGGAGATATTCCATCTGGAAGATTGTTTCATGTTCCAGTAGATCAATTGTCACTTGGCCATCTTACTGAAATTAAAGAATTAACAATTGTTGATTCTTTAGGATTTAAAACCAATTTTTTACACCTGGCTCAAACTGACCGAGCTGATTTAAGGTTTGGTGTAGACAATGATGGAGAAATTTATTTCCTTACAAAAGCAGATGGAAAAATTAGAAAAATGAAGCCAACGCTTTCTAGCTCAGTTAAGCATGAAATTCAATCATCCAATTTGATTTTTTTTCCCAACCCAACGAAAGGAATATTGTATCTAAATGTCCCTTTTAACTTAATTGGGAAAAATTATGAAATCATAAACTCTTCAGGTTTAACCATAATTAAAAACATCTTTCACAATTCTAATACATCAATAAATTTATCCAGTTTCCCAAATGGGGTGTATTTCTTGAAATACAACCATGAAAATGTTTCATACGTAAAAGAATTGATATTAACTCATTGAGCGTTTTTAACTCTATTCTAGGATAAATTACTAGGTTCTCTTTTATTATCGGCTTTTTGTTGCAATGATTCATAATTTCATATGAACAGGTAACTTTTAAATACTTTCGAAATAATCAATTTTTGAAACTTTAAAATAGAATGACTAATTTTGTTTCGAAACTGAAATAAATGAAAGAAACTCGAATCCTATTAACCGGCGCAAATGGTCAAATAGGGACTGCATTAACGAAAGCACTAAGAAATATCCACGGAAAAGAAAATGTTATAGCAACTGATATCACAGAACCTAAGCAAGAAAACTACCCTTTCGACTTTATTGATATTCTCAACAAAACAAGGCTAAGAGAGTATGTTGGTGATTATAAAGTTACTCAGATTTACCATTTGGCAGCAATTTTATCCGCTAACGGCGAAGTTAATCCTAGAAAAACTTGGGAAGTAAATTTGAATGGATTATTAAGTATTTTGGATTGTGCCAAAGATTTTGAGTTGGATAAAATATTTTTTCCAAGCACTATTGCTGTATATGGAAGATCAACACCTCGCCAATTTACGCCTCAGCATACCTCTTTAGAACCAGAAACAGTTTATGGTATGAGCAAATTGAGCGGAGAATTATGGTGTAATTATTATTATAAACGGTATGGTATTGATGTTAGATCGCTGAGGTACCCTGGAATAATTGGTTACGACAGCATTCCAAGTGGTGGAACGACGGATTATGCCGTAGAAATGTTTCACGCTGCAATAGCAGATCAACCGTATGAATGTTTTTTGAAAGAAGATACATTCCTTCCAATGATGTATATGCCAGATGCAATCGAAGCGACCATTAAAATGATGGAAAGTCCCAAAGAGAAAATTAAAATTCGTTCTAGTTATAATCTTAGCGCTATGAGTTTTTCACCAGCACAATTGAAAAACCAAATTCTTAATTATTATCCTAATTTAAAAGTTAGTTACAAACCAGATTTTAGACAAGATATTGCTTCTTCTTGGTCAGAAAGTATTGACGATACGAGAGCCCAACAAGATTGGGGTTGGAAAAGCAAATTCGATATTCATAAAATGACTATTGATATGATCGAAAACTTAAAATCTGAAAAATAAACTTTCAATCGACACAGAAAATTTAAACCAATGTTTCAAAATATCCAAGACCAATATAGAAAAGAACTTCAAGAAATAAAAGATGCCGGATTGTATAAAGTAGAAAGAATTATTACAACTCCTCAATCAGCTATAATAAGCACAGACAAGGCTGGCAAAGTATTAAATTTTTGCGCTAATAATTATCTAGGACTTTCCTCACATCCTGATGTTATACAAGCTGCAAAAGAATCTATAGACAGCTATGGATATGGTATGTCCTCTGTGAGGTTTATTTGTGGAACCCAAGATGTGCATAAAGAATTAGAAGCTGCAATTTCTGACTTTTTAGGAATGGAAGATGCAATTTTGTATGCCGCAGCATTTGATGCGAATGGGGGACTATTCGAACCTTTGTTGGGACCAGAGGATGCAATAATATCTGATTCTTTGAATCATGCTTCCATCATTGATGGCGTTCGGTTGTGCAAAGCAATGAGATATAGATACAATTCCAATGACATGGAAGATCTTGAAAAAAAATTGCAAGAAGCCTCTGGAGCAAGAAGAATTATGATTGCAACCGATGGTGTTTTTTCAATGGATGGTGTGATAGCTCAAATTGATAAAATTTGTGATTTGGCTGACAAATATGGTGCAATGGTTATGGTTGATGAATGCCATTCCACAGGTTTTATTGGTGCAACAGGCCGTGGAACCCATGAATACAGAAATGCAATGGGAAGAGTAGATATCATTACAGGGACTTTTGGAAAGGCACTTGGTGGCGCCTCTGGTGGCTTCACCGCAGCAAGAAAAGAAATTGTAGAATTGCTTAGGCAAAGATCTAGACCATATCTTTTTTCTAATACGCTAGCGCCTTCAATTGCTGGCGCATCCATTAAAGTCCTTGAAATTCTTAAATCCTCCACTGCTCTACGAGATAAATTAGAAAAGAACACATTATTGTTCAGAACGGGAATGACAGAAGCTGGATTTGATATCATACCTGGAGTTCATCCTATTGTACCAATAATGCTTTACGATGCAAAATTATCTCAAGAATTTGCGGCTGCTTTGCTACATGAAGGTATCTATGTTATTGGTTTTTATTTCCCAGTCGTTCCTCAAGGAAAAGCAAGAATAAGAGTACAAATTTCTGCTGGACATAATGAAGAGCAAATTCAAAAAGCTATAGCCGCATTTACAAAAGTTGGCAAGAAGTTAGGGGTAATTTAAAAGGATTAGATTCATTTCTAGCTTAGAAATACATGTAATTTCATTTGGAATACTACAATAAATTGTATTGTATAATCCTATTTAGTTTTAGTTACTAAAAGATTGCATTATCTCTTTTAAGAATTATTGAAGATTAGTTTTTTCAATTCAATTCATATCAACCCAATTTAATACTTAAATTCCATTCTTTTTTGCTATTTTGATGAACATTAAGATTTAAAGAATTGAAACCTTTTAATTTTCGCTTCTTTAATCTGAAACAAATTATTTTAACCATTATATTTATTAATATGAAAAATATATTAACACTTACAATTATAATTTTATCTGTAGGTTTAAGCTTAGCACAAAACAATACAAAAGATGGTTTTATTCCTTTATTTGACGGAAAAACCCTCGATGGATGGACTCCCACTGAAGATTTACCAAGTGCTTTTTTGGTTGAAAATGGTGAATTAATTTGTAGAGGTGGCAGGGCACATTTATTTTACACAGGTCCATTAGAAGATGCTGAATTTAAAAATTTCGAATTGAAACTTCAGATTAAAACAATGGCCAAATCTAATTCTGGAGTGTATTTTCATACCAGATATCAGAAAACCGGATGGCCGGAAATAGGTTTCGAGGCTCAAGTCAATTCTGAACATAGTGATCCAAGGAAAACAGGGAGTTTATATGGCATTGTAAATGTATGGGCCCCATTAGAAGTTGATGAACCTTTCTTATCTAAAGTGGATAACAAGGGAGAAGTATTTATGCTTCAACCAAAAGCACCATCAACAGATGGAGAATGGTTCGACTATCATATTACTGTCAACAATAATCATATAGTTATCAAAGTAAATGGGATGACCACTGTAGACTGGACACAACCAGATAATTGGGCAAAAGATAGAAGAATTGGAAAAGGAACAATTGGTCTCCAAGCTCATGATCCAACTTGTGATGTGCATTACAAAAACATTGAAATTAAAGTTTTGAAAAAATAATTGATAGAACAATTATCCCAATGAAAAAATCACTACGATATACAAATTGGGAGATTTATTGAGTAAAAAATACAAACTTAAAAAATATTTATGAAAGAAAAAGACAAAATAAAATCTGGATTTTCTAGGAGAAAATTTATCAAAAATAGCGCCATTGCCTCCTCCGTATTTATTGTTCCTCGACATGTTCTTGGCGGAGTTGGCTTTACAGCTCCAAGTGACCAACTCGTATTGGCTGCAATTGGAGCCGGAGGCAAAGGGACAAGTGATATATTGAATGCTTCAGTGAAAGGTAGAGAAAAGGTAATTGCGTTATGTGATGTGGATTTTTCAGGTTCCGCAAAAAGATCAGTTGAAAATTTTCCCACAGCAAAATTATACAGTGACTTTAGAGAAATGCTTGAGAAAGAAAAGGATATTGATGCAGTAACTATTTCTACGCCTGATCACGTTCATGGACCTGCTGCAAAATTTGCAATGGATCGCAATAAGCATGTTTATGTCCAAAAGCCCATGACGCATAATATTCGGGAAGCAAGGATGCTGACTGAATTGGCACGAACAAAAAAAGTAGTTACTCAAATGGGAAATCAGGGTGGATCAAATCCATTACTTGATATGGTTCAAAAATGGGTAGATTCAGATGTTATTGGTAAAATTTCTAAAGTTCAAATTTGGACTAATCGTCCAGTTTGGCCTCAAGGATTTGCAATGCCTGCACCTGACGAAAGCCAAAAGCCAAAAGATCTTAATTGGGATTTATGGTTAGGACCTGCTAAACAAATGCCTTATACGCCTAATCTGCATCCATTTAGTTGGAGAGGATGGTGGGATTATGGAACTGGAGCTTTAGGCGATGTTGGATGCCATCTGATTGATATCCCGTTTAGGACGCTTGGTTTAAAATATCCAACGGATGCGGAATGCAGTGTCGGTTCAGTTTATAGTCAAATGTGGAATGCTGATTATCATCCTGAAGGTTGTCCACCTTCTTCTTTTATTACATTGCATTTTGCTGCAACTTCAAAAAGCAAATCTAATATCGAAATGACTTGGAGTGACGGTGGAATAAGACCTTCACATCCTGAAATCATTCCTGCAAGTAATGATATTGGAGGAAAAAATAGCCAAAACGGTGTCTTAATTATTGGTGAAAAAGGATTAATCTCCACCAACATCAATGATAGTTCGCCTTTAATGCCAAAATTATATTTAAATGATGGGACGACTGATTTTGGTCCTGAAGTCGAAGATCAATCCGAACCAGAATATGGCCACCAAAGAAAATGGGTTGACGCTTGTAAAGCTGGATTCAACAGCAAAGAACATAAAGAATTAACCTCTTCATTTGATTATGCCGGACCAATGACAGAAACGGTGTTAATGGGGAATTTAGCAATAAGAAGTTATATGTTAAGGAAAGAAAATGAAGCTGGAAGAATGGATTTTTACGCGCGCAAAAAATTATTGTGGGATGGCGAAAACATGCGTATAACTAACCTTGAAGAGGCAAACCAATTCGTTGGAAGAACTTATAGAGCAGGCTGGGAAATGTAAAATTTAATTTTGCATAAAATAAAAGTGAGCCAATATTCCATTGAATATTGGCTTTTTTTTTCGCTTAAATGTTAACATTGTTAAAAAAAACCATTCTTTAGTTAAAAAAAATCTAAGTTTTATTTTTTCTGTTACTTTTTCTCAGAACTACCGTTCTTCTTTAAAATCAATAAATATGAAAAAGTTATCAATAATTTTAGCAGTTGTATTAAGCTTCTCTTTAATTCAAGTGAATGCTCAAAAATCAAATTGGAAAGATGGTTCCAATGAAATCAATATAGGTGTAAAACCTTTTCACTTTGGACCAACTAGTCTAATGTATAAAGCCAAAGTATCTAATAAAAATTGGGTCAGAATAGGGATCACTGATCTTCGTTTTCGAGAAGGTGAAAGTGGTTTAAGGTTAGGAATTGAAAAACAGAGAAACCTTGCAATGAGAACTAGGCTCATATATGGATTAGAAGCTGGCACTTATTTCAACTACGATAAAATTGATGATAGCATAGCCGAATATTCAGTAGATCTAGGAATTCCATTGGGTTTTCAATTTCATTTGACAAAAAGAATCCTGTTCGGACTAGAATCACGACCAAGTGTAGGATTATATGAAAGTTATATTTCCGAAGATGGAGGACCAAGAGAAACAAATGTAGGTACTGGAATCAGCGTTTTCAATGGCATAAAAGGAACTATTGGCTATAGATTCTAAAGATAAAAGTTATTAGATTAAGTAGAATGTAAAAGAACTTCCATTGGCCAATGGAGGTTCTTTTTAATTTTACAACCTGACCATAGCTTTTTTTAAATTAAGCTAATACATCTTTGACTACATTACCAGCAACATCAGTCAATCTAAAATCACGACCTTGAAAATGATAGGTCAATTGTTCGTGATCAATTCCCAATTGATTAAGAATAGTAGCTTGCAAATCATGAATGTGTACTCTACCGCTAATGCCACTGTATCCAATTTCATCCGTTTCTCCAAATGTCATTCCTGTTTTGATTCCACCACCAGTCATCCACATGGTAAATGCCTCTCCATGATGATCTCGACCCTTAAATTTATTAGAGATTCCTCCCCTATTCTCTTGCATAGGTGTTCTTCCAAATTCGCCACCCCAAACTACTAATGTATCTTCAAGCATTCCTCGCTGCTTCAAATCCACAATTAATGCAGTCATAGCTTTATCTACCTCATTACATCTTTCAACAAATCCGCCATGTAAACTTTCAAAATCATTGCTTCCATGTGAATCCCATCCACGATGATACAATTGTATAAAGCGCACATCTCGTTCTGCTAATCTTCTTGCCAATAGACAATTATTTGCAAATGAGACCTCACCAGGCTGGATTCCGTACATTTCTTTGATATAATCAGGTTCAGATTCAATATCTGTGGCTTCAGGGACAGTCATTTGCATTTTGAATGCCAATTCGTATTGTTTAATTCGAGCTAACGTTTCTGGATCACCAGCATCTTCATATTCTTGTTGGTTAATTTTATTGATTGTTGCAATGGCATCTTTTCTAAGATCTCTTGAAATATCTTTCGGATTGTTAACATACAAAACTGGATCTCCTTTCGATCTCAATTCTACTCCTTGATAATGAGAGGGTAAAAAACCACTTCCCCACAAACTTTTTCCTCCACTTGGAGCGGATTCACCAGATACCAAAACAACAAAACCTGGCAGATTTTCATTAAGACTCCCTAAGCCATATATCACCCATGAACCAAATCCAGGCCTTCCAATTCTCGGGCTTCCCGTATGCATAAAAAGTTGAGCAGGAGCATGATTAAATTCATCCGTATGCATCGCTTTTAAAAAACATACATCATCCACCACAGTGGAAAAATTAGGAAGCAAATCTGAAACCCAAGTCCCAGATTGCCCATATTGCTTAAAAGAAAATTGAGGCCCAAGCATTTCTGGTACTCCTTGAATAAAAGCAAACCTCTTCCCAGCTAATAATGAGTCAGGGCATAACTTGCCATCTAATTTTTGAAGTAATGGTTTGTAATCAAATAATTCTAATTGTGAAGGTGCCCCTGCCATATGAAGGAAAATAATTCTTTTTGCTTTGGCAACAAAAGGTTGATAATTATTATCGCTTCCTGTAATAATTTGTTTATTTATTGAAGGATTACAGCCCATCAAACTGCCAAGAGCTACTGCACCAATTCCTAATGTTCCTTGCTTTAGAAAATGTCTACGATTCAACATATTTTGATGTTGATCATGTAACTCTTTTATAATTTTCATTTATATTTTAATATTAATTGATTTAATTATTTCCAATACTTATCGTTAGGTTTTCATAATTACTTCGTCTAAATTTAATATGACATTTGCAATCAAACTCATTGTCTTAAAAGCATTGGTATTTTCGGATATTTTTCCTTTTTGAATATTTTGATCTGAGGAATTATATTTTCCCAAAGTAGAATCATATAAATTAATCAATTCATTCAGCCTTCTTATATCAGGATCCCGCATGACTGCCAATTTAAAACCGTATTTAATCTGCGATTGAGTATCGGAACCACCCTCAGTCATCATTCTTCGTGCCAATGCCTCTGAAGCTTCGACATAAACTGGATCATTCATTGTGACTAAAGCTTGCAATGGAGTGTTGGTTCTTATTCGCCTGGAAACACAGACTTCTCTACTTGGAGCATCAAAGGATATCATTGAAGGATATGGACTAACTCTTCTCCAAAAAGTATATACTCCCCTTCTATATTGATCGTCCGTAGTGCTATTAATCCATTGATCAACATGCCTAATTACATTCCACACTCCTTCCGGTTGATATGGTTTTACACTTGGACCATATACTTTCGGATTATAAAGACCACTAATTACTAATGCCTGGTCTCTTATCGTTTCTGCTGATAATCTATGCCTTGGACCTCGTGCAAGCAAATAATTGTAAGGGTCAACTTTTAATAACTCAGGGTTGACTGCGGAGGATTGCTTGTAAGTACTCGATAAAACTATTTCTTTAAGAATGGATTTCATGCTCCATGAATAAGTTTCTTCGAATTGAAATGCTAGATAATCTAATAATGCTTTATTAGTAGGTTTGTTCCCTTGAGTTCCAAAGTCTCCTAGTGTCATTACTAGCCCATTACCAAATAATTGCTCCCAAAATCTATTTACTATTACTCTCGAAGTAAGTGGATTTTTACCATCGACCAACCATTTGGCAAGTCCCAATCTGTTAGATGGATAATCAGGATTCATTGCTGGTAAAAAAGCTGGAGTTCTTGGCAGAACTGTGTCTCCATGAGACAACCAATTTCCTTTAATAAACACTCTTGTCGTTCGACTTGAATCTGGAGGATTTTCCACCATTACCTGAACTTTTCCAGGTTCAATAGCTAAAAATTCTGCTACCTTTTTTTGATATTCATTAGATAACGTGTCACCTTTTTCTTTAAGTGTATTAACTTCATTTTCTAATGCTGATTTGAGTTTATTTTGATAAGGAGAATACAACACTTTCAAAGGAGAATCTTTGTCGTTGTCATTATCTTTTGTATTATTAAAATAGCCATACAGCTCGTAAAATTCATCATGCTTAATTGGATCATATGGATGACTGTGGCACTGAACGCACGACATAGTTGTACCTTGCCAAACCTCAAATGTTGTATTTAATCTGTCAATCACTGCAGCTACTCTGTATTCTTCATCGTCTGTCCCACCCTCATCATTTGTCATTGTATTTCTATGAAAAGCTGTAGCCAATATTTGATCATAACTTGGATTTTCTAGCAAATCACCTGCCAATTGTTCTATAGTAAATTCGTCAAAAGGCATATCATTATTGAATGCATTAATAACCCAGTCTCTATATCTCCATATTTCTTTGCGAATTTTATCTTTCTGATATCCATTTGAATCTGCATATCTAGCCAAATCAAGCCACATAGATGCCCATCTCTCACCAAAATGAGGCGAAGCCAACTGCCTATCAACCAGATTTTCATAAGCCTGCTCACTTGTGTCCGCCATAAATTCATTAATTTCATCAATACTTGGCGGCAATCCAGTAAGATCAAGACATAATCTTCGAATCAAACTACTTTTTTCAGCCTCAACACTTGGCTTTAAGCCTTTCTTTTCAAGTTCTTTAATTACAAATTGGTCAATATTTGTACTTGCAATTTGTTTATCTATATTTGGTAATTTGGGTGTTCGATTTATAGGTTTATAGGCCCAATGGGTATCGTATTTCGCACCTTGATCAATCCATTTTACTAATATGTCAATATCACCTTGAGACAGTTGATCCTTTTCAGGTGGCATCCTAACTTCAGTGTCTGTACTTAAAATTCTTTTAATAAATACGCTTTTTTGGGCATTCCCAGGGACAATGATTCTTTGTCCAGATTCATTTTTCTTCTTGACTGCTTCATCTATGAATAAGAAACTAAGATCCCCCAGCTGCTTTACTCCGCCATGGCATGATAGACAATTTTTGTTAAGAATAGGTCTTACATCAGTATTAAAATCAATTTTTTTTGTATTAAAATGATCAAATCCATACCATCCTCCATATAAGGCGATTAAAATAAACGAGACGATATAAATCTTTTTTTTCATATTCTTAAAAGTATATTAATTCTAAACAAAAGTGAAGATTTTAAATATTTTTAATTTACCCCATACTCCCTTTGACCAAACCTCCATCCACACTTATTGTTTGACCCGTAATATAACCAGATTTTTCTGAAAGCAACCATGTAGCTAAAGAAGCAAATTCATCAGAATTACCTAATCTCCCAACTGCCACTTCATTTTCAAAAATAGATTTTGCTTCACTTCCATTTATTCCTAATAAAGCACTTTTATTAAGATATAATCTGTCCATCGAGGGGGTGTTATGATAGCCAGGCGCCAATATATTGCAAGTTATTCCATTCTTAGCAATTTCTCTGGATAAAGTTTTAACGAAACCCACAACTGCCATTCTTAGTGAATTACTTAAAATTAAATTCTCAATAGGTTGTTTAACACCAATGCTTTCAATGTATAAAAGTCTTCCATATTTGTTCTTTTCCATTAATGGAAGAATCAACTTGGTAAGTTTAACCTTCCATCTAAGTATCAATGCATATGCTTCGTCCCACTGTCCAAGCTCTGTGTTATTGAATGTAGCAGCAGGCGAACCACTAGCATTGATAACAATTCCATATAGTTTCCGATCTCCAATTTTTCTGATTAAATCGCTTAATGTAACATCAGAGGTTATATTTCCAACTACAATTTCAATTTGATTAGGATAAAGATTTTTCAATTCAAGTAGCCTTTCTTCGCCTCTTGCATTAATAATTATTTTAGCACCCTCATGTATTAACGATAACATAATCGAACGGCCAAAACCACTGGTTGCACCAGTAACGACAAATAATTTATCACGAATTTCTAAATCCATTAATTTTTGCTTCTTATAAAATTTATTTATTTCCTAATCATATTCGGAACTTCCTTCACCACAATCTGTATGGTCTGGCGCAAACGCTCTTCAAAAAGAATAATTTTTCCATTTTTCAATTTGGCTATCAAATCCTCAGTAAAATGCCTAATCGTGACCAATTCCAAATCATGATCAACCACCATATTGAATTCTGATTTTATATCATCGTACAAATTTTCTATTCGATCTCTCAAGTCACTGGTGCACACCGAAAAACTAATAGCCGTATTTCGCATCATGTTAACCCTTACTCGATGTTTATTAAAAATATCAAATAGCTTACTCAGATGATGCTCTCCAACAAATGAAAAATCCTTAGTTGAAATATGAATGAGGGCTTGATTTGGTTCAATTACAATCATTGGTGGATAAGTCAATTCAATTTCTCCACTTATTAACGTGCCTATCCCTGAAGGGTCAATAAATGATTTAACCCAAAGAGGAATGTTTTTATTCTGTATTGGTTTAATCGTTTTGGGGTGAATTACTTTTGCCCCATAATAGGTCATTTCAATGGCTTCTTTATAGGAAAGTCGATCAATTTTTGCTACATTTTCAAATAATCTTGGGTCTGCAGTTAAAATACCTGGAACATCTTTCCAAATTGCCATATATTCAGCATCAAGACAAAAACTTAAAATCGCTGCCGTATAATCTGAGCCTTCTCTTCCAAGCGTGGTTGTTAATCCTTCCGAGTTTGATCCGATAAATCCTTGAGTAATAATAATTTGATGTTCATTTTGAGATGTCAATTGTTCTGTAACATTTTGAATTGTTTCATTCCAATCGATAATTGCTTCGCGATAGGTATCATCCGTTTTAATTAATTTTCTTGCATCACACCACCTAGAATCTATGCCCGAATGAGTTAAAATTTGATTGACAATAATAGTAGAAATAATTTCACCAAAAGATACGATTTGATCATAAGCTAAATCGTATTTGTGTTTTTTATATGTTATAAGATTATTCCTTAAATCATCAAATGCTTTATCTAATTGCTCAAACTTAAAGCTTTTGCCAAATAAATCGTTAACAATATCATAATGGTACCGAACCAATTCTTCAAACCGATTGCTGAAATCTTCATTTTTCCTCGATTCATTTAACAATACTTCAAGCAGGTTTGTTGTTTTTCCCATTGCTGATACGACTACCACCAAAGGATGATGCTCTGCAGATGTTATTATCCTAACAACATTTTGAACACTATTAGCATCAGCTACAGATGCTCCTCCAAATTTATATACTACCATTTTTTTCTAAAATTAAGACCATAGTTTGTTTGGGTAAACACCATCCTCAATCAATTCTTTCAACTTTTGTACTACTATTGGTTTATCTTCTTGATAGGTTACACCAAACCATTTTGAATTGGATTGCAATACCTGCACTCTTACAATATTACTTTTGATAAGAACATCAAGTGCAGTAGGAATGTAGAATTCTGATTTTAATTCCATTCCAGATTTTTTCAAGAAATTTTGAAATAATTTCCCAGCATGATGAAATAAGGAAGGATAAAAAGCAAATAAATTCATTGAAACCAAAGTTTCAGGCTGAAGTTCTATGATAGAATCCTCTTCGGGGTAGCTGATAACCCCATTTGGTTGTGTTCCAATTTTGGTGCATTCTTTTATATCTACTAAGTAACCGTCATCATCTACATTGCATACTCCTCTATTCACTGTCCCATGGTCAGAAAGTGTATTTTCAAGTTTATAACTAATAACACTGTAAGTGTCTTGATTTTCGGAATCATCTAAAAATTTAGCCGCAATGACAAAAGCGTCTTTTCCATAAAAATCATCACCGTTAATCACACAGAAAGGTTCTTTAATTGCATCGACAGCTACAAGAACAGCATGCATGGTTCCCCATGGCTTTTCTCTGTCAGGATGAATAGCAATTCCTTGAGGGACATTATCAATTTCTTGAGTTACATATTCAAGCTTTATCTTAGAAGCAAATTTTTCATCAAATACCATTTTAAATTCTTCCAAAAAATATTTCCTGACTATAAACACAACTTTATTAAATCCTGCTTCGATTGCATCATAAATGGAATAATCAATTATGGTTTCCCCATTGGGCCCAAAACCATCCATTTGCTTGAGACCACCATATCGACTGCCCATTCCAGCTGCTAATACCAGCAATGTTTTGTTTTGCATATTTTTTTGTTTTTTTTCTTTTTAATTCGCCACAAGATAAACAATTAAAAAAATTCTTAAATTGTTGTTTCAATAAACTTAAATTTTAAATTTAATTTTCATTTATTGAAACTCAACTTGCTTTATATCATAAAATAAAACGCTGTAAACTATGACTTTATCATCTCTGGATTGGACCATCGTGGGAATATACTTTATTCTGGTTCTTGCAATTGGATTATTTGTTTCCCGAAAAGCTGGGGACAGTTTGAATGATTTCTTTCTTTCAGGAAGAAGCATGCCTTGGTGGTTACTCGGTGTATCCATGGTTGCAACAACGTTCTCGGCAGATACTCCAAATTTAGTAACTGGTCTTGTAAGAGAAAGCGGCGTTTCTGGAAATTGGGGATGGTGGGCTTTTTTGATTACTGGGATGTTGACTGTATTTGTGTATGCTAAATTATGGAGACGTTCGATGGTCCTGACTGACATAGAATTTTATGAGTTAAGGTACAGTGGAAAAGCAGCTGCATTTTTGAGAGGATTCCGTGCTTTATATCTAGGATTAATCTTTAACGTAATTGTAATGGGTGCTGTTTCTCTTGCTGCGGTAAAATTTGGAGAAATAGTATTGGGTTGGCCAGGTTGGCAAACTTTGTTAATTGCTGGTTCAATAACAGTAGCATATAGTACTTTTGGAGGCCTAAAAGCAGTTCTTATCACAGATTTTATCCAATTTATTCTAGCAATGATTGGTTCGATATGGGCATGCCTATACATATTAGGATTGCCAGAAATTGGTGGTGTATCTAATTTGATTGCAAATGCAAATGTAGCAGAAAAAATTAGTTTGCTTCCTGATTTTGCAGATCCTGGAGTTTGGGTACCTGTTTTGATTGTTCCTCTTGCAGTTCAATGGTGGGCATCTTATTATCCTGGAGCTGAACCAGGTGGGGGTGGTTATATTGCGCAAAGAATGTTTTCAGCAAAAGATGAAAAAAATGCGATAGGCGCAACATTGGTTTTTAATATCGCACATTATGCATTAAGACCATGGCCTTGGATTCTAATTGCTCTTGCTTCATTAGTTATATTCCCTGAGGTTTCTGATATTCAAAATGTTTTCCCAAATCTTTCGGCTAATAAAACAGGCCATGATACTGCTTATCCAGCAATGTTAACCTTATTGCCTTCAGGACTTCTTGGATTAGTTGCGGCATCTCTAATTGCAGCATTTATGTCTACTATTTCAACCCAGTTAAATCTAGGTTCTTCTTATCTGGTAAATGATTTCTATAAAAGGTTTATAAAGCCTGATTCAGATGAAAAACATCTTATTTTTATGGCTAGAGTTTTTACTTTAATTTCAGCAGTTTTAGGAATTGGCTTTGGCTTATTGTTGACCGATGCAACTGGAGCATTTAATTTATTATTGCTTTTAGGTGCTGGAACAGGCTTGATTTACATCTTACGTTGGTTTTGGTGGCGCATTAATGCAATGACAGAAATCGTTGCTATGATTACATCTTTAATTGTTGCAGGTTATTTTTCTTTTACCAAAGAACATGGTTTGTTGGGTTGGCAAGTTATAATTGTTGGTACCATAATAACGACAATAGTCTGGGTTGTTTCGACATATTTCACCCAAGCGACGGATGAAAAAACATTAATCAAGTTCTTTCAACTAATCAGACCGGGGGGGATAGGCTGGAATAAAGTGATTCAAGATGCAGAATCAAAAGGAATTAAAATGCCTAAAGAAAGAGGAAATTTACCATTTGAATTATTGCTGGTTGTAATTGCTTGTGTTACCGTTTACAGCATTTTATTTAGTGTAGGCAACTGGATTTATGGCAATCTATCTCTTGCTTTATTTTTGGGCTTGATTGCTATATCTGGAATTACTTTTATCATGTTTGCTTGGAAAAAGCTTAAATTTTAAAATAATTTCTGCTATAAACTAGACTTTGTGCATTTTGTTAATTATTTTTGTGCAGCAAATTAAGACCTGAGAGGAATATACATATTGAATTTATGTTAAATATGTATGTTATTATCTCTAAATCGAATACAGAACCTATGAAGTATTTTGTAACCCTTGCAATAGCTACCGTTGTTCTTTTAGCTGCGTGTGTAAAAGATCAGATGGTTGGCGTACCTGATTTGGATTATGAATTGAAAGCACTTTTGAATTTCATTTCACCATCTAAAAATGCATCTTATTATATCACCCCGGATAGGAACGATCTTGCTAATATTCCACAAGATCCCAAAAACCCTCTTAATTCATATAAAGTTGAATTAGGCAATTTCTTGTTTTTTGAAACTGCAATTGCACTTGATGCTAAAAAAGTTGAAGGTTTAGGAACCTATTCATGTTCTACATGTCATGTTCCTGAAGCAGGTTTCAAACCAGGAAAAGGACAAGGTATCGCTGATGGTGGTATTGGTTTTGGCCTATTAGGGGAAGAAAGAATCCGTAATATTCGATATCAAGAAAATGAGCTTGATGTGCAAGGTGCGCGGCCATTAAGTATGATTAATGTAGCTTTTGCTGAAAATACTATGTGGAATGGTTCTTTTGGTTCTACTGCTACAAATATTGGAACTGAAGAAATTTGGAAAACAAATCCTCAATTTCACGGTAATATTGATGGTTTTATGGGCATCGAAGCTCAAAATTTTGAAGGGATGAAAATACATCGGCTTTTAGTTACACCTGAAATTGCAGAAAATCTTGGGTACAAAGATTTATTTGACCTCGCCTTTCCTGAATATAGTGAAGCAGAAAGATATTCTAATGTAACAGCATCACTTGCATTATCAGCATACATAAGAACAATTTTTCCTAATGAAGCACCTTTTCAAAAATGGCTTAAAGGAGAACAATTTGCTATGACTCCGCAAGAAAAAAGAGGTGCTATTTTATTTTTCGACAAAGGTGGTTGTGTGAATTGCCATAAAAGCCCTGGATTAAGCGCGTTAGAATACCACGCAGTAGGTGTAAAAGATATGTATCAAAGGCCTTCTTTCGGAACTTCTGTGAATGATGCTAGAAATCTTGGCAGAGGTGGCTATACCAAAAAATTAGAAGACAATTACAAATTTAAGGTCCCTCAATTGTATAATTTATCTGACACTCCTTTTTATTTTCATGGAAGTAGCCATACTGATTTGGAACAAGTGGTACAATATTTTAACAAAGCAATACCTGAGAATACAAATGTGCCAGAAGGACAAATCGCCATTCTATTTAAACCTTTGAATTTGAATGAAAACGAAGTGAAAGATTTGACCTCTTTCTTGGAAAGGGCTCTTAGAGATCCTTCCCTGGAAAGATATTACCCTTCAAGAATTCTATCTGGTAATTGTTTTCCTAATGCAGATTTTCAATCTACAATGGATTTAGGTTGTAATTAAATATATAGTTATTTTAAAAAACTTATTAAATATATAAAAGCAGTTTTTGACTGCTTTTTTTATTTCCAAACTTAAGTAATACAAGAAATGTATCAATTTTACATGGGTTTTTCCATTCGGAAATGTGGAATCCCTATTTCAATAAACATTTCACTACAAATAGTATATCCACATTTTTCATAAAATGGCACCACAATTTTTCTGGCATTTAGAATAACTTTTGACGCCCCTAGCTTTTTTGCCAATTTTTCTGCATATAAAATAAGCTTTTTACCAATCCCTTGTTTTTGAAAATTATTGTCAACAACAATTTGATAAATCTCAAATTCATTTTCATTTAATAATTTAGTTACTACACAAGCTATTGGTTCCATATCAAAATCAAAAAATCCCGCATGAAAGTATTCCCATTCATTATTCAATTGTTCTAAAGTGAACTCAAGTCCCAATGGAATTCGTAAAATTTTATTTCGTAATGCAAAACTTTGGCAATAATTTGGTGTTCCAAATTTGTATTCAATTAAGAACATGATTCTTTTATTTTATTATTAACTAAAGCATCTACCGAATGTTCCCATCTGTCAATTCAATAAATTTTTTTTAAAATATCGATAAAAAATATTAGCAATTATGCAAGAAAAGTTATAATTTAAAGTAATAATGCGTATCAAATTCCGTTTAATAAATATATAATAAAAAATAACAGGTTTATTTCTGTTTTCAAGATATAAGTAGTGAGAGTTTTTTCGTAAGTAGGTTAGGACAGTTTATGTTCTAACCTTTTTTTATTGCTTTTAGTCTCATTTAATAGTACAAGCAAGGCGTTATAATCATTTCATTTTCAATTTATTATCTATTCAACTGATTATACAATTCTTTGTTTCTATTGCTCGGATATATTGAATCAAACACCCAAATTAATGATTTTCTACTTTTTAGTATTTGTTTAAAATGGATTTGATCCAAGAAAGCAATCGACCTTGATTTAATCAATTAAAACTAAATGATCATGAAAGTTTTGCTGATAGCTATTCTTTGCCAAGATAAATTGCAAATGAATGAATTACCTTCTGATAAGATTAATATTCTAAAATAAGAGATTTTTTGTTGGCTCCAGCGAAAATACCAAGTCCAATTTTATCACCATCTCTTACAATATTAGAATATACTTTGAGAGGGAGCGTTGAAGATGGGTTTATAGTTCTTTTCGATAATTCATATTCTTCAAGAGACTTATAATATTCATACAAATCTTTGCTTGCGTTAAACATTTTTATTTCGGTTATTCCATTAGAATTATCGGATGAAAAACCCTCACAAGTCAAAAATTCCAGACTTCTTAATTTACCGTCAAATCCTGTATCATTCAGGTAAAGTCTTTTTGGTGTTTTAGGATCCCCATAAACCATAACATCATTATCAAAATCAAAAAGCGGTGCCAATGTACCTTTGGTTTTTAACTCTACTTCAAAAATATAATCCTCATTAACATTCTTCAAATCATCAATAAGTACATTAATTTTGAGCGCTTTATTGCATTTTGCTAAAGAGACAATACTTGTATCAAGGGTTGTAGCTAATGATATTTTTGGAATATTGCTCGTCGCTGTATAAATGTCAGTAAATCCATCAGGTCCATCTTTACTAACTTCAATTGTGTAAGTTTCACCTGGAAAAGCAACAACTTCCATTGATCTATAAATCCCTGAAGTTCCTACTTCTGTCAACATTTCTAGAAGAATGCCATCTTTATTTAACAAGAGAACCTGGGCTTTCGAAACTTGTTCTATTTTACTATTTGAATCGAGAATATTCCTAGAACTAGTAAGTCTTACTTTGAATGGTTCATATGGATAAAAAATTGAATTGATGACTAATTTCTTATCATAATTGCTTGAATTAAATTCTAAATCAGTTGTACAACTACTAATTAGTATTATACAACAAAAACCATAAATAAGTCCTAAATAAGTAGGTCTACGGAACATAAGGAAGCAATTAGCAAATAGTTTTACGTAAGTTACGTTGTTTTTATAACAAAATCAGCTTTAAAAAAGTTTTTCCCCTAACTTCTTTAAATTTTTAGCATGATACTTTGTTAACTATAATTGTCCCGTCTTTTATTGTGTAATCAATATCAAATATTAAAGATAATTCTTCTAATACTTCTATAATTGTTGCCTGATTAAATTTTGAAGTAATTTTACAATTGGTTGAAATTGAATCCGAATTGAACTTAAAATTACCAAATTTTTCAGAAATGTCATCCAACACTTTTGTCAAACCTTCATCTTCATAACTTTTGTTGAAAAGACCCCAATTGTGATTTTTCAAATTAGAAATGGTTACTTTTCCTTGCTCAAGCTTTAACTTTTCATTCTTAACCAATTGATAAGTTGTACCATCTGCTATTGCAACCTCTACTTTACCTTCTCGTACTAACACAGATGCTCCTAACTCATTTTCTTGAACATTGAATGAGGTTCCTAATACTTTGATCTCCAAAAAGTCTGTTTGAATTTTGAAAGGTTTACTTTGATCCTTTTTGACATGGACAAAATAATTTCCAGAAGTTCTGATATTTCTGTTGGATTTAGAAAAATCTTGTAAATCCAATTTTGAATTTGGATTCAAGAAAAACTCTGATCCATCTTCTAGTATTGTATATCTATGGTCTGTACCCGAAATATATGATGACGATACATTCGATTTTATTAAATCTAAATTCCAAATTGTTGCAAAAATTAAAACTAAAAATATAGCCGCAATTGCACTTATTTTTTTCCAAGAAGCCAAAATTTTAAAAACAGTTTTCTTTTGGAAACTATCCCATGCTTTTTGTTTATTGAATTGCTTCCAATCCCCTATTTCGTTGACTAAATTCAATATATTAACCAGCTCTAAAAAGGTATTGTTATTTTGGTTGGATTGCTTTCTCCAAGAATTAAGTAAATTTAACTCTTCAGATGTTGCTTGTCCAGAATAGTACTTATCAATTAGCACGTATTCTTTGTGTAAATCTTCGTTCATGAATTATTTGCTCTCATTCAATTAACATGACGATTTAATTTTCAAATACCCCCAAAAGATTTTTAATTTATAGCTTGAACTTTACATTAATGTATGGTAAAATAGGAAAAATACTCACTTGCCTTAATTTATACTCTTCAGTTTCAGGGTTTTGGAATAAATACACATAGTAAGGATTCTTTCTACTATATGCATTGTAGGCTCCAATCTGCACGTTAATTCCAAACTTATCACGAATTTTGTTGTAGTTCAGATTTATATCGAACCGGTGATAAACTGGTAATCTTTGATTATTCCTTGCTTCATAATCTAAAATAATTTCTCCGTTTATTGAAAAATACTCTTCTAAAGGCAATGTGAACGCTGTCCCTGTACCATAAATCCAAATCATTCCTAAATCAAAATGAGCACCTAGATTTTGGACTAATGACAAACTTATATCATGCTTTCTGTCGTATCTATATGGAAAAGGTACAGATCTATTAATATTTTCAAAAGTTCTGAAACTTCTTCCAAAGGTATAAGCAAGATTTCCTTTTAAGCTACCCTCTTTCTTTTTTAATTGAAATTCTATTCCATATGCATTTCCAGTTCCCACGTCAACTCTTGACTCCCAATCTCTGGGTTCATTGAAAACAGGAATTTGATTAATGTCATTAATCACAGGGCTAAATAGATCATAAGCGGATCTAAATTCTAGCAAATTTTCAAAAGTTTTATAATATAAAGCTGATGAAAAATTAAATAAATTTGACAAATCTGTGCTATAGCTGAATGTAAATTGATCTGACAATTCTGGGGATAATGTATTGGTGCTCGGCACCCATAAATCTGATGGAAGACCCAATCCTGGATTGCCCAACAAATGAATAAATTGATTCATTCTAGAGTAGGATGCACCAACATAAGCATTCCATGGCAAGCCATATTTAAATGAAATTCTTGGTTGCAGTTCATCGTAAACTCGATCTCCTACTGTGAAAATTGCATAATGAAATCCAGTGTGAATACTTATATTAGATAATGGTCGAAAATAACTTTCTGCATAAAAATTGTATTCACCGGCGTTCGTTGGAATGATTCCTCCAAAAATATCTCGAATATTATTGTTCAAAGCCAAAGAAGCTTGTTTTACTGCAGGATTATAAGTATGCAGAATGTAACCAGTTCCGAATTTGACATCCAATCGATTTGATTGATAATAATCAAAATCAAGTTTTACCATTCTATCAAATATTCTGCTTGTCGATGCAACTGTAAAAATATGATCCTTATTGGTCAATTTATTTTCTAAAGTGTGTTGAACATGATATAAATAATTATAATTAACAAACCCAATGGTTAGATTCGAAAAAACTTTAGGTCCTAACAGTCTGGACCATCTTAAAGAGGCAATTTCATTTCCCCATGATAATTTATTATCCGTTTTTAGATCATTATCCCCAATATTCTGGGTTTTATCACTGTATGCAATATCATCTCTGCCCATATAGGCACTAAATGTTAATGAATTAGTGGATTTAAACTCTCTTTTAATTTTAACATTGAAATCATAATAATTAAATTTTGTTCCATCTATGTCTAATATTTTATTCACTCTTGGGCCAATAATTTGACCCAACCATGAAGTTCTTCCTGCAATATTAAAAGAAGACTTTTCTCTCTGTATTGGTCCTTCAACATTAAACTTTCCTCCCAATACGCCAACAGTGGCACTACCATGAAAATTTTTATAATTTCCATCTTTTAATTGAATAT
Source organism: Bacteroidota bacterium (assembly GCA_024642705.1). Classification (GTDB taxonomy): domain Bacteria; phylum Bacteroidota; class Bacteroidia; order Chitinophagales; family Saprospiraceae; genus Portibacter. The sequence continues at coordinate 102,513 of JAHEAQ010000002.1, read as the reverse complement.
CAACAACAGAGGATAATCGTCCGCCATACTTAGCAGAAAAATCACTTTTATATAAATTAACGTTATTGATGACGTCTTCATTGAATATGGAAACAAGTCCTAACAGATGATTGACCTCGTAAAGTGGCATTCCATCAACTAAGATCAAATTTTGATCCGGACTTCCTCCTCTTACCAACAGGCCACCTTGAGCTTCATTGCCGGATTGGATACCTGGTAGTAACGCAATTGCCTTAACAATATCCACTTCCCCAAATACTCCTGGCAAATTCCTAATTTCATCGATATTAATTTTTTCTCTCCCTCTCCAAATTTGGGAACTATCTCTATCAATGACTATTATTTCTTCGAATGCAATATTTGCTTCCAAAAAAATATCCTCCCTCAATTTCTGATCTAAATCATAAGTTTGGGAAACTGGCGTATATCCAACAAATGAATAATTTACAGTTTGATTTCCTTCAGGCATGGTAAAACTATAATATCCAAATTCATTCGTTACCGTTCCTCTATTCGTTAATGGATTATATACTGAAGCTCCGATGAGTGCTTCGCCAGTTTCTGAGTCTTTCACATAACCATTAATGGTGTAATAATTTCTTGGCTTTAATCGCAAATATTCAATATCCTTATTAGGATCTGGAATGATTAATATTTTTTGGCCTCTTGAAATGGCTCTAACAGCTTGCGATTCAAGAAGAATGGAAAATAGATGAGAACAAATGTAATGCGTAGTATCTAAAAGAATATTGCTGGAAATGTCTACTATACTTGAAGAATAACTAACAATAAGATTATTGTTCTCTTCAATATTCTCAAAGATTTCTTTTAAACTTCCTTGTTGTATAGAAAGGATAACTTCAGAATCAAGAATATCTTTTTGTGCATTAACATTTAATGTTAACATCAGCATACACAAGAAAAGTCCTGTGAAGCGAAAGATATTCTTCATTCAGTGTTTAGTATTTACTGGATAACGTAATTATTTCCTTCACTAATATACTGAATCCCTGTAATAAGTACAATTGTTTCCATAACACTTTCAAAATCTTCATTTTCAAACACATCAGTGACAGGTTTATTCATATCGGTAGAGGCCCCAGAAAAAGTAAGATTCACATTATAATGATGTGCAAGATCGCTTACCACTTTATGCAAAGGTGTTTCTTGGAAAATAAGTTTATCATTTTTCCAACTTAAATAATTTCTGCTTGGATTGTTAATCTTTTCAATTTTATTACAATCACATTTTACCATATCGTTCTTTGACAAAATTACTTCTTCACTACCTGACACAACTTTAACACTACCTGAAGTAACAAAAACATTTACGAAATCTTTGCCTTCTTCGACATTAAAACTTGTTCCCAACACGGTGATATTGGCACAATCCGTAATAATATTAAAAGGCTTCTCTTCATCTCTTGCTACTTCAAAATATGCTTCACCATCTAAGATCACATTTCTATTTTCAGTAAAATTTACTGCGTAATCCATTTTTGAATTTTTATTCAATGAAATCAATGACCCATCAGGAAGGTTTAAATCTTCAACTTCATCCGTAGAAACAAATTGAGTATATCCTTCTATTTCTGTGGTTGGATATGAAATAACTGAAAAAATGACCAAAGAAATAGCAGCTGCTATTCCAGCTACCCATTTAAAATTCAAAACTAAAGTTTTTCTCTTTTTTATCGGAGGAATAATGGATTCTTCAATCGTATCATTTATAGAAGCCCAAGCAGAATTTTTATCAAATTCTTTATAATCATCTAAATCTAATGCACGCTCCCAAATGGACTGCATTTCTTTTAATTCATTTAGATTTTCTTTGGACTCAAGTTTCCATGATTCTAATGTATCCCATTCTTCTTTTGTTGCTTTATTAGCAAAAAAACGTGCAATTAGATTATTTATACTCATCGTCCGATCTCATTTTTTTAAGCATTTCTCTTAGTAATTTAAGGCCTCTTCCAATTTGATTTTCTACAGTTTTAACTGAAAGATTAAGCTCTTCGGCAATTTCAATGTAAGTTAATCCATTCATTTTACTTAGAACAAATATTTCTTGGCATTTTGGTGGTAATTGTCGGATAGAACGTCTTAATTTTTCTTTTAATAAAAAATTATTGGCTTCTTCCTCCATATCATCTTGCACATCTTCAATTTTTCCTTTTTCATCTAAATATGTCGATTCTAATTTATTTTTTCGAAGTACTTCAATTGCTTTGTTGCGAGTAGATTGAAAAAGATAATTTTTTATTGTTGATGATAATGTAATTTTATCTTTCTTTTGCCAAATCTTTACAAAAACTTCTTGTACAATATCTTCAGCCAAGTCTTCTCTTTTGACAATTTTGTAAGCAAAATTGCACAAAGGATTGTAAAATTCATCAAATACTTTTTTGTACTCTTCTTTAGTTTCAAATATCAATTCCGTCCAAATTTAATTCAAATATATAATTATGTTCTAATTATACATAACATAAATATGTCATATATAAAACTTCTAGTGTGGAAATACTCTGGATGACATTTCCATGGCTTTTTCGAAGTAATATTTATCTAACGCCACATTTATTCCTTTCTGTTTAAAATAATCCAATAAATTTTCAGTGGCCATATTACCTGTAAGATCATCCTTTGCCATCGGGCAGCCTCCAAATCCTTTAATGGCTGCGTCGAATCTTTTGCAACCTGCATTGTAGGCCGCATCAACCTTTTCAAACCAACTGTGCGCTTGGGTATGAAGGTGTGCGCCAAATTCTACATCAGGATATGGCGGAATAAGGTTTGAAAATAAATATTTTATGCTATTTGGATTCGCTACACCAATAGTGTCAGATAATGCTATTATTTTAATATCCATTTCTGCTAATATATCAACCCATTTTTGGCAAATTTCGACATTCCATGGATCACCATATGGATTCCCAAATCCCATTGATACATATATTACTAACGATTTATTCTTCTTTTTTGCCATTTGTTGAATCTTCTCAACCATTTCTAAAGATTCTTCAATGCTTGAGTTTGTGTTTCTTTGTTGAAATGTTTCTGAAATTGAAAATGGATATCCTAAATACGTTATTTCATCAAATTCACACGCATCTTTTGCCCCTCTTTCATTTGCAACTATGGCTAACAACTTTGAACTTGTTTGGGAAATATCCAACATAGAAAGCACTTCTGCTGTATCTCGCATTTGGGGAATCGCTTTGGGAGAGACAAAACTTCCAAAATCTATAGTGTCGTAACCGATCTTTAAGAGCAGATTAATGTATTCAGCTTTTATTGCTGCTGGAATGTATTCTGGCAACCCTTGCATTGCATCTCTTGGGCATTCTACGATTTTCAGCATAAATAGATTTCTTCTTAATATATTTCACCTTAAAGAAACGAAATGATAAGTTAAAATCAGAATAGAAACACGGATTTATCTTTTACAAGACTAAGAAAACATTATAAAAATAAAAAACCCGAATTATATTAATTCAGGTTTTATGGATGTTAGTTGTTTTTTTAAATTAGTTTAATAATCTTTAGTTATTATCATAGTGGATGATTATTAATACCAATAATATAAAGATGCATTTACGGTCTTTATCCCCTAGATAAAATATAAATTTTATCATTTTGAATATTTTCATGCCATTATGTACTTCTTAAATAAAGTTTCATAAATAGATGTCATATATTTGAACCTTGAACAGAAAGTGAAATCAATGAAAAAAAGTTATTTAAGCATTCTCGGTTTTGTTTTATTTACAATAGGATTTGTTTCGCTGATGTTAATGATAACTGGTTTGCGCCTTTCGTACATAAGCTTTATTGACAATATGGGAGATCTTCCTGGTCTACTAATTAGATTATCAATGATTATAATTGGCATCATTCTGGTTTATGTCAGCAGAATTAGCACTCAAATTCCTGAACAAGAATAAGTGGAGAATTTCGTAGTATTGAGATAAATCATAAAAAAAGGTTGTTCCAAATTAATGGAACAACCTTTTATATATCAAATACCGTATCTGTGTCAATTAAGAATTTACCGTTTTTATAATCCTCGCTGCAACTTTATAAGGATCAGCGGCTGAATTTGGTCTTCTATCCTCAAGATAACCGCTCCAATTATGATCTACAGTGTAAAGTGGAATTCTTATAGATGCTCCCCTATCAGAAACTCCATAAGAGAAATCATGAATTGAAGCTGTTTCATGAAGCCCAGTTAACCTTTGTTCATTGTCATGTCCGTATACTGCAATATGTTCCGGAATAACTGATCTGAATTTTTCACAAACAGAATGGAAAAATTCTTTTGAGTTAGCTGATCTTAAAGCTGAATTAGAAAAGTTAGCATGCATACCTGAACCATTCCAATCCCCTTTAACTGGCTTACATTCTAAATTTATAGTTAAGCCGTATTTCTCAGCTGTTCTTTCTAATAAATATCTAGCTACCCAAATTTGATCTCCTGCCGATTCAGCACCTTTAGCAAAAATCTGGAATTCCCATTGTCCGCACATCACCTCTGCATTGATACCTTCAACATTCAAACCTGCTTCCAAACATAAATCTAAATGCTCTTCTACCAATTCTCTAGCAACTGCTTTTCCAGTTCCAACACTACAATAGTATGGTCCTTGTGGTTTTGGATATCCTTTAGAAGGGAAACCTACCGGCAATTGTGTTTCTGGGTCCCAAATGGTGTATTCTTGCTCGAAACCGAACCAAAAATCATCGGTTTTATCTTCAATTGTAGCTCTTCCATTAGTAACATGAGGTGTACCATCAGCATTCAGCACTTCACACATCACCAAAAAAGCATTTTTTCTATCTGCATCTGGGCAAATAAAAACTGGCTTTAATACACAATCCGAAGAATTACCTGCAGCTTGTTTAGTTGATGAACCATCAAATGACCAATTTGGGCATTCTGATAATTTTCCAGAAAAATCTTTTCCATCAACAATTTTTGTTTTACTTCTTAGGCTTTGCATTGGCTCATAACCGTCTAGCCAAATGTACTCTAACTTGAATTTCGACATTATATTAATTTTTGTTGTGTTTGGATTATAAAATCAATGAACACAAAAATAAAATTGTGCCTTTACAACTTAATATCATATTGATATCTTTTGTTACACTCAAATCAAATATAAATAACATATATATCTGTATATCAATATATTAACCTATTTTTTTATGCTATGTCAATTAATTTAATATTAATATATATAATAAATATATATCTTCATGATATTAAATAATGAAGAACATAAAAATCATTAGAATTACAATTTTCATATTCTTTTTCTGTTGGTATATCCAAGAAAAGGCAATTGGGCAATCAAACCAATTCGAAGATTGGATAGAAAGCATCCTTGCAAATGCAGATGAAGATTATGAATTGGATTTGAATACAATTCTTGAACAATTCTATTATTACGAAGAACATCCTTTAGATTTAAATAAGGCAACTAGAGAAGAACTATTAGATCTCTTTTTCCTAACAGATTTAGATATCGAATCAATTATTAATCATCGTGTTAATTACGGCGATTTTATAAATATTTTAGAACTTCAAAGTGTGCATGGTCTTTCATTAGAAAAAATTCGATTGTTGGGAATGTTGTCCACAGTAAAAATTAATCTTTCCAGTCAATTTGACAAAAACACGCTGAAAGATCAAAAAAACGAATTATACCTAAAGTGGCGTAGAACAATTGAAGATCAAAAAGGCTACTCCCCTGAAAATTCTAATCCATATTTGGGTGATCCCAATAAATTGTACATTAGATATAAGTATGTAGCAGGTAGAAAAATCCAAATTGGATTCACTGCTGAAAAAGATTCAGGTGAAGAATTTTTTAAGGGAAGCAATAAAAGTGGATTCGATTTTTATTCTGGACATGTAAACATCAACCAACCTACCAATAAAATAAATAGAATCATTATAGGGGACTATTCTGTCAGTTTAGGTCAAGGATTAATTGCAGCAATGGGTTTTGGAACCGGGAAAAGTACGCAAATTATGAATGTTAAAAACAAATCCAAAACATTAAAACCATATACTTCAGTAAATGAATTTAACTTCCTTCGAGGTGGTGCTCTTGATTTCACAATAAATAAAAGCTTAAATTTTAACATATTTGGTTCCTATCAGAAAAGAGATGCTAATTTTTTCATCGATACCATTAACAATAATATATTACGACTGTACACATCAGTTCCAATTGATGGATTCCATAGAAATGCCAATGAAATAAGGAAAGAAAAGCAACTCAATTTTATTGATGCCGGTGCTTCATTAAAATTTGATTACAACAGGCTTAATATAAATGCCAATGTGTTGTATTCAGGATTTAACAATGTATTCAATACAAATCCACAACTTTATCAAATTTTCTATGTGTTGCAAAAAGAATACTTTAATGGAAGTATTGATTACAATTACATTTGGAGGAATTTTAATTTTTTTGGTGAAATTGCTTCTGATAGAAATTTTGATCTGGCAACAGTCAATGGATTGATTTTAGGTCTTGATAAAAATCTAGAAATTGCCATTGTCTATAGAAATATTTCAAGATCCTATCAATCATTATACGGAAATGCATTTACAGAATCTAGCACAGCTCAAAATGAGGAAGGAATTTATGCATCGGCATTGCTCAGATTGAATAAGAAAATGCAACTTCAGGGATATGCTGATTTTTTTCGACATCCATGGTTGAAATTTAGAATTGATTCACCTTCTAATGGTCAAGAATATTACTTGAAATTCCTTTATACCCAAAAAAGAAAATTAGATTTTTACATCCAATATTTCTATGAGCAAAAAGAGCAAAATCTAACAAATGAAAGTGTTAAGACTACTCGAGTCGTTCCAACCTATAGGCAAAGACTAAGATTTCATCAAAAATATGTTGTCAATCCTAACTTCGAAATAAGAAATAGAGTGGATTTTAGTTGGTTCAAAAAAGATCAAGGTGTTTCACGGGGCTTTATGGTTTATCAAGACATCATTTACAAACCAAAAAATTCTCCTTTATCAGCTACCATGCGGTATGCCCTATTTGATACGGATGATTATAATAGCAGAATTTATGCTTATGAAAACGACCTACTTTATGAATTTAGCATTCCTGCATATGCAAATAGAGGATTTAGAACTTATTTGAATTTGAGATATCGAGTAAACGGAAATTTGACAGCTGAAGCAAGAATTGCAAGAACTTATCTGAACGACCAAAAAACTATAGGTAGTGCAAACGACGAAATTAATGGGAATACTCGAACAGATGTGAAAATGCAATTACGATTTAAATTTTAATTCATTCCAATTAATTTATTACCACCATCTATTTATTGAATACAAAAAGTTTCAAAGTAAAAAATGGATTTTAGCCTTTTGGATAAATTAAATATTCCTCTCTTTTTTCTTTAAATTTAGTTAATCCCGGTTCCCACGAAGCTCTAATTTCTCTTTCTGATAAGCCTGAAATAATTTGCTTTCGCAATTGATCAGAACCTGCAAGTTTATCAAAAAAATTATTTGGTAAGAAAAAATTCTCTTTATCAGGATAGGCTTTATACATCTCAAGCAACCATTTTAATTCTATTTTTGCATTTCCTTTCAGAAAATCCACAGAATAAGTAGAAAGATCTAATCCATAACAAAGTTTATTTTGTAATGGTGGTGTTTTGGCACCAGGCATAGAAACTGGAGTAAATTGAAAATCATAGCCTTTAAGCTTTGGATGACCGATTACTTGAAACTGTTTATTAGTGCCTCTACCAAGACTAAATGTCGTTCCTTCAAAAAAACAAATGGATGGGTAAAGTAAAACTGATCGTAAGTTTGGCAAGTTAGGCGATGGTTTTACTGGGAGGTCATATGTCATATTATGCATATAATTCACACAAGGAATAACGTCTATATCGCATTGCACCCCATTAGGTAACCACCCTTCACCATTGATCATTCTCGCATACTCTCCTATCGTTAATCCATGAACTATTGGAATTTCGTGCATGCCGACAAAAGATTTGAATTTTGGGTCTAACAAAGGACCGTCGACATAAAAACCATTCGGATTAGGCCGATCTAGAATAAGTAAAGGAATCCCTTGTTCCGCGCATGCCTCCATTACATAATGTAAGGTAGAAATGAATGTATAAAAACGAACGCCTACATCCTGAATATCAAAAATCATTATGTCAATATTTTTCAATTGGTCTTTGGTAGGCTTTTTATTACTGCCATATATAGAAATAATGGGAATTCCCGTTTTGGCATCCTTCCCTGATTCAACATGCTCACCAGCATCAGCTTCACCTCGAAATCCATGTTCTGGAGCAAAAATGGATACAATATTTGCGTTCAGTTCAATTAATGAATCAACAAGGTGAGTGGTCCCAATTCGACTTGTCTGGTTTACTACTAAACCTAATTTTTTTCCCTTTATAAGTGGAAAATATTTTGCCAACTGGGCTGCCCCTGGCTCAATTTGACCCACTTCAGAAGAGACCAATTTTGCATAATTTGGCTCATTTCCTGTTGCTATATCTTTCTTATTTCCTGTACATGCAAGAAATACTATAGCAGAGAATACTGTAAAAGTTAGAATTTTTTTCATATGTTCAATGTAAAATCTTGTTAAAGTTCTACGTTTACTAAACGTAAAGTAATTTTAATTTAATATTGTATATTTAAAACCTATACTTTATCACCCTATCTTCTGTTTTAAAAGAAGATCCTCAAGTTTAACGTAAATCATTCAAAAGATAATATACTAATAGATTGCAATGAAGCAAAAAAAATATGCAATAATTGATATCGAGACAACAGGTGGATTAGCGAAAAGAGATCGAATTACCGAAATAGGAATTGTCATTTATGATGGTGAAAAAACTGTTGATACATTTGAGAGCTTGATAAATCCTGGAAGATCCATCCCATATAATATTACTCGGATTACAGGAATTACTGATGAAATGGTTCAAAATGCTCCAAAATTCTATGAAGTTGCAAAAAAAATTGTCGAAATGACTGAAGGCGCAATATTTGTGGCTCATAACGTTCGCTTTGATTATAGTTTTATTCAAGAAGCATTTAGAAATTTGGGGTATACTTTTAGTAAAAGGCAATTGGATACGGTAAGACTTGCTAGAACAACTTTTCCTGGATTAAGATCCTATAGCCTTGGAAATTTAATTGAACATTTTGGAATTAGAGTTAAAAATCGACACCGTGCATTAGATGATGCTTTGGCAACTACAGAACTTTTAAAACTTATATTTGAAAAGGAAGATTCTGAAGATAATATCAAATTATTCATTAATCATGGACTTAGAGAATCCCAATTACCCAATTCTATCAACATGGAATTAATTCATAATTTGCCTGAAGAATGTGGTGTGTATTATTTCACAAATGATTATGAGAAAATAGTCTACATAGGCAAAAGTATTAATATCAAAAAAAGAATCATCCAACATTTCTCAAAAACCAATAAAAAATCTGAAGAGCTGCAGAAACAAGTGCATTCCATTGATTTCGAACTCACAGGCAGTGAATTAATTGCATTGCTTAAAGAGTCTTTTGACATCAAAAAGCATCAACCAAATATTAACAAAGCTCAGAAAAATGTCAATTTTCCATATTTTCTGCACTATTTCCAAGACGAAGAAGGATACATTCGTTTCAAAATAGAGAAAAATTCAAAACTTAGAAAAAAAGGAAAAAATATTCTTACTGATTATTCTGGTTTTCAAAGCTCCAAATCTCACTTATTGGGTGTGACCAAAGAATTTGGACTTTGTGCAAAATTAAATTATATAGAAGATAATGAAGGACCATGTTTTGACTACAAATTACAAAATTGTTATGGCGCTTGTATACTGGAAGAAAGTGCTGAAAGTTATAATCTAAGAGCAGAAATGGCGATCACTAAACTGAATAGAATTTTTAGCAAGAATTTTATTTTAATAGACAAAGGTCGAACCAATGATGAGAAATCAATCATTCTTGTTCAAGAAGGCTATTACCATGGTTATGGCTTTATTTTGGATGAAGAATTGAATAACGATATTGAATTTATTATTGAAAATATTAAATATGTTCCAGAAAACCCAGAGACTAATATAATTGTAAGGAATTATATTCTCGACAATCCAAGTTTGAAAAGGATAGAATTTTAAAATTTTAGCAGGTCAATAAATAACTATTAAATGATTAAAGCATTCCAAAATGAAATAGTTTTTTTAACAAAGAGATTAATAATAAGAAGGATTTCTCCCAAGGATTTTGAATATTTCCATGAGATGCAATCAGATGCAGAAGTAATGAAATATGCTGGTGGAAAGCCGCTTAATCTTTCGCAAAATAAATTAAGTTTTAATAAGGTAACTGAAGCCTACCTTGAAGAAAACAATACATTTTGGGTTTGGGTAATTGAGGATTTAAAAAATAAATTTTTAGGAACAGTTGCGCTCATTTTAGACAAGGAAAATAATTGGGAAATTGGTTACAGATTAATGAAAAAGTACTGGGGATTTGGATACGCTACTGAAGTGGTTGAAGGTTTGGTTCATTTGGCAAATTCAGAAGATACCATACATAATTTGATCGCTTATGCAGATTTAAGAAATCCAGCATCACAATCTGTTCTAAATAAAAATGGGTTTGTTAATCTTGGTATTAAATACAACGATATTGAAGATTGTGAAGATTATATTTATTCCATTAATACTGCGAATTAATCATTAGGGCATCGCGAAGAGGCTTGGAAGGGAAATAAAATTGAAAGTTTTGTAAGAGAATCCTAGTTATTGCTATAGTGAAATAGAGAAAATTAACGCAGTTTTCAATTCCTATCCATTTTTAGTTTGTCATACCTGTACGACTAATTTTCTATGACCAACGAAGATAATTTAATGGATATTTCGGGTTCTAAATTTATCTGTTGAAAAACAGTTTCTAATGCATATCTCCAAAAACAATTTTGATTTGAAAATAAAGTCCTTCATTACTTTTATATTTTTTAGAAATGATGCGAGTTAAAAAACTTATATTTAGCAAGAAAAAAATATATTTTTTCAAGATTTAATAAATCCTTTCTCAATGAATTCAATTAAATTATTATCACTTTGGGTAGTTTTTGTTTTGACATCAAATTTGCTTAAATCTACTCCAAATCAGTTGTCACAAACTAATTTGGACTCATTGGCACCAATTTCTCATTCTTTTTTCCTTGCAGGTCCTTCGTTTACAGGAATTATTGATGAATCTGGGCAAGTAATGTGGGATGCAGGCAGACCTGGCGCAAGAGATGGCTTTGTTCTACCAAATAGTAATATTTTAATTTGTTGGTCAAATGAAGTCATTGAGTTTGATTTGGACAAAAAGGTACTTTTTAGATATGAAGTGTCGAAACTAAATCATGAATTGGGAACTGCCCAAAGACTCGCAAATGGCAATACACTTATTACAGAATTAGGCGAAAATCCTAGACTATTAGAAGTTAATATTGATGGTAATATTGTGGTTAACGTTCCTCTTGTACCTGAAACTGAAAATGCCCATATGCAAACTAGAATGGCTCGAAAATTGGCAAATGGAAACTATTTGGTACCTCATTTACTAGCTTTCAAAGTAAAAGAATACAAACCAAATGGTGAAGTTGTCCAAGTTTTCAGAACAGACTTACCAGAATTAGGTGGTAGAGAAGCTGAAAATTGGCCCTTTACTGCTATTCGCTTAGAAAATGGAAACACCTTAATTAATTTGACTCATGGAAATAAAGTGATTGAGGTTGATGAGCGCGGAAGTATTGTCTGGAAAATGGGAAATGATGATGTTGAAGGAGATCCTTTTCAAGATCCTTGTGGTGGTCAAAGATTGCCAAATGGTAATACCGTGATTGCAAGTTACGGAACAAAGGGTGCAATTAAACTATTCGAAGTCACCCAAAACAAAGAAATTATCTGGAGTTATAATGGCCCATTCAATGTTCATCATTTCCAAATATTAACGACTAATGGCAAACCTTTAGAAGGCAATCCATTAAAATAATAAACGATTATCCAAAATTACATTAAATAATAAAATTACAAGTATGGCATTCTCATTAGAAAATCATGTAGCTATCGTAACAGGCAGTAGCAAAGGATTAGGCAAACAGATTGCAATTGCATTAGGAAAAGCTGGCGCAAAAGTTTGTATGAATTATTACAACAATAAAGAAAAGGCAGAAGAAAGTTTTGCAGAATTTCTTTCAGCAGGTTGTAAAGGAATTTTAGTAAAATGTGATGCTACAGATCATATGCAAATTTTGCAAATGGTTAAGGAAACCGAATTGCAACTAGGACATGTTGATATTATTGTTTTAAATGCAACTCCTGACCAACCACAAAAACCTATTGAAAAGTACGATTGGGAATTCTATCAACAAATGATTGATTTTTTCATCAAAAGTCCATTCTTACTTACAAAAGCAGTTATTGAGGGGATGAAAAAGAAAAAATGGGGACGAATAATTAATATTGGGAGCGAAGTATATCAAACTGCAGTTCCAAATTTTAGTGCTTATGTTGCTGCAAAAGGTGGCCAAATAGGATGGACAAGGAGCATGGCTACTGAATTAGCTCCCTTTGGAATTACAGTCAACATCGTTAATCCAGGATGGATTCCGGTAGAACGACATGAAAATGATGCGCAATCACAAAAAGATGCCTATTTGGCAAATATTCCTGCTGGGAGATGGGGTAAACCACAGGATGTTGCAGATGCTGTAGTTTATTTCGCAAGTGAAGAATCTTCTTTTGTTTCAGGGCAAACTTTATGTGTTAATGGTGCAAATACGCCATGGTAACAAATGGTTCTAACTTAACCCAAAATAAGGTGGTCTATATTAAATGAAATTTTTGGAAGCCAATATTAATTCCATCTGATCTCTAAGTTTCAAAGCTTCTATTCTAGCAGCTTCAGCAAAGTCTTCTTTATCAGAAGCATAAATAATACCTCTGCTTGAATTTATCAATAAACCGACTTGATCATTTAGCCCGTGTTTGCAAACCTCTTCCAATGAACCTCCTTGAGCGCCAACTCCAGGAACCAAATAAAAATTATGGGGAGCTATATTTCTAATTTTTGAGAGGTAAGAAGCTTGAGTAGCACCAACAACAAACATTAATTGATCAGGATTTGCCCATTCTTGAGCTTTCTGCAATACAAGTTCATGAAGTTCTTTGCCTGAAATGTCCGTAAAATGTTGAAAATCTTGACTCCCTTTATTTGATGTTAATGCAAGAAGTATAACAACTTTGCCAGGGAATCCAAGAAATGGTGCAATAGAATCCTCTCCCATATAAGGTGCAATTGTAACACTATCAAAATTAAAAGTGTCAAAAAAAGTTTTTGCATATTGACCTGATGTATTGCCAATGTCACCACGTTTCGCATCAGCGATGGTGAAAATATCTTTGGGGATATATTCTAAAGTTTTCTTAAGACTCTCCCAACCTTGAATACCTTGGGATTCATAAAATGCAATATTTGGTTTATAAGCTACACATAAATCTTGAGTTGCATTTATGATCTGTTTGTTAAATTCGAATATTGGATCTGGGAAATCAAATAAAAATTTAGGAATTTTCTCAATGTCGGAATCTAAACCAATACAAAGAAAAGACTTTTTCGACTTTATGTTTTCGAAAAGTTGCTGATTATCCATTTTGAAGAATTCTAAATTCCATTTAATGCTACAACTCCCGTAATTTCAGGATGCTTTGATATCAATGTTTGCTCAACGCCAGCTTTCATTGTCATTCGAGACATAGAACACATCTCACAATTTCCCACCCATTTTACTTGAACAATTAATTCATCAGTCACATCCATAACTTCAATATTCCCTCCATCAACTTGCAGATGTGGTCTAATATCATCTAAGGCAAAATTTACCTTATCTATCCATAACTTCTTTTCATTGTCAGACATATCACAAACTTAAGTAATTATTTTAACTATTTGTGTGGGTGCAAATGCTTCATTTCTAATATTCACTTGGTGCAAAGTTTTTTCTGCCATTGATTTCAAATAAGAATAAGCTGGATGCTTTTCATCCAAAATTGCTGGCTTGCCTATATCTCCTGCTTCTCTAACACTTTGGATAAGGGGAATCTGACCTAATAAAGTGGTTCTGGATTCTTTAACCAATCTTTCGCCGGCTCCTTTTCCAAAAATATAATATTTATTATTAGGCAACTCAGCTGGTGTAAACCAAGCCATATTTTCAACAACACCGACTATTGGAACATTTACACTTTCCAATTGAAACATATTCATTGCTTTAAGTGCATCGATGTACGAAAGTTCTTGCGGAGTTGTGACCATAATTGCGCCAGTGACTGGAACTGTTTGTACCATCGTCAATTGAATATCACCTGTTCCTGGCGGAAGATCAATAATTAAAAAATCTAGTTCTGGCCATAAGCAATCATTGATAAATTGCTTAATGATTCCTCCTAATCTTGGACCTCTCAAAACCACAGCTTGTTCTGGTTCAATTATAAATCCAATCGAAATAGTATAAATTCCATACTTCTCTAATGGTTTCATTTTAGGCTGTCCATATAATTTTTCTAATCTTGGTTTTTCACCCTGCAAACCCAATAATGTAGGCACGGAAGGCCCATACAAATCAGCATCCAACAAGCCGACTTTAGCACCCATAGCACGCAATCCCAAAGCTAGATTGACTGCAATTGTTGATTTTCCAACTCCTCCTTTACCACTTGCGACTGCAATTATATTCTTCACTTGAGGTAGATTGCCAGCTTTTGCTGAAGCTTGGGGATTAGCTGCTCCCGTCATGTGCACATTAACTTGAGCTTCAGGGTAAATTTCTTGTATAACTCCGATACAGGCAAAGTTAATTTCACTTTTTACATTTCCATCTGCACTTGGAATATTTAATGTGAAATTTACATTGTTCCCATCTATCTTCAAATCTTCAATCATCCTTGCCTTTATTATGTTCAATCCAGTTTTGGGATCAAGAACTTGAGAAAGTGCAGTGACGATTTTGTTATTATCTAATGCCATTAATTATTGATTTTACTACAAATGTATAACATTTCATTATCATTAATGTTTCAAGGGTTTTTTTAGTACGTAATTTTGTTACTTTTGTATTAAATTATAGTCTAGTATTCCATGAGAATAATTCGAAGTCTGGAAGAAATGCCAGAAATTGAGAATGCGGTAATTACAATTGGTTCTTTTGATGGCGTCCACAGAGGTCACCAGAAAATAATTTCCCGTATTACTCAAATCGCTAAAGAAATTAATGGTGAAAGTGTAATAATTACTTTTCATCCGCATCCAAGAAGTGTCGTTTTCCCAAAAGATACTTCATTAAGCTTGCTCACCACTTTAGAAGAGAAAATTCAATTAATCGAACATTATGGAATAGATAATTTAGTGATCGTTCCATTTACAATTGAGTTTTCGCAATTATATGCCCGAGAGTATATTGAAAATTTCTTGTTGAAATATTTCAAACCGGCATTCATTGCAATTGGATATGACCACAGATTCGGTCTCAATAGAGATGGAAACTTCGATTTATTAAAACAATATGAAAAATCCCACAATTTCAAGTTGGTAAAGATTGAAGTCCAAGAAATTGAAGAGATCACCATTTCAAGCACAAAAATAAGAAATGCAGTAAGTAAAGCTGAAATGACTACAGCATACAATTTCTTAAATTATCATTATTTATTGAGTGGCAAGGTGATTTATGGGCAGCAAATTGGAAAGGAACTTGGATTTCCAACTGCAAATATTTCAATCAACAATCCTAAGAAACTTATACCTCCTGATGGAATTTATGCCGTATTTGTTAATATTGGTAATACCAAAAAAGAGGGAATGCTTTATATTGGCAAACGCCCCACATTACAAGGCAAATTAGAACGACGTATTGAAGTTCATATATTCGATTTTAATGAAATGATTTATGGCGAAACAATTTCTGTAGAAATTGTAATGTATATTCGGGATGATAATAAATTTGAAAACCTCCAAAAGTTAAAAGTTCAATTGCATGAAGATGAACAAAATACGAAGTTGGTTTTACATGAATATTTGAAACGTCAATCTCCCAAAATTTCGAAATGTTCAATTGTCATTCTCAATTTCAATGGAGAAGAATATTTGGAATCCTACCTCCCTTCTGTTTTATACAGCGGCACTTCAGATATAGATATAATTGTAGCTGATAATTATTCAGATGATGACTCCAAAGGTTATGTACAAGAATGGCATCCCGAAGTAAAACTAATAGAATTTTCTAAGAATTATGGATTTGCAGAAGGATACAATAGATCGTTAAAAGAAATTCAGACAGAATATACCGTTATTTTAAATAATGATGTTCTCGTGACTGAAAATTGGCTAGATCCAATTATTGCTTTAATGGATTCTGATTCTACCATTGGCGCTTGTCAACCTAAAATTAGATCGCTCCAAGAAAACACAAAATTTGAACATGCTGGTGCAGCTGGAGGTTATTTGGATATGTTGTCCTATGCATTTTGTAGAGGGAGAATTTTTGAATCTGTAGAAGAAGATACAGGTCAATATGATGTAAATGATGAAATATTTTGGGCTTCAGGGGCTGCTTTAGTGGTCAGAACAGAACTGTTTAATAATCTTGGTGGTTTTGATAAATCTTATTTTGCTCATTATGAAGAGATCGATCTTTGTTGGCGAATGAAAAGAGCTGGATATAGAATTATGGCTGTAAATGAAAGTACAGTATATCACCTTGGAGGGGGAACACTTCCTTATGAAAGTTCTAAAAAAATATATCTGAACTTTAAAAACAGCCTTAAAACTTATATTAAAAATGAATCTGGCATATTAAAATATTCAAAATTTTTTTTGAGGCTATTACTTGATGGAATGGCTGCATTAATGTTATTTTTCAAAGGTCATTGGAATGCCATCCCAACCATTTTGTCTGCACATTGGTCTGTATTTTTCAATATCGGCGGAATATTGAAACAAAAAAAAGTCTATGATAACCTGATCCAAAAACACAAAATTGGTCCTGAGAATAAAGTAGGAAAATATAAAGGAATTATACCTTTGAGTTTTTATTTATTTGGCAAAAAAACTTATAAGGACCTGTAATTTTGAATTAAGAAATATTTATAATTTCTTTCAACAACTTAACGCTTAGATAAAGATTTATATATGAATAGACTATATGATTTAGTTTATGAAGATGATCAAATAATTATTGTTAATAAATTTTCAGGTGTTCCTGTAATACCTGGAAGGACTTCTGAGATGGACAGGTCCTTAAAATATGCTTTGAAATCCAAATATGGTGAAATATTTATTGTCCATAGAATTGATGAAGAGACGAGTGGCCTTGTCATTATGGCAAAAGATGCCGATACGCACAGAAGTTTAAACACCATGTTTCAAAATCGAGAAATTCAAAAGAAATATCTGCTCTTAATAAACGGAATTCCCTATCCAGAAGAAGGAACAATAGAACTACCTTTGAAAAAATTAAATAATCAAAACAAGAGTATCGTACATAAAGAAGGAAAAGAGGCAAAAACCACTTATAAAGTTTTAGAAAAATTTAAAAATATTTGCTTTTGCGAAGCCGAAATTCATACAGGCAGACATCACCAAATTAGGGTACATTTTAATGCTATTAATTTTCCATTATTGGTGGACCCTATCTACGGGAAATCAGAATTTTTTTTATCTGAAATTAAATCAAAAAGATACAATAAAGGGAAGGAAGAAATTGAAAAACCAATTATGAATAGACTTAGCTTACATGCTTATAGCTTATCTTTTGTTCATCCGACCACAAAAAATAAATGTAGCTTTATTGCTGAAATCCCAAAAGATTTTAGGGCAAGTCTAAATCAACTTAGAAAAAATAATGTCTGAATCTGAAAAAAAATTCTTTAAACTAAAATTTAGTTCAGATCAAATTCTCCTTGCAATTATAGCAGCCCTTTTATTTATTCCTTTTTTAGGTGCAGTACATTTATTTGATTGGGATGAAATAAATTTCGCCGAGTCTTCAAGAGAAATGATTTTATCTCACAATTTTTTACAAGTACAAATTGATTTTCATTCATTCTTTGAGAAACCTCCATTTTTCCTATGGTTGCAAGTATTATCCTACAAAATTTGGGGTATAAATGAATTCAGTGCAAGATTTCCAAATGCATTATTTGGTATATTTTCCATGTTATTCATTTACAGTCTTGCTTTAAAAAATTATTCAAAAGAGATCGCTAGATGGTGGGTTGTACTTTACATGGGAAGTTTTCTTCCACATTTTTATTTCAGAACTGGAATTATTGATCCAGTATTTAATTTTTTCATTTATAGTGCTTTGCTTACCTTTTTTTTCAATTATGATAAAAAAAATTGGAAAAATATTTTATTTTCTGGAGTATTAATTGGTCTGGCAGTATTAACAAAAGGTCCTGTGGCAATCCTGATTGCAGGTTCTACAATTTTATTGTTTGCTATTTTTAAAAAAAAATTAAGTCCTATTTTCTTAAAAAATGCATTCCTATTTGGAGTGACTGGAATAATTACTTTTTCAATTTGGTTTTTATTGGATTACATTCAAAACGGTCCTGTCTTCCTTATTGAATTTATAAGATATCAAATTAGGCTTTTTAGTACTGAAGATGCAGGTCATGGTGGATTTTTTGGATATCATATTATTGTTCTTCTTTTTGGATGTTTTCCAGCCTCTGTATTTGCATTAAAAGGTTTTAGAAAGAGAAGCGATAATAATTCAACCATTAATGATTTTTTGCTGTTCAATAAAATTCTATTTTTTGTCGTCCTAATTTTGTTTACAATTGTAAAATCTAAAATTGTTCATTATTCGTCTTTATGTTACTTCCCCTTAAGTCTATTGGGTGCATTTCAAATCCATAAATATTATACAGGACAGGAGAAAGAAAATAGATTTACGTATTTCAGCTATTTATTTATAGGTATCTTTTTGGCAATTGTTTTTCTTTTCTTGGCTAACGTTACGAAATTTCCTGAATTGTTGAATAATTTAACTTCAAAAGATATTTTCGCTCGGCATATTATTACAAAAGATTCCCCGTGGAAATGGTTTGACATTTTGCCTTCTTTACTTGTAATAACAACAGTAATTATATATGCATTTTCAAACCAAAATAAAAAGGCAAAATATAAATATTCATCTTTGCTAATGATCATTGCTGTTGGGGCCACTATCTATATTTTCCCAGCACGAATTGAATATTATACTCAAAAAGACTTAATTCAATTTATCGAAAAAACAACTGCCAAAGGGCAACCTGTTTATCCTGTAAATCACAAAAGTTATGCTCATTTATTTTATGGAAATAAGAACAATAATCAGTTCATCAAAGCAAGCAATCAATCTATTTTGGACATGGAGTTAAACCATGATATTTATTTATTTACAAGAATAGATAGGCCAATTGATGTCCATAAATATTCAAATATTGTAGAATTGAATAGATTGTCAGGTTATATTTATTATATCAAGAAAGCTACTACAGATTGAGGATTAGGCATATTTTTCAACTAATTCCACATGTCCCTCCCACTCTATTAACTTTTTATTGAGTTTTTCCTTTATTTCATTCAATGAATGAATAACTTTTTGGCTTTGTGGATCTTTATAAAAATCAGGTGCGAACATTATGTTTTGAAGTTTCTCAATTTCAGCTTCCATGTTTTCAATATCTCTTTCAAGATATTGAACTTGCCTTTTCATTTTTTTTAATTCCTCTCTGTCAATGGTATTAACTTGAACTTCAGGTTCATTTTCAATTACCTGTTCATTTTCAGCTTTTGTAAGTTCCACTTGTCGCATATTTTCTAAATCTCTTCGATTAAGAAAATAATTCACATCACCAAGATAGTCGATTAGTTTTCCATCCCTAAACTCAATGGTCTTATCCGTTAAATCTGACAAAAAGTCTCTATCATGAGAAACAATTATGCATGTACCTTCATATTTTTGAATGGTTCTTTTTAGAACAGCTTTTGCCTGAATATCTAAATGGTTAGTAGGTTCGTCGAGAATTAAAAGATTAAAATTTCTTAAAACCATCAAGGCCATTGCGAGCCTCGCTCTTTCACCACCGGATAAAACAAAAACTTTCTTTTCCACATCCTCGCCTGAAAAAAGGAAACTTCCAAGAATACTTCTAATTTTTGGTCTTTGCTCAGTAGAAGCAATATCTTCCATAGTTTCAAGCAAAGTTTTATCTGTATCAAGCGCTTCTGCTTGGTTTTGAGCATAATAACCAATTTCCACATTATGACCTAATTCTACTGTCCCAGTCGTAGGCTTGATTGCGCCGACAATTAATTTTGCAAGAGTAGATTTTCCTTGCCCATTTTGTCCAACTAATGCAACTTTTTGGCCTCTTTCTATCTCGAAATGGACTTGATTCAATACTTTTAAATCACCATAACTCTTGCTGCAATCTGCATTTACCACTAACCTTCCTGACCTTGGTGGATCAGGAAATCTAAGATCCATGTCTTTAACATTGAAAGAATCAATGGTAATCCTTTCTACTTTGTTCAACTGTTTCTGCATCGATTGTGCCATTTTAGACTTATTGGCTTTAGCCATAAATCTTTTAATGGTTTTTTCTTTTTGCTCTATATCTTTTTGTTGATTCTTGAAAGCAGATTCCTGTATTGCTATGCGCTCCTCTCTTAAAGCTATGTATTTGTAATACGAAGCTTTGTATTCGAAAAATTGACCATTGTCAATTTCTATGGTTTTCTTACAAATTGTGTCTAGAAATTGAGTATCATGCGAAATAAGTACAATTGTTCCCTCATAATTTTTTAGATACTTTTCCAACCATATAATGGACTCAATATCCAAATGGTTGGTGGGCTCATCCAGCAATAAAACATCAGGCTTCCCTAATAATAATTTCGCTATCTCAACCCTCATTTGCCATCCGCCACTAAATTCCCCTAATTTTCTGTTTAAATCACCTGACTTAAAACCAAGTCCAATGAGCACTCTCTCTGCTTCACTATCTACAGAATCACCTCCTAAAAAAGCAATTCTAGCAAATAAATCCGCTTGCTCTTCAAGTACTTTGGTTAAATAATCCATATCTGTAATCCCCGCCTCAATTTCATCATGAATCTTTTCCACTTTTTCTTTCAATTGATTAACTTCAGCAAAAGCTTTTTTTGCCTCATCAATAATTGGAGATTCAAGATTTATATCGAGGTCTTGTTCCAGGTACCCAAGAGTTGCTCCTTTTTGGATTTCAATATTTCCCTCGTCAGGTTGTAATTTGCCACAAAGCAATTTCAATAAACTTGACTTTCCAGCTCCATTTCGTCCAATTAATGCAATTTTTTCATTCTTTTCAATGGTTAAATTGCTCCTATTAAATAGAATTCGGTCACCGTATTGGATGTATAATGAATTTATTGAAATCATAAGTTTTAGTTCAAGCGATGTGATTCAGAAATTTGGGCAATAACACCAAAGGAGCTCCCTTTGTTTTCCATTACTTGCTTCCACAAGTTTTCATTAGCATGATGAAATAAATAATTAGAATCCATATCTGCCAATATCCAGGATCCAATTTCCAATTCTTCAAATAATTGATGTTCTGTCCATCCTGAGTAGCCCACAAAAAATCTAATGTTCGCTTCCTTAATCAATTTTGTTTTAATCAGAAATTTTAATTGTTCAAAATCCCCACCCCAATAGACACCATTGTGTATTTTTACGCTATTATCCAATATATCTCCTTTATCATGAATATAATGAATGGTATCTGTTGCGACTGGTCCTCCAAAATAAACTTCAGAATCAAATTCAGGGAAATCACCTAAAAGGTCTTCCACATTTATTTTTAGAGGCTTATTTAAGACAAAACCCAATGATCCTTGCTCGTCATTATGTTCACATAACAATACAACAGATCTTTTAAAATTGGGATCCATCATAAATGGTTCTGCGACTAATAATTTACCTGGTTTTATTGAGGTATTTGATTCCATAAAAATTTATATGATGCAAATATAGACTTAGAGAGCCTCACAAGGTATTTTTCTGTCTACTTTTTTAATAAGCCCTGTCAATACTTTGCCATTTCCACCAACTTCAACAAAAGATTCAACACCGTTAGCAAGCATATTATGCATAGTTTGAGTCCATTTAACTGGAGCTGTTAATTGTTTTATCAAATTTTCTTTGATAATAGCTGGATTTAATTGAGGCAAACCATCTACATTTTGAAAAATTGGACAAGTAGGTTGCACGATAGATGCTTCTTCTATAGCTATTGCAAGTTCTTCTCTTGCAGGTTCCATAAAAGGAGAATGAAATGCTCCTCCAACGCTCAATACTAGAGCTCTCTTTGCTCCTGCTTCTGTGCATTTATTAATGGCTTCATTGATTCCTTCAATGCTTCCTGAAATAACCAATTGACCAGGGCAATTATAATTTGCAGGCACAACTAAAGCATCTATTCCAAAACATATTTTTTCTACTTCTTCATCTTCTAACCCTAAAATTGCTGCCATGGTTGAAGGTTCCATTTCACAAGCCTTCTGCATTGCAATAGCTCTTTTACTCACCAATCTAAGACCATCTTCAAAACTTAATGCTCCAGAAGCAGTTAATGCACTGAATTCTCCCAGAGAATGGCCTGCCACAAAATTAGGCTGAAATTTATCTTTTGCTAAAATAGCTTTAATAACAGAATGTAAAAAAACAGCTGGTTGAGTGACCTTAGTTTGCGTTAAGTCATCCGCTGACCCATTTATCATAATATCAGATATTCTGAAACCCAATATATCATTTGCTAATTCGAATAATCGTTTAGCTTCTGCAGAACTTTCATAAAGTTCTAAAGCCATTCCTTCAAATTGTGCCCCTTGTCCTGGGAAAATATATGCAACCATATGTAATACTTTAGTTTTTAAATCCTATCAGAAAATAATAGTTTTAAAAATTCATTTCTTGTTTCAACATTTTTAAATTCCCCTGTAAACGCAGAGGTTGTTGTAATTGAGTTTTGCTTTTCTATTCCTCTCATCATCATACACATGTGTCTAGCTTCAATTACCACTGCAGCTCCCAAAGGATTTAATGTATCTTGAATACAATTTAAAATCTGATGAGTAAGTCTTTCTTGAACTTGCAATCTTCGAGCAAAAACATCTACAATTCTTGGAATTTTACTAAGTCCTACCACATTTCCATTAGGTATATAAGCTACATGCGCTTTGCCAAAAAATGGGAGGATATGATGCTCACACATTGAATACACTTCTATATCTTTCACAATAACCATTTCACTATATTCTTCAGGAAACAATGCAGATTTCAAAATCTTTTCTGCATCTAATTCATAACCTTGGGTCAAGAATTGCATAGCTTTTGCAGCTCTTTCTGGTGTTTTTAGTAAGCCATCCCTATTAAGATCTTCACCAATCCCGCTTATAATGTTTTTATAATTCTCTAAAAGTGATGCAGTTGCAGTTTTATCGTATTCTTCTGTTTTTTTGTAGGACATACTTTAATTTTTTTCACCAAAATATTCAGCATAAATGGTGTCAGTTTCTATTAATTTAACACAATGTAAAGTACAACTATTGAGATGGGCTTCTAGTTCATTCCAAAATAAAATAACCAGATTTTCGGTGGTAGGCATTATATTGTTTGGAATGAAATCTACATCCAAATTTAAATTAGAATGATCAACTTTATCAATTATTTTTTCTATAATAATTTTGCTAAGCTTTTTTGCATCAATTAGAAAACCAGTTATCGGATCAGGATTTCCTTTTACAGTAATTTCCAATTTGTAATTATGTCCATGCCAATTTTTATTAGCACATTTTCCAAAAACTTCGAAATTCTTCTCTTCACTCCAATCTTTAATCCAAAGTTTGTGAGCAGCATTAAATTTTTCTATTCTTGTTAGGTAAACCATCTATTTTGCTTAAGCTTCGCAAAAGTACAAATAAGAAGCAAAAAACTAATATTTTAGTTACTTTCTAAGTAAATTTATATTTTCTGTAATTGTAAATTACAAACAAGTTATAAAGTTCCTTAAGAGTTCATTACATCGATTCTACGTTTACTTTTATCGAAAAATATAATTCCTGAGAACGAATTTATGTTATTTACAGATTAATGATTGGTATGAGTGTGAAAACAGATTTGAAAATAAATATTCCAGATTGGGCAAAAAAGGATACGCTATTCCATATTCTTTTTTGGCTAGGATTATATATTGCATTTCTGATTATTGACCCACGGCAAACCACCATTTACTCACTTATTAGAGAAATGGTAAGTATTGTATTCTATATTATTATTGTATACTTTAACCTATATTATCTCATACCTAATTATTTACGTGAAGTAAGCGGAATAAATTATGCTGTTGCGTTAGTTGTAACAGCAATAATTTTAACACCTATTAAAACCCTAGTTTTTTATCTATTATTTTCAGATCAACCTAGTGTTCAAAGCTATTTCATTACAAAACAAGGATCTATTTTTTTTGCTTTATTATTTTATGGCGCAGTGTCAACCATATTTCAGATAATTCTGGATTGGCAGAAAGGAAGTGTAGAAAAATTAGAATTACAGCATAAGAACACAGAAACTGAGCTGAATTTTCTTAAAACACAAATAAACCCGCATTTCCTTTTTAATACGCTTAATAATCTTTATGCTTTAACTTTGAAAAAATCTGAGCAAGCTCCAGAAATCGTTTTGAAGTTATCAGAAATGATGCGTTATATGCTGTATGAATGCAATGAAGAGCAAGTGCCACTAAGAAAAGAAGTCAATTATTTAGAAAACTATCTAGAACTCGAAAAATTAAGACAGAAAAAAAATATAACTATTGATTTTTTGGTAGAAGGGGTAATAAATAATCAAAAAATTGCTCCATTAATTTTTATCCCATTCTTAGAAAATAGTTTTAAGCATGGCGTTAATAACCAAATTAAAGATGGGTATGTTAAAATATTATTGAAAATTTTGGACAATGAAGTAGATTTTTCAATTGAAAATAGTAAAACTGAAGCCGCTCCAAAACCATATGGAAAAAAAAGTGGAGGAATTGGATTAGTTAATGTACGAAGGAGACTGAATCTTTTGTATCCTAATAAGCACAAATTAATCATACAGGATAATCCAAACAACTACTGTATTGAATTAAAAATAAAATTGAATAACCAAATATAAAATTATTATGATAAATGCTATTATAGTTGATGATGAACCTCTAGCTCTTGATGTTTTAGAAACTTTTATTGATCAACTTCCAGAAATAAATTTGATTCAAAGATGCGAAAATGCTTTTGAAGCAAATGAAGCTATTAAAAACCATAAGGTGGATCTAATTTTTTTAGATATTCAAATGCCACAATTAACAGGAATTGATTTTTACAAGTCACTTTCCAATCCTCCCGCTGTAATATTTACTACCGCATATTCCAATTATGCCGTTGAAGGTTTTGAAATGGATGCTGTGGATTATCTCGTTAAGCCTATTTCCTTAGATCGTTTTATGAAAGCAGTCAACAAAGCAAGTGAAAAAATAAAATCTGCAAGAGAATCAATTCCAGACAATGAAATGGACGAATTCTTTTTTGTAAAAGCAGATAAGAAATTAGTCAAAGTAAATTACAATGAAATTTTATACATTGAAGGCTTAAAAGATTATGTAATTATTAGATTAGAAAAGGGGCGAGTCATTACTTTGCAAACAATGAAAAGTTTAGAGGAAAAACTTCCCGTAAAGCAATTTAAAAGAATACATAGGTCCTATATTCTTTCTCTTAATAAAATTAAAGCTATTGTCGGCAATACAGTTGAAGTAATTGAAAATGATAAAATCAAACAATTGCCAATTGGAAAAAACTATCGTGATGATTTATTGGAAATTGTCAATGTCAACAGACTTTAATAAGCGAATGTTGATGCGGAAAATCATTTGCCCTTACCTTTAAAAGTTTCAATGGGATACTTATTCTGTTGAAACTTTTAATGAAGAATAAATACAATATAAGACGACAGAATATCTACATCAATTCAATTCTGTATTATTTCTTAATTACATTTATAGTAATTGATCTGCGCATCTCCTATTATTGAAGCATGGCACAAGAAAGAAAATGCCATGGACCCGAATTGACTTTTTGACAAGTTGAAAAAGTATCAGTTAAGGATAAAAGTAAAATAAGTAGAAATTGAATAGAAGAAGTGAAATTAATTATTTTAAAATTTCAACTTTAGTTATGATCGGGCCAAAGGTAGTTTGCACTTTCAAGAAATAAATTCCATTTGTATAAGTACTAGTATGAATTGAGGTATTTCTTGTCTCCAAGTTAGTTTCTTTCGTTACTAATTTTCCCATCATATCATACATTTCATAGGAAAGAATGTCATGACCGCCATTCATATGAAGATTCAGAATATCCGTAGCAGGATTTGGGAATGCTATTAATCTTGACTCTTTAGCATTGCTTGATTTCTCCTTCTTAATATTTAAATAGACAGTAGCTTCAGTCCCTTCCAAAGCTCCAAACTGGCCATCAGATGACAAAACTTGACCTTCCTTAATATATATTTTCAATGGAATAATACCATCAGATACCCTAAATCCGCCGACTACATCTTCTTCTACTATAAAATCTAGTTTGCCAATTGGTCCCTTTCCACTTTTCGGTAAAGAACTTAGTCTGGCAACAGAAGTTTCTAACCAACCATCATATAGTTGTTTATACATACCGTAAACTGCTTCATCAATTGCTAACCAAGAATTAGTGTAGTATTCTAAATTAACAGAACTTGAATCGACAAGATTACCAGGCATTCCCAACGAAAAAGCAAATCCATGAGCATCCAATACTGGATGTGCTTCATTTCCTATTCCGATTTCAAATTCAATTCTATCCCCAATATAAATTGTATCTTGCGCTGGTTTTAGAGTAAATGGATATGACTTATTATCTAAAAATTGAGGTGGCACCAAAGAATGGTTTTTGTCATAATTTTCTATAATTGCATTAAAATCTACTTTCTCTACAATTCCATTTCCGTCAGCATCTGCGAATTTTGGATTAGCTCCATTTACAGGATATTCATTCCAATCTTCTGTTTTTCGTCCTATCCAGCCACTGCCTCCATTCCAATCTGAAGGTGCGCCAGATGCCCCCAAAGAATATGCCATGGACAATAAATCTACCACATTCACTAGCCCATCATTATTTGCATCTCCAGCCCAAACGCAACCTGTATAACATTCACAATCGCCAAGATTGTTTTGCACTACTTGCACTTTCACTTCCACTTCTTGGCATAGCCCATCCACACAATAATTAAGCGTAAATGCATCTGATCCTATAAAATTATAGTCAGGCTGATATAAAACTAAATTATTACCAGCTATTTGTGAACATCCTACTTCAATAGTTGAATTTCCAGAATTTATGTTAATAACTCCATTTGAAGGTCCACTTATTAATTCAAAACTGAAATTACTTATTGGTATTTTGTAATCAATGACTAAAACCGAATTCCCTACGGTAGTAAAGTTGTAATCGTATTGAATCTGAGGGAAAAAATTACTAACTTTCAGGAATATCTTGCCGGTTTCTGAAGCAAAACCATTAAATACAGTATATTCAAATGTCTTATTACCTAGAAAATATGGTTCAGGAAGGTAAGAATAAACCCCAGACTCTGCATTTGGAATTAATTCAGGTGAAGCACTTGTGATCGTTTGATTGTGTTTCAAATCATTCTGGTCTACATCAAAATTAACTTCAGTTCCCTGAGATGTATAAACTATATCATCAATGACCCAACTGTTAGATCGTTCTTTTTTAATTATTTGAACATTTACATCCCTAACAATATTATTCTTTACTATCTGGAAAGTTTCAGAAGCATTAATATTGGCACTTGGAATAAATTGTTGAATACCACCATAAGATTCAAAACTTCCATATTGAACCTCACCGGATACTTGAAATCCATCAAACGGCAAATCTAACTCAACAGGAATTCCCCCATAGCTAATGATATCAATTGTTCCATAATTAGCAACACTAGTTGCATCTATTACTTTTATTTTAAGTAATCCAGTGCCACCTTTATTTTTTGTATCTCTAACCGAATAATAAACAAATGCATCTCCTACAAAATCAGGGAAAGGTGTGAAATCGATTGTCTCACCATTAATTGTTGCAATTCCACCTTCAGAATAGGCAATCCCGTCAATAACTAAAGGTCCATCTGTTCTGGAATCATTTTCTAAAACTTGAATACCGTTAATGGATTGATTTTTAGAAATAAATCTTCTATCATCTTGGCAACTAATCAAAGACCTTGATATTCTGAAAAAGAAAGTAGTATAGTCTGGTTTTAATTCACCAGTTATATCATCTTTTTTCCAATATTCAATCACAGCCTTAGTTTGTGCTTCAATTTTTCCTGGTTTGTACTCAAATCGATACACATCAGGAGAAACCGGATCTGCTTCAAATGATAGGATACCTTTGCTTGGTGCTCCAATAACAGTTGGCATAGCAGCAGAATTGACTACAGAATAATGAAATTCTTTGTCAATAATATCACGATATTGTTTTTGTGGATTGGATTGTCCATGACAAAAGAAAGGGAGCATTAGTAAAGCTACCAATCCTAGTGTAAGCGATCTAAAAGTCACTTTTGCCATGGGAATGCGATTAATTTTGGTTATAATTCGAACACAAGATAATAAGAATAAAATAGAATTCTATCATATATGAAAATAAATAATATGAATTTTGTCTTCTAGGATACATTAATTTTTCACACCTTTTTAACTAATGCAAATCAACTAATTGATTAAAAAATGATTACATATAAACTTAATATTTAATATATTATAAAAAATTGTTGAAAAAAATTGAATTTTTTTTGATAAAAAAATTTAAATCTGCTTCAATTTTTATCCATAAATAATAACTCCGCATCACAGAGTTAAAAAGTATATTATTTCTATGTAAACTCAAGCATTTTAGGAGAATATATTTATCCAAAATAAATTGCATTTAGTTCACAATTTCTAATCTAACCCATTTTTAAATAAAACTTTTAGATATTTGCTTAACTTAAGAATTTAACTGGAATGAGAATTAAAAGTAACAAAAGACAAATTGGACGTTACAGAAATGGATTCAAAGTAAAAAAGGATTTATGCAAAATCTAAAGATTCACAAAGCGCTATCTAGACTTAGTATTTATGATTTGAATAGGTTTAAAAAATTTGTTCACTCTCCATATTTTAATCAGAATGAAAACATTACCAATTTATTTGATTTTTATTTAGAAAGTATAAAAAACAATAACTCCATTGAAATTGAAAAGGATCAAATCTGGAACAATGTATTTCCAACTCAAAAATATAAGGATGCAAAATTCAGGAAACTTAACACAGATTTATTAAGCCTACTGGAAGAATTTTTATCGATTGAGCAATTTAAATCCCAACCTTTGCAAGAATCAACCAATTTATTGGAAGCGGTAATTGACAATAAACTTCCTGAACTTTATAATTCTGTACTCAAGACCACTGAGAGATTATCAGAAAGGCATCTTGAGCGAAATGCCAACTATTATTTTTATCAATATATGGCAGAAAAGCATAGATTCAACCTTACCAGTGAATTTGAAAAAAAATCTGCTTCTAAAACTAAGATCCAATTTTATAATATTCAGGATATAAATGACAATCTTGATTATTTTTTTATAGCTGAAAAATTGAGGTATTATTGTTCAATGTTATCTTGGAAAAATGTAGTAAAGCATGATATAGAACTTCTTTTTATTCACGACATCGTGGAATTGGTGAAAAACAAAAAATATTTCAATATTCCAACCATTGGCATTTACTATCAGATTTACCTTACTACAATTGAACCTGAAGATCCCGATCATTACTATAAATTGAAAGAACTAATTCAAAAAAATTTGTTTTTATTTCCAGACCAGGAAGCAAAACATATATTTGATGCTGCTTTGAATTATTGTGTCAGAAAAGTTAACAAAGGTGACAAAAGCTTTAATAATGAATTGTTAAATATTTATAATGAAGGTCTTGAGCTTGGCGTACTTCTTGTCGACGGTGAAATTACGCCTACATCTTTTCGTAATATATGCATAATTGGCCTTAGACTTGGGGAAATTAAATGGGTCGAAGATTTTATTGAACTTTTCGCTAAAAAGATAAATCTAAAATACAGGGACAACGCTATTAAGTTCAATTCAGCTAGAGTTGCGTTGTTTAAAAAAGATTATGACACCCTAATTGATTTATTGAATGAAGTTGAATTTGATGATTTAGTATATACGCTAGATTCTAAGCTTATGTTAATAATTGCTTATTATGAGCAGGAAAACAAAGATTTAGCCATTTCTTCGGTAAATGCATTCAAAATTTTTCTGATTCGGCATAAAAATATTCCAGATCAACATAAATTGATTTTTGGAAATTTCAACAGTTTTGTAGAGAAAATGATAAAACTTGAATTTTCAAAAAAGAAAATTGCAAAATTGATCACTCAACTTGAAGTAAATAACAGTGTTGCTTCCAAAAATTGGTTATTAGAAAAAATGAAGGAATTAGTATAATATGAAATTTGCTGACCATCCAAGGCTTATAAATGATAAGAAAGTATTTGAGATACTGTTGAAAAATGATAATTCTATTGAAAATTATACTTTTCAAAATTTGGATTTGAGTACTATCAAAATAAAATGGTCAAAATTCAAATTGAATACAATTACTTTTATGGGTTGCATTTTGAATGAAAAAGATCAAATATTATTGCTTGAAGCAAGGGCTGTAATACTCCCCTATTACAATGAACAACCTTACAATCCTTATCGATCTAACTTGTATACTTGGCAAGAATTAGAAACTAAAGGGAATGAAAATACCACTCTAGATTTTCAAATTTATAATCATTTTTATAAAACCAGGTTTAACCCTAATATTAATGAATCATTGTGGCAAAGAATTCATGACCATGCTATTGATAATGCACTTCGAACTTTAATTGAACCTGATGATATTGGCAATTATGCAAAAAAAATAATCGGATTTATGGGTGGCCACGGGACACACAGAAATGATGAATTTTATTTAAAGACAGCTTATGCAGCAAAAAGCATGTGTGAAAAAGGATATTTTGTAGCTTCAGGCGGGGGCCCCGGAATTATGGAAGCTACCAATCTTGGCGCCTATTTTGGTGGAAGATCGACCAAAGAATTAGACAACGCAATCAAAATATTGAGTAAAGCTCCGCACTATGCAGATTTAGGCTATTCCAACGCAGCCTTAGAAGTTTTAGGAAAATATCCTAATGGTCAAGAAAGCTTAGCAATACCCACCTGGTTTTATGGACATGAACCTAGCAATTTATTTGCTTCTCATATTGCCAAGTATTTTTCAAATAGCATTAGAGAAGATACACTCCTAGCAATTTGTGTTCACGGAATAATTTATGCCCCTGGAAGTGCTGGTACCACACAAGAAATATTTATGGACGCTGCACAAAATCATTATGGAACTTTCGGATATTTAAGCCCAATGGTTTTTTTGGGAACTGATCGTTATGAAATCAATACTTTCATTTTTCCTACTTTGAAACAACTTTCGAAAGGTCAAGACTACCAAAAATTGTTATTCTTGACCAATGAGCCAGATGAAGCTGTCCGTTTTATTGAGCAAAATCCACCATTAAAAGCTTAATATCATCAAAGCACATTGAATAATTAATTATTCTTTGAACTGTTTCTTTATTTTTTTCATCAGATAGCAGTCAATTTCTTTAAAAAAAATAAAAAATAAAAAATATATTTTTAATACAATCTAATTTTATATTTAGAGCAATCTAATTATTATATTCGTATTCATTAATTTCAAACCTCAGGTTCAGCCTAAAACCTTAATATTACCGGCACTTTCAAGTTTATGAAAAAACAATAAAAAATCATAAATAATTGATATCCAACATAATAACATATGAACATATGGTCATTTATGAGATTTAAATATTTTGTTAAAATGTCATAATTTATTTGGATATTTTAAAATAATGGCACAGTTTTGTATCATAATTACAAGAAACTAGTTCATTAATTAAATAAAAATCAATTGAAAAACACAAACATTTATATGTTCCCAAATACAGCTTCTGAAATGATGTGCTGCTGCTGTTGTATGAATAAAATTTCATCTTGCGTGGAACATTAAATGAATTAAAATATAGATTCATAAAAAATCCCTTCAAGATGAAATGTTTTGAAGGGATTTTTTTATACCCAAAATATCAAATTATAAAAAATAGTTATATGACAATATTAAGTAGGACCCAAGAACAATTCAAAGCCGAAGCTAAAGCTGATGTGGAGGAATTAAACTTCAAAATTGACCTATTTAAAAAAGGATTGATTAATGAAGACAAATTCAAACATTATCGCTTAACTAGAGGTGTTTATGGTCAAAGACAATTGGGAGTGCATATGTTTAGAACAAAAATTCCCTTCGGCTTTGTTACCGCTAAACAATTGTATCGGTTAGCTGACATTTCGGATGCCTATGCTACCGGCAATTTACACATCACAACTAGGCAAAACATACAATTTCATTATGTCAAGCTAAATAATTCACCTAAAGTTTGGGAATTAATGGCCGATGTCGGAATGAATGCAAGAGAAGCATGCGGAAATACTGTCCGAAACATCACCGCTTCTTCAAATGCTGGAATTGATTCAGATGAGCTATTTGACATAACACCTTACGTAGTTGCAGTTTATAACTATTTTCTAAGAAACCCAATTTGTCAGGAAATGGGTCGGAAAATAAAAATTGCCTTTTCCTCAAGTGACACGGACTCCGCCTTTACATATTTTCATGATTTTGGTTTTATTCCTCGTTTGGTAAATGGTCAGAAAGGCTTCAAGCTTCTACTTGCAGGTGGACTTGGAGCCCAAGCCATGGAAGCTTTTACTGTAAGCGAATTCATTCCAGCTGATGAGATTATTCCATTCATGGAAGCAACCATTAGAATTTTTGATCGCTATGGTGAGCGTGAAAAGAGATTTAAAGCACGCATGAAATTCTTACTAAAAAGTTTTGGAGAACAAAAATTCCTTGATCTTATAGATGAAGAATTGAAAAGTTTGCCTTCTCAATCTATTCCAATAAATGAAAACATTTGGGAAGCTCCAAAACCGATTAAGTCTGCGACATTTACTAAAATTAAACCATCAAGCGATGAAAGTTTCGAATTATGGAAAAAAACAAATGTAAAATCAATTCGGAATTCCGGATATTATTCTGTGAATATAAAAGTTAGACTTGGAGATCTCTCCTCAGATAAGGCAAGATTTCTTTCTACTATAGTCCAAAAATATTTTGCTGATGATATTAGATTTACAGTCAACCAAGGAATTTTGCTCAGATTTGCTATTGTTGAAGATTTGAAAGCAATTTATGAAGAACTAAAATCTATTGATCTTGCTGATTTTGGAGCTGAAACGATCGTCGATGTAACTGCTTGTCCTGGTACAGATACTTGCAATCTTGGAGTTACAAACTCCACAAATCTCGCAGAAGAAATAGAAAATCATATTAAAGCCAATCATCCAGACTTTATCACAAACAACGAAATAAGCATAAAAATAAGTGGTTGTATGAATGCTTGTGGACAGCACATGGCAGCTAGTATTGGATTTCATGGCTCTTCGATCAAAGTAGATGATAGGATTCTTCCAGCTATTCAGATAGTTTTAGGAGGAGGAATGGTCGGCCACAAAGCCTATATAGCAGAAAAAATAATCAAAATTCCAACAAAAAGAATCCTAATCGCAATTACTTTGCTGCTCGAAGATTATAAAATCAATGGAGAAATAGACGAGCATTTTACCAGTTATACGGTGCGAAATGGAAAGAAATATTTCTACGATTTGTTGAAGGAATTAGGCCAAAAAGAAAATTTAGTTGACTCTGATTTTTTAGATTGGGGACAAGATTCTGAATATGTTCAAGAAATTGGTGTTGGCGAATGCGCCGGGGTTGCTTTTGATATGCTTTCTGCAATTGTAAAAGATGCAGATGAAAAATTGGAACTTGCACAACAAAAATATGAACTGCTAGAATTTGATGAGTCCTTGTATTACAGTTATACTTCATTTATAGTTGGAGCAAAAGCTGTGTTGCTTTCAATAGATGTAAAATGTAATACTCATATTAAAATATTAGAAGATTTCGATACCCATTTTCACACCAACACATTATTTCAATTCAAAGCTGCTTTTCCTGAATATGTTTTAAGAATGAAAAATGGGAATCCAAATCAGTCATTTGTACAACAGTATTTGAAAGATGCATCTGAATTCAATAAAAATATCAAAAGAATACTAAGGAAAGAAAATTCAAAGCTGGAGGACGCTTTAGTAACTGCTTCATACTACAATGCCTAACCATGATAGGGAAATCAAAAATAACATTGGTGGGAGCTGGGCCTGGGGATCCTGAGTTAATTACTTTAAAAGGATTAAAAGCAATTCAATCAGCTGATGTAATACTTTATGATGCATTGGTTCACCCAGATTTAATTGGCTATGCACCTCCGCATGCTATTCAAATTTATGTTGGAAAACGAGCCGGCAAGCATTATGCTTCACAAGAAGAAATCAATAAAAAATTGGTAGAGTATGCTAAGTTAGGTCATGTTGTCCGACTCAAAGGAGGAGACCCTTTTGTTTTTGGCAGAGGATTTGAGGAATTGGTTTATGCTGAGAAATCCAAAATTCCAGTAGAAATTATTCCAGGATTATCAAGCTCTACAGCTGTAAGCGCTTGGAATGGCCTGGCAATTACCTCAAGAAATCTCAGTAAAAGTTTCCATGTTGTAACAGGCGTCGCTAGTGACGGAAATTTAAGTGAAGACTTAATACAAGCTTCGAAATTAGAAGGGACTGTCATAATTCTAATGGGGTTTGGAAAATTAAAAGAAATAGTTCAAACCTATAAAAAGCAAAATAAAGGCAAAATAGGAATTGCCATATTTCAAAATGGAACATTAGCTCATCAAAAAGCTGTTTTTGGTGAAATTAATTCTATTGAACAAAAAGTGAAGCAATCAGGCATTTCTACTCCTGCGATAATTTATATAGGGCAAGTTGTAAATGCATATTTAAAACATACCAAAATCCAAGAAAATGCAACAAAAAAATCAGTTGTTTCCAGTGTTTTTCAGGCTTGATAAACTTAAAGTGTTAATTGTTGGGGCTGGAGAAGTGGCCTATGAGAAATTATTCTTTCTTTTGAAAAGCAGTCCTATTACTCATATTAAAATAGTTGCCCCAGAAATAAATAGTAAAATATGGGCTATTGTAGAAGGCTATTATGAAACCAGTTTTATTGTAGAACAAAAACAGTTTCAAAAAGAAGACATTAGTGGGTATGATATTATCATTGCTGCAACAAACCTCAAAACCCTTAATCATGAAGTTTGGGCACAAGCAAAAGCTGCAGGAAAGCTTATAAATGTCGCAGACACTCCAGATCTTTGTGATTTTTACTTGGGATCCATAGTAACTAAAGGGAATCTAAAAATTGCTATTTCAACAAATGGAAAATCTCCGACTTTAGCCAAAAGAATAAGACAAGTTTTTGAAGAAGTATTTCCTGAAGATACCAATTCGTTATTACAGAATCTGCATTTTTTCAGAAAGAAGTTGAAGCATAATTTTGAAGAGAAAGTAAAAATATTGAATGATCTTACCAAAAGTATGATCGAGATTACAGAAATTAAAAATTAAATCGTCAATTTTGCATGAGTTATAAAGATAACAGTCCAGCGGCAGTCGCAAATAATATAAGTACTACAGATTTTCCTGTGGATGAATTCAATAATGCATTTAAAATGCTTTCTCCAATTCAGCGACTTGAGAGGCTTTATGAAATTTTTAATCCAGAAGAAATTTTATTTACTTCTTCTTTTGGAACAAATTCCGCCTATTTATTATTTCTTTTGAGTAAGGTGAATAAAAAACAAAAAATTCATTTTATTAATACTGGTTTTCTGTTTGAAGAAACTTTAAGATATAAAAATGAATTGGCTGAAAGATTTGAATTAGAATTAATAGAACTTACACCTCAAGATCAAGAACATGCATTGACTGAGGAAGAAGAGTGGTGGAAAGACCATCCTAAAATGTGCTGTGCTATTAACAAGATTGCTCCTTTGGACAAAGTGAAGAAAAATAAGAAAATCTGGGTTTCTGGATTATTAGGAAATCAGACTGTCTTTAGAACAAACCTGGAAATTTTTTCTCCTCATGGTGATTTGTATAAGTTTCATCCATTGTTGGATATTGACGAAGGGGAATTACTTTACCAGGCAAGTTTTAATAAATTGCCACAACATCCTCTTGCTGATTTTGGTTATGGTTCTGTTGGTTGCACACATTGTACAATAAAAGGTGAAGGAAGATCAGGAAGGTGGGCTAATTCTGAAAAAACTGAATGCGGATTACATACGCACTATTTTAATAACAAAAAAGAATTGAATGAATCAAAATAATATTGATACAGACTTATTGATTATTGGAGCAGGTCCTGTTGGATTGTTTACTGTTTTTGAAGCTGGTCTGTTGAAAATGAGATGTCATTTGGTAGATGCCTTACCAATTGCTGGAGGGCAATGTGCTGAAATATATCCAAAAAAACCTATTTATGATATCCCTGGTTATCCTTCAATTCTCGCGGGTGAATTAATTGACAATTTGTTAGCTCAAATCGAACCTTTCAAGCCAACTTTTACGCTTGGTGAAAGAATAGAGTCTTTCGAAAAATTAGAAAACGGATCATTTGTAGTGAAATCGTCACGTGGCACTGAAATTAAAGCAAAAGCAATTGCAATAGCAGCAGGACTTGGTTGTTTTGAACCAAGAAAGCCAGTTTTGGAAAATTTAGAGAAATTTGAAGATAAAGGTGTAGATTACATCATTCGGGATCCTGAAGTTTACAGAAATAAGAAAGTAGTAATTGCTGGAGGTGGTGACTCTGCACTCGACTGGACCATTTTTTTGTCAGATATTGCTGAAAAAGTTACATTGGTACATCGAAGTAGCAGTTTTAGAGGAGCTTTGGATAGTGCCGAAAAAGTTGCAAATCTTGCAAAAAAAGGAAAAGTGAATTTGTTGACAGATACTGAAGCTCTTCAACTTGTGGGCAATGGCGTGTTGAATGGAATAGTATTAAAGCACAAAACGGAAGGTGAAATAAAAATGGATGCAGACAACTTTATACCTTTATTTGGATTATCTCCAAAATTAGGACCTTTAGCTGATTGGGGATTGAATATTGACAAGAATGCTATTGACGTAAATACAGAAGATTATTCAACAAACATTCCTGGTATATATGCAATTGGTGATATTAATTCGTATCCAGGAAAACTAAAATTAATATTGTGTGGTTTTCATGAAGGAACTTTAGCTGTACAATCTGCATTTAAATACATGTTTCCTGATAAAAAATTAAGTTTTAAATATACTACAGTTCAAGGAGTCCACGGATTTGAATAGAAACATTAAATGGAAGAAATAACGATTTACGTTACAGATAGAGAAGGCATTGAACACGAAATTGAAATCCCTCTAGAAATAGATTTGAATTTAATGGAAGTTTGTAAAGCTTCAGAACTTCCAGTAGAAGGAACTTGCGGTGGAATGGCTCTTTGTGCAAGTTGCCATATGTATGTAGAAAGTGAACACAATCTACATGAGCCTTCAGAAGATGAAGAAATTATGCTTGACCAGGTCCTTTTTATCCAAGATAACAGTCGATTAGGGTGTCAAATAAAAATCACAGAAGAGATTAATGGCTTGAAAGTTAGATTAGCCAATTTAGGTTGATAAATAAATATTCCTATTCTTTTAGAAGGATTCGTTCAAAAATGAAATTGTTATGAAGAAAAACTATGTTGTTTTAACAAGAAAAGAAAATGATCTTCATGAACTGAATGCAAAATTTCCCAATATTGATTGGATTGAGTTTCCTCTTATTGAATTCGAATATCAAAAAATAAGGCCAGAAATTCTTGATCAAATTAATGATGATTTTGATTGGATTATTTTCACTTCGCAGAATGGAGTAAAATCTTTTTTCGAACAAAGTGACCTATCAAAAGATAAAAAGATAGCTTGTGTAGGACCAAAGACTGCAAATATTGTAGAAAATTATGGCTACAAAGTGGAATTTTTGCCTTCCGTTTCAACTTCTTTTTGCCTTGCCCAAGAAATTCCAATTTCTTCATCAGAAAATGCCTGTTACATTGGAGGAAACCTGAGTAATGCAACATCGATAAATGTATTAAAATCCAAAGCGCATAAATTTCTGCAAATTGAAGTTTACAAGACTATTCAAAAATTACATAACATTGATGAATGGGAAGGATTATTTGAAAACAAAATAGATGTTATCAGTTTTTGTAGTCCTTCAGCAGTTGATTCTTACATTGATCAAATTAGTTCTATCAAACTAAATATTCCTGGAGAAATCCATTATTCTGCCCTTGGAACCACTACTTTTTTAACAATTCAAAATTATACCCACAGTGCGCCAATTATAGGAGATAAACATACTTTTGATTCTATGATTGTTAAAATTGTGCAAACACTACAACATGATTCGTAGACCCCGAAGATTAAGGACATCCAAAACGATTCGAAATTATACTAGGGAAAATTTTGTGCATGCCCATGATCTCATATTCCCATTGTTTTTGATTTCAGGCGAAAATCAGAAAATTCCCATTTCTTCGATGCCGAATATCTTTAAACTGAGCATTGACAATGTATTGATGGAGATTGAAGAATGCATTTCTTTGGGCATTCGAGCTTTCATCTTATTTGGCACTCCTGATTATAAAGATGAAAAGGCTTCATCAGCTTATGACTCCAATAATATTGTTCAATTGGCAGCAAAAGCTATAAAATCAAAGTTTCCCGATGTTTGGTTAATTGCAGATGTTTGTGTGTGCAGTTATACCGACCATGGACATTGTGGCTATATTAGAGAAGGCAAAATTGACAATGATAGATCATTGGATCTTTTATCAAAAATGGCTGCTTCATTAGCTAAAGCTGGCATTGATACAGTCGCTCCTAGTGCGATGATGGACGGTCAAGTAGAGGCCATTAGAACCAATTTGGATAAAAAGGGGCATGAAGAAGTTTCCATAATGGCTTATTCAGCAAAATATTTTTCATCTTTTTATGGACCTTTTCGTGAAGCAGCTGATTCGGCACCAACATCAGGAGATCGGTCTACTTATCAAATGGATCCAGGAAATAGTGATGAAGCCATAATTGAAACTAAATTAGATATTGAGCAAGGTGCAGATTTTATAATGGTTAAACCAGCAATGAGTTACATGGATATCATTTCCAACCTTAGCAATTCATTTAGCATACCTTTAGTTGCATATAATGTTAGTGGTGAGTATTCTATGATTAAAGCAGCCGCTCAAAATGGATGGATAATTGAAGAAAATGTTGTTCATGAATTATTGCTCAGTTTCAAGAGAGCCGGTGCTAACTTAATCATTACCTATTTTGCAAAAGAATATCTTTCCAATAGATCTAAGGAATAGAGTATTTAACAACTGCTTAGGTAGACAATTAATTTACATGTAATGAATAATTTTGTCATCATTTTTGGTCAAAAATGCAGCCAAAAATTCTTAGCCCTAGGTTGCAAGGGCTACTCATAATAATGGCATACAGACTTATCTCAGTACCCAATGCTGACATTTACATAGTCCTGACATTTGTCGTCAGGGTCGTCAGTACAAAAAACAGCCAACTTTAATATTTGCAATTTTAATTATTTCAAGAAATAAACTTAAAGGATTCATTTTTCAACAGCATATAACAAGAAAAAGCGCAGAAAATTGGGAATCCGTGGACCGGTTTTCCGCTTTTTGTTGTTGATTTTCCTTGAGAAAGGAAAATTGTACGATAGAAGGAGTTCGAGCTCCAAATTATGATTTTCAACATTATAAACAAGGAAAAATGCCTTTGAAAAATTGAGTTTTTTGTTTCGTTTTTTGCTCAATCAAAAAATGAAAAAGATTTATTTTCTTTCAATATATAATTGACAAAAGTGGTTGATTATTCAGCATTGAATATAAAAGAGTATTATCCCATATTAAATTCTAAGTAGCAACTAAGGTAGACGATTTTATTATTGTGCAATGGAGAGTTTTGCCACCATTTTTGGTCAAAAATGCCGCTAAAACTAGATTCTTGGCTAATTCTTAGCCCTTGGTTGCAAGGGCTACTAATATCGATGCTCTAAAGGCTTTTCAGTACCCAATGCTGACATTTGTCGTCAGGGCCGTCAGTACAAAAAACAGCCAACTTTAATATAAACCTTCTTTAAAACTTAGCAATAAGACAATTACCAATTTTCATTGAATTTTATAAATTTTAAGCAATTCTTCAGGAGTATAAAATCCTTGTTTGTTTTTTTGTCCATCACGTATAAATTTAACATTTGCAGCTTTTACTGCTGGAGCACTATTCCCAAAAGAATTCCTAATAAAAGTTAACACATCTGCGATGTCTTGATCATTCAACATTCCTTCATATGGAGGCATAGGAACCGTGCCTGGATATTCTTTACCCAGAACTTTGATAGGACCATACAATCCCTTCAATGTTATAAGAATCAATACTTCTTCATTATTCAATACCCATTCAGAATCTTTCAATGGAGGATATCCAGATAAAGCAAGGCCATTTCCATCTCCTTGATGGCAAGTTATACAGAATCCATCGCGCCCAAAAATTTCCTTTCCCCTAATATAGGAAGCCATATCGTTTCCTACCAATTTTGAATCTAGCACCTCTTCCTTCATTTTAGAAACATCTTCATCATTCAAATGTGCTAAAGCATACCTATATGGTTCTTTAATCCAATCATCCATAGGATATTTTACTGCTTCAGATAAAATCGCAGTTCCTTCTTTTAATGGCAACCATGATGCAGAAACAATAGTTTCTAATCTAACTCTTGTGCTCGAATCTTGTGCAGAGAGTAAAAACAAATCTTTATAATTTTCGATTTTGTCCGTGTTGTATCTTAATACATTTACTGCTGCAGCTCTTACCCTATAGTCATTTGCACTCATTAAT
The DNA here is from genome assembly GCA_024642705.1 of Bacteroidota bacterium. GTDB lineage: Bacteria > Bacteroidota > Bacteroidia > Chitinophagales > Saprospiraceae > Portibacter. The sequence continues at coordinate 61,165 of JAHEAQ010000002.1, read as the reverse complement.
TTTATTAATAAGTTTTTATCCACTTTGTTAATGCCCCAACTCACCCATAATCCTTCTAATTGAAATCTTTCATAATCAGGACTTGATGTATCTAATTTTGACAACCATGATTGTAAAGCAGCAAATACTTCATCTTTATCTCTGCCTCTCAAGGCTCTCCGAGATCGATATCTAGCTCTATCTTCAGGTAACTTAAGATTGTCTAACAATTGATTAATGCTTGCACCATACACTTCTGGTTCTTTCACCAAGGGTCTGCTAGGGTATGTTATTCTATATATTCTTCCATGCACATGATCTCTTAGTGGGTCACGTGCGTTATGTTGCATGTGCCCAACAAGTATATTATGCCAATCTACCAAATACAGTGAACCGTCAGGTGCAAATTCCATATCTACAGGCCTAAAATTAGTATCATCACTGATTAGCAAATCTTGTCTATGTTTGCTAGAATATCCAGTGCCATCATCAACAATCATGTGTTGCTTGGTACCCAAAAATCCAATTGTATTATTGATCAAAAAGTCTCCTTGAACTTCATCTGGAAAATGTCTGCTTGCTACAAATTCAACTCCCGAAGTAGGTCTTACTCGGTGTTCATCTTCGATCAAATTTCTAGAATTTGGTGAGGCAACCCCATATCTCGGTTTGATGCTTCCTGGCATCATCCAGTAAAAATCTGGGCCTGAAGTTTGAGCAAAGAAATTTTGTCCCCATTTATCAAAACCTGTTCCCCATGGATTTGGTATAGACAATTGAGCTGTTCGTTCCAAATGTTTTTTGCTTGGATTATATCTAAAAAATCCTCCATTGGTTCCTCGTATTGGTCCGTATGAAGTTTCTACATTTGAATGAAGGAAAACGCCTTCTCCCATATAAATAGCACCAGAAGGATCTACACAAAATGCACTTATTTCATGATGCGTATCGTGATCATCAAAGCCACTCAAAAGAATAACTTCTTCGTCAGCTTTGTCGTCATTATTATTGTCTTTCAATAATTTCAGATTTGTACCTTGAGAAACATAAACACCTTCAGGTGCCAATTCGAACCCAACAGGTAAATGTAAGCCTTCTGCGAATATGGTTTGTTTATCAGCTTTACCATCCTTATCGGTATCCTCTAAAATTATTAATTTGTCATTTGGTTTTGTATCTCCAGGTTTGTAGTGAGGATAGGATGGCATAACTGCAACCCACAACCTTCCTTTATCATCAAAGGACAATTGAACTGGATTAGCCAGATCAGGAAATTCTTGTTCAGAAGCAAAAAGTTCAATTTTATATCCAGGAGCCATTGTGAATGATGCTAAGGCATCATTTCCATATTTATAGGTAAGGTTTTCAGGCTTTTTGGGTTTGTAATTGGTTTGTATTTCTGGGAGTTTTATGGTCTTTGAATCTTCCTGTGTTAGTTCAATTTTATTACCCTTGAGCGCTTCCCAAATCGCTGAATCTCTTATCGCAGTCATCGCTCTGATTTTCAAAAGTTCAGATGGGTAATTATCAGGACCAAATGGTTCATATCTTCTGCCAAATACATGGACTCCATTCGGAATTTTATAATCATTATGCCACATCCAGTTTTTCTCTTTCACTGCTTCCATCACCAAATCAGCATTTTTAGGTTTGCTTCCTATGCCAGGATTAAATAATTGCTTGACAATATACTCTCCTAGGATTTTGTAAGATTGATCCGTAAGTTGAAAACCATCAATTGTAAATTTTTCTTTTTTATTGATCCATTTTAAAGATGGGGTATACAAATCGAGGAAAGGAATATTCTCTTGTAGTGCGACTAATCTCATTGCCTCTGTATACATAGACAAATTTATGTTTTCATTGACCCCATTTGGCAAATCAAAAATTGAGGACAAATCTTCAAAAGCCAATGGTGAAACCAACACAAGTTTAGGTGTTGAACTTCCATTATATTTTTGGCTTTTTGTATGATTTATAAATGCAGTAAGTTCGTTTTTAAAATTTTCAATGCCACTTGCACCTTGAAAGGATTCATTGTATCCAAAAAATGCAAGGATCACATCAGTTTTCAAATCTGTTAACCATTCATCTGGTGTTCTGAAATGACCTTGGCTGCCAGTGCCATGTGCAAGTTCATCGTAGAATTTTTCAGCACCCGGAAAAGCCCAAGGCGAAACTCTTCCGGAATGAGGCCTAAATCCAGGTGTATCTCCCCCATCACACATATTTCTTATTACCAAATGATTGGTTGGATAAATCAAATTCAAATTGGTTTCAAAATGTCCAAAATTCATCATTCTTGAACATAAATTATTGCCTATTAATGCAACGTGATCTCTTTCATTTAGGGAAAGTTTCTCTACACTGGCCGGCTTCTCACAAGAAATAAAAAAGACGGTAAAAGAAAGCAAAAGACAATAGGATGAAAAGGTTAAAATTTTCTGTAGAAGCATCTATTTAAATATAAATTTGATTTAATAATTTCTAATAATACAAAATATCTAACTTTTAAAATTGAAAAAGGCTCAATATCCAAGTTTTAAATCTTTTTAAGAAACTCTTTCCATTTGTTTACAATAACATCTTTGTCTTTTTCTAAATCGTAAAGAAATCCATTTACAACAACTTTTTTAATTTCTCCATTTTGCATCAACAATAATGACGGATTGAACCCTGGAGCAATTTCAGATGAAGCTTTTTGATTATTAGAAACAATAAATAATGGCATTTCATCAGTAAACCATAATTTAGGCAGTGGTTGCATGGAAATGTTTGTATAACCTTGTGACAATAATGACATGATATTCAGATTACTTAATTGTGATTTGCTAACAATTTTTTGAGGATATGTATTCCCAACCACAACATCATAATCAGAAGCATTGAATTCTTCATGCCCATAAAATATGGACAAATCACCAACATCAGCAATGGAACTTCTAAAATAATAGTCCTGAGAAGAATTATAGTTAACTTCATTTCTAACAAAAGAAATATCCAGCAAATATGAATTATTATCAAATTTCACGTTTGCTTCTCTCAATATCAAATCACAAAATAAACCAGAATTATTGTAAGGGATTTTTTCATATTCTTCGATTGCTCTTTTGTTATAAGTACCTTCAGCAATTGACTTTAAGGCATTCAGAATGCTTACAAAATTCAATTTACGAAGCATTTGTTTTTCGTCATCGCCATATATTCCGCCTGATTCAATAAGAATAGTGTTAGTTCCCCATTTTTGAATGTTATCCCCAAAAGCTCTTGGTTCAAATTCATCCGAATACCTGCCTACTTTGTTGGGAATATATTTTTGAAGTACAGCATTCATTTCAACGATTAATTTCATAGCATTCCCTCGACCTTCATTTATTTCTTTTTTATAATTATAAGCAGGAGCAAGAAATGAAATAGACGCCGAAAATGGTTCTTTTCCAGCCCCATAATATCTATTTTGATCATGTAAGTTAAATCCCCAATCAGCCTTTAGACTATCTCTAACGAATTTCAATATTTGTGATTCATTACTCTGAAGTCTTAGAGCATCTCTATTAATATCTACATTTATGGCATTACGACGTTCGAATTTTTCTGCCCCATCTGGATTGAGCATTGGTATAAAATGTACTGTCAATGCATTATTCAAAAGTTCTTTAACATTATCGAAATCATTTGAATAATTTAAAAAATTAAAAATATCCATTATTGCCATGGTCGCCGTTGGTTCATTGCCATGCATTTGAGACCATAATAAAACTTGGATTTTACCCCTTCCTTTAGAAACAATTGAAATATCTCTTCCTTCAATGGATTGCCCGACTTTTTTTACCGAAAATTCAGGATTTTCTTTCAATTTGGCAATTAATGGCTGAATATCATCATGTTTAAACCTTTGATTTACAATTGACATTTCCTTAAATTGATCATAAGAATTTATCAAAGCTTCATCAAAGGAATTTTTTTGTGCAGAAATTCCAAAAAAGATGAGAATTTGAAAAAACAATACAAAAATGATTTTCATATAATTTTTTTGATTTTAATGAATTGATTTTGGTGGACCTTGAAGGTTATATTTTTTTAATTTTCTTCGGATTTTCCGCATAAAACCTTTATTTGGATCTGTTTTTACCGTTAGATAATTGGAATCAATTTCTTTCCAAAGTGGATGCCCAATAAATTTTTGATATTCAAAATGACCAATTAGATATTCGATAGGATATTTTGAAGAGAGTAATTTAATCAAATCAATATTTGATTTCAATTGTTGTTTGGTTAACGGTTGATCATCACCGCCAACATTCTCAATGCCAATAGCACAATGATTAAGCCCTATTGTATGTCTTGCAAATACAGTATCTGGAAGCAATTGGTAAATTGTTCCATCTCTATCAATAAGATATTGCGAGGAAACATTGAGTTGGCTGGCGGCACTAATTCCTTCTCGTGCTTTGGGTAACTCCGTATTATAAAATGCATCAAAAGTTTTTTCCATTGTTGGAATAACAGTCCAATGCACCACAATTATTTTCGGAACAATAGTAGGTTCATTTTGTATTATTCCATAATGCTGATCAAGATATTCTAAAGATAAAATTCTCCTTTCATTATCAAAGCTAATTGGCTTTTGCACTATGTCGATTTGACCATTTACATTAGAAATGCTTAATATAACATTAAAAGAAAAAAATAATATATAATTTGAAAATGTAGTTTGCCAGATCATAGATCAAATGGTGATAAAATTGTTATCGATAAACTTATTATTCTTTAATTAATCTTCGTTCTAATTCTTCCAAACTTACACCCTTTGTCTCTGGCATTAGGAATTTTACAAAAAGCAATTGTAACACCATAAAGACAGCAAAAAATGCAAATATTGGCCATGGATTATCCCCAAATATACCATTGTCTTTATCTAAAAACAATGGCGTAACCATAGTGATGATTGCTGCAAATACCCAATGGGTTCCTGATCCCCAAGATTGCCCAAAAGCTCGGACTTTTGTGGGAAATATTTCAGAAATAAACACCCAAATTACTGCTCCTTGACCTATTGCGTGAGATGCCACAAAGACCAATAAAAAAGTCAGCAGAAAGCCAGAACTCGCACCAGTATAAAAACCATATGATACAAGACCTAAACTTAATATATAACCAATTGATCCTATATACATTAATAATTTTCGACCTAATCTATCAATTAAGTACATCCCTAAAAGAGTAAATACAAGATTTACTGCGCCAATAGATATTGAACTAAACAAAGATTCCTTGGAGGCTAGTCCAGATTTTTCAAGGATTTCAGGAGCATAGTAAAGAATAAAATTAATACCTGATAATTGATTGAAAAATGCAATTAAGAAAGCCAACATCAGCGGTTTACTATATTTTTTGTTAAATACAGATTGAGAGGATTCTCCTATGTGTGCAGATTTTTGGATTTCAATAATTTCAGCTTCAACATCTGGAATTTTCATTGAAATTAAAATTTTCCTTGCTTCCTCTACATTATTCTTTACTGTGATAAGCCATCTAGGTGATCTTGGGACAGTTAAAATCATTAAAGTATACAGCAAAGCAGGAATAGCCTCAACTCCTAACATCCATCTCCAATCATTAGAGCCTCCTACACCTTTCAACAAATAATTTGAAAAAAAGGCTATAAAAATACCAAGAACAATATTGAACTGATAAGTAGCTACCAATTTTCCCCTGTTTTTTCCTGAAGCAATTTCAGAAATATACGTTGGTGCCGCGACCGAGGACGCTCCAACACCAACACCTCCAATAAATCTTAAAATTGCGAATGTGTATGGATCAGCTGCAATTGCGGAACCGATTGCGGAAATGGTGTAAAATATTCCAATCCAAAACAATGTTTTTTTTCTACCCAAATATTGAGAGGGAATTCCAGCAAATAATGCACCTAACACAGTTCCCCATAATGCTGAAGACATTAAAAATCCATGAAAACCAGGTGAAGTGTTCCAAAGTTCTTTAATAGGCAAGTTTGCTCCTGAAATAACCACCGTGTCAAAACCAAACAAGAATCCGGCTAAAGCAACTGTAATTGACCACTTCAATATTTTATTATTCATTGATTCTAAATTTGAACGTAAAGTAATAAAAATATTTAAACAATAAATACACAAATTTTAAACTCAATTATATCACATAGAAATCTTTTGATAAAGGCATAGGATTTAGATATTTGATTAAAAATGTGCCGATATTGGTTTCAATATTTAAAAAAAATCAAATATATAGACCATAATTTATTGAATTGGCAAATAATCTTCATTTCTTTGCACCTATTTTAATCATCATCTGAATATTAAATACATGACTAATAAGAGTTTATCAATCAAAGCAGCTGATAACATAAGAATACTTTCTGCTTCAATGGTAGAGAAAGCAAAATCAGGGCACCCAGGAGGTCCTATGGGTGGAGCGGATTTTATGCATATTTTATATAGCGAATTTTTAAATTTCGATCCTAGTGACATGAATTGGTTTGCTCGTGATAGATTTTATTTAGATGCTGGCCACATGTCTGCCATGTTATACTCAAGTCTTGCTTTATTTGGAAAGTACAGTATGGAAGATTTGTCTAATTTCAGACAGTGGAAAAGTGTCACTCCCGGACATCCGGAACTTGATGTAGAGAGGGGGATTGAAAACACTTCTGGCCCCTTAGGTTTAGGGCACGCATTCGGAATCGGCTCGGCTATTGCAGAGCGGTTTTTGGCACATAGATTTGGGAGTGCAGTGGAACACAAAACATATATTTATATATCTGATGGTGGTGTGCAAGAAGAAATCTCGCAAGGTGGGGGAAGAATTGCTGGCCATCTTGGTCTGGGTAATATCATTATGTTTTATGATGCAAATGATATTCAATTATCAACTACAGTGGACAGCGTTACTTCAGAAGATACAGCTAAAAAATATGAAGCTTGGAATTGGCATGTAATAACAATTGATGGTAATAATCATGAAGCCATAAGAAACGCAATCAAGGAGAGTTTGGCAGAAACAGAAAGGCCTAGTATTATTATAGGAAAGACATTGATGGGAAAAGGGGTTCGGAGAGATGACGGCTCAATGTATGAAGGTGAAGTTGAATTGCATGGCAAACCATTAGGCGATTCTGCGGCATCTTTTCAAAAAACTATTGAAGGACTAGGTGGTGATGCTCAAAATCCTTTTCAAATATTTGATGAGGTCGCAGCTTATTATAAAAAAGTAGTCGAAAAAAAATCTGCGGATGCTTCAAAAAGAAAGGCGGAAATTAAAATTTGGGAGACAAAAAATCCCAAATTAAAGGCGAAGCTTAATTCTTTTATAGAGCGGGAATTGCCAGAGATTGATTGGGAAGGAATTATTCAAAAACCTAACCAAGCAACTAGAAGTGCAGGGTCAACTGTTTTAGCTCATTTTGCTGATAAAATAGAAAACTTAATAGTCTCTTCAGCTGATTTATCAAACAGTGATAAAACGGATGGGTTTTTGAAAAAAACAAGCTCATTTTCTAAGGGTGATTTTAGCGGTGCATTTTTACAAGCTGGAGTATCAGAATTAACTATGTCAGCGCTTTGCACAGGAATGGCATTGCATGGAGGTGTTATTCCAGTATGTGCTACATTCTTTGCATTTTCAGATTATATGAAACCAGCAATTAGGGTAGCTGCATTGATGGAGCAACCCGTAATACATGTATGGACACATGATGCTTTTAGAGTTGGTGAAGATGGACCTACACATCAACCAATAGAACAAGAAACTCAACTTAGATTGCTTGAAAAAGTTAAAAATCATTCTGGAAATAATAGTTTTATTGCTTTACGACCAGCAGATGTTATCGAAACAACAGTTTGTTGGAAAATAGCTTTAGAGAATGCAAATAGTCCTTCTGGTCTAATATTGTCTAGGCAAAATATAAAAGATTTGCCAGGAGAAGATAGGTTTGGTGAGGCTTTAAATGCGGAACAAGGAGCTTATGTTGTTCAAGATTGTGATGGAGAACCTGATGTTATATTATTGGCTAACGGGTCAGAAGTATCCACTTTAATTGAAGGAGCACAATTGTTGCAAGAAAGAAACAATCTTAATATTCGTGTTGTCAGTGTTCCAAGTGAAGGATTATTTAGAAATCAATCCAAAGAATATCAAAACAATATATTAACTCCTGGAATTCCTAAATTTGGACTTACAGCAGGGCTTTCTGCCAACTTGGAAGGTCTAGTAGGTTGCGATGGAAAAGTATGGGGTTTGAATCATTTTGGTTATTCAGCACCTTACAATGTATTGGATGAAAAATTTGGTTTTACAGGCGAAAATGTGTATTTGCAAGTAGGTAAATTACTGAATTAGTATTAATAAATATTGAATTTTAATTCTTTATAAATCCAAAGCAGAATTGAATTTTGCTTTGGATTTTTTTTAAAAATCTATGTCATCAAAGTAGCAAAAGGACAATAACAATTGCAGCAGGCAGGGCTTGAACAAATAAAATTCTTTTACTTGCTGTGATTGCACCATAAATTCCTGCGACAAGTACACAAGACAAGAAAAAAAGTGAAATATTGAAGCTCCACTCTTTATTTTTAATTACAATAGACCATATCAATCCAGCTACAATGAATCCATTGTAAAGTCCTTGATTGGCAGCAAGAGCTTTGGTTTCTTCATAAAATCCTTCACGCCTTCTTCCAAATATTTTCTTGCCGACGGTTTGCCAAGCAAACATTTCAAAATACATAAAATATAAATGAAGCACTGCAATTATTCCTATCAATACTTTTATCAGAATTTCCATTGACAAATTTTAATTTTCATTAAAATTAACACATTGAAATCGGTTTCTTAGCAGTAATGGTGTTAAAATAATATTTAGAAGGGAAATTACCATACCATTTTAGTACCATACCTCCTGCGCAACTCTAAAGGTATTAACATGCGCATCAATGATATCTGCAATTCGCTCGCTATATCCTCCACCCATACTTACTGAAACAGGAATTTGATTATTTTTGCAGGTTTCAAAAACAATTCGATCTCTTTCTTTACACCCAATTTTAGTCAAATTTAATCTACCTAACTTATCTGTAGCTAATACGTCAACTCCAGCTAAGTACATCACAAAATCAGGTTTGAAATCTATAATAATCTTTGGTAATGTAAATTTTAATATTTCAAGATATTCGTTGTCTGTTATCTTGTCTTTCAATCCAATGTCAAGATTTGAAAATTCCTTGCGCAATGGATAGTTTTTCTCTCCATGCATGCTGAAAGTAAAAACTCTTCGATCATTTTCAAAAATCTTAGCAGTTCCATTCCCTTGGTGAACATCTAAATCAATAATTAATATTTTTTTTAAGACTTTTAAATTCAAATAATAATTTGCTGCAATTGCAAAATCATTGAAAATACAAAATCCTTCTCCTCTATCTGCAAATGCATGATGTGTGCCCCCGGCAATATTCATTGAAATTCCGTTCTCCAAAGCATAATTAACACATTCTATTGTTCCTTGTGAAATATACCTTCCTCGTTCTATTAATTCAGGTCGTACAGGAAATCCAATTTTTCTTATTTCTTTAGCACTCAAATCATTGTCTCTTAATTTATTCCAATATTCTTCTGTATGTGTCAACAAAATATCTTCTATCAGGAGCCTGCTTGGATGAAAAAATTGGTTTTCAGAAACTATCCCTTCATGAAGCAACTGCTGCGGAATAAGCTCATATTTTTCCATTGGAAATCGATGTCCTTTTGGAAGTTCATATTTGTATATTGGAGCAAAGGCAATTTTGAGCATTTATCTTATTAAGCTAAATTCTCCTGATATTGTTTCAGTGCCATTTGGCAGGTCTAGAACCATAAAAAATATAAAAACGCCAGATTGTATAGCAGAATTATTCTTTCTACCATCCCAACCATAATTAGGATCTCCAGTTAAACCATTCATTTGATTGAAAACTCTATTACCCCATCGATCAAAAATTTGGAAATCTTTAAACGGAATATTTTCTTTGGTATCGATATAAAAAATATCATTTACTCCATCTTCATTTGGAGAAAATACATTGGGACCATAATAAATATCAATGAAAATATAATCCAGATTTATACTATCTGAAAATGTACACCCATTGAGATCCTTTATATTTAAATAATATATTTCATTCGTTTGAGGTGTTGCAATGGGATTTTCACAAATTGTACAACTTAAATTATCAGCATTAGAATTAGACCATAAAACAGATTGCACCTGACCATCAAATTCAAAACCTAATTGATATCCTTCGCCTTCCACAATAGCAGAAGTAATTTTCAATTCATTTTCGTTATTGTTTTCAATCAGAAAACTTTTGGTGAAATTACAACCTAACAAATCCTCAAAAATAATTTCATGAACTCCTTCACTTATTTTGAAAAGCGTATCATTTTGCAAATATTCTGCAATAACAGAAACCCCATCTAATAAAATATTGATTAATCCTTCTCCCCCACTCTTCACATTAATATACAAATTGCCTTCTCCATTTGCCTCACAGGATTTTAAAACTGGTTCAATATCAATGTCAAATCCTTGAAAAAATAAGTTTATAGTCACGATGCTATCGCAACCTTTAGAATTCATCATTATCTCTTGCCCATTTTGATTGTCAATATCATACCTTATACCATTTACAATCAAAAATTCATCCACACATAACGAATCATTTATTTCAATCAAATCATTATTCGAAAATGTCAAGTCAATCATGACCAATTGATTACATCCATTGCTAGAGCCACCTAGAATAATTTCCTCTCCAATTGGATTTAATCTATCATAGTTTGTTCCCCCAACAACAATCGTAGTATCGCTACAGAAAACATCCTTAATTTTTAATGTATCAAGTTTTAATATTTGCAAATCAATTAAATAAACACTATCACAACCATTGGCGTTGGCTTTAACTTCTAAACCTGAACTATTGTTTGCATCGTAAATAGTTCCATTGACCTGAATGCTATTTCCAACGCAAAGTGCATCATTTATCATTTTAGTAAAACTAAGATCATATTGAATATCAATTGTTAGAATACTATCACAACCAAACCTATTTCCCCCTTGAATTATAACATTTCCAAAACTATTGTTGATGTCAAAGATTTCCCCATTGACAATCAAATTTTCATCGGGACATAATATTGGATTAATTAAAGTATCAGTAGCATTATTGAAAGTTAAAGCCACCATAACTATACTATCACAACCTGATGAAGTTATAAAACTTGAACTCCCTGAAGTGTTATTTTCATTATAAGTTACTCCATTAATGATAATTGAATCCCCAGAACAATAAGAATCATCTATAAGATTAATGATTTCTGTGTCATAACTTATACTAACCAAAATAGTACTATCGCAACCATTTTGACTTCCACCAATCATTAACACTGTTCCTATTAAATTATTTTCGTCATAAATTACATTATTCACTGTAATGGATTGTCCAGGACATAAAACTCTGTTGATAATAGTGATGCTTGGATCATAAAATTTCAAATCTATTTTTGAAACTCCACCACACAGGGGGCCATTCGGATCGGTCTCGATTCCTGATGGGTTCAATAAGTTATATTTGGTTCCATTCACATCAATCTCATAATCCCTGCAATATATCCCATCAACCAAAATGGTATCCGTATTAAAAGCATTTACAATCAAAAGTGCGGTATCCTTTGGACAGCCACTTCCAGTTTCAGTTACATATAGGAAATTTGCAACTGAGCTTGTATCACCTATATTATAAGTGACCAAAGGAGAAATTGGTGTAGAATTTCCTTCATTATAATAAAACCCATTCATTCCTCCACCTGAAACAAAATTTGACAAATCATAATCATCTCCTATGCAAACCGTAACTAAAGTATCCTTCCCTGCAGGAATTAAATCGCTAAAGTTTATAGTAAATGATGCATTATCATCAAGGCAGTTTTTTTCTCCATCTACATTAAATGAAATGATAGTTGTGGCTCCACCTAATCCAAAAGTATTTAGAATTCCATTTTGTATGGTATCTCCATTTGGATAAAGAAAAATGCCATTTCCAGCATTTGGATCTTTTAGGTCATTTAAATCCAAATTTTCATTCGTACATAATTCTATATTCAAATCAGAACCAGCATCAACTTTTTCTCCAATAAGGATAGTTAATTTTTGTTCGTCAAAGCAAGTACCAGAAAAGTCATAAATATAAACCACCGTATCCTTGCTAAACAAGTCAGCATTTGCATTATATTTTACGCCCATTCCATTCGGTTGGCTATAATAAGCTTGATTTCCTGAAAGATTATTCCCGACAATACTTTCCAAGATATATTCTTGACATGCGACAATGGTGTCATTCATTGTAATCTCAGGTCCATCTGAAAGTATCAGATTCACAGACTGCGCATTGGAAGAACATGAACCATTAGTGACTATTGCATAAACTGTTGTTGATGCAGATAGGTATTTATTTGGAATTGAATTCGATAATCCAATATCAGAAAACCATTCCACTACATTTCCAGTGCCACCATTTATAGTATTTTCTGTCGACCCTAGATCAAACAATGCCATTCCAGCACCACATTCTTCTATGGGACTTAAAATTGGAAATGAAGCAGGCGGATTTACAACATTAATTTCCGTTGCTTGAGTGCTAAAACACCCCACCGTGGTAGGATCGAAACTGAGCATGTACTTTCCTTGACCTATATTGGGGTTGAACATATTCGTAGCAACTCCAGGCCCGAACCAATTGCCCGTCTTTCCATCCACCATATTTCCAAGATCTAAAATGGACGAATTCACACATAGTGTATCCAAAAATGGCATCGTATAAGGCTGATTTTGAGAAACGGTGATATTTACTTGAGCCGAAGATGTGCATGTTCCAGCATCTGAAACAACTACAGAATAAGTTCCTGCATCTGATAATTTCAGGTTATTAATTGTCCAATTTTTCGCATTCAACGGAGCTCCAACAGCTGGCCCATTCCAACTCCATTTTGGACCAACCCCAGTTTCTGTAAGCACAACTTGATCTCCCTCGCATAAACTTAGACTGCTTGCCATAAGATTGGCTGTTGGTGAAGGGCTAACGATTATATTTTTACTTCCTGTAGAGCTGCAACCTCCAGCATCCGTATAAACAACCGTATATTTTTGCGGATTTACAAAATTGGTGGAAACAATAGTGGAAAGATTAGCAGAATTTCCCACCACATTTCCGGCAGGATCTTTCCATTCATAAGTTCCAGCTCCACCATTCGCAGTTAAGTTCAATTGACCCCCAGCACAATAGTTAGGAAAATTAGAATCTGGATTCGAAATAGAAACAGAGCCAGTTCCTGGATTACAAATCAGCATAACATTGTCCATTCTCATGAATTCGTCACTTGCCCAAGTTTGTGTATTAACTTCAATTTGGACAGAACTGGAATTCCCAATACATGCAGATATATAATCAATACTAGCAGTTGTTGGAGTGTAGTTTGTTCCAATAAACTCAAATTGTTCTGATGGACTATTATTGAATAATAAATTTCCAATAAAAAAGTCCCAACAATTGTCGCAACCCACGGCATTCGGTGTTGACGGATTTCCAGCACAACTGCATTTTGTTGCGGAATCCAAAAAAGCGCCAGAAGGTCCATAAGGAGTACCTGAATATTGCATTCTGATAGTAACTGTCGAACAACCGCTAATATCGATTGGGTTTGTGCGGAATGTGGTTACAGCTTTTGTATTGTTTCCAACCAATTGACCACCTTGCACATCAAATGTTCCTAAGCAACCTCCACACAAAGCATTCCACCCAATTCCCTCAGCACTAACTCCAGAAGTAGAACCATTAGGCTCATTGAAAACCTCATTAAAACGAACTTGCCCTTCAACCTTAGTCATCAGAATGAGGGTTAAAAAGGTAAGAAAAATCGTATTTTTGAGATAAAATTTATAAGCTCGTATTCCATTATTCATCGCCGCGAAAATAAGGATATTCTTTTCATCTCCTCATATTGAAATATTAATAATTTATATTTTTTTCAATATTTATTCCCAGTTGTCCTCTAATTCAAACCAAAGCTCTATTTTTGCAAGCAATTTTAAATAAAATATAACATGGAAGTTCACAGAAGCGAACAGGAAATCATCAGAAGAGAGAATCTAAATAAAATAATTGCTGTAGGAATTGATCCTTTTCCAGCTGAAATGTACCCATACAATACCACTGCTAAGGAGATTCATGCAAATTTTGATCCTGCCAAAAAGAATTTTCAGGAAATTATAATCGCAGGAAGATTGATGCAAAAGAGGATAATGGGTAAAGCTTCCTTTGCGGAAATACTTGATACAACTGGAAGGATCCAAATATATATTACCAGAGACGAAATATGTCCTACTGAGGATAAAACATTGTATAACGATGTTTTCAAAAAATATCTAGACATTGGCGATTTCATTGGTATAAAAGGTTATGCATTTGTAACCCAAACTGGAACACTTTCTATTCATGTCACAGAATTAAAAGTCCTTTCTAAATCTTTAAGACCATTACCAATTGTCAAAAAAGATGCAGATGGGAAAGTCCATGATGCTTTTACGGATCCAGAACAAAGATACAGAATGCGTTATGTTGACCTTGTAGTAAATCCTCAAGTTAAAGAAGTATTTATCAAGAGAAGCAAGATTTTATCAAGCATGAGAGCATTCTTTGATGCTAAGGGCTGGTTGGAAGTAGAAACTCCAGTTTTGCAAAGAATTCATGGTGGTGCTGCTGCAAGGCCATTTGCTACACATCACAATACACTTGACATGCCAATTTTTCTTAGAATTGCAAACGAATTGTATCTAAAAAGACTCATTGTTGGCGGTTTTGAAGGCGTATATGAGATTGGTAAAATGTTCCGAAATGAAGGAATGGATAGAACACACAACCCTGAATTTACATCTATGGAAATCTATGTAGCATACAAAGATTATATATGGATGATGGAAATGGTGGAACAATGCCTAGAATATATTGCCTTAGAAGTAAATGGCAAAACAATTGTGGAATATGGTGGCAAAGTGATTGATTTTGCTGGACCTTATCCTCGTATGTCGATGTATGAATCTATAGAAAAATATACAGGAGTTAACATTTCTGAAATGGAGGAGGAAGAAATGAGGAAATTGTGTAAGAAATTGCACATTGAAATTGACCCAACCATGGGCAGAGGTAAATTGATAGATGAAATTTTTGGTGCGAAAGTAGAAGCTAATCTAATTCAACCAACCTACATTACGGATTATCCATTAGAAATGACACCACTTGCAAAGAAACATAGATCCAAAGAAGGTCTTGTGGAACGTTTCGAGCTTTTTGTAAATGGTAAAGAAATTGCAAATGCTTATTCTGAGTTGAATGATCCTATTGATCAACGACAAAGGTTCGAAGATCAATTGACGCTTGCAAAAAGAGGCGATGACGAAGCGATGGTTCTAGATGAGGATTTTTTGAAGTCATTAGAATTTGGAATGCCTCCAACTTCTGGGTTAGGAATAGGAATGGATAGATTAACAATGCTCTTAACAGGTCAACATTCTATCCAAGATGTTTTGTTTTTTCCACAAATGAAGGCAGAAACAAAATAATTACAATTTGAAACCCCTAAAATCATTGCGTGCTTTTGTCAGACTTGTGGCGCTGGTTTCAAG
Organism: Bacteroidota bacterium; assembly: GCA_024642705.1. Classification (GTDB taxonomy): domain Bacteria; phylum Bacteroidota; class Bacteroidia; order Chitinophagales; family Saprospiraceae; genus Portibacter. The sequence goes on along the minus strand of JAHEAQ010000002.1, from coordinate 45,441 downwards.
TCTAGTAGTATATGTCAGCTATTTTATTATTAGATCTTATATCAAAAGTCCTTCAATCGAAAGAAGTTTTAGATTTAGGAGAGCTTGGGTTCGTCTCGCAATGAAGATATTGAATTTAAAAGTAGAAGAAATTACTGGATCTATCCCTGATTACCCCGCACTTTATGTGATCAACCATAGAAACTTAATAGATCCGGTTATTATAGCTCAAATGGTGGATGTATTTTTTATTGCCAAAGCTGAAGTAGAAAGTTATCCATTTTTGGGAAAAGGTGCTGCGCTTACTGGAGTAATTTATGTGAAAAGAGAAATTCAAGATTCGAGAACAGCAGCAAGAATAACTTTAAATGAAACTTTGCAAAAAGGATTAAGCGTCGGTGTTTATCCCGAAGGAACTACAGGAACTGAAGAATTGACCATTAAATTTCATAGAGGAAGTTTTGATGAAGCAGCAAAATTAGGTATTCCTGTAATTCCAATTGCAGCAGAATTTAAAAACAAATCTGACTTATGGATTCAACCATCTTTATTTAAACAATTCCTAATTCAATTTGGAAAAAAAAGAACTAGAGTAAAAGTTGAAATTCATCCTCCGCTCATGTCAAATGATGGACAATTTCTAATGGAAGAATCCCAAAAATTGATCAATGGTTCTTTGAAATCAATGCATAAAAATTGGTCTGACGTCTGGAATTAGTGGGAAATTTTACATTTATTTTTAATCAAAAAAAAATGTTAAAAAATTTAACATAAATTATATACAAGCAATTCAAATTAGTATGACATTTGCGTCAAATTATTAAAAATAAATGAAAAATCTTATTGTTTTATTATTATTGGCTTCAATATTTTCTTGCACTAATGGAGTTGAATCTCACAGAGCAAGTATTGAAGAATTAGCAACCAATTGGGCAGCAGCTACGACTTCAGTTACTGACTTTGGTGCTTCAGTTCAAGCAGCTGCTACAGCTCAAACTGAAAAAGTTGCAGCTATGGCAATTGATGAGGCTGCTTTTGCAAAATTAAAACCTGAGCAACAAACTCAAGTGACTGATGCTAAAATGGCTGCAGAAGCTGCAACTTCTGGTTTTACTTCAATTCTATCTGAAGTAGGAACATTTGTTAGCGATTGGACCACAAAAGGTGCAAAAGTTACTGCTCTTACTGAAGGTTTAGCTGCAGGAAAAATCGAAGGTGATGTTACAGCTCAAATAGCTGAACTTACTGGTATGATTACTGACGCTACTGGAAGTCTTGAAACTTGGAAAACTGCTTTAAGTGCAGCCCAAGCAACATGCGATTCATCTAATGAAAGCTTATCAGCTTTGATAGCTTCTTTGGTGAAATAGTCTGATTTAACTGAAATTACAATTAACAGAGACTGTCTTTTTAAAAGGGCAGTCTCTTTTTTTATGCATTATCGTGAAACTTATTGCTTTTATAGAATTAATCCCCAAATTCTAATTATTAAGATAGATTTTATTGCGACCTAATTTGAGCTTGCCAGATTGCTCTAATTTTTTTAAAAGCCTAGAAATTGCTTCTCGCGTCACGTTCAAATCATCTGCAATTTCTTGATGCGTTGTTTCAATTAAACTGCTTTTAATTGCTTCAGATTTCAAATCCAAATATTCTATTAATTGTTCGTCAAGTTTTGTGAATGCTAATCTATCTATAGTATCAATTAGAGAATACATCCTTTGTTCATACATATTGAATATAAAATTGCGCCAAATTGGATATTTTTCCATCCACTCATTTGCATATTTTAAAGGAACCATAAGCAGTATAGAATCCTCTTCGGCAACTGCAGAAATTTCACTACGTTTAGCAACCATGCAGCAACTAAATGAAGCTGCGCATGAATCTCCGCTCGAAAGATAGTATAGAAACAATTCGTGTTCATTTTCATCTTGGCGGCTCACCTTGATGGTCCCCGAAATTACCATCGGCACATGGGTCACTTGGTCTCCATATTCAATGATAATTTTATTTTCTGTAGCATAAATAACCTCAGAATATCTTTTTAATTCTGACAATAATCCCAAATCATTTATTTCAGGAAATTGAGCTGCTAATAAATCTATCGAAATTTCTTTTTTTATCACTATTATTATTTAATCTTCCTCTTTATGAATCCTGGTAAATTTAATAGGATTACTTATTAAACTTATTTTAATTTTTAGATGGTTAGCTTAATTATTTGCTAACAATTCCTCCATCTAGATTAGTTACTTTTTGAAATCCCAAATTTCTCAAAATAACACATACTCTTAAACTTCTCCTCCCAGTTCTACAATAAATGTAATAATTCTTGTTTGGGTCCAACTTTTCTAGTTGATCTGCTAAATCTCGGCTTAGATAGTCCAAATTGATCGCATTTGGAATATTTTCTAATTCAAATTCAGCGGCAGTTCTGACATCTAGAATAACACAATTTTCATCTTCTTTTACAACTTTTAGGAAATCTTCGTAATTCAAATTTTCAAGAGTATGTTTTATTTGTATCCACCTTGGAACTTCACAAACTTCTATATCAACTTTATTTTCTATTTTAGTCATTGAACAAATATAATCATAAGCATTAGGAAAAAAAATTCATTTTACATTTCTAATTAGGTGAAAGAAACCATGAATTTGTATGCATAATCCTAAAAAAACTAATACAACTACTTTATGTTGGAAAGAGAAATCATTTCTCTGCCTGCTAATAAAATAGCTCCTGTTGCATAGACCTGCCATTGATCCTCTTGAAAAGGATATGGATCACCAGCAACTTGTTGCACATTTCCAAGTCTGCCTTCCTCATTTACATTTCCACATAATGCAAGCCAAGCTTTTTCAATTTTTGGCTTAAACTTAATATCTATCAATCCATTATTCACCCCCCATGCTAATGCAAAAATGGCAAAAGCACTTCCACTTGATTCGCCAATATTGATAAATTCTGGATCAAGCAAACTTACCCTCCATAATCCATCCTCTCCTTGCACTGAAAGCAATTTATGAGCCATTTCAGAATATTGTTTTTCAAATTTCTTTCTATTGGGATAATCTTGAGGCAATAAAGTCAGAATTCGTGCTAGTCCAGCAATTACCCAACCATTTCCCCTGCCCCAAAACACCTTTGTCCCACGTTCTGATCTAGTTTCAAAATATCTATCATCTCTATAATACAATGAATCAGCGTTGGAATACAAATAATTGGAAGTCTTCCACCATTGCTCATCCATATAATCAAGATAACGCTTATCTCCTGTCATTTTCCACATTCTTACAAAAGACGGGGGGGCCATAAATAAAGCATCACACCATGACCACCATTCTGCAGAATATCGATTGTCCTTGTAACGGACATCAGTCATTTTTTTATAGTTTCTGGAAAGGTGCATATCCATTACCCATCTAGACTTATCAATCAATTGAAGATCATGAAATTCTCCAAATAACCAAGCCCAAGTATCCATCACTGCCAAACGATCTGCATGATATATTTCATTCAATGGTTGCCAAGAATAGGCCTGCCCAATATTATACAATTCATCTTTGTATTTTGAGTCACCTGTAACTTCATAAAGAGCAACAATTCCAGTATACAATGCACCATAATGCCAATTTAATCGATGAGCATTTTCAAATGGATTTGCCAATTGCCAATCTCCTATTTGCCTCATAATGGATTTAATACCTGATTCTTGAAGTAAATTCATTTTTGGAGGAGAGATAATGTTTGTCTTTATGGAAGAGTGGAACCTTTCGTTAAAAAGAGGACCCATTTCTGCCAGCCCATAAGCATTTCCATAATGGTGGTATTTAGTATTTTGCATCCACAAAACCTGCAGGGAATTTGCAGACTTTGCCCCTCGAATGGCAAACGGTCTTATGTTGTCCTTTGAAGAACCTTTCGTTAATTGGCTTATTTCCCAACTCAATCCTTTATCCTTGCTTATCCATTTTTCAATCTCGAAAACACTATCCCTATTTATTGATAAATAAAGTGTATTCTCTTCCTCATGATCTATGCTCATTCCTCCGGAATAATTTTGCTCTAACTCAATTTTTCCTTCCATAGTTTTTGGGAACCAACTTCCTGAATTTATTAAAGAAAAATTATTCCATTTATTATTTTCCCAAGTTGCATAAGCGTAAATATGAGTAGTATCATTAGGGTATCTCGTATAAGCAAGAACAGGATTTCCCTGTTCATTTTCTCCAATATCCCAATTCCAAGCCTTTCCATTACCTAACCCTCCATTGTAAACCAAATCTGCTTCTTTTGGTACAATAGGCAAATCTTCAATATTCTTAATTTTTGTTCCGTCGGCCTTAAAAAAACTTCCGGATTTATAGTACATATAATAAATACTATTGGCATCCTCATTTCTAGGATGTCCGTCTGTTAAGCTGAAATGTATTTTATCCATACCATTAGAATAAATTTTTATGTATGGTCTTCGAAATTTATAAATAACCTCAGGCATAAAATATACTTGACCTTCTGCCCAAGAATCTCCATTGTCATCTGAAAAAGAATAAGAAGGTTTGCCATCAATGCCTCTCCAAAACAAATAAATCCTTCCATTTTCACCAGATAGTTTAATTGGGTAAGTATAAGTATGATGACCATACAACTTAGGATTTTCTTTACTTCCCTTATTTAGCGCCAATATTTTGACTTCACCCCATGAATTTATACTTTCCGGTTCTAATGCTTTTACCAAATAAAGTGGATCAACTCCACTGTGCTTATTGAAAAATACCATTAGCTTCCCATCTTCATCAATCAATATGGATGGGTTATCATGATCATCGATTTCCAATTGATCGTATAATGTTTTGCTTTGAATTTCTTTCGTGATATGATCATAATATGCAACATGAATATCTCCATAATTATCTATCCATCCTGTATAAGTTCTTTCATGTTTTCCTTTATAATATACGGCTCTTGGATCCGAAAACCAACACCATGAGCCGTTAAACGTCATTGAAGTATAGGATTCAGAAGTCCTATTTTCAGAATCTATAATGTTTTGAGTAACAAAATCCTGGGCAAAATTTAAATTACAATAAAGACCAATTATGAGGCAAAAAATAATTCTTTTCATAATATCTAAATAGTTTGGAAATGATATGAACCAATTTAATATTAAATGGATATGAATTGAAATTTTTGAGCAAAAAATCTATTTTTCATGACAGAAATTCACGAAAATAACTTATTAGAAATGCTATTTTAATTATTTAACAAATTCATCTAGCTTCAAATGATAAACAATCAATTGTTCTTTTATCTCTTCATTTGAAAGCTTATAGTTTAAATCTCTTTTGAAATTGTTGGCTTCTAGAATCTGAACTGACCGCAAATTTTCTTCAATGGTCATTGCATAAACTATTTTGCAATCTAAATTTATAAATGCAAATTTTAAGACACTTTGAATGGCTTCTTTCATAATTCCTTTTCGCTGATGAATAGGATTCAATTCATACCCAATTTCTACAGCCTTCTTAACTTGGGAAAACTTATACAAACAAATTGTTCCAATCAATAGGTCTTCTTTTTTTTCAGTTATTGCCCAATAAATGTTCTCTTTTCCTTTAAATTCCAAATTCCGGTGGTGTATGAACAATAAAGCATCATCAATAGAATTAGAAATTTTTCTGTTTAAAAATTTATTGACTTGTAAATTGGAACGCATGTGATGAATTTCAGGAGCATCAGTATCCTTTAGCGATCTTAGAAACAATGACTCTGTTTCTATAGTTGGGAAATCATCAAAGACCAATTTTAACATATTAATTAAATTAAAAATATATAATTATTAATTTATCAAGGATATATACATGCAATTATATTTTAATTTATAATGCTATAAATTTTAATTGTTCAATTGGACAATTAAAGGAAAATGGTCTGACATATGTCTCCCATTGATCATGAGGGCTGCATTTTCATAGCTTAGCACTTCCACTCCTTCAGCTACAAAAATGTAATCAATTCTATTCTCAAATGGCCCCTTAATCTGGAACCCATTGGAGGTCCCAATATAATCTTCATATTTGTGGTTGGCAATATTTCTGCTATCCATTAATTTTGATGTTAAAATATCATATAATGGATCTTCTGGGATCAAATTGAAATCACCCATTAAAATTTTAGTTTTAACTTGAGCAAACTCATCGATCCAACCAACCAATAGTTTGGCACTATTCTCACGGGCTACTTGTCCTTTATGATCAAAATGAGTGTTAAAAACTGCTATTGTATCTCCAGATTCTTTATTCTTGAATAATCCAAATGTTACTACTCTGTTGCAAGCAGCATCCCAACCTCTTGAAACTTCATCAGGTGTCGAAGACAACCACTTGTTTTTGTTTTCTAATAATTCCCAACGTTCTGAATTATATAATATGGGAGAATATTCCCCTTTACTAGCTCCATCGTCTCTTCCAACTCCTAAATGTTTGTGGTCCGTCAAGAATTCTTTTATAAATTCTAATTGATTTTGAAGAACTTCCTGCATTCCAATAAAATCAGCATCTTCCTCAGCAAGAAAACTTCCTAATCCTTCTTTCCTGTTGTCCCAAATATCTTTGCCATCGTTAGGATTATCATACCTAATGTTGTAAGTAATAAACTTTATGCTTTTTTGAGAAAAAGTAGGATTAGAAAAACCAATAAAAAAAATAATGGTAAGGCAAAATCTCATGAGAACACTTATTGATAAATTAAGGTATAAAAATGATAATTAAAAGTCAATAATAACCATACAAATCTGGTATAAACTTCAAAATTGATTAAATTATAAAATATTTATATGCTTAAGTGGGAAGTGAGGCAAATATCTAAAAACCACGCGACAATAAATAAAAAATAACAATTCTTTAATATTTTAAATTATAAGATAACAACTTCAATTCAAAATTTGCCTAATTGATATTTCTATTTGTCATTATCAATTCACAAGTCTTTTCTAGATTTAATGCTCCGCTTCTTTCGATTTTTAACTGGAATCATCTGACATTAGAATCGTATCAATAAAATATTGAAGTTTTGTAAGTCAATCATTGACAAAAGAACTAATAAATAATATTTATTTAGTCCTTATATATTATTAATGGATTCTTATGTAACTTAGGTTCCATTGTAATTGACTAAGGATATGTAATTTTGCAAATTATTAATTTTACTTATTTTGAAAACGATATCTTCGATTGCCTTTATAGCAGTGCTATTGATATTGGGTTGTATTGGCAAACAGCCCGATAATAATCTTATTGACATTCCAGAAAAAAGCCATGATTATAGTAAAGGTAAAGAAATTATTGCCGCAACATTTTCATCTTTATCTTCTGAATTACAAAAATCAATGCATGATGGTGGTGTTGAAAATGCAATAAAATATTGCAATTTAAAGGCATTACCAATTACTGATAGTTTATCCCAAATATATAATGCAGATATAAAAAGAACTAGTGAAAAATGGAGAAATGAACTCAATAAGCCTACTTTTGACGAGCAAGAAATAATCGATTTTTATAAATCCCAATTAATAGCTGGAAATGAACTCAATGCAATGGTACAAAAAGTAAATGGTCAGAATATCTTTTATGCTCCAATACAAATACAAGAACTTTGCTTAAAATGTCATGGTGAAACTTCAAAAATGCCATATTATGGTATTATCAAGAATCTTTATCCGAAAGACCAAGCAATTGGTTTTGAACTTAATGAACTTCGCGGTATTTGGAGCGTTCGTTTTAATTAATCTAAATAAATTTTTAACAAATAATATAAAATAATATGGTTTACGCTGCAATAATGGTTGGACTTATCATTGTCGGATTTTTCTTACTAAAAAAATTGTCTTTGGCTCCAAGTGGAAATTTTAAAAATATTACTGCTGCTGAAGCAAAGAAGTTGTTAAAAGACAAAAATGTTATTCCTCTTGATGTCAGAACGCCGAACGAAATAACCCAAGGAAAAATACCAAAAGCAAAAATATTAAATGTCGCAAGTTCAGGGTTTGTAAAAGGGCTCCAAAATTTAGATAAATCTAAAACCTACGTGGTGTATTGCAGAAGTGGAAATAGAAGTGCTAGAGCATGCCAAATAATGGGTAAAAATGGATTTGAAAATCTATACAATCTTCAAGGAGGTTATAATAAATGGTAGTTTTTCTTTAAAAAAAAGCAGCCAACCTTATCTGACAAGTGACTTGAGTTACACACCATTTATTAGTTTCAACTTACTTTTGCAATAAAAAATAATATGACTTTCAATGAATTAATCAATGATGAGAAACCAGTTTTAGTAGATTTTTCTGCGGAATGGTGCGGGCCATGTAAAGCAATGGCTCCAATTTTAAAAGAAGTTTCCAAAAATGTTGGAGATAACGCAAGAATCATAAAAATTGATATTGACAAAAACAGAAATTTAGCTTCTAAACTAGATATTAAAGGTGTTCCAACTTTCATTCTATATAAAAAAGGAAAACTTTTATGGAGACAATCTGGAATGCAGTCCGCTAATAATCTCGTGAAATTATTAACTGAAGCTTAAATTCTTGAAATTAATTTAATGCAATAAGGTAAAATTTAAAATCCTCCTACATTAAAATGTTTTTCAAAATACAATCGCCTAGGTAAGAAGATGAAATTTTAAAATCACTACCTATAGAAGAAGCAAAAATAATTGATAGAATTTGGTAAAGTAAATTTGAGATAACAATGAAATCCTATATTCCAATTATAGAATGGTTATCCAAGTATAATAAAGAATCCCTTAAAGGTGATATATCAGCAGGATTGACTGTGGGCGTTATGCTCATTCCTCAAGGCATGGCTTACGCTATGATAGCTGGACTTCCACCCATATATGGACTATATGCTTCCACCATTCCAATTATCCTATATTCTATTTTTGGAACTTCAAGACAATTAGCCGTTGGACCAGTGGCAATGGTTTCTTTGTTAACAGCTGCAAGTGTTGGCGTTTTGGCAGAAAGTGGTACTGAAACTTATATTGTACTTACCATTACACTTGCATTCATGGTTGGCTTTATTCAATTATTTCTGGGTGTCCTAAAATTAGGCTTCCTTGTTAACTTTTTATCACATCCTGTAATTAGTGGTTTTACTTCAGCAGCTGCCTTAATAATTGGCCTAAGTCAACTGAAACATTTGTTAGGCATAAGTATTTCTGGTAGTAATCCTATTCATAAAATATTGATTGATGCAATAAGTCAATATGCTGAAATTCATTGGTTGACTCTTGGAATTGGAATGGTTGGAATTTTTTTAATCATTGGCATCAAAAAAATAAATAAATCCATTCCTGGTCCTTTGCTAGCAGTATTGTTTGGAATATTAACAGTGTATTTTTGGGGATTAGATGAAATGGGTGTTAAAATAGTAGGAACCATTCCTAGCGGCTTGCCTAGTTTTTCAGCACCTTCATTTGAAGTCGCAAATCTGAAAAACTTGATCCCAGCAGCTATAACGATTTCTTTGGTCAGTTTTATGGAAAGCATTGCAGTAGCTAAAGCCATTCAAGCTAAACATAAAAATTATAAGTTAATTCCAAATCAAGAGCTCATTGGATTGGGAATTGCTAATATTGGAGGATCATTTTTTCAATCATTTCCAGTAACTGGTGGATTCTCGAGAACAGCAGTCAATGATCAAGCTGGAGCAAAAACTGGAATGGCCGGCATTATTTCAGCTGGATTAATCCTATTAACATTATTATTTTTTACTCCTTTATTTTATTTTTTGCCACAAACCATTTTAGCTTCCGTTATTATGGTTGCTGTATTTGGACTTATTGATTTTAAAGAGCCATTATATCTGTGGGTTGCAAATCGATCAGATTTCTGGATGTTAATAGTTACTTTCCTTTCCACATTAATATTAGGCATTGAAGAAGGCATATTAATTGGTGTTATCTTGTCACTAGCAATGATTATATATAGGTCGTCAAGCCCTCATGTTGCAGAATTGGGGAACGTTCCTGGCTCGCATTTTTACAGAAATCAAGAAAGATTTCCTGAAGTAATTATAACTTCAGACAAACTAATTTTAAGATTCGATGCCGAATTATATTTCGCGAATACTGATTTTTTTAAAAATACATTGGATGAATGGATTGAGAAAAAAGGTGACGCATTAAAAAACATTATTATTAACTCTGAAAGTATTAATAATCTTGATAGCAGTGCATTGCATACTTTGGAAGATTTAATTTTAGAACAGAGATCTCAAGGTAGGGAAATATTTTTCACTGGAGTGAAGGGACCTGTAAGAGATGCGATGAAAAAAGGTGGATTTACACAAAAAATTGGCGAATCTAATTTTTTCATGAGTGTGCAACAAGCTGTTAATTTTATTGATCATAAAACTGATTCTCAAGATGAAAAAACAAAAGAAAAATATACAAGTCAAGTTTCAAAATGACCATTTTAAACTTTAATACTTCGAAAATTAATTCCAAAAAATAATTTATATTTAACCTATTATTATACAAATCAGAACCTTTAAATTCAACAAAAATGAAATTCATAACATCATATTTATTTTTTATTGCTATGTTTTCTTTAGCCAGCTGTGCAAATGGACAAAACTCCTCTGATAAATATAAAAAAGTAGAGGTAGCTGAATACATGAAAATGATATCAATGGACTCCACAGTACAATTAGTTGATGTTAGAACGCCTGAAGAATTTGAGGCTGGTCATTTGGATGGAGCGATTAATATTGATTTCAAAAATGAAAATTTTGCAAATAATATTTCTGTATTAGACACAAGCAAAACGCTTTATATCTATTGTCGATCTGGAAATAGAAGTGGCAAATCTTCCGTTACATTTCTTGAAAAAGGGTTTCCAGAAATTATTGATCTAATGGGTGGATATTTGGAATATGAAAAAGTAATACTCAAAAAAGAATAGCCTAAATCCGTGTTATCTTAATTGTATTCAGTCCTAATTTTTCATATAATTTAGTCATTTCAAATTTATATTTTATTATAATATTTGTAACTTTTGTTACAATATATTTATATTTAATAAAATAATTAATTATGGGCGTTACTGACGAATTAAACCAAAGTTTTCCTCAACTTCACGATTGCAAATTGATTGAAGAATTGTCCTCCATAGGAAAAATTTTAGTTGTTCCAAAAGGAACCACAATTCTTGATGAAGGACAATATATTGAATACGTGCCTTTATTACTTGAAGGTTTAATAAAAGTTAAACGAAAAAATAAAATTGGTCAAGAAGCTTTCCTTTACTACATTAAAAGAGGAGAAACTTGTGCCATGACGCTTTCTTCTTGTTTTAAAAGGCAAACAAGCCGCATTTCGGCTAAAGCAGTTCTTGATTCAAAAATTTTATTAGTTCCAACGTCTAGAACATTCTTTTTCATGAAGGCATTCCAGAATTGGAGTGAATTTGTCACTGAAACTTTCCAAAACAAATTTGATGATGCTATAAATGCAATGGATCGCTTTGCTTTCATGAATTCAGAAGAACAAATCCTAGATTTGTTAAAAAGAAAAAAAAACGCATACGGCTCTAATGAATTAAAAATAACGCATGATTCTATTGCTCAAGATCTGTCAACTTCTAGAGTTTTAGTTTCTAGAATATTAAAAAAATTAGAGTATGAGGGTAAAATTAAATTGGGGCACAAATCCATAATATTTAAATGATTGTAACTTTAGTTACAAATAAATAATTGAATTTAGTTTAATTTTAATGTGATGAAAAAAGAGATGCTTAAAAAAATGTTTTTAGTATGCATTACCTGCATTGGAATCATACTAATTATTGCTCTTATTATTAACAATTTTGTAAATAAATAATTATGAAAAAGAATGTCGGAAATATAGATAGAGTGTTAAGAATTTTAGTAGCTGCTTTTCTAGGATATTTGATCTTCAGTGGAACTTTAGTTTTAAGTTCATTATTAGGGATAATTGCTCTAATTATTGCTGTAATTTTTGGTTTTACCGGTATCGTAGGTTGGTGTGCAATTTATCAACTTTTTGGCGCATCAACATGTCCAGTAAAACAATAAACATTGTTCGAAAAACTGTCCTAAACAAAAGGTTCCAATGTTTCCACATTGGAACCTTTTTATTTATACAAAATGGTAAGTTTAACTTACAAAAAAATCAAAATTTTGTCATTCATTTTCTTTAATATAGAATTTTTCAAGGACTGGCTTTAACGGTCTTTTAAACCAAAGTGGTCTTCTCAAACCATCAGGTCCTGGTGCAGGTCTTGTCATATCAAGCCATTCTCGATAAATTTGCATTGATTTGTTGGTATCAACCATAATATCTCCGTATTTATCGTTTGGTCCAGGTTTTTCAATTCTAACTCTTTGGTGCCAACAGTGCATTCCACTTATAGGGTCTGGATGAACTGCATGAGTAATATTTTGATGCACTCCCCCATCAACCCAAAAAATTCTTTTGCTATCTGCATCGTCGCTCTGAAAAGGCTTAACGCCAGAAACGGTATTCATTTTCCATTTACCATCACCGTCACTTACAATTTTCACAGTATTGGTTGCCCAACGGTTTCCTTGGTCTTGTTTTCTTCGCCACCTTCCAAGATGGTGAGAACAAGCAACCACACCTGGTTTCATTCCCTGTGTTACCCAAACTTTATCTACAAAGTGTCCAATATCTGTATTTAGTTTAACCAAATCTCCAGTCTTGAAGCCCCATTTTGAAGCGTCATCAGGATGCATCCATATTGGATTTCTATTGGCAATCTCAACCAACCATTTTGCATTTCCAGATCGTGAATGTATCAGCATAGGCAATCTGAATGTAGGAACAAGAACATATTCACCTTTACTTTTATCAAGATTATCCAAATGAATATGACTTTTAATATACGTTGGTATAGAATATTCTCCCCATTTCCAATCCACCATAGTTTGGGAATAAAACTCGTTCTTCATACTTGGAGTTGGAAAGCCTTCTACTGCCTTACCATCTACCTTAATAGCTAGATTTTTACCATCCTTAGAATAAATCCCTGTTTTTTCATCATACTTAGCTCCTACTAATTTTTCTTTTGGAATTTCAAGTTCATTCTTTTTGTAAGTATGCGGTTTTACTTCGAAAGCACCATATTTTCTCATATACTGCAACTCCGTTATTCCTTCTTTTGCAGCTGCAGCTGGCAAGTTTGGCGTATTCTCAAATATATGTTGGTAATATTCGTCTATAGTAAGTTTAGCTCCATTTTTCTTAGGAGATTCGAAATGTTTCCTTATTCCTAAGGAACCATCAGGATCTATTCTCCAAGATAATTCAATCCAAAATTCATCCTCTTCCCATACTTCACCAGGATTAACCTCGTAGGTAAATTCAACTTCTTTACCCGCTCTTCTTGCAGCTTCTCTCAAAACGGGTTGTCTAAATGCTATCCACATTCCTGAATGAGTCGCATAAGAATTAAGATCATGGCGCTCTGAACTATGCCCCATCGGCAGGACGTAATCTGCAAAAAAAGCAGTTTCATTCCATGTAGGTGTCAAAGCAATATGATTTTGAAATAGATTTTCATCACTAAATGCTTCCATCCAAGTAAACCCATCCGGATAAGTCCATACTGGGTTGAATACTCTTGAAAAGTAAACATCCATTTTACCTCGACCATCTTTTAACATGTGAGGTAATAAGAAACTCATTTCAAACATTGCTAATGGATACTCATTTGGGAAATGCAATTCGTTCCAAAATTTATGTGCTGGAGGAACATCATGAAAAGTTGGCTTGAATTTACTCCATGTATTAGGAGAAGTCCCCCCTTTAGTGCCAACGCTACCTGTAATTACGTTAAGAAAGTGAAGGCATCTAGAAACACACCATCCACCCAGATTTCCGCTTGCAGCACTTCTCCAGTTATGGGTTGAAAACCTTTCACCTGCCTCACCAATTTTAATGGCAATTTCTTTGATCATTTCAGCTTTTACACCACTCTCTTTTTCTGCAAATTCAGGTGTATATTCAGCATATTCCTCTTTGAGTTTTTTAATAAAATTTTCAAAAGTGATTGCTTCATTTGGATGAACTTTCTCCAGATATTCATTCCAATTCACCCATTTCTCCATGTAATTGCGATTGTACAATCCTTCATCGAGAATTATTTTAACCATTGCAAGTAAGACTGCGGCTTCAGTTCCTGGATAACTTGGCATCCAATAATCAGACATGCTTGCAGTATTAGACAATCTAGGATCCATTGTTGCCAACTTTGCACCCTTCATTTTTGCTTCAATGATCCGTTGAGCGTGGGGATTAAAATAATGCCCACTTTCTAAATGCGCAGAAATGAGTAAAATGAATTTAGCATTGGCGTGATCTGGTGATGGCCTATCATGACCATACCATAAATTGTATCCAAATCGTGCCCCTGAAGAGCAAATATTAGTGTGGCTATTGTGTCCATCTACTCCCCAACCCGCCAAAACTCTTTCTGTATATCCTTCGTGACCTGGTCTTCCAACATGGTAAGCAATTTCATTGTTTCTCCCTTCTTGAATGGCTTTCCTTATTTTTGCACCTATCTCATCTAGTGCCTGATCCCATGTAATTCTTTCCCAATCTCCCTCTCCTCTTTTACCTTTTCTCTTCAATGGGTATAAAATTCTATCAGGGTCAGTAATCTGATTGATGGTAGCTGGACCTTTAGCACAATTTCTTCCCCTACTCCCTGGATGATATGGGTTACCTTCAAATTTCCTAATAGAACCATCTGCTTTATCAACATAAGCGGTCAATCCACATGCACTTTCACAATTAAAACAGGTCGTCGGTACTATTGTATAAGCTTTTTTCTCCTTTTTAGGCCACGATTTAGCTTCATATTCCTCCCAATGATCCCATTGATCAAGAGGTGGAAAACTGTCAAGATCTGTAACTGTCATTCTTGGAAGAACTGGCTCTCTTTCTCCATGAATATTTGGAATAAGTCCAATTTTTTCAGCAATCTTTTCTATTAATGTATGCTTCTTTGTCATTTGATTAAAATAATGAACAGTTAATGATTATGATAATGGTATTCTTTGCGGTGATTCAACCCATATTTGTTCTGTGAAATAAATTCCAATTAGCACTAATATTGAGGATATCAAACTTAAGCTTGAAAAACTGGAAAATCCCAATAAAATAATAGGCACAATATTTCCCATTAAAACTACACCAACCCAAAACTTGGTTTTGTACCGACCTTTAATAATAGAATCGACAGTAATTTTGGCGTCCTTTGTAGGATGAGTCATTGTTAATTCTATCCACATTGTAGATAGGTTTACAAGCAATCCGGCTATTAGAACTATTTTTAGAAATAAAGGCCAAGCAACATTTTCATTCAGAAATAATATATTCCATATAATAAATAACGCTGAACCAGCCATTAAGGAATGGACCAACATATGAATAGTTAAGGTAGGGCTTTGCCAAAAATCTCTTCCCTTTGCTTGTGCAAATAGAAAAGCTGTATAAATTGCTACCATAATTGCAATAGCGCCAGTGAGGTAAAAAACAATATTAAAAACCATATCCCAGCCGAAATAAATGCTCGCTCCAAGTGCTGTTAATAATCCTCCATAAGCTGTAATAGAATAACCGCCTTTTACCAACCAAGAACCCCAATGCGGTCTTAGCAAAACATAAACAAATCTTTTAGGTTGGTCAAGATCCATTACCAAAAAGATTCCTGTTAACATTAAGAAAATTAATCCTATGCTTATGGATGTCCACCACATATTATCACTAACATCACCAACATTAAGTGCTTGAAATGCAAAGGGTACAAGAAAAGCTCCAGCTGAAATAGCTTTTGTCCATACATAAGCCGACACTTCCCAACCCCAAAGAATTCCTTTATTCGGTGAATCATAGGTAGTTTTTATGCTATCCATGATCACTTCTACAGTTTTCGGTGCTCTTATTTCTTCAGGTTTGTTATCAAAATCATTTATTTTCATGACTTCTGCCAAAATATCACCATTTGAAAACGACAATTTTTCAGCCTCTTTTGCATAATGTCCCACTCCCATGGATTGGGATGACCACACATAGGCATCCTTTTTATCCGATTGAGTTGGGATTAATGAGACATCATCCGCATCGATATAAAATAAATTGGGCGTCGTTCCTTTTTCAGGCTTTCTAACTTTAACAGCTTGTCTAGCTAAAAGCTGAGCTATCTCCGTTTCAGGATTTTCCATATCTCCAGAAATAATGGCGTGTTCAGGACAAACATTTACACATGCAGGTTCTAACCCGACATCAATCCTGTGGGCACAATAATTGCATTTTGCTGCCGTTGATGTTTCAGGATCAATATATAATGCATCATATGGACAAGCCTGCATACAAGATTTACACCCAATGCATCTATCTTTGTCAAAATCGATAATACCATCTTCTCTTGCAAAAAGAGCTTCTGTAGGACAAATTTCCACACATGGTGCATCCGTACAATGATTACATCTCATAACTGAAAAAAGTCGCCTTGTATCAGGGAATGTTCCTTTTTCTACATTTTTGACCCAAGTTCTATTTACGCCGACAGGAACCTGATGTTCAGATTTACAAGCCGTCGTACAGGCATGGCAACCAATACATTTTCTGTTGTCAATGACAAATCCATATTTCATTTAAAAATGGTTTTTGGGTGTTAAGAATTTACTTTAAGGGAGGGACATGAACCCACAACATCTAAATCAGAATATTTGATTACATCAAATTGTCCGATAACATCCACAAGCTTAGTATATCCTCTAGATTTCAATATTGAAGAAGCAATTGTAGATCTATTTCCTGACATACAATGCAAATGGTAGGCTTTTTCTGTATTAATTTCAGCCATATGATCATTCAAGAAATCCAAGGGAAAATGTTGAGCATCTTCTAAATGAGCAGTCGCCCATTCTCCTGGTTTTCTAACATCAAGAATATTAATACTTTGTTTGCCCTCTTTTAAAATGGTTACAAATTCCTCTACTTGAATAGTGTCAATATGATCGACATCTTTGCCAGCATTTTCCCAAGCTTCAAATCCATCTTTAAGGTATCCTAATGAGTTGTCAAATCCAACTCTAGCCAATCGCTTGACGGTTTCAACTTCTCTACCTTTTGGCGCAACAATAATAATTTTTTGGCGTAAATCTGGAATAAGTGCTCCTACCCATGGTGCAAAGCTACCTTCAAGTCCAATAAATATAGAACCCGGAATAAATCCTTTTACAAAATCTTCTTTCAATCTTACGTCCAATAGTAAAATATCTTCAGCTTCTGCCAAAACTTCAAATTCTTTAACAGAAAGTTCTCTCGCACCTTGCTCCATCACTTCATCAATTTCGCGGTACCCAGATTTGTTCAAAGCTGCATTTTTTGCAAAATAGTTTGGAGGAGGTTGCAAACCGTCTGTTACTTCATTTATGAATTCATCACGAGTCATATTAGCCCTTAATGCATAATTGGTCGCTTTTTGGTGACCAAGCGTATCCCATGTTTCACTACTCATATTTTTTCCACATGCAGATCCAGCGCCGTGAGCAGGATAAACTATTAAATCATCAGACAATGGCATAATCTGATTTCTCAAACTATCGAATAACCAGCCAGCAAGATCTTCCTGAGTTAAATTGGTTGCTTTTTGAGCGAGGTCAGGTCTACCAACATCTCCTATAAAAAGAGTATCACCTGTAAAAATAGCATGCTCTTTTCCGTTTTCATCTATCAATAAAAAACAAGAACTTTCAGGAGTATGTCCTGGAGTGTGCAATACTTTTATTTGAATTTTACCCACTTGCAATATTTCTCCATCTTTTGCTGAGTGCATTTCAAAAGTTGTTTCGGCCGTCGGTCCATAAATTATGGTGGCACCAGTTTTCTTTGCAAGGTCAACATGGCCTGAAACAAAATCCGCATGAAAATGTGTTTCAAGTATATATTTAATTTTTACATTTTTTTCTTTTGCCCTATCAATGTATGGCTTTGTTTCTCTTAATGGATCAATCACCACTGCTTCTCCTTCTGAGCTAATAAAATAAGCGCCCTGCGCCAAACAACCTGTATATATTTGTTCTATATGCATAATTTAAATATTGTTTTATATTGCATGAATACATAAATATATGATGATATGTTCATATTATAAAATGAAATTTGGCTTTAAGTGACAATGATCACAAGAAAAGATGTTTGAAAAAGGGACGGACGAGCTGTGCGTTGTGAGCCTGGAGCTAATAGGTGCGAGTTTTAAGTTGTGAGTTGTGAGTTGT
>JAHEAQ010000002.1:0-27023 GCA_024642705.1 Bacteroidota bacterium | reverse complement strand
AGTTGTGAGTTGTGAGTTGTAAGCCTGGAGCTAAAAGTAGCGAATCCTATTTTAATATTGTATCAATGGCTCTCTCTAGGATTTTTATATAAGCCAGATTGGTCTTCTGCTCTTTCAGACAAACATTGAAAATCTTTTTCAAACAAAAGGTTCAAACTTCCTTTAGCCAAAGCAATTCCATGACTGAAACCCACTTCATCGGAATTATTAAGTTTTTGCAAAGTTGTTAATGGAATCAAAATGCTTATTTCGTGTTTGATAAAGTCGATTACTAAAGTTTCAAAGTTAGAAGGAATTATTTTGACAAATAAAGTGGCGGAAGGGAAAACCGTTTTAGAATCGATTTCTTTACCATCTGACAACTGCGCCATTTCTGTCATCGAAACTCTGATTCTTATGCTATTTTCTAAAATCCTGATTTTCATTTAATAGATTTTTTTAAAAGTTCTATATCTTCCTGTATGGATTTTAACCCAGCTTCTAATTTAATCAATTTATCAAGAATTAGGATGTGGGTTTTCTTTGCATCAATTCCAACCGGACTTTCATCTGAGTGAATTTCTTTGGCAATGTTTTCGTAAACTTTCTTATCAATTTCCATTTAACTATTTATTGATTTGGCATATTGGGGATCAAATTTGACTACAAAGTGAATCCACATCGAACGCGATAACCGCATTAATTTAAAAAAAGTTATTATCGCAAAAACAAATACAAGGCCCATTGCAGCTTCAAAAGACCATTTGAAAACAAAAACTAAAATCAAAGCTGTTCCCACAAAGATCCAACCAGACATAATATAAGAAATAAACATTGCGCCATAATAAAATCCAGGTTCTGGTTCAAATCTTTGTCCACAAACCTCGCAAGAATGATTCATTTCCACAGGTTTGGACATTTCAAAAGGTTCCTTATACATTTTAGTCTGACGACATCTAGGACAGGTGTAAGTGAAAATGCTTTTAATTTTACTCATGGTCAAATTTAAATTTAAGCAAAGAAAAAGAAAGTGAACAAGATCACATATTGCAATTGCAGTTTTCCAGACATTCAATGATTAAAGAAACATCTCTTTCTTTCAATGAATAAAGCATTGACCTACCGTCTCTTTTAACGGATAAAAGTCCTTTTAATTTCATGTTTTGAAGGTGGTGGGAAGTCAATGACTGCTCTGTTCCTAAACTTTCACAAATTTCTGTAACTGACAATCTGGTATGTTGTTCTAAAAGATGAATGATACCAAGTCTAACAGGATGAGCAATAGTTTTTAAAATATATGCAATGCGCTCCAATTTGTCCGCTTCGCTTTCGTTCAAAAGTAATTTTGCTTCTGCCATACACAAATATAAAAAATAATTAATATTAAGCTCATTTATTGAATATGAAACATTTGGGATTGTTGAAGGTTGTAAATTTTTTTAATGTTTTATTAATAATAAAAGTCGCTTCAATATAAATGAGTTAGGGTATTAAATACCTATTAATGAATTAAAAAATTATATTATTTAGAACAAATATGCAATAAATATTGATCCCGAATTAATTTATAAACCTCATTTTATATTATAATCGTGTAATTTTTGTAAATTTTTGATTTGCAATTAAATTTGATATTATTTATCTTGCCACTATCTTCTATAAAAATTTAATGGAAAGCGACCAAATAAACCAATATCAAAATACCAGATCAAATGGCAACATTGCGGAATCCAATGATGGAACCGCTAGTTTGGAGCCTCCCTCTTTTCAATTGAAATCGGAACAACCAATTCAGATGTACTCCATCATCAAACCAAACAATCAAAAACCAAATTACTTTCAAGGGCCAGGCAGAACGCTTCGAGTTTCTGATGATGGAAAAATGGCTGTAAATCATATTAATGGTGTTCCCGACAATTCCAGTGCGTACCAAGATTTTTATGCAACCACTGATATTATCAATCACAGCAGGCAAGTAATGGCGCAAGTGGGATCTGGTTTTGTTCTTGCCCAAGGTGCCAATTCAATTAATGGAAGAGCACCTGGTCAAAAAAATGATCCTGTGAAAACTTTATATAAAGTAGATGCCACAAATCAAGATTTAGCTCGTCATGCTCGACCCAACAATTCATTCAATGCTTGCAGCGCCAATATGCAAAATGTAATGGGTATTCTAAGACTTTCAGCTACTGACCAAAACGATCGTAAAATTATTCGTGATGTTAATTTACGCCTTGAAGGAAGCTTAGATCATGACAAAAAGACTATCAATACCTCTCATGATTTGTCTCTTGCATTAGCTGAAGCCAATAAAGTAATCTCCGGAAATGACAATGAAACTGAAGCAAGAAACGCCGTTAGAGCATTCAGTAAATCCGTTATGAAAGTTAAAGCTGAACAATACGGATTAAATGAACACGCACTTCCAAATGTTGGCGAAGGCTACGCCATCAAGCAAGGTGGAAAAGGTGGAGAACAAGGATATGGACATTTTGCGCCTGTGATTGCACAAAGTGGAGGTGATAGGGTAACTCTAGAAAATGATGTAAGCCAAAAAACCAATCTTGAAGGAACACTAGTTGGACAGATTAATCCTGATTGGTACTTTCGAATGTTTGGCAGCGTAAAAGCTGGATTCTTCGGTAATAAAACAGATCAAACATTTCATGGTGAAGCCAAAAAACATGAAGCTGAAGATTTTGGCGATGCTCCTTTTGTGGCGAGAATTGGCTCTTCTCCTAAAGTGTAATTCAATTCAACATCAACAACTCATAAAAATTCTAAGTTTTTGAATTAATATGAAGATATTTCTTAGACTATTTTTTGCTGTTTAAGATAATAAGCATGATTTTAAAAACTCGCTAATCGTACTTTATTTGCAATTTATAATAAAAAAAGCCCTGTAAATCAATGACTTACAAGGCTTCTTAGTAGCGGGAGCTGGACTTGAACCAACGACCTTCGGGTTATGAGCCCGACGAGCTACCAACTGCTCCATCCCGCGATATTTCTTTAGTTTTTCATATTTGCCCTTTCATTTAAGGGATTGCAAATGTAATTTAAAAATTGACTTTCACCAAATAATTTTTAATTTTATAAAAATTATTATCTTTTTAATATTCAAATAATAGCTATGGCTGCTTCTACCAGTAACTTTTGGATTAACCTTCTGAAAAAAATCTTCAAAATCATTCTAAAGAATGCAGGTGTTCGTACAACTCCTAAAACTTATAACCAACATGTCGTCCCTCATGACGAAGAATGGGCAATCAAAGGAGAAGGAAACGAAAAATACACTGGTATATATGCTACTCAAGCTGAAGCAATCGAAAGAGCAAAACAAATTGCCAAAAACAATAATGCTGATGTAATCATCCACCGAAAAGATGGCACTATTAGAGATCGAATGAGTTATGACTAAGGTTTATGGCTCCTTTAAAAAATCTTTCCTAATATAATTTTCCTAAGCAACTCATGGATTTTTTTGTTTTACTTTGCAATCAAATAAAATTGCATGCCAAATATTTTTGAAACGATCACTCCCAACATCAAAGCAATTATTTTTGATTTGGATGGAACTCTTGCTGATACCATCCCATTGCATCTTAAAGCTTGGCAAAGTGCTGGACAAGCTCTCGGTTTCCATGTTACGGATGAAATGATTATGGATCATTCAGGAACTCCAACTGTTATCGTAGCTGAAAGACTTGGAAAAATATACAATTGGAAAATTGACCCTAAAATCATTGCAAAAGCTAAAGTGGATTTTTATTTGGAACATAAGAATGCTGCTGGAAAGATTAAAGCTATTCAACCCATTTTCGATATTGCAATTAAATACCACAATGTCCTACCTATGTCAGTTGGAACAGGTTCAACAAGGATTGGAGCATTAAGATCATTAGAAGATATTGAAGCAGTACATTATTTTGAAACCATTGTTACCGCTACAGATGTTATCCACCCCAAACCCCATCCTGAAACTTTTCTAAGGTGTGCAGAATTTATGAAAATTGATCCAAAAGATTGCATCGTTTTTGAAGATGGGGCAATGGGAATCCTTGCAGCACATAATGCAGGAATGAAATTAATTGATGTTAAAGCATATCTCTGAACCTGGAACTTGAGCAGCAATGCAATAAATATTAACTTCAAATAATGAACTTTTATAGTTCATTTTCCTTTTAATACATGTACAATTAATTAACTTTCAAATATGGATAAAGCAACATTTGCTGGCGGATGCTTTTGGTGTACTGAAGCAGTTTTTCAAGATTTAATCGGAGTAACTTCTGTGGTATCAGGTTATACAGATGGGAAGATTAAAAATCCTTCCTACAAAGAAGTTTGTTCAGGGCTAACAGGTCATACAGAAGCTATTGAAATTACTTTCGACCCAGAAAAAATTACTTTCGATGAATTGCTTGAAATATTTTGGACCACTCATGATCCGACAACATTAAATAGGCAAGGGAATGATGCTGGGACTCAATACCGTTCAGGCATTTATTACCATAATTTGGAACAAAAAGCAAAAGCTGAAATTTCCAAATCTGAAGTTGCAACTAAAATTTGGGATGACCCCATTGTTACGGAAATAAAAGAAGCTTCAATATTCTATCCTGCTGAACAATACCATCAGAATTATTACAAGCGCAATTCATTTGCCGGATATTGTAGTGTTGTTATTTCTCCAAAAGTTGCGAAAGTAAGACAAAAATTTAGCCACAAACTTAAAATTGCATAATGTCAGAATTAAACAAACTAACTGCTGAAGAGCAACGTGTTATCCTTAATAAGGGTACAGAAAGACCCTTTTCTGGTGAATATGACAAACATTATAAACCTGGAACATATATTTGTAGACAATGCAATGCTCCATTGTATAAATCTGAAGATAAATTTGATTCAAGATGCGGTTGGCCTTCATTTGATGATGAAATTCCAGGCGCAATTACCAAAGTTAGAGATGCAGATGGAAGAAGAGTTGAAATTGTTTGTTCTAATTGCAAAGGGCACTTGGGGCACGTTTTTACCGGAGAACGTCTAACCCAAAAAAATACAAGGCACTGCGTGAATTCTATTAGCATGAAATTTATAAATGCTTAATTCATAGCGTCATCATTTCATTTTGTAGGCTTTTTTGTATTCTAGTGGAGTTCTTTTTGTAATACTTTTGAATTGCTTGTTGAAATTTGAAAGGGATTGAAAGCCGCTGTCATAGCAAGCTTGTGCTATGTTCATCTTCTTTTCAATGAGCAATTTACAAGCGTTTCCAATTCGTATTTCAATAATAAAGTCTGAAAAAGTTTTGTTTGCATGGATTTTGAAGTATCTACTGAACGAAGTCGTAGTCATGTTGGTTAAATTAGCCAATTCTGCACTATTAATTTTATTCCTAAAATTTTTCATTACATAAGTGTAGACTTTATTCATTCTTTCTGTGTCCGCCTCTTTCAAGGAATTGGTATAACCAGTGCTTGCGATTAATTTCAAGTCTTTTGACTTAGAAAGACAATTTAATATTTTTAATAATTCAAGAACGCCATCAAATCCGTCCAAATTCTTTAAATCTTGGAGCATTTCAGCAACCTTCTTAGCTGTTTTTCCAGTTACTTCAATGCCTCTCAAGCTATTTTTCAAAAGCTGCCTGATCTTAATCAATTCAACTTTGTGAAATAAATTTTCACTAATGAAATTTTCGTGAAAATAAACGACTATTCCAACAGGCCATTGCTTTTCATCCATTTTGGTAGCGTCGGAATCACTTCGCCAAAGGTGGGGAACATTTGGACCCAGAAAACTAATATCCCCTTTTTTGAATGGCTTGACATTATCGCCAATAAATCGAGTTCCATAACCTTCCAAAACCATAAAAATTTGATATTCAGGGTGGAAATGCCATTTTGGATCAAATAATGGTTCTTTTAATTCTTTGACAACAAAGATTTTAGAGGAAGGAATAGGTGATTTTTGAAGTGCCGATTTCAAATTAACAAAAAATAATAATTGAGGAAATTAAACTTATCAACATGCTAATTTATCCAAAATAAAGCATTTTTTTATGTTTTATGATAAAATACAGTCATTTTTAGGTGAAAAACAGTCTTAATTTTCTAGGTATTTGCATTAATATTGCTTAATTAATTTTTATTTTATGAAAACCTTCCTTACTCGTTTTATCCTTTTATTATTTGCAATAGTTTCTCTATACAGTTGCAATTCAACAAACAATCAAGATTTGGATGATGCTCCCAGAAGAATCGAAATCTTATTCTTAGGGCATGCACAAGAGCATCACAACTCCAGAAAGTATATGCCCATTTTGGCGTCTGCTCTTTCGCAAAGCGGAATTAACTTAAGCTACACTGAAGATCCTGAAGACCTCGTCACAAAGCTGGCATTGTATGATGGCCTAATTATTTATGCTAATCATGACAGCATTACCGATTCTCAAGAAAAGTCATTGCTCCAATTCGTATCCTCTGGTCATGCTTTTATCCCTATTCATTCAGCAAGTTTTTGTTTTCAAAATTCTCCTGAATATATCAACTTAGTGGGAGCACAATTCAAAAGTCATAAAACAGATACTTTTGTTGCACAGATATCGGATAAAAATCATCCGATTACATCTTCACTCGAAGAATTTTCTACTTGGGATGAAACATATGTTCATGATAAGATTGCCCCAGATATCAACATTCTAATGGAAAGAGTGGAAGGCGAACATCACGAACCTTGGACATGGACAAAGGAATATGGTAATGGTAAAGTATTTTATACTGCTTATGGTCATGACGAAAGAACATGGGAAAATCTAGGCTTCCAAAAATTAATAAAACAAGGAATCCTTTGGGCTGTGGCCCCAAAAATCAAGAAAAATTGGGAAGATTTTGTAAAAGACATCCCGATATTGGCTTATGAAGAAGCTGCTAATATTCCAAATTATGAGAAGAGAGACCCTGCGCCTAAATATCAATTGCCATTGACACCTGAACAATCAGAAAAATTGATACAAATTCCGCCTGGCTTTAAATTGGAGTTGTTCGCCTCAGAACCTGATATCATAAATCCAATTGCAATGAATTGGGATGAATCTGGAAGACTTTGGGTAATAGAGACTGTTGATTACCCTAATACTGTTAGGGATGATAAAGGATCTGGAGATGATCGGATCAAAATTTGTGAAGATACTGATGGTGACGGAAAGGCTGATAAATTCACCATATTTGCTGATAAATTAAATATTCCTACCAGTTTTACGTTTTCTAATGGCGGAATAATTGTTTCCCAAGCACCTCAATTTTTATTTTTAAAAGACACTGATGGTGATGATATTGCTGACATAAAGGAAATTATTATTGACGGTTGGGGCGTATTTGATACCCATGCTGGACCTTCAAATCTTCAAAATGGAATCGATAATAATATTTATGGAGTCGTGGGTTATTCAGGATTCAAAGGTCAAATTTTTGGGAAAGACCAAACATTTGGCCAGGGCATTTATCGATTTAATCACAATCTTTCAGAATTTGAATTTGTAACCAATACCAGCAATAATACTTGGGGGCTTGGGATAACTGAAGACAACTCAATATTCGCGTCAACTGCGAACAATACCCATAGTGTTTTCATGGGAATCCCAAATAATCTATTTAAAAATGTAGAAGGGATAAGGATTAATGGAAGTACAAAAATTGATGGCCACTATGCAATGCTTCCAATCACTAAAAATATACGTCAAGTAGATGTTTTTGGTGGATTCACAGCAGCGGCAGGGCATCATTTTTACAATGCAAGAACTTTCCCTAAAGAGTATTGGAATAAATATGCCTTTGTTTGTGAGCCAACTGGTGGCGTTGTCCACATTGCAAAAATTGAAAAAGACGGTGCAGGTTATATTGAAAAAGACGGCGGCAATCTGATTGCAAGTGCTGATGAATGGTTTTCTCCAGTGGAAGCTAAGACTGGCCCCGACGGATCAGTTTGGGTGTTAGATTGGTACAACTTTATTATTCAACACAATCCTACACCACGAGCAGAGAGAGGTGGGTATGACGCTGAAAACGGCAAAGGAAATGCATACATAAACCCATTACGCGATGTTTCTAGAGGCCGAATTTGGAAAATTTCTCCAAAAAATTCTGTAAAATCTGCGACACTAAAACTGGATAAAAATAATAATAAAGAGTTGGTGCAAGCATTGTCCAATGAAAATATGTTTTGGAGATTAACTGCACAAAGGTTGATTATAGAAAAGGGCGACAAAGACATTGCAAATGAATTATTCAAATTGATAAAAAACACAAAAGTTGATGAATTCGGTCTAAATTCAGGAGCATTGCATGCACTTTGGGCAATTCAAGGATTAAAAATAATTGAATCAAATCCAGAGGCAAAAAAAGCTGTAATTGGAGCACTGAATCACCCCTCCAGCGCTGTGCGAAAAGCTGCCATTCAAATACTACCAAAAATGCGATGGGCTGATGCTGAAATATTAAAATCACAAGTATTAGATGATAAAGATGCAGGAGTGCAATTGGCTGCCATCTTGTATTTTTCCTCAAGAGAATCTTTTGAATTAGAATCTTCAGCTGAAATTGGAAAAATGCTTTACAATTTGAGTTTAAAAGATCAAATTATTAATGACAGTTGGTTATCGCAAGCTGTTTACATTTGTGCAGACAAACACAAAATCGGATTTATTGATGCATTTATAGCTGCAAACCCAGACTATGATCCCAAAGCATTAGGATCTACAAATAGAGAAAGTGAAGAATTAGATGACTCTAAATGGTCATCAATGGATCTTCCTCAATTCATTGAAGACGCAGGTTTGAAAATGGATGGAGTTATTTGGTTTAGAAAAACATTTGAAATTTCAAAAAATGATGACTCCAAATCAGGCGTCGTTTCATTAGGTCCCGTCGATGATTCCGATGTCGTGTACATTAATGGGGTGAAAATAGGTAGCATAATGAAAAATTATCAGGTGGATAGAACGTATGATATTGCAAAAGGGATATTAAAAGAAGGTCAAAATATAATAGCCGTCAAAGTTGAAGATTACAGCGGAAGTGGAGGGATTTATGGTAAAAAAGATCAAATGTTTTTAAAAGTAGGCTCACAGAAAATTAATTTATCTGGAAAATGGAAATATGAAGTTGCAGAAGATTATGCAAAATCTTCCAAAAACATTTTTGATCAGTCCTCTTTATCAGAAGTTTTTGTAAAAAATCACATTCACATGCTTGAGCCAGTAAATGTGATTGCTGATTTAGATGATACCAATATTACAACCATTAATATTAAAACCATCAAAAATGAAATGAAATTTGACATCACGAATTTTGAAGTTGAGGCAGGAAAGTCAATCCAAATAGTTTTAGAAAATGTGGATTTCATGCAACATAATTTAGTCATTATCAAACCAGGTACATCTGATAAAGTTGGTGCGGCAGCAGACAAATTAGCAGCAGATCCTAAAGGCTCAGAAAAAAACTATATTCCTGAAATGGACGAAGTTCTGTTTGCCACTAAGCTTATTAATCCACAAGAAACGATTGTTCTTGAGTTTATTGCTCCTTCAGAACCTGGAATTTATCCATTCATTTGCACTTTCCCCGGGCATTGGAGAATAATGAACGGAACGATGAAAGTGGTTCAAAAAAAGATGGTCTTGTAAGCAAAATTTTTGAATCCTTAATTTAATAAATCTGCAACCACTAATAAATGCAAAATAAAATTCAATATGGTGTGAGCACTTGGCTTTGGGAATCACCATTTAATAACGATTCAATAGCGCTATTCCCAAAAATCAAAAAAATGGGTTTTGATGTTGTTGAAATTCCAATAGAAGATCCAAATATTATTGATGGCTTTAAAATCAAAGAAGCATTAAAATCCAATGGTTTGTCAGCAGTGGTTTGCGGTGCTTTTGGCCCAACGAAAGATTTGACCCACGAAGACGTTAACGTACACGAAAATTGCTTTGAATACCTTCGCAAATGTTTCGCGTTTTGCAATCTTTGGGAAACTTCATTTTTGGCGGGACCAATGTATTCAGCTGTTGGAAAAGCAAGAATGGTCTCACAAGATCAAAGAAAAAAAGAATGGGATTTAGCTGTTAAGAATCTAAGAATTGTCTGTGAAATAGCTCAGAAAGATGGATTATCCATAGCATTGGAACCTCTGAACAGATTTGAGTCAGATCTTATCAATACAGCAGAGGATATAATGAGGTTAATTCATGATATTAATCAACCAAATGCAAAAGTTTTATTGGACAGCTTTCATATGACTATCGAAGAAAAAGACATTAAAAATGCTATCCAAACAGTCGGCGACAAATTAATACATGTGCAAGTATCAGAAAATCACAGAGGTATTCCCGGAACTGGATTAACGCCATGGTTAGAATTTAAAAAAGGACTTGAGGATATACGGTATCAAGGAACAATCTCAATTGAAAGTTTCACTCCAGAAATTAAAGAACTTGCAGGTGCAGTTTGCATTTGGAAAACAATGGCAAAAAGTCAAGATGAATTTGCTTCCCGAGGGCTTCACTTTTTGCAACAAACATTTAATAATTAAAACCACTAAAAATGAGCCAGAAAAAAATAAATATTGCTATTGTAGGTTTGGGTTTCGGTGCTGAATTTATCCCGATATATCAAAAACATCCGAATGCAAATCTTATTGCTGTTTCTCAGCGAACACCATCTAAATTGAATGAAATTGCTGATGCTTTTAACATTGAAAAAAGATTTACATCATATGATGATTTATTAAAAGATCCTGATATTCATGCCGTGCATATCAACACACCAATTCCTGATCACGGTGCTCAATCCATAAAAGCCCTAAAAGCAGGCAAACATGTCGCATGTACAGTGCCCATGGCAACGACTGTGGAGGAATGCGCAGAAATTGTCCGCTTAACTCAAGAGACTGGGTTAACTTATATGATGATGGAAACGGTGGTTTACGCTCGAGAATTTTTGTTCATGAAGGAACTTTATGAACGTGGCGAATTAGGAAAAATTCAATTCTTAAAATCGAGTCATCAACAAGATATGGATGGATGGCCAAATTACTGGCCTGGTTTGCCACCCATGCATTATGCAACTCATTGTGTTGGACCCGTTTTAGCACTTACTCGCTCTGAAGCTGAATATGTTTCGTGTTTTGGCTCTGGAACAATTAGACAAGAATTAATTGCAGAATACAATTCACCATTTGCTGTGGAGACAACACATATCAAATTCAGAAACTCGGATCTAAGTGCGCAGGTCTATCGTTCTCTATTTGATGTAGCAAGACAGTACAGAGAAAGTTTTGAAGTTTATGGTTCAAAAAAATCTGTTGAATGGCCATTAATTGAAGGAAGACCTTTGGTAGTTCACACTGCTAAAAAACCAGAGCCTGAAATCCCTTCAGAAATTGAGAGTCCTGATTTTGCTAAGTTATTACCAAAGGAAATTCAACATTTTACAACTAAAGGAGTTTATGATTCAGATGAGCATCAACATTTATCCTTTACTCAAGGAGCAGGCCACGGTGGTTCTCATCCTCATTTGGTTCATGAATTTATTAATGCTTTGATTAATCAAAAAGAACCTTATCCGAATGCTAAACAATCTGCAAATATTACTTGCGTAGGTATTTTAGCGCATGAATCAGCAATGAAGGGAGGAGAAATAATCAGACTTCCCGATTTTACTTTTGAAGATTAAATACGGAAAAATAATAAAAGGGGTGATTTGCCTACAACAAACCACCCCAATCACTAAGTTAAGTCCATTTTTCTTGTAAGTTTTTATTACTTATTTATTCTTGAATACTCATCAAGTAGGCAATTAATTCACCCAATTTTCCTTTGATTTCCAATTCATCGAGATGTTCAGCTTCTGAAAAAACTTCACCCCATACAGGCATGACTCTCGAGCCGTGAGCATCACTCATTCTTCTACCATCTATCATATTAGCGATTTCTAACACTGGAAATTCTTCAGTTTTTCTATTCTTTAGGATCAGTGTCAAATCCGCAGGTTGAGTATTTAAACTATCTATTCTCAATCCTTTGCCATCCTCCCCATGACAAGCACTACAGTATGTCATGAAATGAACTTTACCTTTACCTGCTTGAACAACCCTTGAATTTTCCGGCGGTTTCTGACTGCAACCAATAACCAAAAAATAGAATGCAATAATAATAAGAGCAGAAATAAACCCAGTTTTCATTTTAAAAGAATTAAAAAGATTGCCCATGCTTTGATATTTAAATTGTTAAGTAATAATTTGTATATTTTATCTTATAATATTCCGAAATTATTACCAGATTCGTAATGATATAAATCAATTTTTGGATTGATAATAATCAATTATAAAAGTTCTACTTGGTTCAAAATCAAAAGGTTTGAGTTTATTAAAATAAATGACCCATCTCATTTTCTTTTATGATTTCGATTCCCAAAATTTCATTTTATTATCTTTATTTTGGTTCTTAATTCTTTGTAGAAACTTCTAATAAAAAAATAACTTATATGAAATTTGATTTAAAAAAGTACGGTATTGATGTAAAAAAAATTCATAGAAATTCGAGTGTTCCAGTTTTATATGAAATAGGTCTCAGAAATGAAAAAGGAACAGCAATTTCTGACAAAGGCGCATTAATGGTCTATTCAGGCGAAAAAACTGGGAGAAGTCCAAAGGATAAACGGGTTGTAAGACACGCTCCCTCTGAAGATAATATTGATTGGGGACCAATTAATATAGAATTATCTGAAAATGTATTCATGATCAATCAAGAAAGAGCAATTGATTACTTAAATACCAGGGATCGATTGTATGTGGTTGATGCGTTCGCAGGTTGGGATAAAAAATATCAAATAAAGGTCCGAATCATATGCACTAGAGCATATCATGCTCTTTTTATGCAAAATATGCTAATCATGCCTAGTCAGGAAGAATTAAAAAACTTTGGGGAACCTGATTATGTCATTTTTAATGGTGGCGGATTTCCAGCGAATAGATAT
The DNA here is from genome assembly GCA_024642705.1 of Bacteroidota bacterium. Taxonomy (GTDB): domain Bacteria; phylum Bacteroidota; class Bacteroidia; order Chitinophagales; family Saprospiraceae; genus Portibacter. The sequence continues at coordinate 14,007 of JAHEAQ010000002.1, read as the reverse complement.
ACTAGTAAAATGACTTCCAAAACAAGTATTGATATAAATCTTGAAACAAAAAAGATTGTCATATTGGGGACGGAATATGCAGGAGAAATGAAAAAAGGAATTTTCTCAATTATGAATTACCTCATGCCTTTAGAAAATGTTCTACCTATGCACTGTTCTGCAAATGTGGGTGAAAAAGGAGATGTTTCAGTATTATTTGGATTATCAGGAACAGGTAAAACAACGTTAAGTGCAGATCCGAATCGAAAATTAATTGGGGACGATGAACATTGCTGGACTGAAGAGGGAGTTTTCAATATAGAAGGTGGTTGTTATGCAAAAGCAATCGATTTATCTCAAGAAAACGAACCTGATATTTTTAATGCAATTCGATATGGAACTGTACTAGAAAATGTCGTTTATGATAATGAAACCAGAATTGTAGATTATAATGATACTTCTATAACTCAAAATACTAGGGCTTCCTACCCTATTCAATTTATTGATAATGTGCAATTGCCTTGTGTTGCAGGACATCCTAACCATATTATATTTTTGACATGCGATGCATTTGGCGTATTGCCTCCTGTAAGTGAACTAACTCCGGAACAAGCGAGTTACCATTTCATTTCTGGATATACAGCAAAAGTTGCTGGTACAGAAATGGGAGTGACTGAACCACAAGCAACTTTCTCAGCATGTTTTGGTGCAGCTTTTATGATGTGGCATCCAAACAAATATGCTGAATTATTGGCATACAAAATGAAAAAACACAATACTAAAGCTTGGCTGGTAAATACAGGTTGGACTGGCGGTGCTCATGGAGTAGGTTCACGTATAAAATTAAAATATACTAGGGCCATTATTGATGCTATTCAACAAAACAGTTTTGATTCTATTGAAACTGTTAGAGACCAAGAATTTGGTTTTAATATTCCTTTAAGCTGTCCAAATGTGCCTTCAGAAATATTAATTCCAAAAAACACTTGGAAAGACAAAGACAATTATGACAAAGTAAAAGCAAAACTTGTAAAATTGTTTCAAAACAATTTCAAATCATTTGAAGCAAAAGTTAACGCTGAAATTGTACATGCTGGTCCTAAAATATAATAAAGCATGAAATAGCCGTCTAATAATTTAACTTATCCATTATATAAAAGGAGATCATTGAAGTTCATTTCTTTGATCTCCTTTTTTAATTTTCGAAGCAAATAAGAAATGAAAAGCCCAAATCTCAACAAGATTTAATTGAGTTGCAAATAAATTGATCTTAGAAAAAAATTTAAAATTTTTAGAATAGAAATTATATTCTACTTCAAAATCTAGAGTCGAAAAACACTTTTTTTATCTTCTTTATTTCTAGTGAAATAATACAATAAGGAAAGTAACAAAAAAAATATACCGCAATAGATCTCAAAGCGCATAAATGATTTTACTTCTTCTTTTACTACTATGTGTTGATTTACGGCTTGGTCTAAAAGTATTTGACTTCCTCCTCCAGTCCAAGTAACAATTATGGAATCTATTTTTGTGGTACTCCCAACTCCAAAATGAACAATTTTTGAATTATGAGATAAGTGGCTTGATCCTCCACCATCAATTTCACGAATCATACTTATTCCATCCGCTACAATTCGAACTCTAGATCCAATTCCATTTGATTCTGCTTTCACACCCTCCAAACTCACTTTAAGCCAATTGCCATAAGTCGAATCATTTCTAAATAACTTGGTACGGGACTCAACAGGATAATCTTTTATTGGATTTTGGTTGATGAACAAAACGTCCATATCCCCATCGTTCTCGATATCAAAAATCACTGATCCTCTCCCCATTCCAAAATCCTTAATACCTGATTCCATACCTTTATCTTGAAAATGACCGTTTATATTTTCAAACATAAAATTACCCATAGGTGTGCAGTTCGGGTTGAGGTCCCCATTGACAACAAATAAATCTAAATCCCCATCATGGTCAAAATCAGAAAAATTTGCTCCCCAACTTATCATAAATATGTATGTCCCTATTGTCTTTGCTACATCTTCAAAAGGAGAACTCTTTCCATGGTTAACCATGAATTTGTTGAACTTAATGTTTGTAAAAAAATAATCTAGAAAGCCATTATTGTCATAATCTCCAACCGCTGTTCCCATTGAATTAATCCTGAGATCCATATTCATTTCTTTCTCTACATAAGTGAAACTTTTCTTTGGAAAATTGTTTCTTAATAAATAATTGGGTTTTGCTTTATAACCGAAATCATGGTTAACAATTAAATCTTGGTCGCCATCATTATCATAATCTGTAAAGATGCCTCCGAATCCAAAACCCTTGTGGTTCAAACCGTATTTTTCATATACATCTTCAAAATATTTGCCTCCTCGATTGATAAATAAATTGCCTTCAGCGGTTTTGCTTGAATTTACAATTGTCGCATCGCTAATTTCAGTTAGTGGTCCATCATATTCTAAAAAATAATTTCCAACATAAAGATCAGGGTATCCGTCACCGTTAAAATCTCCAAAATTGGCACCAGTACTAAATGAATAAAATTGGTCTAATTTAAATTCTTTTGTCGCGTCTTTGAAGGTGTTGTCACCATTGTTTAAAAATAAAAGATTTATGGCCCGAGGAATTTTTTGTTTTTCACCTTTTGTGGTGGTGGTGGTAATATATAAATCAATCCAACCATCCTTATTTACATCTGCCCCAAACACACCTTGAGTTACATAATTTTTAGTTATTTCAAGACCAGAACCTTCAAAAATATTCTTAAATGTTCCATCTCCATTATTGAGATAAAGCATGTCATCGTCGAGTCCACTGGTAATGTATAAATCCTCAAAACCATCTTTATTCAAATCAAAAACACAAGCACCTCCTCCGAAAAGCCCTTCGTAAACTTTGTATTGATGATCTATTCCTGAAGACTTTGTAACATCGGTAAACCTTATTTGACCAAAACAAATGAGGCACCACAAATTTAGAAAAGAAAAAAGACAGATTTTCACAATTGAAAATTTTGCTCTACACCCATAGTTGCTACTTAATTCTTCCATCTCAAATGATTAACGTTTTCTGCAATCCTTTTACCTTCTTCCAACCCAACCTGATTATCTAATGGTATATGGATTCCGCCATAAAACCTGGAATTTGCAGTTTCGACAGCAACATCCCAGAATTTATTAAATTTTCTCGGTACAAAATCAACTTCCCTTATTTCGTCTCTTTCTCTACCTGCATGCGAATCGTCTACAAAGGTAAACTCTTCTCCAAAAAGATCAATCAATACTGAGGCTGCTGTAGCTGCTTGGATTGCATGTCCAGAAGGAAAAGCAGGAAAAGGTGGATCTGGCCAAAATGATTCCCAAGTTTGGTCTATGTATTTGGGTATAAAAGTATTAGGGCGCTCCGTAAAATAATGGTATTTCCACTTCCAGCAATTGATAAAGGCATCTGCCACAGCCATTCCAATTCTGGCAAACGTCTCAGCACATTCAATTAAATTTGGTTTCCGATCGTCTATAATTTTCATTGCAATATAATAGCTGTGCCCAGGAGGTGTAAAAGTAACGTCTGGATCATCTCCCCACCATAATGCAGCCTCCTTTTCACTTTGAGTCAGTGTTAAATCTTTATCATATACCGATTTAAATTGTTCATAATAGGTTGACCCTGGCGTAGTATCGTATTCCATATAACTAGGAATTGCTAATTCACTATTGATTTTCAAAAAGGTTCTATTCTTACCCCAATATGGGTGCAAAGGATGGTGACTAAAAGATTGGCTAAAAAGTGGCGGTTGCCAAGAGCCTGAAAAAACTGGGTGGGACCAATCTTTATCAAAATTTTTCAGATATGCCCTATGACCTCCATCTGTTTTTGACCATTCAAAGATACGTTCTGCAACTTCGACACCATATTTTTCAGACCTTGCTAACACTTCTTTATCTTCAATTTCACCTTCCATTTGAGCAAACAATTCATTATGAAGAGAATCAATTTTTAGTTTATTCTCATCTGAAGTTTGCAAGTATATATTTTTTAAAATACTTGACTGACCTGCATTTAACGCTATTTTCCAATTATATTCCTCATTTGTATTGGACTGGGGCAATTGATCTAATCCATTCAATTGACCAACCATAGAATTGTATTCTGGGTATCCATTTACGATTGACTCATACATTGTTAATCCTATATAACCAATCGATCTTGATGCAAAAGTAGGACTATTGGCTGGAGTATTTTTTAAGATATACAAAGTCATTTCAGCCCACTTATTTGCAATTTCAAAGTCAGCGAGTTTTATGGTTTCTTTTTTGGTTTCACAAGAATAAAATAATGCTATTATTGCTATCAAAGTCCAAATTGAAAATCTTGTGCTTGGTATTTTGACATAATGTTTATACATATCCATTCTAAATTAATTTATAATTTTTGAAATTAAAGGCCTTCCATTAATTCCAAACAAAAACAATTGATCTAATTGTAACACGCTTCTTACGTCTCCGGATAGATTAAGACCAGATATTTTTTGTGAAACATAATTAAATTTACCATTGCCCAGCCCTTCTAAAACTATCCCATAATTAGCATCTAATTTTCCTATACTCAATTTCATATGGCTATTGTTTCCACATAAAAGTAGATCCAAATTTCCATCCTTATTATAATCGAATGCGTTGATGGTATGAATAGAAGAATATTGAGTTTCTATAGGCAATTGATGAAAATTATACTTTTTCACGCCATTGCTTAATAAAATTCCAGTTCTCAATTCATTTATTTTTAAGATCGATGCTCCTTTTATATCCAGTGAACTTAGGATCTCTTTGGTAGTGGCTTTTGAATAACTCTTATAGGTTGTATATTTTGCTCTAAACAAACTTAATTGACTTTGTAATTCGTCACGAGTCATATAGGGATATGAAATTCCATCCATATAATATGAGAATATTGGATCTACAGATCCATTTCCATCAAAATCCTTAAAAATTAATTCCCCAGGTTCAGAATCTGAAACATGGAATTGGACATTAGTACCAATGTTACCAAATACTAAATCGTTCTGTCCATCCTTATTAAAATCTCCAATTTCGATTTTATTCCATAGTCCAAAAAGCTGTTTTTCAAGGAAATTGTCTGTTACATTTTGCGCCATCCCATTATCAAAATTATAAATTAGGATTGGCATAAAATTGCCGACAATAACCAACTCGCCTTGCCCATTTTGATCTAGGTCTATCCATTTTGCATCTGTAACTATTCCAAGGTTTAGAAAATCAGGAGCCAATTCTGCTGTTTTATCCTCAAAGTTACCCTTTCCATCATTGATCAATATAAAGGATTGATGCGCTTCAGGAAACCTTCCTGGCACCACACAACTTCCTACAAATAAATCTGGATATGAATCTTTGTTGATATCCACATAAACAATTGTTGATGAACTAGAATACATTTCAGGCAAAGCTCGAGTGTTCCTTTCAAAAGCACCTTTTCCATTGTTTATATAAAATCTATCTTGAAGTCTTAAATCACCTTTTGAAAAATTATGATATCCTCCGCTTGCAACATACAAATCTAAATCACCATCCAAATCACAGTCAAAAAATAAAGCGTCTGTGTCTTCATAGTCTTTATCTATTTCAAAAACTTTATTTTGAGATTTTTGAAAGCTCCCATTCTTATTTTTAAAGTAGATGCTTGCTGATTCTCCTTGTGCGCCTCCAATAAAAACATCTTCCAAACCATCATTATTGATGTCAGCTTTAACAAAAACAGGTCCGGTAAATGACTGTTCATTTAATAAAAGCCCTTGTCTATCAAAATCTCTATTTTTAATTTCAGGATGTATGTATTCTATGGAAGGTTTAGTAGGATTGAAAATTGTTTTTGGTGCAATTTGAATGGATTCAGAATAAAAAGTAGCATTAGATTCTGAGATCAATAGAGTTTGATTTGGAGTAATATTTTTTAGTTTTTCAGATTTGTTGCTAGGCCAAATTATTTCTATCGAATCGATGCTAGCATTTCCTAATCCAACATGAAGCAATGGTGTTACAGCTGATAGATAACCTCTTGCAGGAAATTGCTCTAAAACCCAAATTTTATTCCCAGAAAACACTTTTAATTTGGCTCCGATGCCAGATATATTTTGACCAATTCCTTTTAGACTAATATTTAAATAATTACTATTAGAAATTTTATCAGCTTGATTTTCATATAAGAATGCTTCTTTGTTGACATTATTAACAACAATATCAAGATCTCCATCCATGTCGAGATCGGCGTAAATTGCACCATTACTATTTGATATTTGACCCATTCCCCATTCGTTGGTTACATTTTTGAATGTTGCTTGTTCGTGGCCTTTATAAATATAATTTTTCACATCAGAAGCAGGCATATTTCCAATGATTTCAACCACGTTTTCTCTATTTAAACGACCTTTGGATTTTACAAAACCATCCATATATGAAATGAAATCAAGATTTGTATAATCTTTATTATATCCGTTTGTGACAAAAAGATCTTTAAAACCATCATTATCATAATCGGCTAATAAAGCTGCCCAACTCCAATCTGTATTTGAAATTCCTGCCAATTGACCAATTTCACTAAATGTGCCATTCCCATTATTTAATTGAAGCATGTTTCTCATGATCTGATGATTAAAACCGCTTCTGACGTTTAAATCATATTTGGAATAATTATCTGGAGCCAGCAATAATTTTTGCCTCTCGTTATCATTTGGAAGCATATCTAGTGTAACTATATCCGTATTTCCATCACCATTAATATCAGCAATATCATTACCCATTGAAAACTGGCTGTTATGCCCAATTGATTCGGGTAATGTATTAGTAAAAGTCCCATTTTTATTATTGATGTAAAGATAATCTGGAACAGAATAATCGTTTGAAACATAAAAATCAGGCCAACCATCATTATTGATATCGCTTATACCTACTCCTAAACCGTAACTTAATTCAGAACCATTAATACCACTTTTTGGGGTTTGATCAGAAAAATGATTATTGTCTTGCCGATATAGTCTAATTCCTTTCATTGGGTCATCCAATGACAATAATTCTTTTGTTTTAACTTCATTGAGAATAGGCAAATTTTTGGGATTATGGTTCAACAAAATCATATCCAAATCGCCATCTTTATCATAATCGAAAAAATAAGATTGATTGCTAAATCCCTCGCTTGCAAGGCCATATTCCTCTGCTAAATCCTCAAAAACAGGAATTCCATTATTATTATTTCCCTGATTAACAAAAAGTTGATTTTTTCTTTTGATAGCGGGCATGGCTCCAGAATAGCATAGATAAATATCCAATTTCCCGTCCGAATTGATATCTATTACATTTACACCTGTTTTCCATGGGCCTGTCCTTCCTGAAGCTTTTGATTCCAATGACACATCAATATATTGCAATTCTACTTCATTCTCTTTTGACAAACCTTTATTCAAATACAGTTTATTATCACCCATATTAGAAGTGAAATACAAATCCAATATTGAGTCACCGTTAAAATCTCCGCACGCAACACCTCCACCATTATAAAAATACTCATACATCAAAATATTAGTATTTAGTCCTTCCTCTAAATAATTTCCAAAATTAATATTGGTTTCAGAGGGCAGCAACAGCTTAAAAATTTTGGGTATTGAACTATCAGATAATGGCTCTTTTGCATCGGTAGCATTTGAACAGGATAATACATTTAATGCAATGATTCCAAGTATGGAATACCAAATTATGGCCCTAAATATTTTCATAATGTAAAAGTAGAAAATGAACACTCGTCAAAAGAATAAATCTGAATTAAGTAATTAAACTATTTAAATTTTGGCTTATAAAAAAATAACCCCAAGCTTCTACTCAGAAACTTGGGGCTGTTTTTTTAAGTGATTTAAATTTACCTAAATCAATCCAGACTATTAATAGCCAGGATTTTGAATCAATAGACTATTTCTATTTATCTCATCCCTGCTAATTGGTCTATAATACATCTTATTATTCCAAACTCGAGTTTCGTTTTCTGTATTATCATATACTTCATATCTATAGGAATATACTTCTTCATCGTGTTTGTATGGAACGTTAGGTGATTTGCCTGGTTTTAAGTCAGCAAAAACATTAATTGCTTTAATACCTCTACCAATTGTTGGACCCATTAACCATCTTCTCGCATCAAAATATCTATGCTCTTCATACACCAATTCTAATCTCCTTTCATTCTTAATTTGCGCCAAAAGGGCGGCTCCAGAAAGATTTACCGCAGGAAGACCAGCTCTAAAACGAATTCTATTCACCCATTCAAGTGCAGCAGCTTCATCGCCTGTTAATGCAGCAGCTTCAGCATAACTTAAAGCCATTTCAGTAACTCTTATAAAAGGCCAAGGAACAACTTGAGCATCAGAAAAGTTATCAGCTTTTCCTGGATCTGGGTCAATAAATTTTCTTGTATAATAATGCGTTCTACTTCCATTCCAGTTTTCTACAGGAGATTCTCTTGTATCAATACCATTCAGTCTTCCCCCATTTCCATCATCATAGTATCCAGTTTGAATTTGATTGTATGGTTCAGCACCAGCTACATCCGATGGTCTTGGTTTCCAACCAGAACCATCATAAAGAACTGTACCATAAAATCTTGGATCTCTATTTGCAAATGGATTGGCTGCATGATCAGGATTATTCCAATCAAATTTAGAACCATCCATCATTTCATAATCGTCCACTAAATTTTGAATTGGAGTATTTCCAGCCCAGTTGTGGTATCCATTAGGTCCGTTATTAATACCATAATTTATACCCCCAAGTGGCCATCCATCTTCTTGAGTAAACTCAGGTGTATGGGTTCTTTGCCAAATCAATTCAGCAGCAGCAGCAGGATCTCCAACTGAGCTTTTACCTCCCATAGCAATCGAAATATAATTCTGAGTTCCTTCATCTGAAGATACTGGAGCAGTTAGATCAAGTTTATAACCTGGAGCTATATCCAATACAGCTTTAGCAGCAGCTTTTGCAGCTTGAAGTCTCGTTTTTTGATCACCAGAAGTATAAGCTACCAATTCAGGATTAGAGTATCCACTTAAAATGCTTGAAGCTTTTCCTGCATCATGCTGGTCACTTGCAGCATACAATAATATTCTTGCTTTCAATGCCATCGCACTTACCTTAGATGCTCTTCCATCAGTAATTGGTTTTCCATCCAATAACCCAGCCGCAGTATCCAAATCTTTAACCATAAAATCAACACATGCAGCATAACTGCTTCTTGCTATTTCATAATCTTCATTCAGACCATATGCTTTGTCAATAATTGGAACACCTCCATAAATTCTTACCAACTGCTGATAATAATAAGCTCTTAAATAATAAGCCTCACCCAACAATCTATCCTTAAGATCTTGATTGGTAAAAGTTGATATAGGCAAATTTTCAATAGCCGTATTTGCTTGTCTTATAGCAAGATACATTGTGCCCCATTCATAAGTCGGACTTAGCCATGATAGGCCACCTGGGCTTTCAGCTCCTTCGGTAAAAGTATTGATATTACGACCTGCATGCGTAAACATTGCTTCATCTGTTATTGAAGCCATAGCTTGCTCTTCAAATCCACCGTAACCGAGGAATCCGTATACATTAAATATAAATGCTTGCGCAAGAGCGCCGTCGCTCCATGTCGCCGCACTGGATATTTTATCCAATGGCGTCGTGTCTAAAAAATCATCGTTACAAGACGTCGTGAAAAAGATGCCCGCAATGATGAAACTAAATAATATTTTTGTTTTTTTCATATTTATATAATTAGAATGATATGGTAACACCGGTATTTAAAACCCTTGAAAGAGGATAATAAACTCCATTTCCTGCTTCTGCTTCTGGGTCAAATATTTTATATTTATCCAGTGTTATTAAATTTAAACCATTAAAATAAATTCTCAAACTTCCGATCCCTGCTTTTCTGGTCATATTTTGGTCAAATGAATAACCAACTTCAATATTTTTCAATCTTACATAATCTTTATTGAAAAGAAAATAAGTATTGTTTCCATAAGAACCACCTGTAAAATAAGTATCTCCACGACTAGCTAATCTTGGGTGCTCACTACTTGGGTTGTCGATACTCCATCTATTGTCATAGCTATATTTCAAAAAGTTCCCTATATCTCCCGATTCAGTAGATATTCTTATTAAAGCTCCTGTTGAACCTTGTAACAAAGCAGAAAAGTCAAAGTTCTTATAGGTAAGATTAAATGTTCCACCAAAAGTAAAATTAGGAGTGTTGTTTTTCTCCAATCTTGTCTGGTCGTCAGCATCAATTTTACCGTCTCCATTTTGATCTACAAATTTCATATCTCCAGGAATAAGTGTTCCTGTAACTGAGCTATAATCTAAAGTATTAGCTTCAATGTCAGCTTGAGTTGCAAAAACACCGTCAGACTCATATACAAGGTAAGAGCCAATTGGCTTTCCTTCTTGTAATTGGTAATCAGGAGCTCCTGGAACCTCATCCATAAACACAACTGTGTTTTTTGCATATCCACCATTAATTCCTGCATTCCATCTGAAATTTGAGTTTCCTTTGCTATAGATAAAGCTAAATTCAAATCCTGAGTTGTCTACTTCACCTAAATTTACAGGAGGTAACAATGAGCTTATTCCTGAAGAGGCTGGAGTAGAACCAGATTTTTGAATCAATATTTGATCTCTCTTGTTTTTGAAATATTCCAAACTAAAATCTAAATGACCAAATAAATTTCCATCAATTCCAAAGTTTAGGTTCTTAGCTCTTTCCCATGTAAAACTTGGGTTTGCTAAAGAAGTTTCCACTAAAGTAGATTCAACAACTCCATTGATTGGATATTGTCCAAAGCCATAAGTTGCTAAATAAGCATATTCTTGCAATCTATTGTTGAAGAAAACTTGATCGTTTCCTAATTCACCATATGAAGCTCTTAATTTTAAGAAATCAAGTCCAGGGATATCAAACCAACTTTCGTTTGTAATGTTCCAGCCTAACAAAATTCCAGGGAAAAATCCAAATCTACCTGATTCTGGAAAAATGTATGAACCATCATATCTCCAAATAAATTCAGCCAAATAAGTTTCTCTAAAATCATATTGAACTCTACCATAATATCCAAGTCTTGCTCTGTTGTATGCGCTACCACCTGTAACTTGTTGAGTGGATCCACCCGCAAACAATTGATCAATAGCTGGAGAAATATAATTTCTTCTAAAAGCATTAAAATCTGATCCTGTAAATGTTTCTTTTGTTACACCAGCTAATGCTGCAATAGTATGATCTGCACCAATCTTGGTATCATATCTCAAGATAGCAGTTAAATTGTTGTTCAAAACAGATCTCGACTCTTGCCTTAATCTTGGATCTTGAAAGCTAGATCTGACTGCTGGAACCAATAATGGATCTCCGTTTGTTCCTCTAGAAACTCTGTCCCAATAATAAAGTTCCCAAGGTGTCTGCCAAGTTTTTCTTATTTCATTGTTTTTATCAATAGCTGCTGAAAGACTTAAATTTAATCCTTTTATCCAAGGGTTTGAAATATTCATTCCCATGTTAATTTGAGTTAAATCTTTTGGATTATCCACATAACCTGTTGCATTCGTAGTAACGACATAAGGATTTTGGCCATTTTCTATGTCTGGACCAGGTTTCCCATTTGGCCACACTTCAGGCTCAGTTGGTCTTCCCCTCATCAACATTCTAAAAATAGCTCCAGCACTTTCAGTCGGATAATTCCTATCTTCCCGTCTAACCATGATGTCTAAATTAGCGCTAATATAGTCGTTAATTTTAGCATCTAAATTGGTTCTAAAGCTGTATTGTTTGTATCTGGTTGCAGACTCATTATAAATTGCATCTTGATCAATAAACCCTAAAGAAGCATAGTACCTTAAACTTTCAGAACCACCGCTCATGTTTAAACCATGTTGTTGCTGAGGAGCAAACTTTTTGAAGGCATCACCAAACCAATCAGTATCTGGGTATCCCCAAGGGTCAGATTGATCTCCATGTTTTCTTACTGCTTCTGGGCTATAATTCGCATTAAGTGTAGTTACACCTGCAGTAGGAGAATCATAAGATCCTGACGTTTTAATGCTACTTGAGGCAGCACCCCACTCATTTACTGGAATTGATTTATAAATTGGAAGCTCATTCATAATGTTCGCATATTCCACAGCATTGGACATTCTTGGAACAATTGTTGGTTGAGACCATCCTTGATTAAAACTATAAGAAATCGTTGGTTTTCCAGCTTTTCCTCTTTTCGTCGTAATTAGAATTGCACCATTGGCCGCTCTTGCACCGTATATAGCTGCAGATGCATCTTTCAATACTGAAACTGATTCAATATCTTGAGGACTTAATCTACCAAAACCGCCGTCCCTATCGGGTACACCATCAATTACTATCAATGGGCTACTGTTTCCTAAAGTATTCGTTCCTCTAATTCTTACTCTTGCATCATCTGATCCTGGTTCACCACTAGGTTGAATAACTGTTAGACCGGAGAGTCTTCCAGCAAGAGTACTTGTAAGGTTAACGGAAGGTGATTTTATAATTTCACTTCCCTTTAATTGCGAAACAGCACCTGTAACTGTAACCTTTTTTTGAGTACCATAAGCCACTACTATGACTTCACTCAATTGTTCTCCTATTCCAAGGATAACATTAATCACTGATTCTTCACCCACAGTTATCTCTTGAGTTCCAAAACCAATGTAAGAAATTTCAAGTACATCTCCAGTATTAGCACTAATACTGTATGCACCATCGATATCCGTAATCGTACCGTTAGAAGTATTTTTGATGAGAACATTGGCACCAATTAATGGCTCACCTGCTTCATCTGATACTGTTCCGGTAATTGCACGTTGACTGAACATACTTGTGGATATTAACATCCCAAGTATTATCCAATAATAAGTAGAAATTTTCCGCATAAGTTATAAATTATTAAGTTTCCAAACAGATTTTATCGCGATTCTCAATTGAAAATATTAAAAAATTGTGTCAGAAAAAAAGCTTTCAAAGAGAATCCCTGACAATAATAATCATTAATTTAATTTATTAGCGTAAATTATACGTTTTATTTTATCTTTTTTTTGGGATAAAGAATAATAAACAAATTTAAAATTGAGAAAACCTGCATCATTGTTATTTATTTTAAGTAGACTAACTCAATGCCCAATTAAATAAATCTATACTTTACCTTAATATCAATAATTTCATCATTTCTCGAGCAGAAACCCTGGCTTTTAGATCAATAAATGCTCTTGGACTTTCATCTCCGACTTCATATGTTACTCCATCTGCACCAAAATGAACCACAAACCACCCTTTAGAGACTGGGCTTTCTAGCGGATCGGGCTCTTCATAAGCTTTACCTTCGCCTAAGATATTTTCAATAGATTCCACCCAATAATTTCTAAAATTCATGATATGTTCATGTTCCCCAGGATAAGTATAGTATACATCTTCCTGCGTAGAGTGAAAATCTATTCCCAAGATTATGTCAGATTTTTTAGACTTTGTAAAGTTGAAAATATGGTTGGCAATTTGACTAATTTCAGGTTGTCTATAATAACCCCAATCTCTATTAAGGTCAACTCCTCCGGCACTATGTCTCCAATGTCCTAAATCTACGCCATCTGGATTGAGCATTGGATATATAAGGATCCTGTATTTCTTGCGAAAAGCTGTAGATAATTTGGTATCATTCATTATTTCATCAAGAAAACTCTGCAATGCTTTATACCCTGTTACTTCAGGTGGATGTTGCCTGCTTAAGAAAACAATGGTCTCAGCATTTTCTTTTTCTGGAATAGATTCTGCTCCCCATATAGGCCTGCCTAATTTAGAGAGTCCAACTTGGAACTGGTTTAATTTATTTTTTTCACAAACTTCATCAAACCATTTTTTTACAATTGTAGAGTTGCTTAATTCTTGACCACAAAAAAACAAAGGTTCAGGTGATAA
>JAHEAQ010000120.1 GCA_024642705.1 Bacteroidota bacterium | reverse complement strand
ATATTGTGAAATAAAAAAATACTTGAGACCTTATATACTATTAGAAAATAATTGGAAAAACATTAAAGATCAAAAATTTGATCTTGCGATTCTACCTTGGGCTGCAACTGAAGCACACAATTATCATTTGCCTTATGGTACAGATGTTTATGAAGCAAATGAAATAGCAGCAGAATCTGCAAGAAAAGCATTTGAAAAGGGTTCCAAAATTATTGTTTTACCTACCATACCATTCGGAGTAAATACTGGCCAAGCAGATGTGTTACTGGACATGAATTTGAACCCAAGTACTCAACATGCTATCATAGAAGATCTAGTTACTGTGCTTAATAGACAAGGCATAAAAAAATTACTAATCTTAAACTCACATGGCGGAAACAACTTCAAATCAATAATCAGGGAAGTTGGGTTAAAATTTCCCGAAATGTTCATTTCATTTTGCAATTGGTTTCAATCCTTGGATAAAACAAAGTATTTTAAGCACGCTGATGGAGATCACGCTGATGAAATGGAAACTTCATTAATGTTGCATTTTAATTCGGAATTAGTGCGCCCTCTTGATGAAGCAGGAGAAGGAAAATCAAAAAAATGGAAAATAAAATCCTTAAATGAACCTTGGGCTTGGGCTGAAAGGCAATGGACAAAAGTAAGTGAAGATACAGGTATTGGGAATCCAAAATTAGCAACTGCAGAAGCGGGAGAAGCATTTTATAATGATGTTACAAATAAGATAGCTACGCTAATTCAAGAATTAGCAGAAGCTGACCTATCAGATTTATACATTTAGGAGGATTAAAAAATTAAATAAATATGAGTCAATCAAGAAGAAATTTTGTAAAAACAATTGCAGGTTCTAGCTTTTTAGCAACTGCCATTGGTAAAGATTTACTTACTACAAAAAAAGAAATAACACTAGACTATAAAGCTGATTTCAATGGGATAGAAGACATGAATATCGCAGGGATTGGAATGGGCATAATGGGCTTCAATAATTGTCGGGCAGCAACTTCTATCAAAGGAGTTAATTTGATAGCAACTTGCGATTTATATCAGGGACGTTTGGATAGGTCAAAAGAAGTATTTGGGAAAAATATCTATACAACAAGAAATTATCAGGAAATATTAAGCCGAAATGACATAAACGCAGTAATTATTTCTACTGCAGATCATTGGCACAATAAAATTGCCATCGCTGCAATGAATGCTGGTAAACATGTTTATTTAGAAAAACCAATAGTCCATCATATTGAACAAGGAATGTCCGTCGTTAATGCTGAAAAATCGACGGGAAAAGTTGTTCAAATTGGCAGTCAGGGAGTAAGTTCATTGATTTATCAAAAAGCCAAGGAAATATACAAATCTGGAGAACTTGGCAAGTTGGTAATGGCTGAAGCATCCTTTAATAGGCAATCCTCGAATGGAGCTTGGCAATATTCAATTCCTACAGATGCAAGCGAAGAAACTATAGATTGGAGTAGATTTTTGGGAGATGCTCCGAAAATACCATTTAATAAAGAACATTTTTTTAGGTGGCGTAATTTCCAAGAATATGGTACAGGGGTTGCAGGAGATTTGTTTGTTCATCTTTTTTCAGGAATGCACGTTATATTGTCTTCATTAGGGCCTAATAAAATATTTGCTACTGGTGGTTTGAGGTATTGGAATGATGGGAGAAATGTCCCAGACGTGATGCTTGCTGTTTTCGATTATCCAAAAACCGAATCCCACGAAGCTTTTAATCTGATATTAAAAGTGAACTTTATTGATGGCGGAGGAGAAGGTGGAAATTTCAAGCTGATGGGCACAGAAGGAGTATTAGAAATTGTAGGAAATAAATTGATGCTGACAAAAAGTAAAATGAGCGACAGTCCTACTTATGGAGGTTGGGACTCTTTTGATACCTTTACTGAAGCACAGCAAAAAGAATACGTAAAATGGTTCAAAGCTAAATATCCAAATCCTTCGAAACCAATCAAAATAGCAAGCAAAGAAGTTTATAAGGAACCTAATAATTTCGATTCTCATAAAGCGCACTATATGAATTTCTTTAATGCTATTATGGGTAAAGAAAAAGCTATAGAAAATTCAAGTTTTGGCTTGCGGGCTGCTGCTCCTTCTCTTGCGGCCAACAAAAGCTATTTTGAATCCAGGCCAATATCGTGGGATCCTGTTAATATGAAGTTAGTTTAATGATTATATTGAATTTTATCAGAAGCCTAATGGATTATAAGGATTGAAATAAAATTCTATATTCTAAACTCTTCTTAGATCCAATGTGTGTGGAAATTCCATGCTTGGTTGCACCTTTATTATATCTATTTTCTCCAATTTTTCTTTGTGGAGCGTAATATAGTTTTTTTGAATATTCGTGTTTATGACTTGATCTAGTATGGTTGTTTCTGTCTTTGGATTATGGTTAAATTCCCAAAATCTTGTTGCTCTTCTACTTTCAGCTTCCAAACTGTTTACTGGAAAAGAATCATAATTCCTTCCGCCAGGATGAACTACATGATAGGTACAACCTCCAATAGTTCTTTCGTTCCAAGTATCATAAATATCGAAAACCAGTGGTGAATTTACTCCAATGGTTGGATGAAGTGCAGAATATGGAGCCCAAGCTTTATATCGAATAGAAGCAACATATTTGCCTGAATAACCAGTTTTTACTAGAGGGACATTGATCTTATTACAAAGGATTAGATACCTTTCTGGGTTGATATCTTCTACAAACAATTCAAGTCTTTCTAAAGAAGAATCCACATATCTTGCTGTTCCTGAGCTCGACATTTCTTCACCCAACACTATCCATGGTTCAATGGCTGTTCGTAAGCTCAAGTTTATGCCTTGTATGTTCAAATTACCTTGCAATGGAAATCTAAAATCTAAAAATATATCTAACCATTCTTTTTCAAATTCAATTCCATTCTGATTTAAATAATCAACAACTTCATACATATCTTCTTTGACATAATGCTGCATCATGAATTTGTTGTGAAGATCAGTACCCCAATGAATCAATCTCTGCTTGTAAGGATTTTTCCAGAAAGCTGCTATTAATGATCGGATTAACAACATTTGAACAAAGCACATTTCTTTATGTGGAGGCATGTCAAAACCCCTTAATTCCAGTATTCCTAACCGTCCAGTAGAAGAATCAGGGCTATATAATTTGTCAATACAAAACTCCGACCTGTGTGTGTTGCCTGTAATATCTGTCAAAAGATTACGCAATAATCTATCCACTAACCAAAAAGGTGGATCTTTTTGTTTTTCAAGTTCTGAAAATGCTATTTCAAGTTCATATAAAATATCTGGTCTTCCCTCATCAACCCTTGGAGCTTGACTTGTAGGTCCAATGAATTGAGAAGAAAACAAATATGACAATCCAGGATGGTTCTGCCAAAAATTGACCATTGATCTCAATAAGTCTGGTCTTCGTAATAAAGGGCTTTCTGCGGGAGATTTTCCACCCAATGTGATGTGATTTCCTCCTCCGGTTCCGGTATGTGTACCATCAAGCATAAATTTGTTTGTTCCCAAATCCGATTCTTCTACAGCTTGAAAAAGAGTATCGTAAATTTCAATTAATTCATTCCAAGAATGAGCTGGATGCACATTAACTTCTATGACTCCAGGATCCGGCGTTACTGCAAGTTTTACTATAGCATTATGATATGGTGGTTGATAACCTTCTAGAATTACTGGCATGGACAATTTTTCAGCAGTATATTCAATGCTATACAGCAGATCCAAAAAGTAATTCATTTCTTCAATTGGCGGCAAAAAAACATGCAGATTACCATTCACTATTTGTACACAAAGAGCTGAAATAAATGTAGACTTTTCTTGGGCGCCAATATAATTGGTCTCTCTGCTTTTAATTTTTTTAAGAGCTTCATCTCGAGTTAATAAGGCAGATGATTGTTCTATAGGGCTCGAAGGCACAATAATTTCAGAAGGATCTTCTTTTTTCTCAATCAACCTATCCAAAGGCAGCCTAAGGCCTAATTGAGAATTTCCAGGTATAAGAATTAGCTTTTTTCTTTTGAATTTCCATTCACAACTTTCCCATTTTTCACTAACTATATTCATTCTCAAAGGCAAAACAAATCCTGTAGCTTCATCCATGCCACTTTCTAAAAGTTCGACAAGTGTTTTTCTAGAAATATTATCAAGTGTATTGCTATTGGTTTTATCAAAATTTACAGGAAGATTTTGCTCTTCCCACAAATAGTAGTATTTGTCTTCGAAAGCAGGTAGAAATAAATTAGAATTTAATCCTAATACTTGAGTTAAAAGCCGCATAAAATTGTTGGAATCTTCAAGCTTTAGATTTCCTTTTTTGGTTGGGTTGCCTATCAATTTTTCGTTGCCCCATAGTTTTTCTTGATCTTTCCTCCAAAAAATACCATATTGCCACCTAGGAATTGGTTCCCCTGGATACCATTTGCCTTGCCCAAAATGTATAAAACCATTTTGGGCAAATGAAAATTTTAATTTTTCAGCAAGATCCATTCCTAATTCTCTCTTATCTTTGCCGTCGGCAGCAGTATTCCATTGCTCTGATTCCATATCTTTTACAGATATAAAAGTAGGTTCACCTCCCATGGTAAGTCGCACATCTCCACTTTCCAATAATTGATCAACTGTGTATCCTAAATTCTTAATTCTTTTAACTTGTTCTTTTGTATAGGGTGCTGTAACTCTTGGAGATTCAAAAATTCTTTCCACACTATTGCTAAATTGAAACTCTACTTTCGTAACTTCTGTAGCTCCTGTAAGAGGCGCTGCACTTTCAAAATGCGGTGTACAAGCCAACGGAATATGGCCTTCACCAGCAAATAGCCCACTAGTAGCATCTAGACCTATCCATCCAGCTCCAGGAATAAAAACTTCTGCCCAAGCGTGCAGGTCTGTAAAATCTTGTGCAGGTCCTGAGGGACCATCTTTGGATTCCACATCTGCTTTTAATTGTACCAAATATCCAGATACGAACCTTGCTGCTAATCCAAAATGGCGCAAAATTGAAACCAATAGCCAAGCAGAATCCCTGCAAGACCCCAACTTTTTGAGCAAAGTTTCTTCGCAAGATTGCACTCCAACTTCAAGTCTTATGTTATAATTAATTTTTTTGTACACATACTGATTCACAGCTACCAAAAAATCAACTGTAATTTGATTTAAAAAATTTCTGCAGTCATTAACACTTTTTAATAGCTCAGGTCCCGATTCGCTAATTTCTAAATATGGGTTCAGTTCTTTTTTTAAGGCATCTTTGTATGCAAATGGGAATGTTTCTGCATATTCATCCAAGAAAAAATCAAAAGGATTTACAGATACTAAGTCTGCAATTACTTCAACATTAATCTCAAATTCCTTGACTAGTTCTGGAAAAACAACTCGAGCTTGATAATTCCCAAATGGGTCTTGCATCCAATTTATAAAGTGCTGTTCAGGAGATATTTTTAATGCATACGCAAGGATCTTAGTTCGCGAATGTGGTGCAGGTCTTAATCTAATTACTTGTGGCCACATCTTAATTGCTCGATCATATTTGTATACTGTGTTATGTTTTATTGCTACTTGAATTCCCATTTAAAATGTTTTTGAAAAACTAAATATCATATTGCAAAAATGAATTTATTGCGGTAATTAGTCGCCTATTTAAAAAATATTTCAGCATTTAATTTTGAAAACTATAAAATATACGACATATTATTTTATTGTCACTAACCCTATCTGCTATTATGAAATATAATATTACAAAAAATATAGTTCTGTTTTCTGCTTTTTTAATTACCTTGTTCTATATCAATTGAACTTTATTAACAATATATAATATATGATCCAACTCCTCAAAAATTATGAGGCTTCGGTAGGAATGTACGATGAATTTATACAAGATAGAAATTCAGGAATACATCATTATCAGAATTTTGTTAACCGACTTTCAGAAATGACCGTGCAAGACTTTATGGCTTTGAATGAAAATGCAAAACTTTCATTTCTTAATCAAGGCGTTACCTATGCATTGTATGATAAAAAAGAAAGTGTGGAACAAATTTTTCCGTTCGATCTTTTTCCAAGAATAATAAATCCAACCGATTGGGATAAAATAGAAAAAGGTGTAATCCAACGTAACATCGCTCTAAATCATTTTATTCATGACGTTTATAACGAAGGCAAAATATTAAAAGACAAAATTGTTCCTGAACATCTTGTGAAAACTTCAAAACATTATTGCAAATCAATGGAGGGGTTTTCACCGAAAAAAAATATTTATTGTCATATTAGTGGAACTGACATTATCAGACATTCGGACGGAGACTTTTACATTTTAGAAGATAATTTACGTAGCCCTTCTGGAGTAAGTTATGTGCTTACTAACAGAGTTGCCATGCGCCGTGTATTTCCGCATTCTTTCAAAGACATGATTGTGGAACCTGTAGAAAATTACACAGATAAATTGGTTCAAGCATTTTGGAATATTTCTGAAAAGCCTATGGGTGAAATCTTTTGTGTCCTTTTAACACCTGGAGTTTTTAATTCAGCATATTTTGAACATACATATTTGGCTCAAAATATGGGAATTGAATTGGCGGAAGGCCGAGACTTGTATGTATCTAATGATAAAGTATATTTGAAAACAATAGATGGTGACATCCAAGTTGATGTAGTTTATCGCCGAATAGATGATGCTTTTTTGGATCCTGAAGTATTCCGTCCAGATTCATTTCTTGGCGTTAAAGGTCTCATGCGCGCATATTTAAAAGGTAATGTAACAATCATTAATGCTCCAGGAACAGGGATTTCAGATGACAAAGCAATTTGTGCTTATGTTCCAGATATGATAAAATACTATCTCGGTGAAGATCCAATTTTAAATAATGTTCCTACTTATATTTGTGAAAGAGAAAAAGACTTGCAGTATGTGTTAGAAAATACTGAAAAATTGGTTGTAAAACCTGTAGATATGTCTGGTGGTTATGGAGTATGTATTTGTGATCAAATGAGCAAATCAGAATTGGATGAATTAAGGGAAAAGGTAAAGGCTGATCCTCGTAATTTTATAGCACAACCAAAAATGTTATTAAGTACGCTCACAACTTATATTGAAGAGGAAGAAAATTTACAACCAAGACACATTGACTTAAGAACCTTTACTATATTAGGAGGCAAAGAACCTTTTGTATTAAAAGGAGGGCTTACTAGAACTGCATTAAAAAAAGGAAACCTTATTGTAAACTCTTCTCAAGGCGGTGGATCAAAAGACACTTGGGTTATAAAAAAATAAATTAATGCTCACACGTGTAGCTGAAAGTCTTTATTGGATAGGTAGAAATATCGAAAGATGCGAACATTGTTCAAGATATTTGAAAGTTCAATATTTTTCTACGCTTGATGCCCCAATGTCGCAAAATAAAGATTTTACCTTAAGATCTATCCTTTTTATGTCCGGTTCAGATTTCGACATTAACACCAGCGTTAATGAGGGTGAGGTATGGCAAAAAGTTATTTTTGATTATAATAATCCCAATAGTATTGCAAATATTGCTCAGAAAGCTAGAGAAAATGCAAAAAGCATCCGAAATAATCTTTCTACAGAATCTTGGGAAGCAATAAACAAATTTCATCTTTTTATGAAAGGCTTAGATGGGAGTAAGTTCAACTCGTCTAAAGTATTTCAGTTTTCAGAAAAAATAATTCTGCATCTATCTTTAATTAATTCAACTTTTGCAAACACTTTATTGCACACCAATGCTTGGTCTTTTATTAATTTGGGCATTTATATAGAAAGAAATTTACAAATTCTCAGAATTCTAAAAAGTAAAATTTCTGATATTACTATTTTAACAAACGGAGGAATTAATATACCTCTGATGCATTATCAATGGATAACTTTACTTAAGTCTCTGGAAGCATTTGATGTTTATATGAACATAAATCAAAGGCAATTATCAACTGCAGAAATTTATAAATTAATCATTTCCAATGAATTGTTTCCGCGTTCTGTCATATATTCAGGACAAAAGATAAAAAGGCACTTAACCAATATCTCAGCCAGACCTCTAGGTTTTGATATTATTCTTGCTAATCTGGAAAAAAGTATTGATGAATGTATTGCTTTTCAAAATTTTGATGATGAAGAAAAAGTTATCAACTTTATTAATCAGAATTATGAAAATATATCTCGTTCTCATTTGGAAATTCAAAAACTATATTTTTAATAATCCCAATATTATTACATTTGCATCTAAATAAATTTATATGACATATTGCTTGGGTATCAGAGTTCGGGAAGGACTAGTCGCAATTGCGGATACAAGAATTACTACGGGTTCTGAAACGACCACTGCAAAAAAAATATCTTTGCATACAAGCAGCCATGGCACTATATTTTTGATGACTTCTGGTTTGAGATCAATAAGAGATAAGGCTGTCACCTATTTTGAAGAAGTGCTTGAAGAAGAAGGTCATAATTTCAATAAAATGTATAAAGTTGTCAATGAGTTTGGAATTCAATTAAGAAAGGTTGCCCATGAAGATAAAGAATCTCTTGCCCAATCAGGATTGGCTTTTAATTTGTTTACGATTGTTGGTGGTAAGTTTGCTGAAGATTCAGAGCACAAACTTTTTTTGCTTTACCCAGAAGGGAATTGGATTGAAATAGGAACTGCCGCCCCATTCACTATTATCGGTAATTCTGGATATGGAAAACCAATATTAAACAGAACTCTAAGTTTTGAATCAACGCTAAGATTTGCATTGAAAACTGGATTTCTTTCTTTTGACTCCACTAGAGTTAGTGCAAATGATGTTGATTTCCCAATTGACGTGGTAATTTTTAAAAACACTACGGGTGAAATCATTGAAAAGAGATTTGAAGAATCAGATTTAAAAGAAATTTCAGCTATTTGGGATAAAAAATTAAGCGATATTATTCGCGAAATCCCTGAAACATGGATCGATGAACTCAACCACGAAAGTAGGTCAGCTGGCCAATTTATTTCTTTTGATCAATAAATTTTAACTTTTTATTGGTACAATTCAGCATTTAAATTCCGATCTATGTTATTGTTCTTGTTCCAATAATCGAGACGTTTCGTATTTTTTCTAATTGCTGTTGTAGTTAATTCAACTTCCCCCATTCCTTTATAAGTATCTTCCCACCCTTCAATGATATAAGGAAAATTTGGTTGGAAATAAATATTTAAAGTTCTGTTACTATCCAAATATTTGATGGTATAACAATCAACTTGTAAACCATTCCACTCAAGCTTTTGGATTGTTGCTTCTGAAACATATGGCTTTAATTCTTTATGAATAAATCTACTTACAACCAAAGAAGGAATTATTTCAACTTTCCCAATAGGCAATAACTCTGGATTTAATCTTATTAGATTATATATTTCATCTTCTAAAATAGATTTATTAATGTTCAAACTTTTATCCCCTTCTGATTCAAAATATGAAAAGGATTTAAATTTATATTTATTGCCTGTAAAATTCATTTGTTGAAATACGTGGCCACACCATTCTTGCCCTGTTAGAGAAATTTTTAATGCATTTGAATATTTTCCAAGTGAAATTGGACTAAAAACAGAAGTCATAAGACTGTAAGGATAAATACCTGTAAGAAATTGCCTTGTTGCATTCAATTTTAGAACTGAAATAGCATCTTTTTTGGCTAAATCTGGATTATCAATTTTAACTTGCTTTTTCTTTGAAAATGGTTCTGAAACAAAAATCATTGTTGCTATTCCATCATGAATTTCGCCATATCTTGACTGCTTTAAATCATAACCTGAAAGCTCTGCAAGCCCAGAATACCAATATTCGTTAAATTGATTTTGATAAATATCACTGCCAGTCGCATTTTCTTGAATAATACGATCTGGAACAAATGAAATTTCATGCTCATTTCGAAAAAACAAAACAATTACTCCAATTGTAGATAAGCAAGCTATTATTAGATATTTCATTTTTTGTGGTATACAACTTGTTAAAAGTACAAATAAAATTAGACGAAAACAATTTGATTAATCCTTACTTAAAAATCTCTAAATGTAACATTAGGTACTTTTTGCATTAAGATCCATTCCACCGTAATAAGCAGTGTCAATATTGTTAAATAATTTTGTCAATAAAGTAATTTGACCTACATGGTATGAAAAATGTTCTGTTATATGAACAAGAATGGATACCCCGTTTTCATTAAAACCTTGAACTTTATAATCTTTTAATAACATATCTGCAGTTATTATTTCCAATTTCCTTTCAATGATACTCATTGTTTCATTAAGATAATTCAAAATATCTGCTTTGTTATATGGCTTCGAATTTTCAAATTCTTCGGTTCTATTTCTTAAATCTTTTTCGCGGAATATTCCAGAGTTTACATATTGTGTAATGTTCCCACAAAGATGCAGAATTAAATTCCCTATACTGTTCAAATTTTCATTTGGCTGATTCCATAATTGCTCTTCAGAAATTAAATTAAGACAGATAACAATCCTATTTTGATTTTCTAAGAACAATCTTCTTTTAATATCTTTTATAAAAAGTGTATGAAATTTCTCCATAATTGCGTTTTTGAAGCCTTGTAAATAAATTCTTAGTTTAAGATTATAATATATTAATACCAATTTAATCTATTACCAATTTTAATCTTTTTATTATTCTTGTTTTTGTCAATAACGCATTAATTATTAAAAGAAAAGTCAACCAAATATTTAGCTCTTAGAACTTTTTTTCATTTTGTCTAAATTACCTTTATATTCAAATTGCTTTTCCAATCCTCCTATTGAAATTTTAAAATCTCCTGGTTCTGTTACCCATTTCATATCTCTGCCAATAAATTTTAAGTCATCAGCGGTAATTTTAAAGGTAACTTTTTTTGTTTCTCCTGGTTTTAATGAAATTTTATCAAAATCCCCAAGTTGTTTGTTATTTGGTGTAACAGAAGCAAATAAGTCGCTTGTGTACATTAACACAGCTTCTTTTCCGTTTATGTCACCTGTATTTTTCACTTCAATTGAAACTGAAAGGCTTTCTCCTTCAGCAAAAGAAGGAGCACTCAAATTCAAATTCGCATATTCAAAAGTAGTATAACTTAAACCATGGCCAAAAGGATACTGTATGGCAAATTTCGATTCATAATCATAAACACCTTCCATTTTTTCCTGATTTTCAGAAGGTTTATGATCATAGGTGATGGGAGTATTGGAAAACATAGGATAAGTATAAGGCAACCTCCCTGATGGGTTCACATCACCAAATAAAATATTTGCCAGCGCGTCTCCTCCATGATTTCCAGGCAAGTACATTTGAATAACAGAGGCTGCTTGATCATTTATATCTCTTATAATTCTTGGTCTGCCTTCATTTAAGACCAAAATAACAGGTTTGCCTGTTTTATATAATGCCAAAGCAAGGTCAGATTGATTTTT
>JAHEAQ010000035.1:10808-44615 GCA_024642705.1 Bacteroidota bacterium | reverse complement strand
ATTCCAAGATAAAAACATTAGATTCCCTATTCCTCAGGATGCAATTGATCAGTCTAATGATGATAATGGAAATCCTACATTAACTCAGAACGAAGGTTTCTAATCTTTTTTCAAAGTTTAATTATAAGAAATAGCCGCTGTTTTAATTGACAGCGGCTATTTTTTTTATTATTTTAAGCTATTATTTTTTTTCACATTGTTAGGTTAAATTTCTCGCTTACGGAACTCAATATCCTTTTCATTTTTCTTTTCACAAACTCATTGCCCTTACTCAGACTATAAATCCCAAAAAGGACGAATTGTTTATTGCAAACATTGACAATAAGAAAATAAGCCCTAAATAGATGATCTGTTCAAAATTGTTTGTTTCAAAGGAGTTGAAAGGCTTAAAATTGATTTATTAGACATCTTTGTTTTAGAAGTTATCTTTTCATTTTTTGATTGAGCAAAAATTGAATAAAAAGAGCTCCCTTTTTCAAAGCCTTTAACCATGCAACTAATTTTGGTGTCACTATTATCTAAGACAAGACCGATCCTACGGAGCTAATTGTCATTTTTATATTTCTTTTTACAAACAGTTAGCCATTACTTAGGCTAAAAAATCCCGTAGGAATGAATTGTTTGTATCAATGTATGTCAATAACAAAATAAGCCTTAGAGGGGCGACCACTTCAAAATCCCTTATTTCAAAGGAGTATAAAAGATTTTTAATTTTTTATTGGACATCAATGATTTCTAATCATATTTAGAATTACAAATGCATCAGTAGCAATAGTTTTTTGTATTGATAAGCTTAAGGAATTTAATAAATTTACCCGAAGAAGCAATCTGATTCAGATTAATTTAAATTACTATTTCAATGTTTTACCAATAATCAAATCCTTTTCCAACCAATAATCATCCGTTTTAAATGCAAATTGCGATGGTTTGTAATCTCCAACCAAGTTAACATTTGCTTTTTCAGGAATGTCCATT
Source organism: Bacteroidota bacterium (assembly GCA_024642705.1). Classification (GTDB taxonomy): domain Bacteria; phylum Bacteroidota; class Bacteroidia; order Chitinophagales; family Saprospiraceae; genus Portibacter. The sequence continues at coordinate 43,640 of JAHEAQ010000035.1, read as the reverse complement.
TTTAAGCCCCAATAAACGGCATTTACAATTAATCGCCTCATTTCTTCATTTAACAAATCTGCAGATGCTCCCATTGTTGTTGAAAAACAATTACCAGCTTTACCATTTGGCAATTGATAAGTCTTTGTCCATGCCACTGGCATCATAGGACTATTTTGATCAAGTGGTGTCAAATCTCCTTTTTCATTTTTTCTCTCAATTATAGCTGGTATTTTTTGATCTGTAGAACGCATCCCATAAAAAATATCGTTATCATCTCTTGTGCCTTCTCTATCCATTACTTGACCTAATAAAAGCGGCTGAGAATCCCCAGGCAAAGGCAATCGAACGCCATACACATCTGTAGGCACCCATAATGCACCATTTGAAATACCATTCAGTATTGCATTGTCTATTGCATTTTCTGCAATGATTCCGCGAGTGCTTTGATGACCATGATTTCCGTGATGCGAGATCCACTTTTCACCCATCACTAATCTTCCAAATCCATCTTGCCACGCATCTTTTTCCCCATAATTATTCCCATAACGCGCATATGAGGATTCAAAATTATCTTTATCGCTAAACATAAACGCATGAGTCGATGTACGCATTCCAATAACAGGCTTTCCTAATGTTAAAAAATTGTCAATATGTTTCATCTGGTCATCTGGCAATGCTCTAAATCTTGTAAAAATAATCATCATATCAGCAGAGTCTAATTTTTCTAAACCAGGAATATTATGCGTGTTATTTGGATTTACAACACCAGGTTTTTCTGGATCTTGAGCAAATAATACCGTACAATTAAACCCATGTTGTTCAGTAAGTATTTTTGCTATTTGAGGCAAAGCTTCTTCAGAACGGTATTCTTCATCACCAGAAACTAAAACGATTTTAGGCATTTCCTTTTTCCCATCATAAGTAATCCATTGCTCGATACTTTCAGATTTCTCTTCCTGAACTTCAGCTTTATTGGAATTACAGCTCAGCGTTAGAAATAGTAAAAAAAGAGTGTTAAATAAATATTTTGCGTGTTTCATAAAATGATTAATTTCTGTTTATATTAATAATGAAAGATAGATTAATTTTCGAGCAATGGCTTTATATTTCTATTTATGTAAAATCCATCTTCTAAAGTTACTTCATCAGGAAATGTTATGCATTTGTCACATTCATCCTCCATAATAATCCAACCTTTATAATTGGTTTCCAAAAGAAAATTAGTGATACCTACAAAATCAATGATTCCATCCCCAGTCTGTGCCCAACTCAAATCTTCGTTCATATCTTTATAGTGAACTAAATTTATCAAATTCCGATATTCTTTTATTATTGAAAGTGGATCCATTCCTCCCTTTGCTATATGCCCAACATCTGGTGTATATCCAACCCATTTATTGTTCAAGCCATTTAATAATATCTTGTAATCTTCTTCGGTTCTAAAAACCGAGCCCGAAGGCGAATTTGGATGGTATGAACAATTTATCCCTTTATCTGCAGCTCTCTCAGAAAGGTTATTGATGCAACTTATTAGATTATTTTGTCGTTCTTTTAGGTTATTTCGATTTTGACCAGGCATTTGTACTGGAAGATAAATCGTTTTTGGAAAGTGAGCTAAAAATTTAATCCACTTATTTGAATTTGCTTTTTCTTCTTCAGTTTCTTTATTATGCAACCAATCTTCCACATGGCACAATGCTACGAGTTCTAAATCATTTTTATGCAATTCTTCTTTCATTTTAATTGGATCTGAAAAATCGCCAAAAAAACTTGTTTCAGCTTCAATACCCAAAAAACCAGATTTTGACATAATTTTCATAATATGACCTAATCTACCCTTATAAATCTCACCTGGCATCTGCCACGTATATGTTTCACATGCTATTTTGATATTCCCCATATTTTGATTTGGCTTAAGTGTTCTTTATGCATCTTAATTATTCAAAAAGAATTCCGTAGTAATCTGGTTAAACCTTTCTAAGTCTTCCCAATGATGAACATGCCCTCCATTTGGAAAATTAACAAACAAAGAATTCTTTATTCCATGATGCAATAATTTAGAGAAAGAAGGTGGAGTCATGATATCCAAATCTCCAACTGTAATTAAAGTAGGCACATTGATTTTATGTAATTGGTCTATAACATCGTGCTGTACACATGCATTTAATTGACCTTCAAATCCATTTTGGGTTTGAGGGTTCGAATTATTTCTTGCACCAATTTTACCTTCTTCCAAATCCAATAAATTGGTCTCAAAATAAGGAGGAGCAAAAATCCAAAGTTGCAATAATCCCATGAAAACACCCGGATCACTGGTAAGTCTCAAGCTTTTCAAATTAGAATACATTGATTTAGCAAAATTATTAAATTTTGCCCAAGTACTAATCAAAGCAATAGATTGAACGCGTTCAGGATAATTAATAGCCAATTGTTGAGTAATTGCGCCTCCCATTGAGATTCCTGCAACTCTTGCCTTTTTTATGTTTTCTTGATTCATCACTGCAATCACATCATCAGCCATCATTGATGTAGTATAAGGTCCTTCTGGCTGTCCGGACAAACCAATGCCTCTATTATCGATCAAAAGGCAACAAAAATGCTTTTCATATTCCAGCACATGTTTTTCCCAAGTATTCCCATCTGCTCCAAAACCCATTATTAAGACTAATGGATCCCCTACTCCTCGAATTTGATAAAATATTTTTATTCCTTTAGAAATTGCATATTTCATTCTATTTCTTTTAATATTTTTTCTACAAATGGAATTGCTTTTTTTCCATCTTCTTCTGTTGTCGGACAAAAGCAAAAATCAAAACACCACCATGAAAGACTTTCCACTTCTTGACGGACAGTTCTAATTAACTCATGAAAATTTATAAAACCTTGCCCAAATGGTGCATGAGTGCTGGTCTCATTATTATGCAAAGTTCCATCGCTATCTATTAAATGAAAATGTCCAATGTGATCTTTTAATAATTTTGCAAACTCATTTATTCCACCTTCCAAAGTTTCTTTTTCTCCCGATTGTCTAGCACCTATAACTGAGCACATATAGGCGTGACTTGAATCAAAAAGGACCTTAAAATTTTTGTGCCCAACATTTTCAACAATTGCAATAATTTCACTTGGCTTATTTAGCCAAAAGCCTGGTTCAAATTCCCAAACAAGTTTAATCCCTGCATCCAAGCATAATTCAGCAGCTGAATGCCAAGTTTTACTGAGCCTATTGAATCTAGTGATGTATTCATTTTCGGGCATCCTATTAGGATGACTTATAGTGTCAATTCGTAATGTGTTTATTTCTAGATGATTACAAAACTCAGCAGTTTTTCTAATCAATTCCAAATACTTATCCTCAGAAACTTCTGCAGGTGGAACATCTCTAAAATCAGGTGCATAACCTGAAATACCCAATCCAAAATCCTCAATTTTATTTTTAAGATCTTTACATTTTGCAAATGTGTTAAAAACATCCGGATGTGGATGAGGCATAAATCCATTTATTTCAATGCCGTCATATTTTGCATTTCTTGCATATGCCAAAAATTTATCAAAAGACCACGGGTTCTTTTCGAATGGTCCAAATGAAAATGCCCAACTGCCAATAGAAAATTTTGGTCTTTTCATATCATTTCAAATTATTAAATAAATCATCATTTCCTATTCTTTATCATTTTGGTTACAAAATCAAAACCATTACGACAAATTTCATCCGGCGGCGAAAATTCTCTCCACACATTGATAGCATTTGAAAATTCAGGAACTGCCCTGCTAAATGCCTCAATTGTCACCCAACCTTGGTAATTTATCCTTGCCAGTTCAGAAAATACTTCATCCCAATTTACTTGACCGGCTCCTGGTGTCCCCCTATCATTTTCACTAATATGCACGTGCTTCAAATGTCTTGAAATTTCTTGGATGGCTTTTCCTTGATTTTTTTCTTCTATGTTTGCATGATGCGTATCATAAATAGCACCAACGTTAGGGTGATTCACATCATCTAATAATTTACCCAAATCTGTCATAGTATTTACCAAATAACACTCAAATCTATTTAATGCTTCAGGAGCTAGGATAACATTTGATTTTGCTGCATATTCACCTGCTTTCTGAAGATTTTCTACACTCCATTTCAATTCACTTTCCGTAGGTGGCACACCTGTAAAATAAGCAAAAGCAGAATGAATCGGTCCACAAATTAATTCAGCTTTAATTTCACTTGCCATATCAATAGCCCATTTAATTCTTTCTAAGCCTGCTGCTCTTATACTTTTATGAGGACTAGCAATATTAGTATTCTCAAGAAGAGATGTTACAGCTGTTGTTTTTATACCCATTTCACTTAGTACTTTGCCTAACATGCTATAATGTTTCGAATCACCCTCACCTAAAGGAATTTCAATTCCATCATACCCGATTTCTTTAATTGTATCTATTAATGGTATATGGTCATTTGTTACATGATTTGTCCAAAGGAGCATATTCATTCCAATTCTCATTCGTTTTATTTTAATTTAATTCTAATAATGCAATAAATACTTCAGATTATCTGTAATTCTTCTCAAATCAATACTTTATAAAAAAATTTATATCTGCAACAAATGTTAAAAATTACAATTTATTAAAAATACATTTAATTTATTTCTTTGAAGGTTTTGTTAGGTTCCAATTTTTTCAAAAATCCTATTAAATCTACAATTTCTTTATCTGATAATGTTTCCAAAAGGCCTTCAGGCATCATTGATTTATCTGACACCTCTCTATCTTGAATTTTAGACTTGTTGATCGAAATTGCATCTTGTCCAACCGTTCTCAATGTTATATTTTGACTATTTTCTGCTATGATATTTCCACTATAAATTCTGCCGTCATTTGTCGAGACTATCACCATTTTGTAATCTTCTTGAATTTCACCATTTGGATTCAAAATATTGCTAAGTAAATACGAAATATTTGTTCGATTAGATCCTGTTAGTTCAGGACCTAGTTGTCCACCATTTCCAAACAATTTATGACAAGGAGAACAAGTTTTCTGATATACTACCTGTCCATGTTCATAATCAGCTTTGTATAATCTTTCTTCTGTTAACAATCTTTGGTATTTTTTTAATTGAGTTTCAATATTGCTTGTAACATTATCTATCGGACCCCATATTTCAACAAACCCATTGCCGACTACTCTTCTAATTTGCATTGCTATATAAGCAGGAATTTCTGATTTTGGAATCGATTTATTTTCAATTGCTTTCGCTAGTTGCCACCCGTATACAGACCTAGAGGATAAAGTTTGCAAAGCTTCTTGCTTCTCAGCTGCATTAAGGTTGGAATAATTTATCAATAACAATTTTCCAAGTTCTTCATTATCGTAAGCTGCAATGGCTCGAATCGCTTCTATTCGCAATTCTGGCTGTTTTATTAGTTCTGGAATCAACTTTTCTAGCTCTTTTCTTTGCTGTGCTGCCAGATTTATTATTGCCTTCTGTTTTACATCCGATTTTGTATTAATATTTTTTAATGATTCCATCATTTTCAATGCAGATTCAGAATTTCCAAATTGCTGGTCAACATCCTCTATCAATTGACTCAAATTCCTATCTAATTTTATTACTTTTTTTACGGATTCCCAATTTGAAGGCTCCGTTAAATCGGAATGATTTTGAAGTCCAGCTAACAATCCTTCAAGCATATCTTTTCTGCCTTTGGACTCGTCTTTAAATGCATCAACCAATATATTAAGGCTTCCTCCGTCAACTATTCTTCTAGCTATTTTATTACTGATGGAAGGTATTTTAGATGTTTTTGCAAGGTTCAATGCTTTTTTATGATTTTCCATTATTAATGGCTCTATTGCAAACCATAACATGAACGGGATATTTGGATCATTTGCATCTTTATCATATTTCGAAAGCTCTTGAGCTATATTCCATCTTTCATCTTTATTTATTTTCTGCAATGCAGAAGCTAAATAAAGTCGAACGACAGCAGATTTTTCATTTTTTGACAATTGGTTTAATGCATCTAGAGTTGCATTATCTGATAATCCATCTTCACAAAGAAATTGAATCGCCCAAGCCCTAATATATTCATCTTTGTCTTTTAATAAATTTACCAAATCAAGAGTAGAAATATTATTAGTGGTAAATAATGTCCAAAGTGCCCTTAATCTAATGCTCCCATTTTTCTCCTTTATTAATAATCGCTTCAACTCAAAAATTGAAGATTCAGATAAAGCCTTTGTAGAAGCCCTGTGTTGTAAAATTATTCTAGCTCGTTGAGCGTGCCAATTACTTTTACTTGATTGCAAATTGACCAATTCTTCGTCAGAAAATAGAGCTAAATCTTTATATCTTCCTTCCCAATTTTCAGCCTTACTATTTTCAGGCATAATACGAAACACCCTTCCTGTCTCCTTGTTTGCCACCTCCATACCACAGATATCTGCATCATGCCAGTCTAACACATAGATTCCGCCATCTGGACCTACTTCCAAACTAAAGCCAATCCATTGAGCATTATTTGCCAACAAGAAATCCTCACCATGGCTTGCATTGAAACCAGATCCATTCTTGGTTAGCACATCTGAAAGAACAGCATGCTCGTGAATATTTGCCATGAAAATCCTTCCTTGTTGATCTGACGAAAAAGCATCAGATTGATAAATTCTAGCTCCGCCATGTGCAGATCTGTGCCTATGATCAACTATTGTTTGTATATCTTCATATACATAAGGATTAAAATGACTTCCTCCTTGACGTTGGTAAATGCCTCCTGGAATAATATGAAATAAATGAGGAATTACGCAAGCTGAAATAAATAACTGGCCTTTTTCATCATAATCAATTCCCCATGGGTTGCTAAATCCATGTGCAACTACTTCGAATCTTTCTTTCAATGGATGATACCTCCATACTCCTCCATTGATATCCACTCCTTCTCCTTCCAATAAATCATCTGGGAAAGATTCTCTATGCTTATAAATTTTACCCTTACCCAAAGGTTTTCTGATTTTTGACGGCGTTGCAAAACCTTCGAGACCATACAACCATCCATCAGGACCCCAATGGAAACTATTTATTGTTTCATGTCTATCTCTAATTCCCCAACCCGTCAACAATACCTTTATATTTTCAAAATCTGCCTTATCATCACCGTCTGAATCCGGTGCAAACAATAAATTTGGTGGTGCTCCCAAAAATAACCCGCCATGACCTACAGCGATTGCCGAGGGGAATGGAATATTTTCTAAAAACACTTTTTTTGTGTCTACGACTCCATCATGGTCTGAATCCTCAAGAATTAGTATCTTACTATCGCCAAAATTAGAAAATCCTCTTTGTCTTGATTCATAATCTCTGTTTTCTGCAATCCACAATCTGCCTTTGTCATCCCAACAAAATGCCATAGGCTGAGTAATCATTGGTTCTGCAGCAAAAATATTTACTTTATAACCTTCCTTAATAGTCATCGCTTTAACTGCTTCCTCAGGACTCAAAAATTTTGCTTCCCTAGCTTCTTTTTGTGCAATCCCCCAAAGAGAAGCAGTATTATACATACCTTTGTCACCTGCATAGTCACCCCACAAGTCATTCAATATTATATCATTTCTATCCCCTGAATAAGCTACAACTTGATGTTGAAATGATTTGACTTCTCCTTTCTTGATCGACCAATCCCCTTCACGTGCGCTAACTGGCCCAATTCCAAGCTGATTATCCACTCTCCAAGATTGCGGGAATCCGTCATTATCTGGATGATCAAAAATTGCAATATGTCCGGGTTTATCTAGTCCTTTAATTTCCATTCCCGCGTCAACCCACATTGCCCTTTGCCCTTCAGCATTATTGTTTTTTTGCCTTGCAGCATTACTCACTTCTCCCGACACGCCTTCTTTCCAAGGCATTCTCAAAAATAATCCACCATAATCAAACTCATTTACAGTAAAATCTTCTAATGCTTCACCTTTCCATTCCAATTTCAGGAAATACATGTTCTCTTTTTCTGTTAGTGTCCAAGTTTGGGTTTCCAATAAAATTGATTTCCCATTTGCATCTAACATATTATAGCTTGTTTTCCATTTCACCTCTGGACCTTCACCAATTATAACTTCAGCTCCAACTTTTTGCCAAAAATCTGATCCTGGGTTATGGAAATAATCTCTGCCGATTCCATCTGAAATATTTTTAGGTTTATCCTTTACATAAAACCATTTGTCTAGACTGTCTTTTTCAATCCCTAAACCATTGACTCTTGTAAAGCCCCAATATAGACCGGTCTGATGTTTATGGTGAGATGGGCTAAATTCCGTGAGCGAAACTTCAGAATTTGGAGCTGTTAATGGGTGAAGATATGGTCGAAAATCTTTTTGTACATTTTGAATTATTATTGGATTTTTGAAACCATGTTTGAAAATTAAAAACTGTTCTGATTCAGCGCTTATTGAAAAACTAACTAAATCGTTTTTTTTCTCCGAATTTGTTGAATTCTGCGGCGTGCAACTAAAAATAATTAAAACAAGAACCGCAATTTGGAATAAAAAATATTTGTTCATTTGAGTTAAATTAATAATAAGGTTTTTAGCAATCTAAAAATCAGAAATTTTGCAATATTTTGGTCCTAGAGCATAGAAGGTTAAAATCTAATTTTATTTCAAATTATTAATTAATCTCCAATTTTATGAATAGTATTTTGCAAAACTCCTTTCATAATTTGACCTTTTGTATCCATTATATCATAAGAAATAGTCATTACATCTACTGGTTTAATATTATCCATCTTTAGCATTATGCTTTTCCCATCCTCCAATATTTTAGCACTAACAATTGAAACAGATTGCCTATTTAACCTATCAGAACCATATTTTTTAGATCTTAAAAGATCCCATGTTTCAACTTTATAATTAACTATATTTTCTGCTTTATTTTTGTCCAATAAAGTTGCAAATTCAAGCAATATACCAGATTTTTTGACATGCAAATTTAACGGGAAAGTCAAAGGTTTACCCGTATACCGAATTCTATACAAGCCTCCACCTTTCATCAATTGTGATGTTCCCCAAGCTGACATTCCGCAAGCATAAAGATGACCATCTGAAGGATTGAACCTTCCTCGCATCACCCCAGTTGCAAATTTTATATTTGGCAAATCAATAACCCCACCTTGCATTTGGCCTTTTATTTTTTCATGCATAACCAATTGAATTTTTCCGTAGCCATATGAAAAACTTAACAAGCTGCCATTGAGTGGACCCCATTTATCGCTCTCAACCCATAAAAGTTCAGAGGGAGACCTATCAAAATCCATATCTACCCATACCATAGGTTGTTCCATAGCAGCTCTAGAAGAATCTTTTGGAGGATTGTAACCCCACATGTTTCCAAAAAACTTCTCTTTTTCGCCAATTTCTATCCAATTGATTCTATTCATAGGATTCCAATATCCCTGTTGATCTGTAACAATAAATGAACCATCAGGATTAATGCAAACCCCATTTGCCGCCCTGAACCCTGTGGCTATAATTTCCGATTTTGAACCATCATTTTTTACTTTTATTAAAGTACCATGTTGTGGTATCAATGCTTCTCGTGCATGTCTACCGCTTTTAGCATAATATAAATTGCCCATTTTATCCGCTTGTAATCCCATAGCAAATTCATGAAAATGATCTGTAACTTGATGGTCATGATTAAAACTTTCATAATAATCAGTTTCTCTATCCCCATTAAAATCTCTGAGTAATACCAATTGATCTCTGCATGTAACGAATATATTTTCATCTACAACTTTAATTCCAAGAGGCTGGAAAAGACCAGATCCAATTCGTTGCCACTTTAATTCAGATGATCCATCTGTTAAACCACTAATTAACCAAATATCGCCATCTGTAGCACATGCCACAGCTTGGTTATTATCTTTCATAAAATCAATTCCACTTAATTTCATTCTTGCTTTCCAAGGATTTTGAAATGGTGGAGTTAAAATATCAGTTGCAAACAACCCGTCTTCTTGGCCTTTTGTAATGGTAGAGGTCAGAATTTCAGGATAGTGGGCCGAACCACCTCCTTTTGTAAATTCTAAAAGTGACTCTGGACCTTTTGCATTTGCAACAACTTCTTTAAAATCTAATACCATGCTGTCTGCAATAAATATTTTGACATTAGTATCAACAGCCTTTTTTATATTCAATATTACAAAACCTTCAAAATTTTCTATTGTAGCACCATTTCCTTTTATTTCAACCTGAGTTCCAATAGTCGCAATTTTCATTTTTAAAATTGAATTTGATGCGCTAATATTTAAATTCCTGGTAAACACTGCCCCTTTATCTGATTTCTCTAAACCAAACTTTTCAAGTATATCTGAATTCCCGACAGAATATGAAATGATGATATTTTCATTGTTGTGATATAATCCTTTATAATTTGCCCATTCTTTAGGCAATGGTCCAAACTTTCTGCCATCTCTTGCTTGAAAACGCTCATCTTTAAACTTTCCATTTGTAGGATTTGCCCATCCTGCAGACACAGGTGTTTCAAAATGAAGTTTTCCAACGGTTCTTGGATAAGTTTCGTGCCTATCATTAAGCAATATGGCATTCCAGTCGATAAACCCTTCACCTGTCCATCCTCCTGCAACCCTCATTAAATCATGATCAAAAATCATCCAAGCTTTGCCCTTAGATATTCCTCCTTCACCTTCATCAAGTCTTACTGCTATTCCTTTATATGCAAAATTATTTTTCAAATAATCCTCATCCTTAAAGGGTGAAGGTCCAGGTGAATGATATCTTTCTAAGCCTGTTTCTTCATCAACTAATTCATACGTGTTCATAAAAAAGTTACCATAATCCATATCTGACCATGGATGATATGGTTTAATTTCTGGGCCTCGATTAGAACCTTTAGGAATTTCCTTCAAATATCCAGGTGTTGCTTGAACATATTCATCGCTATTTTCATTCCGAATGAATGATTCTTGTATGAAGTAAATGACGTCATATTTCTCTTGAGGAGTAAGTGTAATTTGAGGAGGCATTGATCCAAAACCTCGTGTTACTGTCTGATACATAGAATAAGCATCACTGCCACTTCTAATTTTCTGATTCCAAAATTTTGTAGAAAGAGGAATTGAACCCTCCATTTCCTGATTTCCATGACAATCAATGCAAATAGAATTATAGATTCTGCTTCCTCGTTCATAGGCAGCAGGACCCAAATCTGCAATTATACCAGCATGATCAATATCTTTTTCTGATTCCGGAAGATCACTTTCAGACAACAAATATTCAATATTAGACCGATCAATTATAACGGCAATTTCAGATTGCTTTTGAGCCGTAAAAGCAAAAATATTCCCCTTTTCTTCAATTCCTCCATTAAAGCCATTTTCCGTAAAAACTCCAGATAAATTATAATCTTTTCCCCAAAAAGTAATTTTAGCCTTCAAACTATCATTGAATTTTACAGGATTCTGCATTGCAATATCTCCAAAATCCAAAGAACTCAAATTGATTTCCAAAGAATCATTCACTTTTAGAATTTTCATAACTCCGTTGATTGATTCGTTTTTTAAGTCAATTTCAAAATCATAAATTTCTCTTAACTCATTATTGGAACAACTACTGAAAAAGACAGCACCAAATAAAAATAATTTCATGCTGAAGGTCATAAGAAAAGTCTTTTTAATGGCCATAGGTTATATTTTGTTGATTCAACTGAAATATAAAGATTAATCTGCAAATTAATATGGTCTGACTTAGATGACTTAAGTCAATTATTAAAATTACAGCATAAAATTATTTATAAAAGAAAATAAATGACGATAAGGATTTAAAAATCAATATCGGATATCAATCAAAACATTTCCTAATAAGATTATTTAAATAACAATTCTGGGATAACCAAATGAATCTAAAACGGAAAAAATCAATTAGAAATCTTAATATTATTATTTGTAAGGAATGGTTTTTAAGATATGAGCAATGGCTTGAGTCCTAGCTTTCATCTTTATATTTGCATCAATAACCACCCATGGAGCAATGGTTGTATTTGTTAAACGGAACATTTCTTCTTTATAAAATGTGTACTGATCCCATAGTTCTTGAGCCCTCTCATCAACTTCTGTAATTCGCCACCTTTTCAGAGGAGTCTTTTTGATTTGAGAGAATCTTTTAGCTTGTTCTTTTTTAGTTATAGAAAAATAAAACTTAATAAGATAGGTATCAGATTCAACCAACATTTTCTCAAAATCATTCACTTGATTCATAAAGATTTGATAATCTTTCGCAGTACAAAATCCATTTACAGGCTCGACTACAGCTCTGTTGTACCAGCTTCTATTATAAAAAACAATTTCTCCAGGCTTAGGCAAATGTTGAATGTATCTCTGAAAAAACCATTGGTGTTTTTCATCATCAGTAGGTATATCTAATGCAACAATTTTTATTTGCCGTGGATTGATAAATTCTGTAGTTCGTCTTATAGCTCCACCCTTACCCGCAGCATCCCTGCCTTCAAAAAGAATTACTACTTTCTTATTATTGTCTATTACCCAATTATGCAAATTAATCAATTCAACTTGTAATGATTTGAGTTCAATTTCATATTTTATTTCTTCCAGAGTTTCCTTAATATTAATTTTTTTGTTCCTGAATAACACTTCAAGACCAATTTTAGAATTAATTAAGCTCAAATCTTCCTCTGACAACTCTTTTTTCTTCATTTCTATTTAATTTAAAATATTAATTGAGCTGAACTTCTGTGATAACTCATTACTATATTTGGATCCGGTAAAAGTTGAATTTTTGCCTCTCCTTTTCTTTCATAATTAAATTGAGATAAAACATACCTCATTGATTCAAGTCTAGCTTCTTTTTTATCATCAGTTTTCACTATAATCCATGGACTAAAATTAGAATGCGTTTTATTGAACATTAATTCTTTGTAATGCGTGTAGCTGTTCCACAATTCTTGTCCTTTCACATCTACTTTGCTAAACTTCCATTGCTTGAGTGGATTTTGAATCCTGCTATCAAATCTGCTTTTCTGTTCATTTTTAGAAATAGAAAACCAGAACTTGATAATTTTTACATTATCCTCATAAAGCAAATGTTCAAAATCGGGGACTTGCACCATAAATTTATCATACTGTTCTTCTGTACAGAAACCCATCACGGGCTCCACTACAGCCCGATTGTACCAGCTTCTATCAAAAAATACAATTTCCCCTGGATCCGGAAGTGCCTTAATGTACCTTCTAAAATACCATTGACCTGCTTCAACTTCGGTAGGCTTTGTTAAAGCAGTAATTTTGGAAGAACGCGGGTTCAAATGTTCATAAAATCTTTTAATGGTTCCTCCCTTTCCAGCAGCATCTCGACCTTCAAAAATGATGACTACACGCATTTTATTGTTTGTAATCCATTTTTGCAAATTGACCAGTTCACTTTGCAATTTGCTAATTTCCAATTCATATTTTAAGTCAGATAATGTTTTATCAATGTTTATTTTTTCTTTATTGGCAATTGCTATTAAATCTTTTCTTGTTTTTGCACTTAATAATTGTGCTGAATTAAATCCCATTTCATTCCCTTTTTTAATGTCATTAGTTCAAATCGATCGACTTTTAGTATATTTTTCTTCACAATTTTATAAGTTCAATTTTGCGAAACTCTAGCATTCCGTGTTCTCCTTGGAGTCCAATACGACCTTTTAAATTTTTAATATTTGTTGCGGCAGTAATTAAAGTTCCATTAAGTTTTACCCATAAATCTTCTCCCTGGACTTTAATTTCAAAAATTTGCCATTTCCCAAAAGGTAAATAAGCGCTATTCAATGCTTCTTTATCAAAAACACTTTCAAACGGTGGCGCACCATAAGGAATCATTTGTCCCAGTGCTCTACCATCAAGGGTATCCATGTTCTGAATTTGGTAACCATTATCTGGCCATCCATTTTCATCATTCTTACTTGTTGGCATTGTTCTAACAAAAATTCCACTGTTTGCACTTTTTTCTAAAAATCTAAATTCTAAAATCAATATATAATCTCCATAATCTTTATCTGAACGCAACCAACCTGTGCCTTTATTTATTTTTAAAAGTCCATTTTCAACTGAAAATTGCCCATTATTCTGAATGCTCCATCCGCTCAAATCTTTTCCATTAAACAATGAAATTGTTTTTTGAGCTGTAAGATTAGGTTGAAAAACAAATCCAATGAATACGAACCAACATAAGCCAATTGAAAAAATTCTAAAACTCGTTTTGAAAATAAATTTCATAATATTGTTTTTTTTAAATTTACAGTGTTGCTAATACTCCTCTAACATATCCAACACAAGCCATTAAACCTGGAAGTGGATCATTTTCCTCTGCTTCATACTCAAAAGCACAAGTTCCCTTATATTTTAATTTTATAATTGATTTCAAGAAATGAGGCATATCTATTACCCCTTTTCCAATAATGCAATTGGTCCCATCAGCTGTCGGGGCTGTTACATCTTTCAAATGAACATCAAAAATTCGATCAAAACAATATTTAAAATCTTGAACGGGATCTCTATTAATTCTTTTAACATGGCCAATATCTAGACAAAGACCCATTCTTTTATCCATTTTCTTTATAATATCGTATGCTTTTGGGCCACTTGTATACAAATCATCGCCAGGCCCATGATTATGGATAGCCAATTTAATATTATATTGTTTTACTTGTTGTTCAGTATATTCTAACACATCAGGGTATGGAACTCCAATGATCATTTCCAATTTAGCGTTTTTTGCATAATCAAATGCTTGATCCACATCCTCTTTTGTTTTCATTGTTATCACACCAGCACCATATAAAGTTATCCCTTTAGATTTACAAAGCATTAAAGCATGTTCAATTTCTTGCTTTGAAGAATTTAACCCTAAATGCATACTTTTGAATGTTATCCTATCTAGACCAGCACGTTCCGTCATTTCAAGAGTTTGTTCCAAAGTAAAATTCCGAAAAGAATAAGAAGCAACCCCTAAGTTTAATGAAATATCGTTTTTATTAATAAAATTTGACTCTAATGAATTTCTACCTAGACTCAAAACTGAAGGGATAGTCATTCCTATTCCAGCTGTTTTTAAAAAACTTCTCCGATTTGTCATAAGTATTAAAATTATGTAAAAATATAAGGTTTACTTTATTAATTTTTGTCACCTCACTTTATGAAAAAATCCAAAAAAATAAACCAAATATTAAGATTCATTTTTTTGGATTTTTTATTGCATTCAAAAGCAAAATAGTATAAAACTAAAAACTTCTATAATTGCCTTCTAAAAACTTATTTGCCTCATCTTCAGCAAATTTAGCAGTAGCATTATTCCAGTGTAAAGTTTGATTCGGAAATCTACCAGCAATAACTCCTAACAAAATAGTTTCAGTTAGTCTAGATGCATAAGAAAATGGTGCTGTAGTATTATCTTTTCCGAGACAAGCATCGACAAATTGATGATAATGTTTATTACTTTCAGTTCCATAATCTGATGTGGGAGGTCCTAATTTATCTGACTCTTTAACTACTGAAAGATCCAAATCCACATATTTTCCATCTATAATGTGCTTAGGTAATTCCATGAAATGTGGTAATAATAATTTACCTTTTTCACCCATAAACATAGCTCCTTGTTCTGGCAGTTTGTCACCATTTGGCAATTCTAAGTCTGGATGCATTTCAGGTGCGCCCACACCATCATACCATACCCACTTAAAATTATCTGTCGTATATTTTGTACCAGGAAACTCATAAGTAACTTTATTATTTTCTGGGTATCCAAAACCATTGGGCTGTCTACAATTATTAGTTATTGTTTTCGGTACATCCAAAGCTAAAGCATTATAAGGTGTATCAAAAATGTGTACTCCCATATCTCCAAGTGTTCCACATCCATAATCCACTAATTTCCGCCAATTTGCTGGGTGGTAAACACCTGATTTATATGGTATTTGCGGGGCAGTTCCCAACCAAAGATTCCAATCTACAGTATCAGGAATTGGATCACTTCCAGTCGGTTTCGGCCCGTCATATCCCCAATTCTTAGGAGACCATGCTCGAACACTGCTTACTTTGCCAATAATTCCAGATTGAATTAATATGGTTGCCAATTTATAATCATAAAATGAATGAACTTGAATTCCCATTTGTGTGACTAAATTTTTCTCTTTTGACAATTTACTCATCGCTCTTGCCTCAGAAACATGATGTGTTAAAGGTTTTTGACAATATACGGGTTTTCCATTTTCCATTGCTAACATTGACGCTGGAGCATGAGTATGATCTGGAGTAGATACAATCACAGCATCAATTCCATCTTTCATTTCTTTAAACATGACACGATAGTCAGAGAATATTTTGGCATTTGGGTGCTTCTTTTTTGCAGAAGCCAAATTTTTTGAATCTATATCACAAAGTGCGACAACATCAACTAAACTATGGGATGAAATAGATTGAAGATCTGATGCACCCATCCCTCCAACTCCAATATGAGCAGTTCTCAATCTACCAGAACTGCTTGCTCCTTTCATCACACCGCAAGAAGGTAGCAAAGCAGCACCTGTTGTCAATAAAGCAGCATTTTTTAGAAATTCTCTTTTTTTCATTTTAATTTATTTTTGTCTTCTTAGTATTTATTATTTTTCGTTGGGACTCGACTTCAATTTAAGGCTATCCTTTTCAAACATTAATTGCCATCTAAATCTTTTATTCTAATATTTCGAAATTTCAATGGATCCCCATGTCCTAAAAAACCAATATGTCCTGTTGTTCTTTTTAGGCCAGGATGATCTTTACCATCCATTGTTCCATTCTTACTTGCTTCTAAAAAGTCACCGTCTACTATTGTGGCACCATTCAATATAACTTTTATTTTTGGCCCATTCACAATTACTTCTTGTTCATTCCATTCTCCAACAGGTTTTAAGAAACCCCGTTTGGCTGGAATAATTCCGTAAACAGAACCATGATATTGATATGGCTGCAAATCTGCATACTTTGAAGCTGAATTATCCAAAATTTGCAGTTCTTTTCCAGCATAAGCGGCATCCCCTTCGAGAGGTGCATGTATGCCTAATCCATTATTACTTCCAGGACTTAATTGAAATTCAAAACGCAATATAAAATTGCTATATTCCTTTTCAGTATATAAATTCCCTCCACTTCCACCACCTGATGGGTCAACCACTATAGCTCCATCCTCTGATTTATAAGCGACCTTATTTCCAACCCAACCATCCAAATTTTCTCCATTATACAAAGAGACAAAATTTAATTCATCTGTTGTTTGAGCAATACTGAACTTCACTATGCCAAAAAACATTAAAATCAGATAGATCATATTTAGCAAAAGGTTCTTTTTCATTTAGTTATTTTTAAACTTAATTTTTGCATTAGGAGTTAGTCTTAATAATTATTCAATAATTCCCAACGGTTCTGTGATTTCCCACTTACCTCTCGTAAAATCTGGAAAAGCCTGAGGAACTCCTCCCATTGCAACTGAAAGTTCACTTAATGGAGAAACTGCGCTCCAAAGACAACCTTCATATACATTTTGATCAAGTGGTAATCCTTTTCTTAAGCATTCAATAATTCTGTACATCATAATTCCATCCATGCCTCCATGACCACTATTTTTGGCAGTCTGATTTAATCGAGTATATAAAGGATGGTCATATTTCTGATACAAAATTTCTAATTGATCGCCTTGTGCCCAACTGTGGTGACTTTCTGTCGCACCTTCAACACCACCTTCCAGAGCAACTCTTGTCGGAAATCCTGCAAGTGTTCCTTTTGTACCTTGAATTAGATTATGCCTTGTATATGGTCTCGGACTAGTTTCATCCCATTGCACCATAATAGTTCTACCCATCATAGTCTTAATAATTGATGTATTGATATCCCCACCTTTATAATTTAATTCATTCCATTTATGATTTGCTGGATAATTCTTCTTTGCATAATCTTGCCTACCTTTTGCAGGAGATGAAAGGGAAACCATAGAATAAAATGTATCCTCTTTTCTTCCTATATTCATGTATTGGGCAACTGGGCCTAAACCGTGTGTCGGATAAAGATTGCCATTCCTATTAGCATAATGATTTGTTCGCCAAGATCCTGTTCCTCTATCTTGCTCCTCCATTTGAGTTCTTAGTTCATGAATGTATGCTGCTTCTCCATGCAATAATTCTCCAATTACTCCTTGCCTACACATGTTTAAATACATTAATTCGTCCCTGCTGTAATTTACATTTTCCATCATCATACAGTGTTTTTTTGTCCGTTCAGACGTATTAACTATTTCCCACATTTCGTCGATGGTAATAGCAATAGGAACTTCTACAAATGCATGAACTCCTTTATTCATTGCTTCAATTGCCATTGGAGCATGATTTTTCCAATTGGTACAAATGAATACTATATCTGGTTTTACTTCATCCAACATCAATTTCCATTTTTCCTCACCACCATAATATTGAGCAATATTCTTGTGACGAGTACCTTTTCCAGCTTCAACGCATAAATCCACAGCTTTTTTTACATTATCTTCGTATAAATCACTAATGGCAACAACTTCAGTTCCGTCAAGCATTGCAGCAAATTTAGCATGTCCAGGGCCTCTAGCTCCAACCCCTATAAATGCTGCTCTAACTTTGTCTAATTTGGGAGCTGCGAATCCTCCCATATATTGGCCTCCCGAAGCAACAGCTGGATTATAATTTGAAAAACCAGGCAATACAGCCAATGCTGCGGCAGAAAGAGTAGTTTTTTTAAGAAAATTTCTTCTATCTATATTTTTCATTTTGATTTATTTGATAAGCAAAAACTAATGTATGAAAATAATTAAAAAGTGTGCCATTTTGTAAGGCACATTTCTATATAATCCTCAATATATTTAATTTAGAAAGAAAAGACTCGCCAATTGCCTCATGATTCTTAATTTAAAACTCACAGTAATTGATTAGAATGCATTGACTCACTTCTAACTATCCAAAACAAATTTTTAAGTTTGGCTAGGGTATTAAAATTACTACAATGTAAATCAACATTTACCTTTATAAAGATTATCTTTGCATTTTTGAAGTCAAAACTTCAATTTACTTGACTATCACCCAAAATAAAAAGTTTTGAATCGATTTATTTTTATGGCATTATGCCTTACATTATTTAGCAATTGCAATAACTCAAAAAGGCAATTCAAAATATTAAATGAACATAAAACTGGAATTTCTTTCCAAAATTCAATTCCTGAAAGTGATTCGCTGAACATTATCATCAATAATTATATGTATAATGGTGCTGGAGTCGGTATTGCTGATTTTAATAATGATGGTTTACAGGATGTATTTTTCGCTGGCAATCTAGTTAATAATAAACTTTACTTAAATAAAGGCAATTTAAAATTTATAGATGTATCTGAAATTTCAAAAATAGAAGGAAAAGGACAATGGTTTTCAGGTGTGAATATTTTTGATATTAACAATGATGACCTTTTAGACATTTATATTACTGCCACATTCAATTCCGATCCAGAACTTAGAAAAAACATTTTATTTATCAATAAAGGAAATGATGAAAACAATGTGCCTATTTTCGAAAATCAAGCCGAACAATACAATTTGGATGACACCAATTTCACTACACATAGTTTAGCTTTTGATTATGATAAAGATGGAGATCTTGATTTATATTTATTGAACAACATGTTAGAAGTTTCAAAAACTGGAGCATTATTCAATAAATTTAGAACTGGAGATTCACCGTCAAATGATCGGTTATATAGGAATGACAATGGGATTTTTACTGATGTAACACTTGAAGCAAACATAAAAGATTTTGGTTTTGGACTTGGAATTGCGCTTATAGATGCAAATGACGATTCTTGGCCCGATCTTTATATTTCAAATGATTTTGTAACTAATGATCTTTTATACATTAATCAAAAAGATGGAACATTTGAAAATAAAATTGGTGACTATTTAAATCATCAAAGTTTTTCATCCATGGGAAACGATATTGCCGATATTAATAATGATGGTTTGGAAGAAATATTTACACTTGATATGCTTCCAAGAAAAGATGCAAGAATGAAAATGATGTTTGGTGGTCTTAATCATTATTACTATGACATCATGCTGACCAAAAAATATGAATTGGAATATGCGCGCAATGTTTTTCAATTCAATAGAGGTAATGGAAAATTTTCAGATATTAGTATGATTTCAGATTTACACAATACGGATTGGAGCTGGAGCATTTTGATGCAAGATTATACAAATGATGGTCTGAAAGATATGTTCATCAGCAATGGTTTTCCGAGAGATATCACAGATCTCGATTTTAGTGATTATCATTCTGGTATCAACGTTCTTCGTTCCGTAGATGAACAATTGTTGTCTATTATTCCCCAAGTTAAGATTCCAAATATTTTCGTAGAAAATGAAGGTAATCTTCAATTCAAAGATGTTTCAAAAACATGGATTAAAGAAGTAGCTAGTTATTCGAATGGTGCTGCATATGGAGATCTCGATAATGATGGAGACTTAGATTTGATTGTGTCAAATATTAATGATCCTGCATTTGTATATGAAAATACAGAAAATTCAAAATTTAATTATATTCAAATCGATTTAAAAAAATCAAATTCAATTGTCAATCCAATTGGATCCAAAATATATTGTTTTACAAAAGAAAAATCACAATTACAAGTTTTCCAACCCAACAGAGGATATTGTTCTACTTCACAAAATATTGCACATTTCGGATTGGGTAAAGAATTGGTTGACTCAATTCAAGTGGTTTGGCCTGATGGCAACATTCAGACTATAGTTTCTCCTGAGGTCAATAAAAAACACACTATAATTTACAAAACTGAAAAACAAAAAGTCCCAAAAATTTCCGACTTTTCTATGTTTACAAAGATCGATAGTTCTTCACTTTTACAGTTCAAACATGAAGAAAAGAAATTTTATGATTTTGATGTTCAAGCATTAGTCCAAAGCCTGAATTCAGAAAATGGCCCTCCAATTGCAGTTGCCGATTTAGATAATAATGGAACGGATGACATCGTATTCGGTGGTAATCTTTTCTACCCTACTAATATTGCATATCAGGATGAAACAGGTAGATTTTCTTTAAAGGAATTGGTTAAAAAAACGGATACAGACGTTGCTTCCATATTGGTTTTTGATTTAAATCAAGATGGCTTGCAAGATATTTTCTTTACACAAGGCTCTTCGGAAGTAAACAGTCAATCAAAATATAAAAATCGAATTTATATTAATAAAGGCAATCAAATTTTCCAAGAAGACACTACCCTTCTTCAATCAAAGGAAGATTTTGGACATTCTTGTATAACGGCTTGCGATTTTGATAAAGATGGCGATATCGATTTATTTTTAGGCGCTCACAGCATTCCTTCTAAATTTCCCTTATCAGGAAAACCTCAATTACTAATCAACAATAATGGGGTGCTGGTTGATCAATTTGAACAATTTTTCAACTTTAATGAACAGAATTATTTGATTAATTCAGCAATTTGGTCTGATGTGAACAATGATTCTTGGCCTGATCTTATAACGGTTGGTAAATGGAACCCCATTTTAATACATTTAAGCGAAAGCGGAAAATCATTTAAAACGCAAAAAATTCCTAAATCAAATGGATTGTGGACAAGTATTATTGGTTCAGATCTTGATAATGATGGCGATATTGATTATATATTAGGAAATCAAGGATTGAACAATAAATATCGCTTTGATGCAGCACATCCAATAAAATTATACGCTAAAGATTTTGACAAAAATGGAAGCATTGATTTGATCATGAGCCACTACATTGAGAATGATTATCGTCCTTACAATGTTCGAAATGACGTTACAAAGCAACTTAAAAGTTTAAGTAAAGTCTTCAAAAATTATAAAAGTTTTGCTGAGGCTAATACTGATTTTATACTGAGTAATTTAGATACCACAGGAATGAGTTATTATGCAGCTGAAACCCTAGAAAGCTCCATTTTATGGAATAAAGGTGATATGCAATTTAGCTTACAAGCACTCCCTTATGAGACACAATTTAGTTGCGTTCATGGAATTATGATTAAAAACATGGATGATGACATGTTTCCAGATCTGATTTCAGTTGGCAATGATTATGGAACAGAGGTTTTTTCAGGAAGAACTGATGCTGGATATGGAAATATAATGCTAAACAATGGCACTCAATTTAACGCTCTTCCATCTTACAAATCAAATTTTTATGCGGGCGGAAATACTCGGGGGATTGTTGGATTTCAAAATGCCAAGACTTCAGCAGAAGAAATTTTAGTAGGCAGAAATAATGATACTCCTTTAGTTTTCCAGTTCAATCAAAAACAAGATTTTGTTGAATTGCCATTTGATGTTTTTAGAATCAGAACTGTAGATAAAAATAATGATTCTTATATACAAGAATATTACAATGGTGCTTCTTATTTCAGTCAACAATCAAAAATATTTTATTTCAACAGTGATAAAATAAATGCCGTTTATGTAACAAATACCAAAGGTGAAGAAAAGCAAATATATCCGAAAGAAGCACTTTAATATAATAATCGCAGGGTTGATATTTTTGATGTTTTCATGTAACAATTCACATG
Organism: Bacteroidota bacterium; assembly: GCA_024642705.1. Classification (GTDB taxonomy): domain Bacteria; phylum Bacteroidota; class Bacteroidia; order Chitinophagales; family Saprospiraceae; genus Portibacter. The sequence continues at coordinate 21,001 of JAHEAQ010000035.1, read as the reverse complement.
ATGTTACTTTCAGATTCTTAAAATCTAATCAAACACATGTAACTTTTACCAATAGTATCCCTGACTCTGATGTATTTAATATTTTATCTTTTGAATATCTTTATAATGGAGGGGGCGTCGGAGTTGCAGACTTTAATAAAGATGGCCTATTAGATCTTTTCTTTTCAGGTAATTTGGTCAATAATGCTCTTTACCTTAATCTTGGAAAACTTAAATTTCAAGATATTAGCAAAACATCCAAAATAGAAGCACCTAAAAAATGGTGCACTGGAGTTTCAATAGTTGACATCAATAATGACAATTGGCCAGATATTTATGTAAGTGTAAACTCTTTTAATACTTCAGAGGAAACAAATAACTTATTATTTATTCATAAGGGTCTAGATAAACAAGGGATTCCAATCTTTGAAGAATCGGCAAAAGAATATGGTATTCAAGGAGGAAAACACACAATGCATGCAGCCTTTTTTGATTATGATTTGGATGGAGATCTTGATTTGTATCTGCTAAATAATATACTTGACATCCAAAGTCCTACGGATTATAGGCCAAAACAGAAAGATGGGATTGCTCCTAACACCGACCAATTTTACATCAATAATGGTAATGGAACATTTACGGACATCAGTTTTCAAGCTGGAATTGTTGTTGAAGGCTATGGACTAGGAATTTCAGTTACAGATATTAATAAAGATGGTTATCCTGACGTCTATATTGCCAATGATTATTTGACTAATGACTTATTCTATATTAATCAAAAAGATGGGACATTTAAAAATGAAATAGCTGATAGATTAACTAAACAAAGTAAATTCTCCATGGGTGTGGCTTCAGCTGATTTTGACAACGATACCAATAATGATTTTTTTGTTTTAGACATGCTTGCGCATAAAAATTATAGATTAAAAAAATTAAATAACAATAGTCATTACAACAATTTGGTTGCAGATAAAAAATATAACTACGAGGAACAGAATGTAAGAAATATGCTGCAACGCAATAATGGCGATGGATCTTTTACAGAAATGGCCTATTATTCTGGAGTTTTTGCCTCGGATTGGAGTTGGACACCTCTGTGCGAAGATTTTGACCTTGATGGGGATGTGGATATTTATATTACTAATGGCTTCCCAAAAGATATTACAGATCTTGACTTTATAAGTTACAAGGCAAATAGAAGTTTAGCTTTTAATAGGAATGAAATACTTAAATTTATTCCTGAAGTAAAAATTTCTAATCTTTATTTCGAAAATAAAGGAAATCTGAAATTTGAAGACCAAACCAAGATAAAAGGCTTGGAAAATCCTTCTTTTTCTAATGGTGCAATAGCTGCAGACTTAGACAATGATGGTGACCTAGATATTATAAGTAACAATATAAATCAAGAATCATTTATTATTGAAAATCAAACATTTAACAACAATTATTTACAAATTAAATGGACTGAAGATATTGCTTTAAGTAAAGCAATTGGTGCTAAAATATTTGTCTATTCTGAGGGGAAAGTGCAGTACAAAGAATACTACCCTCATCATGCTTATTTGAGTTCTGCGTCTCCAATTTTGACTTTTGGTCTAGGAGAAAGCTCTATCGTTGATTCAATTGTTGTCATTTTCCCAAATTTGGAAAAGAAAACTTTAACAAATATTCCAACCAATACAAGGCAAGAAATTGATAATAATTCAACCACAAATTTTTCGTATAAATTAGACCAAAACATTGCTCTTCCTTACGATGAAATTAAGCTAGAAGTAAATAATGTGATGTATTTCGATGCGAATTTACAATCCACAATTCCATTCGATTATAGTCATAATAGTCCAATGCTGATTGAAAGCGATTTGGGTTTAATTGCATGTATGGGTTTAAATGATTACCCTTTTATTATAAAAGAAGGTGAAGCCATTAAATTTGATTGGTTTGAACAATTAAAAGGAATAACCAATGGAATTCAAATTGACATTGATGGAAACGGAGAAAAAGATTTATTGTTAACAAAGGCATCCTACCAAAATAAAAATGTGTCAGGAAATAATTTTGTCATTTTGCTTCAAAAAAATGGTAAATATGAAATAAATGAAGATTTCTTTAAATCTGTTATTGGTCAATATTCTGTATTAAAGAAAGCTGATTTTGATCGGGATGGAGATGAAGATATTTTTCTAGGTTCGTGCTATAAATATGGGCAATATCCAGACCATTATCAAAATTATCTCGTTGTTAATAAAATGAAAGAACTAGGCAAACCAGGTTTGGAATTTAAAGAAATAAATCATGATTTCGCAGTAATGGATGCTGAATGGGTAAATTTAGAAAATGATGGTTTCCCTGATTTAATTGTAACTGGACATTGGCAAGGCATTCATTTGTTCAAAAACATCAAAGGTACAATTGAATTAGATAAATCTGAACAACCGCTTGGAATACAAAAGGGATTCTATAATAGCATTGTCACAGGAGACTTAAACAATGATCAAATACCAGATTTAATTTTCGGAAATTTAGGCACAAATACTAATTTTGGAAATGCCCCAGTCCAAATGTTTGTAAAGGATTTTGATAAAAATGGAACTTTGGATCCAATTGTTTTTTATCACTTTAACGGAGAAAAAACAATGACACCTTTTGACCTTAAAGATGAAATAATTAGTCAAATTCCTTCCAAAAAGAAAAATTACACGGATTATGAAAGTTATGCAAATGCTGATTTAACAAACTTTTTCGATTCCGAAGAATTAGTTGGAGCTGTTAAATATGATGTTGACAATTTGAAATCCATTGCATTTGTATCCTCTCCTTCTGGATATCAAGAAATAGATTTGCCAATCGACATTCAACTTTCCCCAGTTTGTATGGGAGGAATGTTAGAAAACTCAATTTTTCTTGGAGGAAATGTTTCTTTTGGAAGAGAATTTTGGGGAAAATTTAATGCCTCCAGAGGTTCTATAATTTCATATAATGATGGCAAATTAATTTCAGAACAAAGAAAAATTCCCATTATTAAAGGCGACTTAAAAGATTTTATTTTCAAAAATAACGAGGTTTACATTAGCAGGAACGGCAACAGCATTGTTCATTTCCCTTACAATTTTGTAAATTAAAATGAAAAATTTCCTGATTATTGCAGCTTCAATTTTGATATTTTCTTGCCAAAAAGAAAATATTAATCAAAAAGCTATTGATAGATTGGCAAATTTGTATCATGAAAGTTTACAAAATCTAAATTATCCATATCACAATTCTTCAAAAGCCGATAAACTATTGGCTCAATTAAATGGTATACCTGCAAATATCCCTGTAGAGGCTCGGTATGATGCAGGACTCGAATTATTACAAGCTGGCAGAAACCAAGATTGCATTGTTTTAATTTCTCCAGTTATTGCTGATGAACCTGTCAAGTCAAGTAATTATAAATATTATAGGTTATTAGCCAATGCATATTTGCGTTTAGGGGAGCAAACCAATTGTTTCCATACATCCGGAATTAATGCCTGTACTCTACCTTTCACCGACAAGACAATGCACCAAAATACCTTGGGTTCTACTAAGGCGATAGAATTGTATAAAAAGATGTTACAATACAACCCTAAAGATTTAGAGAGCAGATGGCTCTATAATATAGCTGCAAGAACCCTAGGCAAAGAAAATGAAATCAAAAGCGAATTTTTAGTGAACCTTCCAGGACTTGGACAAAGTGAAGTTTATTTTGAAAACATCTTTAATGATCCTGAAATGGGTCATGCGGGAGGTTCATCAATGGACGATTTTGACAATGACGGCGATTTAGATCTATTTGTGAGTTCCTATCATCTTGATGAAAATGTTAAATATTATGAAAATAGCAAAGGCGTTTTTATTGATAAAACTAAAAAAGCTAATCTAGATGGAATAACTGGAGGATTGAATTTTATACATGCTGATGTAAACAATGATGGTTTTTTAGATATTTTAATCTTACGTGGTGCGTGGCTTGGCGTCTATGGTCAATTTCCTCCTTCATTATTGATTAATCAAAAAAATGGTACATTTCAAGATCAAACTGAAGAATGGGGTTTACTAATATATCAACCAACTCAATCGGCAGTTTTTACAGATATTGATTTAGACGGAAAATTAGATTTAGTTTTGGGAGCTGAAGCGACAGGTGGATTAGATATACCAGTAAAAGTTTTCAAAAACACGGGTTCCAGTTTTGAAGATATCACTGTCAAAAGTGGCATTGATGTTACTGCATTTGTTAAAGGAATAGTAGCAAGTGATGTTAATAATGATGGCTTTCCAGATATTTATATTTCTATTTTAGGCGGAAATAATTATTTATTTCTGAATCAAGGAAGTCAAATAAGAAATTTTAAAGATGTTTCAGCAGAATATAATGTTTTGGAGCCTAAAACTAGTTTTGTGACTTTCTTTTTCGATTACGACAACGATGGTTATGAGGATTTGTATGTTGGAGGTTATAATATTGACAATAAAGATCAACTTTTATCTGAGACTATAAAAGATTTCATTGGCGATACCATAGATTTTTCATATCCAAGATTGTACAAAAATGTTAATGGAGAAAGATTTGAAAATGTAACGCTAGAAATGAATTTGGATCATGAATTATTTGCAATGGGTGGAAACTTTGGCGATGTAAATGGTGATGGATTTCTAGACATTTATTTAGGAACAGGAGAATTCAATATGTGGGCTGTTATGCCAAATAGATTATTCGTAAATGCGAACGGTCAAAAATTTGAAGATCAAAGCTTTTCGTCTGGCTTAGCAATGATTCAAAAAGGGCATGGAATATCTTTTGGCGACTTTGATGAAGATGGAGACGAAGATATATTCCATACAATAGGAGGAGCTGTCGAAGGGGATGTTTTTATGAATTATTTGTATGAAAATAAATCTCCATCAAATAATTGGATTAAACTTAAAATCGTAGGGGAAAATTCCAACAAATCAGGAATTGGGGCGAGGGTGAAATTATCGATTTCTGAAAACGGCAAAAGCAGAAACATATTTAGAACTATCAATACAGGTGGAAGTTTTGGAAACAATAGCCTTCAATTGGAAATTGGTATTGGCTCAAGTACAATAATCGATTCTATTCATATTAATTGGCCAAATGAAAATAAGACTTATTGTACATTTGACAATATTGAAATAAATAACAAATACGAAATTTTAGAGCGAGATTGCTCAATTATAAAATTTAAAAAGTGATTAGATTAATTACATTTTCTTTCATTATCGTTTGTATTCTTACAGGTTGTCAAAAAAATAACAATCTTAACAACTGGACATTGAATCTTGCAATAATTGGATCAAATTCTTCACCTAAATGTGTCGATTTGAATAATGATGGCGTCCTAGATATTGTTTTGGGAGCTGGAAGAAATGAATTTCAAAGTTCTGATATTGCAGTTATAGCGGTGAATGGAAAAAATGGGGATACTTTGTGGACTGCTCCTGCCTATGATCAAATATATGGTTCTCCTATTTTTCAAGACATTAACAATGATGGCATTCCTGAAGTATTTATAACAGGGAGAACAATGAATTTAATGTGCCTTGATGGAAAAAATGGAAAATACATATGGAAATACAAATTGCTAGCAGATGATTACACGCCAAAAGGGCTAGCTAGGTTTAATTTTTATAATCCTCAATTTATTAATGATATCAATGGTGATAACTTTGATGACCTTTTGTTGATGAATAGTGGAAATGTTGCTGCTGCAGCTTATGATTCTATTAATAGATATCCTGGTGTACTAATGGTAATGAGTTCAAAATCAGGAGAAATTCTTGCTTTAGACACCATGCCAGATGGAAAAGAGTCCTACATGACTCCTGTTATGTATGATTTTAATAAAGATGGCATTCAAGAAATTATTTTTGGAACTGGGGGTGAAACTGTCTCCGGGAATCTTCATGTGGCGAGCCTTGATCAACTCTTAAAAAATGATCTAAGCAAATCAAAAACCATTCTCAAGTATTACAATCATCACGGATTTATTGCACCACCGATTATTGCCGATTTTACAGGTGATGGTTACAAGGACTTGCTAGCTGTAAATCATGGCGGATTTATAAGTCTGCATGACGGCAAAAATGATTTAAAAGTAATTTGGCAAACTGAATTGCCAGATGTTGAGTTAAATGCACAGCCTACAATTGGCTATTTCAATAACGATTCTATTTTAGACATTTTTATCAATGGCGCTTTAGGGCAATGGCCAAAAAATAAAGGTTCTAGACAATATTTTGTAGATGGGAAAGATGGAAAAATAATGAAGACTTATCAAATTGGGTGTAGTGGATTTTCATCCCCGTTAACCATGAATGTAGATGAAGACTCAGAAGATGAAGCATTATTATACATTAATGATTTTGATTGTCAACGATACAACATTACCTTTAATATGACTTCTTTGTTTATCTTTGGATTAGATACTATATCACAATTCGATAGAACTTCTTTATTTGGCAAAAATATCAGTTCTACACCATGGATTGGAGATCTCGATAACGATAACAATTTAGATTTAATAAGTGTTATTGCAGAGAATACACCAGTATTTCATGAATTTTTAGGAATAAAGTTACTCCGAAACGAATATAATTACGATTTTAGGGGACTCATTAAATGGGGATCCTATTTAAATGAAGAAAATAAATGCATTTATGAAGAATAAATTATTACTTATAGTACTCCTTTTTTGTTTTTTCACAATTAATGTGAAGTCTCAATCGAATTTGGAGTTAACTTTTCCAGAAGCCATAATTCTCTTAGAAAAGCAATTCAATGTTAGAATTTATTGCCCAGAAAATTACCAACCTGCTAAAGTAAGTTTACCTGAAAATTATAAAAGCATTGATATTAATAAGGCAATTGAGAAAATGTTAGAAGCTAGTATTTTGGATTTTTTTAGTTATGATGACAAAAACATTATAATAGGTCCAAAAAATATCATTTCAAATACTAATTTTCGGCCAGTAATTGCAACTGAAAATTCAACATTAGCTCCTAAGATTGAAATAGAAAATTTTGTCATTGGCGATCCTTCTATAAAAACCAATAAAACCTCATTTAAGATTAAAGCATATGTTGTGGATGACAATATAAAAGAACCTTTAATTGGAGTGACAGTTGTTGTAGAAAACACCAATAAAGCTAATATTACAGACGAGATTGGAAATTTAGAATTTGATTTAGAAAAAGGTGTGTACCTTTTTAGTATCAGTTATATTGGATATTTGACAAAGCAAATTTCTGTTGAAGTAATAGGTGATGGCAAACTTGAAATTCTACTTTCTAAGGAAGCTTATCAGTTAGAAGAAATTACCATTAGTGCGCAAGCTGGAGAGAATAGCATAAACAGAGGCGAAATAGGTCTTGAGGCGTTAAGTGCAAAAGATATCCAAAAATTGCCATCCCTAATGGGTGAAGCAGATGTGATTAAAACATTGTTGCTGCTTCCAGGAGTTTCGACGGTTGGGGAAGGAGCGAGTGGAGTAAATATTAGAGGAGGTTCTGTGGATCAAAACTTAATTTTGCAAGATGGTATCCCATTATTCAATGCTTCGCATGTGTTGGGTCTATTTTCATTATTCAACCCAGACATAGTGAAATCCATTGAACTGTACAAAGGCTCGATGCCAGCACGTTTTGGTGGCAAGGTAGCATCCATAATGGATGTTGAATTGAAAGAAGGTAATTTTAATAAATTTAAAGGTCGTGGAGGAATTGGTTTAATATCATCAAGATTTACAGTTGAAGGGCCAATTTTAGATGAAAAAATTTCATTCATTGCAGGTGCTAGATATTCTTTTTCTGATTGGATATTTAAATCCATAAGAGTTGCTGAAATTTCGAATAGTAAGGCTACCTTTTATGATGCAAATGCGAAAATTTCTGCCAGAATTGGCACAAAAGGAAAACTAATAATTTCGGGTTATTCATCCTATGACAGATTTAAGTTTGACGATAATTTTGATTTCAATTGGAATTCGAAGGCAGTAAATTTAAATTTTAACTACGTAATAAAGCCAAGAGTTTCATTTGCATTAAAAAGCGCCTATTCTACATATGTGAGTGAATTGGTAAATCCTGTAGTGGGGAGATCTTTTAGCTATCAAAATGGAATAAATGATTTAAAAATTAAGCCTTATTTTCAGTTAAATAATTTTTATGGATTTCATAGTTTTATAGGAATTGAGTCAGATTTATATATTATTAAAAGTGGTGAAATCAATCCTTTGGATGCTGACTCAGCAATTGAACCCAATAAACTAAGAGATCAAAAAGGTATCGAAACTGCAGCATTTATTGATTTAGAGAAAAGTTTTGCAAGGATTTTACAATTGAATTTTGGCCTTCGATTTAGCCACTTTATAAATCTAGGTCCACAATCAGTAGCTTCTTATGAACCTGGGACCGAATTAACTGAAGATACAAGGACTGGAAATGAAGAATTTGGCAAAAATGAGGTGATTAAATCCTTTAATGGTCTTTCTCCAAGGGCCTCACTTAAACTTGAAACTTCAGAAAATAGTTCATTAAAAATGAGTTATAATATAACTCGGCAATATCTTAGTCAATTATTCAACACGACAGCAGTGACACCTGTCGATTTATGGCAAATGAGCAATTCTTTCCTTGATCCTATTTATGCAGAAAATTATTCATTAGGATACTTTTTTAGCCTTTTCCAAAATAAATGGGAGAATTCAGCTGAAATTTTCTATCGCGATATTTCTAACTTAATAGAATATAAAGATCTCGCAGATTTATTTTTAAATGAAAATATTGAAACAGAATTGGTTCCCGCAATTGGCAGAGCTTATGGCCTTGAAGTCTCTATAAAAAGAAATGTAGGAAGATTGACGGGAAGATTAGCATACACTTTGTCTAGAACGGAATCCAAAACAAATGGTACTTTTCCAAAGGAAAAAGTCAATAATAACAATTGGTTTCCATCGAATTATGATAGACCGCATGATTTAAGTATGACTTCTACGTTCCAATTTACCAAGAGAACTTATGCCTCAGTAAACTTTGTTTATAGCAGTGGAAGACCTACCTCTGCGCCAACCGGAAATATTAGTATTGGAAATGCGGTTAATATTCCAATATATGGTGCTCGAAACATCTACAGAATCCCAAGTTATCATCGGTTGGACGTGTCCTATACCATAGAACAATCGCATAAGAAAACTCAGAAATGGAGAAGCAGTTGGACAATTTCTGTCTACAATTTGTATGGTAGGAAGAATGCTTTTTCAGTCTTTTTTACTCAGAAACCATTTCAAAGCCCACAAGCAAACAGGCTTGCCGTTCTTGCGCGACCTATTCCATCCTTAACTTATAATTTTAATTTTTAAATAATGAGTTTAACTAAATTATTAATTGGAATTGTATTAATTAGTGGTTTTCACTCTTGTATTGATCAAATACCAATTACCATAAATGAAAGCGTGCAAGAATATTTAATTGTGGACGCTGAATTGAGGGATAATGAAACTTTACATTCTATTAAAATAAAATTGAACACTCCCCTTTCAAATGATTTTCAGGCCGATCAACCTGTTAATGATGCACAGGTTTATGTAGTGGAAAACAATGGCGACAGATTTGACTTTGCAAATAATAATGATTTAGGTATTTATTGGAACAATAAATTAAAATTAAAAGAAGGAAATAATTACAAGCTTTATATTAAATATAAAGGTATTGAATATAGTTCTGGAACGGAAACTTTACTGCCATCGGTGCCAATTTTAGAAATTAGAACCTCACAGACTAAGGAAGAAAGAAATAATTCCTTTGGAAATATTATAACGACGGACCTTGTAAATGTGTATGCAGATTCTAATTTTCCTGAAAATCAAGATAATTACATTAGATATACTGTAAAAGGAATTTTTGAGTACAGAGAGATTGGTAGTCGAGGAAATTTAAACCCCCTTCATTGTTTTGTTCAGGAAACCATTGATTTGGATAATATTTCACTTGCTTCTAACAAAGAAATTATTGGAGGTAAATTGAGAAATCAATTGGTGCTCCAAAAGGTAATTGATTATAGATTTGCAGTAAATTACTGCATGAGGGTGTATCAAGAAAGGATAAGCAAAAATGCATATGAATTTTGGAGCCTAGTAAAAAATGAATACAGTAGAACAGGAGATATTTTTGA
>JAHEAQ010000035.1:0-10708 GCA_024642705.1 Bacteroidota bacterium | reverse complement strand
TTGATTATAGATTTGCAGTAAATTACTGCATGAGGGTGTATCAAGAAAGGATAAGCAAAAATGCATATGAATTTTGGAGCCTAGTAAAAAATGAATACAGTAGAACAGGAGATATTTTTGAGAAACCTCCGGGTGTTATAAGGGGAAATATTTCTGAAATCAATGATTCTGATATTTCAGCAGTAGGTATATTTTCAGTTATCGGCGTTGATTCTTTTCTTTATTTGATTAAACCAAAAGATGTATCAAGTCCACAACCTCAGTGTAGACCATTTCCTCAAGGGCCTGAATCTTGTTCCAATTGTCTATTATTGTCAAAAAGCACATTGGTACAACCTGAATGCTTTAAATAATAATTATGAAAAAGACAAAAACATTTTTAGTAATAATTCTTGGTGTTTTTTTGATTCATTCATGTATAGATCAAATTGCATTCAATCTTAATGAAAATAAAAATGAATATTTAATTGTAAATGCTGAACTTAGAGACAATGAAATTTTGCACAAAATTTCAATAAAATTAAATTCACAGTCTTCAGGCAATTTTCAAGCGGATGTTCCCGTAGAAGATGCAAAAGTAGTATTGATTGAGAATGGTGATAATATTTTTGATTTCCAGATTTTGGAAAAAGGAATTTATACAAATAAGGAGTTAATAATTAAAGCTGGAAATACCTATCAACTGGAAATTAATTATAAAAATGTAAAGTACAAATCAACAATTGAAACGGCTCCTAAATCACTACCAATAAAAGATTTGTATACACAATTATCTGAAGAATCATTTAACAATCCTGCTGGAAATATATCAACAGACTTCTTTGTGAGATTGCATGTTAATGCTGATTTTCCAAAAGATGAGGATATATTTCTAAAATATGGTGTAAAAGGAATATTTCAATATAAAGAGATAACAACACCCATTAATTTAAATCCGTTATTTTGTTGGGTTGAAGAAACAATAGATTTCGATAATATAGCATTGGTTGATAATTCAGAATTACAAGATGGCAAATTAAGAGACAAATTTATTTTTAAAAGAAAAGTAGACTATAGGTTTTCACAAAATTACTGTATGAAAGTATATCAAGAAAGAATAACCGAGGAAGCTTATGACTTTTGGAAACTAGTAGAAAATGAATATACACGGACTGGGGATATTTTTGAAAAACCACCAGGGATTTTAAGAGGTAATATTATTGAGCAAAGCCAAACGGACATTTCTGTGGTAGGTCTTTTTTCAGTTATGGCAGTAGATTCCTTGAATATCATAATTCCTCCTACAGAAGCAGGAAGTCCTCGTTCAGAGTGTGATGGCGTCAATCTTCCGGAAACTTGTTATAAATGTGTGTTAAAACGGAACAGCACTTTAATTCGACCTGAATGTTTCAAATAAGCTTAATGAAGAAAATAATAAAATATACACTCATCATTTTTGGATTAACATCGATTCATTCATGTATCGATCAAATTCCTATTACTGTAGCGGAGAACAAAAATGAGTATTTGATCGTAAATGCAGAACTTAGGGATAATGAAACTCTGCACAGCATATCATTGAAAATAAATTCTCAAGCTTCATCTGATTTCCAAGCTGATTTCCCTGTCGATGATGCAAAAGTAAAAATCATTGAAAATGGAACCAAGTCATATGACTTTTTAATGTCTGATAAAGGAAATTATACCAACAACACTTTGGTTCTCAAAGCTGGAAACACGTATCAATTAGAAATTGATTATAAAAATATTATTTACGAATCAACGGCAGAAATTCTTTTAGAATCGTTGCCAATGAAGGAACTCAAAACATTGGTTTCACAAGAATCTTTTAACAATCCTGCTGGAAATATATCTGCAGGTAGTTTAGTAGGGTTATATGTTAATGCAGATTTACCCAAAGAAGAAGATATTTTTCTTAAATATTCTATTAAAGGAATTTATCAATATATAGAAATTGGAACTCCTTCAAATTTAAACCCTTTGTATTGTTTTGTGGATGAAAGTATTGATTTTGATAATATTTCTTTAGTTGAAAAATCTGACTTAACAGATGGAAAACTATTGAATAAATTGATTATTAAAAAAGTTGTTGATTATAGATTTTCGCAAAATTATTGCATGAAAGTATATCAAGAAAGAATTACAGAAAATGCATTTAACTTTTGGAAATTGGTGGAAAACGAATATTCTAGAACTGGAGATATATTTGAGAAACCTCCAGGGATATTAAGGGGTAATATTATTGAGCAAAGCCAAACGGACATTTCTGTGGTAGGTCTTTTTTCAGTTATTGCTGTCGATTCCATGAATTTGTTTATTCCACCTTCGAAAGTTGGAAGTCCACGATCAGAATGCCGATCTTTTAACAATAGACCGTCACGGTGCACAGATTGCTTATCCATTCCAAATAGCAGCTTGATCAAACCAGAATGTTTCGAATAAAATATGGATATTGCAACTACATATGGTTTTTTAATCTTTCTAATCGCAGCAGCATCCTCTTGTATTGACACAATTGAGCTAAAATTTAAAGAAACCGATTTAGAATATTTAATTGTCAATGCGGAATTGCGTGACAATCAGTATAAACATGAAATTTCAATTAAATTAAACACCAATGAAGCAAGAGATTTTGAGGCAAATTTCCCAGTTTCTGATGCTGAGGTATATCTAGTGAAGGATGGCGATGAAATTATTAATTTCAAATATAGAGAAAAAGGAATTTATGAGCATAATGGATTGATTTTAAGACCTAACAGCAATTATGTGATAAATATTATATATAAAAACTCAACTTATAAATCTTTTCCTGAAAAATTAGAGCAATCAATCCCTATTAGTGAATTAAAAACAATAGTAAGGAAAGAAACTGTTCAAAATGAGGCTGGAAATATAATTGAAAAAGATTTTGTCCACTTATTGGTTGATACCCAATTCCCTGAAAATAAGGAAGTTTTTCTAAAGTACAGAGTAGAAGGAACATACGCGTATAAAGAAGTCGTTACATCTTTGGATTTTGATCCTGCAGTATGTTATGTAAGTGAATTGATTGATTTTGATAACATTTCTATTGCAAGCAACAAAGATCTTTCTACAAATAATATCTTGAAAAATCACACTATCATTAAAAGGAATGTAGACTTTAGATTTGCAACTAATTATTGCATGAAGGTATACCAAGAACGAATTTCTGAAAATGCATTTCAATTTTGGCAAAACGTAACTTATGAATATCAAAGGACTGGAGATATTTTTGAAAAGCCCCCAGGAATAATAAGAGGAAATATTATTGAACAAGAAAACACAGAAGTCCCAATAATTGGATTATTTTCGATTATTGCTGTAGATTCGTTGGATTTCTTAATTACTCCTATTTCCGTTGATTTTCCGGACAGCCAATGCGAAAGATTTTCATTTCCGCCGCAAACCTGTACAAACTGTTTATTACTTAACAAAAGCACTTTAACTAAACCAGAATGTTTCCAATAAAAAAAATATTTTACTTTTTTTGTCTATTATTCATTAGTATTAATGGTAATGCTCAAAATGAATTTAAATTAATTTTCGACAAAGATTTTGCTGTAACCAATGAATTTTTGACAATGGCCTTTCTTTCAGATGATATAGCCATTGAATGTGCAGCCTATTTAGTTATAAAAGACAACCAAGGCAAAGACAGAATCCAAATGCCAGGTCAATTAATCGGCGGATCTGCAGTATTCAAACTTCAAATTCCAAGCAATTGGTCTGAAGGATGGTATAAAGCGTACGTTTTTACAAAAGATGCGAATTCTGATAATTATGCCGAACTCTGTTCAAAAAACTTGGCTATTTATGACACAGATTCGAAATTGAATTTTTCCACTGAAATGGAAGAAATAGCGATAACTGAAATTGATTGTATAGCTTCTATGCCAAATAAAATTGTAGCTCAACAAAAATCTGGCATTTCGAATAAAGGGCCTTTTCATATTTTTAATAGTCTTGAAGTAAATAAAATTAATAGTATACTCAATTCAAAGACTGAATTTCTAAAGAATGGAGACATTGCTCAACGTGCCACAAAACAGACTATTTTATTAACTATTGATGACCCAGCAACAAAAAAGAATTTTGTCGCTTTTTACAATTCTGATAAACAAAAAGTTGAAGGTCTAAGAAAAATTGAAAATAATATTTATAGCTTGGAAATTGATAATATTTATGCGCCTATAAATGGCCAAATTCTTAGTATAAGTGCTTTCGGTGATATAAAATTTCTTTCAGCTCCACTTGCACTGCAGAATTTTGAGCTTCCAGAATTCATCCCTATATCAAAACCACTGCCAACCAATAAAGAGATTGGAGACTATATTGAAAGACACAAAAAAAGACTCATCATCATGTCTTTGTTTGACCAAGAATATATTCAATTATCAAAAGTTAGCGTCGACAGAAATACAGATGTCATTTATTATACAAAAGACTATATCCAGTTCAATTCAACCAATGAATTTATCAATGAAGTTCTCCAGGTTGTAAGGTATAATGATAAAAAACAACTATTTAGCGTATTAAGTGAAGATAAAGTTTTCTCCAAAGATCCTCCATTGTTATTGTTGAATGGGAAAATTGTCATGAATTCGAAAGATATTTTAAGCATTAATTACAAAGACATTGAGTCGATTGAAATAGTAAGGCAAAAAAATAATCTAAGAGAGAGTTTTAGCACATTTGGCAGAAATGGAGTTGTTTCAGTTTTCGCGAAGGCTGAAACTACAAAATATGAATCTAGCTATTTTACTTGGCATGGCAACAATAAATCACAAGTTGAATGGAATACAAAAGACGGACCCAATTATTCAGAAAGCGTGATGATTTCAAATGATCAGGAAAAATCTTTCTCAAATGCATCAATTTCCATTAATTCAACTTTTGAAAATACATCGAGCAAATGGCAGAGTAAAACTTGTAAAGTGAATGGAGAATTATAAGTAAAAACTACTTTACAGATTAAATGGATTAAATATTTTCAAAATAATCTTCTGCAATTTTTTCACATAAATCAAGTGTACTTTTAATATCATCCATTGTTGTTCTAGGGTTTATCAAACACATTCTCAATACCACTTGATTTTGCAAAACTGTTGTCACTAATACAGCACTTCTTGTATTTATAATTTGTTTTGAAATAAATTGGTTTACCGTATCAAGTTCTTTTTCTGGTAGGTTATATTTTATTGGATTTAACCTAAAATTTATTACTGCCAAAGTTGCAGGCGAAATAACTTCCCACATCGGACTTTTCCTTAAGAGTTCTTCTACATTTTCGGCAAGGTCTATTCCTGATTGAATGGCTTTTTTAAAAGCATCTAATCCAAATGTTTTTAGAGACATATAAAATTTTAATGCCCTAAATCCGCGAGTTAACTCAATCCCATGATCATAAAAATTAATTTCAGAATCGTTCCCTTCAATATCTTTTAAATAAACTGGTTTTTCGCTAAATGTCTGACTAAGCCATTTGTGATCTTTTACCAGTAAACATCCAATTTCATATGGTTGAAAAAACCATTTATGAGGATCAACTGTCAAAGAATCAGCTTTTTCGATGCCTTTTAAAATGGTATTTCCATCTTTCGATAAAATCGCAGCGCCACCAAATGCGGCATCTACATGCATCCATAAATTTTCTTTACTGCATATTGCGGCAATTTCTGGCAGAGAATCAACAGAACCAGTATTAGTGGTACCTGCAGAAGCAATTATACAAAATGGCTCAAAGCCTTCTAATTTATCCTTGGCAATTGCATTTTTGAGTTTGTTTAGGGAAATCTTAAATTCCATATCCGTTGGAATTATCCTCACCTGACGTTCATTAAAACCTAAAACTCTAAT
This sequence comes from Bacteroidota bacterium, assembly GCA_024642705.1. GTDB lineage: Bacteria > Bacteroidota > Bacteroidia > Chitinophagales > Saprospiraceae > Portibacter. The sequence goes on along the minus strand of JAHEAQ010000035.1, from coordinate 4,831 downwards.
GGCTTTAATATTTGAAGAGTGAGCCTGATCTGATAAGTAAATAATTGCCTTCGAATAATCCGCTTTGCATTTGATTCGTCTAGCTGTAGTTAAGGCTGTTAAATTTGCCATCGATCCACCGCTAGTTAATATTCCACCACCTTCAACAATTGGAAAATTAAACATTTCTAAAAGCCAATTGATAACTACTATTTCTAATTCAGCGGCAGCAGGAGAAGTTGACCAACCTCCAGAGAAAATATTAAACCCAGAAGCAATCGAATCAGCCATTGCGCTTATAAAATTACTAGGACTAGGGACAAAAGAATAAAATTTGGGGTGGGTTAAAAGATCAATATTAGATAACACATTTTCAATAACATCTTTTAAAACTTTATCTGGTTCACATGGTTCGTTAGGAATTGGTTGCTGTAACAAGGCATCCATTTGTTTTCTATTAGCTAAACTTACCAATTTTTCTGAATTCAAATTTTCAAAATGTGTAGCAATTAAATCAATAATTTTGTATCCATATTTTTGCATTTCCTCTTTAGATAATGTCAGAGAAAATGTATTGTCATTAGGCATATTTAAAGAAATTAGAATTATAATTAATGATGTTATTTTATAAAAAAGAAATTAATTATAAAGTTATAAAAAAGCATCAGACGGATATCTAAATGAAGAATTCTAATGGTAAAGTTCGAATTACATCTGACAAACGGTTAGGTGTATTATGAATCTTTATTCCAATCATTTTGATTATAATAAATCATTAATTTTTCATTTACCCAGCATTAAAAAAGGATAACAATAAAAAAACAAAACCATCACTAAATTAATAATGATGGCCTTGCTTTCCTAAAACCTATTTGGGAATCCCCAAAAAGTAGTAACCCATTAACTACTGTATCTTAATAAATCTCTTAATATCTGTAGATTTACCGTTATCAATCAATATGTAATATATGCCTGATGGATATTCATTCACATCAACTATAATATTACTTTCGTTTTCAGTGATATCAACCTTATTGGTTAATATCTTCTCATTCATTGTATTCAATAAAGTGTATTGAAGTGTCGTTGCTTCTGAAGACATTACTGACATTACAATTCTATCAGTTGTTGGGTTTGGAGCAATGTTTGAAATAAACACTTCGCCATCCAAATCTAAATCCGTTGATCGTCCAATTACTGATCCTTTAGAAATACAATCAATAGTATACTCACTGTAAGATTCACATTGATTTGCATCTGTGACTTTCAATTTTATTGTAACAGAATGGAAACCAACATATACATCTATTGATTTGGTTCCTTGACCACCTTGAATTTGACAATCTTTTCCTTCAATTGTCCATTCATACTCAAATGGTCCTTCACCACCTTCCGTATAGGCTGTAACAACATTATTATGTGAATTACACAATATATCATTTGCAGCAGAAATAGAAGATGTTAAGTCGGAAACAACTATTTCAGTTAATTGTTGGAACACCTGCGTTACATTTCCACATGCATCAGTTGCTGTCCATGTATTGGTAACAATCATGATTCCATTGTTCATTTCCTCAATTTCAGTAAATGTAATGGTTCCATTCATTGAATCTATCAAATCTCCAAATTCTGGGCCGTCTAAATTGCCAATCTCTGGTATTCCAAGACATCCGAAATCTGCGCTCTCAGGGATATTGATAAGAACAGGAGCAACGTCATCGACAATTTTCACTTTGAATTCTACTGTTGATGTATTACCACAAACATCTACAAAATCCCAATGGTATGTTCTTAATTCAAGGTATCCTTCTTCAGAACATTTTTCTGCGAATTCAGAAGTTTCTGTAAATTCTGGTCTTACAACTTCCCCAACACAAACATCGTATGAAATAATATTGTACCATTCTATACTATTTACTGCCGCCATTCCTTCAACATCAGAAAGCATAACTTCAGTTTCAGAATTTAAGAATGGAACTATATTATTATTGTAAATAAGTTCAGGAGGTGTAACATCATTAATTGAAATAATTTGCTCGATTTCAGTCGTATTTCCACAAAGATCTGTTGCTGACCATATTCTTCGAATTATTACAGATGGTTCGCAATTTTCTTTTTGCAATGTATCTTGTACCATTGAAACAGCTATCAATTCTGAGCTACAAGCATCGAATGCAGTTACTTCAGGTATTGATAAATCTTCGCAAACATAAAGTTCAACACCTTCAATTACTGGCCCCGTTATATCTATCACTTTAATTGTCTGTGTTTCGTCTAATACATTACCACATTCGTCTTCAGCATGAATCACTCTAATGATTTGATAATTTCCAGGACAATCACCAGGCACTATAGTTTCGTCTACAGTAAAGGTTACTTTTCCAGAATTATCCGTTACATATACATCAGGAATCTCTTTTGTACATGAAGTTGTAAATTCAGCTTTGAAGTTTTCAATGATTGGAGCTTGAGTATCAGTTAACAATGCATAAATTGATATTTCTGCTACATTTTCACAAGCATCCGAAGCACTCCAAGTCATTTTTATTAATGCCTTTTCATTGCCTTCTTTACAATCTAATGCAAGCATCAATTCTTCTTTATAAGATGTGGTTAATGCAAGATTACATTCATCTGTAAATTTGGCATCATTTATACCAAAGTCAGTGTAATTGCCATTTGTTTGCACATTGTATTCGATTTCAATTGTATCTCCGCTCACAATCCCTGCTAATTTAGGATTAGTAAGAACTATTGTAGGAGCAATGTGATCTTCTTTGATGATAATTTGTTCCTTCTGAACAGTATTTCCACACTCATCTGATGCAATATAAATTCTCTTGAATTCAGTTCCACATCCTCCTTCAATTTCCACATCGAAGTATTGTAAACTTGCATTGCTGCAATTATCCACTGCGTAAATAAATGGTAAACCGTCGCCATTATCACATATCCTTTCTTCCAAATTCATTATTGTTGGAGGCGTATTGTCTACAACTCTTACCTTTAATGTAACTGATCTAGAATTCAAGCAAGCATCATTTGCTGTCCATACATAAGTATAAACCTCTAAAGCTCCATCACTACAAATATTACTTATTTTAGAAGCTGAAGTGAAAGTTATAGCTGGACTTCCACTACATCCTTCTGTAGCTTCTGCAGACGATACAGATAAATTTGAGAATGCTGATGGAATGCCTCCTTCATTACAATCAAATTCAAGTACAAGATTTTCCGAAATTTCAGATCCATCTGGCAAAGTAACAATCAATTCAGGCGCTACATTGTCAAATAATGTAATCGTTTGAGTCTCAATTGTCACATTTCCACAGCAATCATAAGCTGTCCAGGTTCTTTCGATAACTTGTCCATTCAGACATTCTGAAGTTATTAAAGATTCTGTCATTTCAATATCTGCACATAGACATTCATCAATTGCTTTCAAATTCGGTGCATCAGGAATATTATCGCAAGAAACTGTAACATCCGCAGGTACACCGATAATTACTGGTGCAATTTCATCCACTACTTCCATGTAAATGAACAATGTAGTTGTATTGCCACAACCATCGGTTGCTGTCCAAGAACATTTGAATCTTTCAATATATCCATCCGCAGCACAATCTCCTTCAGAAACCACAACTTCTGACACTACTAAATCTACCTCTTTATCACATGCATCATAGACTGAGACATCATAAATACTAGCTTCAGGCAATGACCAATTTGGATCTTGTCCATAACATTGTACTTTCAATGTGCCGCCATTTCCTATGCCTTTCAACATTGGATTGACAAATGTAATTATTGGCGCATCTTTATCAATCGTCCAAGTATAGGTTACACTAACTGTTTCAGCAACATTTTTACAACCATCAGAGTAATTTGCTGTCCAAGTTTGGCTATAAGAACATCCTTCTCGGATTGGTCCGTCCGTATGTGGAATAACATTTACCGAAACATCTAAACAATTATCAGTCGCTTTAAATTTAGGCGCAGAAAATATTGGATTACATCCTAAATCTGTTCCGTCGGCAGCACCTGATGTTTGCATAATTATTGGATTATCTGTATCCACTGTCCATGTGTAGGTTACACTTACAGTTTCTGCAGTATTTTTACAACCATCTGAATAATCAGCTGTCCACGTTTGTGAATAACTACAACCTTCAATGCTCGGGCCTTCTGTTGTTTTCGGAATTACATTTACTGTAATATCTAAGCAATTATCACTTGCTGTAAAGGTCGGTGGTACTATTTCTGGATTACATCCTAAATCTCTAGTTACATCACTTGCTGTAATGACTGGATTTTCTGTGTCAACGGTCCATGTATAAGTAACTCTTACAGTTTCTGCAGCGTTTTTACAACCATCTGAATATTTGGCAGTCCACGTTTGTGAATAACTGCATCCTTCATTCGTCGGTCCTTCTGTTGTAGTTGGTATTACATCTACTGTAATATCCAAACAATTGTCCGAAGCATAGAATGTCGGTGGCACTACTACTGGATTACAGCCTAAGTCTGTTCCGTCTAAAGCTCCTGTTGATTGGGTAATCACTGGAATTACTTCATCTTCTGTCCATTTATAGGTCACACTAACTGATTCTGCTGAATTGCCACAATTGTCTTTTACATTCGCTGTCCAAGTTTGTGTTCGTGAACATAATGGACCGGTTGGCCCTACTGTGCTAACTGTCACATCGTCAACTCCACAATTATCAGTAGCTTTAAATGTCGGTGGTACTACTTCTGGATTACAGCCTAAGTCTGTTCCATCTGATGCCCCTGTTGATTGAGTAATCACTGGAATTACTTCATCTTCTGTCCATTTATAAGTTACGCTAACTGA
>JAHEAQ010000176.1 GCA_024642705.1 Bacteroidota bacterium | reverse complement strand
ATAAATTTATTAGTCCCAGAGGGACGACCTATTTGTAAAAAAACATTAACAAAACCAATTTGACTTCAATCAATTCACAGGACAATCCACCTGGTCTACAGTTAAATTTCCTTCATTATCTACTTTCACCATCCAACAATTTCCATTCGATGATTTTAGAATCAGTGAACCAGACTCAGAATCAACAAACAGGTTTCCACCTTTGATATGCAATTTTGCAGCAGCTGATTCAAGCCCAATGCCCACATTTTCGGAAGTGATGAAATCAATATCACATAAATCTCCTACTCCATCGCCGTCACCATCAGATTGGACTGGATTATATGTGTTTTGGCAATTGTCACAAGCATCTCCTACAGCGTCCCCATCGGCATCTTCTTGTCCAGGATTAGCAATGTTTATGCAATTGTCAAGCGTATCAACAATATTGTCATCATCCACATCAGAACCCATCACTATCAAAATGTCAGCAAATTCGGAAGTCAGTTCGTTGGTTGTTTTGGCAGTGGCTGTGATCTCCTGATTCAACAACAAAGGTGCTCCATTTGCAGACCATTGTCCCATTCCATCTGATGTGGCATTGCTCCAATTACTTTCGTCAACATATACAACAATTGATGCATTTGGCTCTGAAGTTCCCGAAATTACGGAATGATTTTCCCTAAGTATTCCCATAATTAGAGGAATATCAGTCTGGGCAATAGTACCTCCTGCTCCCACCATGGCAATATCATTGAATGAGCTAAGATCTTCGCGGAGGTATGTCCAAGTAACGAGATATTGTTCATCTCCTTTTCCAAGGCCAGAAGAATTGAAGTTTCCATACGACCTTGCATTCACATTCGGGTTTGCAGAGTTAAGATAAATTCCAGAATTAATCCCTGCGGCACCACTCGACTCAAGACCGAAAGCTGAGTTAGGCATCATAACAGCTGCGGATTGTACATTCTGGTCATTCCAATACATATTAATTCCTGATCTTGAATTATCGAAAGCGATTTCAAACAATCTTATTCCTTCATAACTTGTTTCATTATCGTAAATGATGAGATCCAATTCACCAATTAGTAAAAACAACTTGATATCATAATTGCCATCCGATAAGAAGATACCATTATTGTCATTTCCGTACCACAGGTAGATATTTTTACCAATTTTGGAATTACCGAACAATGTCTTGTCGTCTAGAGAAGTAGGATCAAAAATACCATCATTATTGCAATCTATTACAACCATGGCTGTCCCTTCCGCATTTGAATCAAATACAATTTCAACAACACCAGAATATGAATTTGCTCCAACATTGGAAAGGGAAGGAATTACAAGGCTAAAACTGGCAACTTCCGGAATGTTCAGATATAAAGGGTATAAAGGTATTGATATTGCGCCAGAAGAATTTACGCTAAAATGACCTTCTGAAGTGCCTGAATTATTGACCATAATATTATTGGACTGACCAGCATATCCATCAAATTTTATTTCAATTACTCCATCATATCCACTTCCACCACCAGGGACCAAAGCATATAAACTAGCATTTAAACTTTGTGATTCATCACCAATAGGCTGTTGAATATTCCAGTTGTATGAAAAAACACGCCCTGGTTTGTTGACTGCCCCTGCACCAACAACTGAAAGATCCCAATCGGATAGATGATTGTTCAATACAACTTTGTAAACTCCATTTTCTGGAGTAGCGGTTGACTCTCCTGGATTCATTGTTGCCAATTCCGTATTCGAAGGCGTATAAATCGTCACTGTATATAGATATAGACAGTTCCATTCAATAATTTCCGTCGTATAATCGATTATGTCAATATACAAAATCGTACTTCTATCAATCACTTGATTGGGGCCAAGATCAGTTGTACCTTCAGCTTTCGTTGTAGAAAAAAATGATATCATTAAAATTATTAAGACAAAGGTATCTCGTATGGATAGAAGAATTTTTATAGGTAGGTTCATTTTTGCATTCATTGGGTAGGAATTTTGGTAATGCAAACAATATTTAAATCAAAATAAAATTAATACTTAAAAGATCAATATGCAAAATTTTGGAAGGTTTAAGCAGAAGAGTAATTGAAAACAAGCATGATTTAAAAAAAATTCCTTTCTTCTGAATTAGTTCATGCCCTTTAAAATTAACCCTCATTGTAATTTGGCTTTAGAAAAGTCTTCTATAATAATGACTGTCGGATAACCTTATTGAGAAATTATTAATTGATAACTTTAGAGTTCCTTGCATGAAAAAAATTATTGTTAATTTTAAAAACAATTTGTGTTGAAACACAGATTCCCTTTGATTGAAATTTCGCAAGTAACAAAAATTGGGCTCAATCGTCTTAAAACAAATCGAATTCAATGGAAATAATAGACAGATTCAAAAAATATAAAATATCTAGATTTGTGTATTGGTGCGCCAGATTTGGAATGGGAATAACCTTTATATTGTCAGGTATAAGAAAATTCCCGGGAATTAAATTTACAACCTTGCCTATTGATAACCCAGTAGGATTTTATTTTGAAGCCATGCATTCCACAGGCTTTTATTGGAATTTTATTGGATATTTTCAAATTTTGATTGGACTCCTAATATTTTTCAATCGCTTTGTCGTTCTTTCCAGTCTGCTCATGATGCCAGTCACGATAAATATTTTTTTAGTTTCCATAGCTTTAAAAATGACTGGAACACCAATAATTACTTCAGCGATGCTTTGTGGCAATCTTTTATTGCTTACATGGCACTTGAAAAACTACACAGGTTTATTTAAATATCCAATTAATTAAAAGGCTTACCAAAAGGTACAAGTGCATGTTCTGATAGGTGATTATTGAAAAAACTACTGGGAGGAACCATTAGTAAAAGAATGCAAAAAGAGGTGACCGACTGGTTAAGACATTTTCTGCTTCGCAAAGAAAAACAAGTCATGCAATAGTTTATTGTTTTAAGAAATTTAATGTAAAAAATGAATTTAATGTTGTATTCGTAATGTGAAAACTACGGTGTAAACTTAGAGAATTAATAATTTTATAAATGCCTCAAAAAAATTCACTTTATACCCCATTAATTTGGAAATAATTATTGAGGAATGAACAAATGAAAGTA
>JAHEAQ010000034.1 GCA_024642705.1 Bacteroidota bacterium | reverse complement strand
CATTCATTTTGTCCATTTTTGAATACAAGGCCCGCACCATTTTCAAATAGCAAGAAATTTCCAGAATCAAAATTCATACTTTTATTAGATAAGGACGATGTATTGGTAGTTTTTACAACTCCGTTATTATCCACATTAACCAATGTATAAGTATTAGAGGATCTTTTAAATATGGCCCCTCTTGTCGATGAATTAAAATAAACATCACCATTCATCAATTTAAATTTCGATGAAGCATTATTGCTTAACGTTGATGTTAACAAACCTGAACTATTTACTTTTATTAGGTACTGATCTCCGGAAATATTTCTTATTAATATACCGCTGCCAAGTTCTGCAATAAACATGTCAGAATCTAAGTAGTCATTTTTAATTTCGCATTTGAATCCATTGGTAAGCGCAAAATATGCTGGACCATTGACTAAGACTTTATATGCAATATTATTTCCATTTCCAACATTTTCATTTGAAGTATCACTAAATATAATATCACTGTTAAATTGAGTGGAAGACGCAATCGGAACAGAAGATTTAATGACATTTAAAGTAAGTTTCTGACTACCCCAGATTGCCAATTCAGCTTGTGTAAAATACATTGTCAATTCATAAACTGCAGAGTTATCTGCATTGATATGAAAAGATTTATTTGAATGATCAAATCCTCCAAACTGCAAACTTGATTTACCATTTCCCGATGTTACAATCATAGCATTTATACAATTCATGTCAGTAGTCCCAAGATTTTTTATAGATGCTATTAGTTTTCTATCATTACCATACAGATGAGCAGTTTCACCAGCTCTTATTCTTCCATTAGAAATACTATTAGTAGTAGTTGATACTACAGCGCCTCCGTCAGATCTTAACATCACTATTGGACTGAAATCCAAATACCTTGAATAACTAGTAAATGACATCGTACATCCGTTCGTATTATTTTGTCTAACAAAGCCGATATACTCCTTATTCACAGTTCCTGTTTCATATCCTACTATAAGGTCTTCCCCCACTAATGAACTGTTGTCGAAACAGAAATTTAAATAAATGGATGATACTCCATTCCAAGTAAAAGGTGTATCAAAAGTGATGTTATTCCAACTATCATTTACAGTGGATATATTTCCTGAAAAAATTTCCGTAGTATTATAAAATGGGGCCCCATCAAGATTAGTCGCGCTAACTTGGGCATAACCAACTTTGAAATTTTGAAATGGGCCTGTACTATTTTTAACAGCTACATAAATATCTAATCCATTTATTAAGCCAGGGCTCATTCCATAATTGTATAGTTCACTTGCTGTAAGTAATACTCTTGTTCGTCCATCAGTGTAGTTACCTCCAAAAATTCCTGTCATTGAATAATAAGTACCCGTTTGTCCATAAAAAACATCAGTTCCTGAGCAACAAGTTAAAGAAACCTCGTCTCCTGTTTTTAAATTACTGATAGTATGCTGACTAAAACTTCCAATGGTTGCATTGCCACTAAGAATTGACAAATTTAGCTTAATTGTTTCGTCGTTTTCTTCAATCTTATCATCTATTACTCTAACGGTTACAAACTGAGTCGTTGCTCCTCCGGGGGTGAATGTTACTGAGTTTGTCAAAAGTTGATAATCGTAATTATTGGTACTCGTACTAGAGTTATCAATGGATACTCCAGCAGTAATATTAGCACTAGGAGCATAATTAATGACAATGGGAATGGTTATATCAGAATAATTTTCTAGACATGGATTCAAATTATTGTTTGTTGGCGTTTCGTTAACTGTACTAGAATTATTAGCAAAATTAACTACTGACGCTACTCCTGAGCATTGTGAAAAACAATTGGCATTATTAACAAAAGAATTAATTGTTGAAATACTCAATGAAGACCAAGTTGATGTACTGTTAATGCTTGGAGCCATAATATTACCTGAACTAGAATCATGACCGGCATTCAAATTATGCCCAATTTCATGTGCTGTTAGAACCCGAAGTTGGAATCCCGTGTCATTTATATCTTGGAGCACATTATATTTGTAGCTATTGCACACTGTTCCAACCCATGCCAAGCCAACTGTACTACCATCAAAATCACGCCTACTCCACAACGAAGCATCGTCATGAGGGATGGATATAGGAGCACTAGCTAAATTGTTAATTGACCAATTTGTGAAATTAGTTAGCAAAGTGCTAATATTTGTAGTACTTGTCCATTGCGAAGGATTGCATGAAGAGCATGTCACATTATATTGTCCAGAAATGACGAATCTAATTTCGTCAGCGAATGCGCTCTGATAATTTACATTCACATCATTCATGATTCCAATTGCACGACTTTCTGCTCCTGCAGCACCGCCATATCCATTAACTATGGACCAATCGTTGCAAACAGCATATTGCACTACATGGCATAATCCATTTCTGGACTGACTATTATTTTCTATATTTTCATTAAATTTTTGTAAATCACTGGTATAGCCACATGTTTTAGCTGCGGCTGGAAGAATATCTTTAGTGTTATAAATGATAAACTCATCCAAATTGATTGTGTTATCATAATATCGAAGAGGTTCAATATAATATAAATCTCTATCTTCTTCGATAAATCCGTATATAAATCCGTCGCCAATCGTAATTGCAACTCGACCACCATTTGTAGTATAACCATTCATGGGAATTGGGAGATTTTCTACTTTATTAAGTATGCGACCATCTTGATCTACGGATCTATAATTTGGCGAAATAATATCAGAATTTTCAAGGGTCATTTCCCAATCAGCGATTTGCATTAAAATTGGCCCTCTATTAATTTGTTTAGCCTTTTCGAATAAATTGCCAGAATTAATACTTAAGGATTGATATTTCTTGAAGATATCTTCTGGCTTTTTATTTTGCGCTATAACAATTAAAGATAATAAGAGTAAACTTAATGTAAGACTAATTTTCATTGCACCTAAATGTTTGTTTCTTCACATTTCAAAAATAATTTTTGAAGCATGAACTAATTAAAATATTAATATTTTTTTGAGACCACATATTCCACAATAAAGACACAATTTTCAGGTGTATCCTACCAAAATGTCGTGATAAAAATTTATTTAAAGGTGCAATGTGCCATATATGACATTTTTCAAAATAGTATAATCACGATTTTTGAGAATTTGATTCAAAATCACATAGGTTGGATACAACAAATAACATTCCAATATTTATCTTATTGCTTCTTTAGAATTTATTTAAAATAAAATATCGCATTTTGAAGAAATTAATAGAATTTAAATAATTTCTTTAGTTAGCTTAGGACAAGTCTTGCTCAATTAATTTTACTTTAACAAAGATTAACATCTATTAACAAAACTTTCCAAAATAAAAAACGTCTTATTAATAGTTATAGTTATGAAAATGCAATTGAAGAATTTATAAGAATTAAGCATAAGTTTAAGAAGTTCTTTATGTTGTTTCAAAAGCAAAATTATAAATGAATAGATCGTTGGATTAGAAATATCAAAGAATTTAACAACAATTGAAATGCACCATATAAAAAAATAGAGGTTTTTCTTTGGGTTTCGGTTATAAACATAATTTTTTAGTTCATTTTATTGGGCTAAAAATAAATTGTAGAAGTTTATGTTAAATAACCAGATCGCTTCAAAAAGTTGAAGCGATCTTTTTAATTTTAAAGAGATATATTTTAAATATTCTTTACACCTTCAAAATCAATCGTTATCTTTGCATAATGAAAAATATAATTTCAATTTTCATTTTGGTTTTCATTCTTGTAATATTCATGAATATTCCAGAAATGAATGCACAATGTCCAATGTGCAGAATGACTGCAGAGTCTAATTTGCAGCACGGCGGCTCTGCAGGTAAAGGACTTAATACAGGAATATTATACATTCTTAGCATTCCCTATCTATTAGTAGCCTCATTAGGATTTATATGGTATAAAAACCGAAAAAAACAGGATTTTGAGGAAGATGATTTGATTTAATCTTTTTAATTTTTATTCAGTATTCCACTCTGAATTTGAATTTGCATTCAATAGCAAGGTCTTAACATCAAATATAAAATAGGCCCCGTGATCGCCACATAAAGCCAAAAAGGATATACCCATCTAGCCATTTTCTTATGCTTCTCAACTTGGTTGGTAAATCCTTTAATAAAAGTAAAAAGTATAAAAGGAAAAATAACCGCAGCTAAAATGACGTGGGAAATCAATAAAATAAAATAAAGAATTCTAATATTTCCTTCTGCACAATAATTGGTCTCTGGTGTAGTGAGATGATAAGTAACATAAGATAATAAAAATAAACATGACGCTATCATGGCAGAAAACATCAATTTACGATGCATTATTATATTCTTGCTTTTAATAAAATAAAGAGCGAAAAGTAATAAAATAGCAGTAAGAGCATTCAATGAGCTGTGTAATGCTGGTAAAAAGCCAAAATCAATATTTGTATCAATTTTAATTCGCCTCATCATCAAAACAAGCAATAAGACTAAAATTGATATAATGTATGCTGCTATATTTAGTTTCTTTGCTAAAGCGAAATTAGGACCTTTCATCTAATTATTTTTTTGACCTTTCATCATAATATCTTGTTCTTTAACTCGCGGCATTACAATTGGAATATGTTGACCGAGTAGTTTAAAGTCATTGCTATCAAAATTATAATAATTCCTTACCATCCCGGAAGTATCGATTAGTGTGACTTCTTTATCCCATCTATATTGTTCCTTGACAATGTTCCATTGCTTATTTGGAATAATTTTATTTTCTAGATATTTAGAAATTTTTGTAGAATCCATGCCAAAACCAAACATTTGAAATTCAGACCTATGCGAATATTCTTGAAACATTGGAGTAATCATACCTATTGCATTTTCATTCTCAAGATTATACAATAAAGTTAAATGCCCTTTAATATTACTCAAATTGAATTGTTCATTTTCACTAAAACTTGAATAATCAAATTTAGAAATCTCTGTTTTAGGTTCTAAAGATTTTAAGGCATTTAATCTATAAAAATATCCGGAACGAATGTACAAATAGCTTATTAGGGGGAAAATAATAAGCAAAAAAAGTACTGCTATTATTCTAATTGATTTCATTCATAAAAGTTTTAACATAATCAAAAAAGGCCATCTTTTTGAATGGCCTTTATATATTTTATTGAAAATCTTCTTCTTTTAGAATTTTAACATCCATCCCAATTTGAGGTTTAGTCTTTTCAACGGACTCATTATTTTTATTTTCTATCAAAGTCCTTCTTTTATTCCAATCATTTCCTTCATAGAAAAAAGCTATTATTGCCCAAACTAAAAGTACCATTGGTAAAAGCACAGTTTTTGACAACGCAGGCATTTCATATCTCATATGCATAAACTCATAGATGATAAAATATGCTTTATAAACTGAAAGAATTAATATTAAAAGTGAAACTATTATTACAACAGCTTTATATTCATGTACTCCACTAATAATGTGTCCTTTGCCGAACAATGAAAATAATACTTCTACTAAGGTAACTGCTCCCAAAAGAAATAAACCTCTGAAAACTGCTTTTTTCGAATCTTCGTAACTCAAATGTCCCATAATATATTTCTGAATTTAATCTTTTACAATAAATAAAATACTAAAAATACAAACACCCATACTAAATCTACAAAGTGCCAATACAACCCAATTTTCTCCACCATTTCATAACCATTTTTTCTATTAACATACACACCACTTGCCGCGTTTAACATTATGATTAATAAAAATAAAACCCCTGAGAATACGTGAAAACCGTGAAATCCAGTAATAAAAAAGAATAATGCACCGAATGCTTTTGGTCCAAAAGCTGAAGTTTTGATCTGTCCCTCATACTGCCCTTCAGAAACTACGTATTTCCTTTGGATATATCCTCTATCTGAAATGGTATATCCAGCATAATCTCCTGGTTCAGTATGTGCTGGTGTGAAACCATGTTCTTCTCCATGGCCTTCTGCACTATGTTCTTCTGAAGCATTTTCTTCATGTCCAGATGCTGAATGATCTTCATTTCCATGATTGTTTGCTACTTTGTGTAAAATGTACGGAGATCCAGCTTGGAAAGTTTCATCAGAAACAGAACCATCTTCGTTCAAATAAGCTCCAGCCTCAGAATGCGTACCAAATGGATCAACAGTCATTGTCATATGTTCTGTTCCGATTAAATTCGTCCATTCCCAAGCTTGACAACCAAGAAATCCAAGACCACCAAAAATGGTAAGAATCATCCAAAATACAACTCCTTTTCGATTCTCTCTGTGACCTTCTTGAACTGCTCGAACCATCGTAACGGAACTTATAATTAAAAGAAATGACATGAAAGTAACAAAAATTAAAGGCATGTTAACTCCATGGCCAAAACCCAAATTATTAAATGGTGCTGTTTTAAAAACAAAGTCAGGAACAGGCCAAGTAGGCATACTAAATCTTAATGCACCATATGCAATAAGAAATCCTGAAAAAGTAAAAGCATCTGATAATAAGAAATACCACATCATCAGTTTGCCATAACTGATTTTGAAAGGTGATTTTCCACCATCCCATTCTTTGCTATCATTTTCTATATCGTGATGAACGACTGTTTCTGTTGCCATATCTATAGTCTAAATAGTTAATTATCGAGTCAATAATAAAAATAAAAACAAATACACCCATAATAAATCCACGAAATGCCAGTAATGAAGTACCAATTGAAACCTCATTTTTCTCTGCTTTGAATAGAAAAATGGCAACGTAAATGCGTGTGTAATAGCAACCATAAGAGCTGCAATTCCACCTATTATGTGTAATGCATGTACTGCAGTAATAACATATAGAAATGAACTTGAAGGATTTACCTTCATATCCACACCTATTCCAAATAATTCAGTCCAAGCTTTATATTGTAAAATTAAAAATGTAAGTCCTAATAAAAAACTAATTAAAAGACCTAATTTATAAAGTAATTCTTTCTTTTGTTTAAATGCATTATAAGAAACCTGTAAAGTTATGCTACTGATAAGTATAATAACTGTACTAAAAATAAACAAATCTGGAAGTCTAAATTCAAGCCAATTTCCAGCAGCTTGACGCACTATATAGGCACTTGTAAATGCACCGAACATCATAATGATGCTACCCATAGCAATCCAAAGGCCAAAAAGCTGGGGATTTATTTTATTTCCGTAATTGTTTTTTAAACTTGCATCCATTTATTTAAGTTATAGAACCAATATAGTAACTGAATAATATAATTGGTAAATAAAAGAATGAGCAAAACATTAATTTTAAAGCAGAAGCTCTATCTGCATTAATATAAAATTTCCAAGCAAAAGCCGAATATACAATACCAGTCAAACCAACAAGAACACATGCAATTAAATTAATTCCGCTAATCATCAATGGAGCAAAACCAATCAATATTAATGGTAATGCAGTAAAAAACGACAATAATCCAATTTTAGGATCTAATTTTTGATCTTTCACTGGAAGCATTTTGTATCCTGCTTTTTGGTAATCGTCAAATCCTAACCACCCAATAGCAAAAAAATGTGGCAGCTGCCATAATACTTGTATAATGAATAACACAATTGCCAATGAACTAATACTTCCTTGAATTGCAACCGCACCAATTAGAACTGGCAATGCTCCAGGTAAAGTACCAATAAGAATAGCAACAGATGAAAATCTTTTCAATGGCGTATATAAAAAAGAATACAACACCAAAGAAAGCATTCCCAAAAAAGCAGTTAATGCATTGAATGTACCCAAAATTGTAATTCCAACAAGGCACATCAAACCAGCTGCTAAAACAGCTTCAGAAGGTGACATTCTTCCAGTTACTACTGGCCTATTTTTAGTTCTTTCCATCAAACCATCATAGTCTTTTTCAAGAACTTGATTCAATGCATTTGCAGCTCCGGTTACCAACATCCCTCCAATAAACAACGCTAATGTTCCAATAAAATTCACATTTGATCCACCAACAATTAAATATGACATAACCGCAGAAAAAACAACTGTCAAGCTTAGCTTAAACTTTATAAGCAAACCATAATCTGCTATTTTGTCTTTCAGACTTAAAGCTGGATATGTTCTGTCGTTATACATAAAAAGTCAAATAAAATTAAATATTAATGTGAACCTTCTGCAGCTTTTTCCTCCTCTGTTAAAGGAATGTGCTGAGGAATATAATCTTTACCATCTTTACCATAATCATAAGCCCATCTATGAACTACAGGAAGTTTTCCTTCCCAGTTTCCGTGTCCGGTATTAATTGGGGTAGTCCATTCTAATGTATTTGCTTTCCAAGGATTTTTATCTTTCATTTTCTTTCCCCACCAAATACTATAGAAAAAATTGATTACAAATAAAACTTGAGCAGCGAAAACAATAATTGCTGCAACTGTTATAAATTGATTTAACAATTGAAAATCATCAAAGGAATTAAAATTGTTAAAACTATAATATCTTCTAGGAACTCCTGCCATTCCAATATAATGCATTGGCCAAAATACAGCATAAGCACCTATCATTGTGATCCAGAAATGTATTTTTCCCAAAGTTTCATTCATGAATTTGCCAAACATTTTTGGAAACCAATGGTAAATTCCAGCAAACATACCAAAGAACGCAGCAACACCCATAACAATATGAAAGTGAGCAACAACGAAATAAGTATCATGCATTTGAATATCAATGGCTGAATTACCTAAGAAAATCCCTGTAAGTCCTCCTGAAATAAACATGGATACAAACCCTATTGCATATAACATTGGTGTATTTAGCCTAATATTTCCACCATATAAGGTGGTTATCCAGTTGAATACTTTCACCGCAGATGGAACTGCAATAATTAATGTGAATACCACAAAGAAATTAGAAATAAAAGGATTAACCCCTGACATAAACATATGGTGTGCCCAAACTATAAATGAAAGGAATCCAATCGCTAAGATTGAAAATACCATAGCTTTATATCCAAATATTGGTTTCCTTGCATGCACTGAAAGTACTTCCGAAACAATGCCCATTGCAGGTAATATAATAATGTAAACTTCAGGATGTCCTAGAAACCAAAATAAGTGTTGGTATAGAATAGGACTTCCTCCAACGTTTGGTAAGGCAGCACCTTCTATAAATATTTCACTTAAGAAGAAACTTGTTCCCAAAGATCTATCACAGATAAGCATAAAGAATCCTGATACTAATACTGGAAAAGATAATAAACCCAATATCGCAGTCACAAAAAATGCCCAAATTGTCAAAGGCATTCTCCATAAACTCATTCCCTTAGTTCTTAAATTTAGAACTGTGGTAATATAGTTGATCCCTCCCAATAAAACAGAAACTACAAAAAATGTCAAACTCATCAACCATAAAGTCATACCAGTACCCGACCCTGTGGAAGCCTGAGGCAATGCACTTAAAGGTGGATATGCTGTCCAACCACCTGAAAATGGACCAGTACTTAAAAACAATGAATAAAACATAATTACACTAGCTAGAAAAAAGAACCAATAACTTAACATGTTAAGAAATGGTGATGCCATATCTCTAGCTCCTAATTGCAAAGGAATAAGTAAATTACTGAACGTACCACTCAACCCTGCAGTAAGTACAAAGAAAACGATAATTGTACCATGCATGGTAACCAACGCATAATAAAATTCTGGCATTAAAGTTCCAACACCAGTTTCAGCATTAACTGTAATCCATTTGCCAAGCAATGGTTTTATCCAAGTTAAACTTTCCTCAGGGAAACCCAGTTGCATTCTAAAAATAATTGACATAGCAGCACCAATCAAAGCCCAAAACATTCCTGTTATTAGGAATTGTCTAGCAATAATCTTATGATCCATGCTGAATATGTAATGGGTAACAAAGTTAGACTGATACTTATCACCATCATGATGATCATGAAAATGATCTTCAAATCCTTGTTCCTTAATTAAGGTATCGTCGTTATATGTTAATACATCATTAGCCATTAGTATATATTTAGCTATTGAGAAATAATTTTAAATTCTGTTCTTCTATTATTTTGGCGACCTTCTTCGGTATCATTTGAATCTGTAGGCTGAGTTTGACCGTACCCAATTGCTACTAATCTTGCTTCTGCTACACCATTAGAAATTAAGTAATCTCTAACTACGCTAGCTCTATCTTTTGATATGGATAAATTCACAGCGGCATCGCCAATATTATCAGTATGTCCACCAATTTCCGCGGAGATTGCAGACTTATCGTTCAACAATTTTATTATATTATTCAATTCATATTTTGAATCTTCAGTCAATTCAGAAGAACCTGTTTTAAATTGAATATAGTTAAGCCTTACTATTTTATCCTCAGCATTTTCAGCATTTAATGCAGCTTCAATGTTGGTTGAAAATTCTTTTGCACGACTGATAATGTCACTGTTAAAGAGTTTTCCTAGGTTGGGATCATTTTCGGTATTTCTAATTCCAGTATAATATGCAGTTTGAGCAGCTGCCCAAATTTCGTATTCTTCTGGAGAAACAATTTCAACAATCTTTCTCATACTATAATGTCCTATACCGCATAATTCCGCACAAGCCAATTCAAATTCGAAATTTTCCCACTTTGAGCCAAGTTCAGGATCATTTGGATCTTGTAATTCATTCCATTCAGGGTATTCTCGTAAATTTTCTTTAAATTCTGCTGTAGTTGTGGTAGGAGTAAAAATAAAATAAGTAGGTAAACCCGGTATTGCATCCATTTTTACTCTGAAATGAGGTAAATAGAAATTATGCAATACATCTTTTGCGGTTATTCTAACTCGTACTTTTTTCCCCACAGGCAAAACTATTTTATCAGCAATAAAATCATCATGTGTTTTTTCATCTGTAAAATCCATTCCTAAAGGATTAGATCCAGGATTTATTAACTTATAGTTTTTTGTGCCTAATTTACCATCTGCTCCAGGATATCTAATATCCCATGCAAATTGGTAACCTGTTGCTTCAATTTCAATAACTTCTTCACTAGGATCCACATCTGGCATCACATCATTCCAAACTATTAATCCTTTAACCACTAAAAATGTCATAACTAAAGCAGGAATAGCAGTCCAAACGTACTCTAATGTGTTATTGTGAGAAATGAATTGACCTACTCTACCTTTTGAAGATCTAAATTTATAAGAATACCAGAACAAAAGAACCTGAGTAATTATAAATACAATTCCTGTGAAAAATAAAGTAACATTGAATAAAGAATCCAACTTACCTCCATGTTCGGATGCTGAAACCAAAGGTCCATACCCTAACATTACATTTTTGTAATAAATTGATGAAGCTACACAAAACACTAAAAATGCAACCATGAAAATAACCAACCAAACTGCGGTCTTATTGTTATTTTGTTGCTCAGCATCTTCTTCACCTCTAATCTTCGCAGACAGTTCATTTACTTTACCTAGTTGGACTAAGATTACAAAAAGTAGTAGAACAATTAAAAAAATTACTAACGCAGTCATTTATTTATTTTTTCAATTTTTTTATTAAACATGGTGATGTAAACTTTCCGCCAAATATGGATCGTTTTTCGCCAACAATGATTTCCTAGAAAGAATTGTAAAGAATACAAATAAAAATAAACTTAAGAATCCTAACATCGTTCCAATCTCTAACAAACCAGGTAATGTATAACCAACGGTATATTCACCAATGCCATGACCATGTGTTGCACTTTCTAAAACTCCAGGTTTTATCATCAAGAAATAATCCCACCAATGACCAAAGAAAACTACAATAGATACAAATATTAAAGTTCCAAATTTTCTTTTCGTGTCATTTCTCATTAATACTAAAAACGGCATTACAAAATTCAATATCAAATTACCATAAAATAAAACTGGATAATGGTCAATTCTTGTTTTGAAATAAACAGTTTCTTCACCAACATTTGCATACCAAATAAGCATATATTGAGAAAACCATAGATAAGTCCAAAATATACTAAAGGCAAACATAAATTTTCCTAAATCATGAAAATGATCATTACTTACATTTGCAAAATATCCTTGGCTTTTCAAATATATCATTACCAATATTGTTAAAGCAATCATTGCTACAAACCAACTTGCTGCGCAATACCATGCATACAATGTACTATACCAATGTGAATCGATTGACATAACCCATAACCAAATCATGGCTGCACTTGAAAATCCAACAATTGGAAGAAAGCCTGCCGCCCATTTTCTCATTGATCTATGATGGCTGAAATTATCATTTCCTCCGAATTCATCTTCTGCTAAAGATAACGACCGTAATTTGTATGCAAAGAAAATCCAAACTAATACGATAATACTTCCAATAATAACATACCATGTTGGATTCAAAAATCCCGATTTGCCTGCTAAAATAGAGTCAAAATTTTCACTTGCAGTGTCTGTGATTCCTTCAGCTGCCCAATGGTATAAATGGTGCCAATTAGCATAAATACCAATTCCTACAATTAACATAAGAACCAATCCTACCATTAAAAATTGTGAAAATGCTTCCCAAACTCTTTTAAATACTGTGTACCATCCTGCCCAAGCAGTAATACAAACAGCAATAAAAAAAGTGGCCATTAAAGATATACCAGTAAAAAATACTGAATTATGTAAAAAATTTGACCAAAATCGAGGATGATGGTCCAATCCATCCATAAAAAATGTCAAAGCAAGACATAGAAAACCTAATCCAATACCTCCTAAGAGGAATGTTCTAACTTTACTTGGAAATGTATAATCGTTCATTGTATCTATCTTATTCTATTAGTAACATTAATGGCTTTCACCATCTATTTCATGATTATCTGATTCATGGTTCCCTTCGTGATTTTCACTCATCGTATCATCTTCCTTCACACTCATATCACCTGCAGGCTCATCAAAATTATTCAATGTGTTTTCATATTGATTGTATTTCAATTTCAATTCTTTAGCTTGAAGTGAACGTATATAATGAATAACCTCCCATCTTTCATTGTACGAAAGTTTATCTTTATAATTTCCCATTAAGTTCTTACCATATTCAATTGCATGGTAATACCTTCCGTTATTTGAGGCGACAAATTCTTCTAGTAAAAAATTAGCTGGTTGAACTGGATATTTGCCACCATCATCTCTTACAAGATAGCCTGCTCCGTCGCCTTTTTCTCCATGACAAATACCGCAATATATAGTATATAATTCTTTACCTACTTCTAATCCTTTATCCGTAATTAATAAAGGATTCTTGATAATCTCATTTGTAGCTCTAATTCTTTCTTCATCAGTATTTCCATAATAATATGGCACAGATCCATTTTCAGGAACTAAAATAGAATTTTCGGAATCCAAAGAAACTTTACCACCTGCTTCGCCTCTAGCAATGGTACCAGGAACTCCAGCTCTTGGCATTGCCATGTCATGGTATTCCTGTTTTGATCCCCAAGTATTATTATAATAATAGGCATACGTATTTGCCTCGAAAGCTATCGAATGTGCCATATCTGGCATATATTCGCTTCCTGTTTTATTTCCACCTGGCTGTTGACAAGCATTGAATGCAATTAAAGTAAATGCAATCAGCACAACCAAATATATTTTCTTTATTTCCTTCATTTCTATTGCTTTCAGACAGTTTATAGAGTTTTAGAATTAATTTCTGCTGCACCAGTGCTTCGCAATAAATTTTCAGCTTGAATTGGATCAACTTCGTGTGCATCAAATGCCAAGCAAAATTTATCATCTGTGATTCGAGGATCAATACATGGGTTTACAACTCCAGGTCCCAATCCATTTATGATATAGAAAGTAACAACCATTCCTATAGATGCAAACAATACAGTTAACTCGAAAGTAATTGGAATGAAAGCAGGTACTGCCCAATGAGGTTTTCCTCCATAAATTTGCGGCCAATCTTTTGTGAATATCCACGTCATACCAAGAAAAGCTGTTAATGTTCCGAGTAATCCATATATAAAACCTCCAATATGCAACCTAGATTCTTGCAATCCTAGTAAAGGATCAAGACCATGAATTGGAAAAGGAGTAAATACATCCATAATAGTCAAATGCGCACTATTTGCAGCTTTTACAGCTGACAAAAGCTCAGTCTCATCATTGTATAAGCCGTAAACTATTGATTTATTTTTATCGCTCATTTTAATAAATTCTAATGTTATATAACTTCTTTACCACCATCTAATTTATCTTGGTACGCTTTTAAAGCTTCCCAATTTCCTTCTGATGCCAATTTTGCTTGCTTAGCCCAGGTCCCAGGATCATGCTGAGAAAAATTATTTCCTGCAGCATTTAATATATCTTTAATTTCGCTTGCGGTTCTTTGAGAAAGATCGTACCATGTTTGAATTCCAGCATTATTTAAAGCCTGTTCAATTTTTGGCCCAATTCCTTCTATCTTTTTTAAATCGTCCTTTTCTGAAGAAGTGTTCCTTGAAACAGGTACATAAGTATTTGAAGTTTTACCACTTTTTTCAGTTTTATGATCTTCAACTGGCTCAACAACAGTTTCAACAACTTCTGTTTCATGCTGATGAGATTCTGATTCACCATGACCATGATCATGATGTTTAGCATTTGGTCCAACATATTGATCACCAGCAGATTTCAATATACTTTTTATCTCCGCAATTGCAACCACTGGTGCTACTCTTACAAATATCAAATACAATGTGAAAAACAATCCAAGAGTCCCGATAAATATTCCAATTTCTACCCATGTTGGAATATAAAAACTCCACGAAGATGGCAGATAATCTCTTGCTAAAGTAGTTCCTATAATTACAAATCTTTCAAACCACATTCCGATATTCACAACAATAGATAGGAAAAATGTAAGTGTTATATTTCTTCTAAATTTCTTAACCCAAAAGAATTGTGGTGAAACCACGTTACAGAACATCATTCCAAAATAAGCCCACCAATAAGGTCCTAAAGCCCTATTGAAAAAAGCGAATTGCTCATATGGATATTGAGAATACCAAGCAATAAATAATTCAGTCAAATAAGCCACTCCAACTATTGTTCCAGTCACAAGAATTACCTTGTTCATAGATTCAATATGTTCTATAGTTATATAGTCTTGTAAATTAAGGACTTTTCTGGTTATAATCATCAACGTCAGTACCATGGCAAAACCAGAAAAAATCGCACCTGCTACAAAGTAAGGCGGGAAAATTGTAGTATGCCATCCAGGTATAACTGAAGTTGCAAAGTCAAAACTTACAATAGTATGAACTGAAAGAACCAAAGGAGTTGCAATTCCTGCAAGAATAAGGGATAATGATTCCCATCTTTGCCAATGTTTTGCTGATCCTGTCCATCCAAAAGACAATGTATTGTAAACTTTTTTCCTAAAACCTTTAGCTCTATCTCTTACTGTTGCAAAATCAGGAACTAATCCAGTATACCAAAATAAAAGGGATACTGTAAAATATGTACTGATTGCAAATAAATCCCATAGTAATGGAGAATCAAAATTTGGCCAAATTGGTCCTCTTGTGTTTGGATATGGAAAGAAGTAAAAAACTACCCATACTCTACCTACGTGAATTCCAGGAAATAGAGCGGCACATAATACAGCAAAAATAGTCATTGCTTCAGCTGCACGGTTTACACCAGTTCTCCACTTTTGTCTGAATAATAGCAAAATAGCAGATATTAATGTTCCAGCATGTCCTATCCCTATCCACCAAACAAAATTGGTAATATCCCAACCCCAACCAATGGTTCTGTTAAGATTCCATGTACCTATTCCATGCCATATGGTCCAAGTAATGCAAAATAACCCGAAGGCTAGCACACTCACAGCGGTTAGAAATGCTAAAACCCAAGCTCTGCCTGGTGTCTTTTCTGTTGGAGACACTAAATCTTCGGTAATATCGTGGTACGATTTATGACCTGTTATTAATGGCTCCCTTATTGGTGAAACAACTGCACTCATAAGTTTATATTATTATGCGTCAAAAGATTTATCTCTGTTATGCACCTTCATGGTGTAATTAACTGAGGATCTAACATTAACTTCTTCTAAAACTATATAATTCAATGGAGATTCTAACTTCTTGTTCAATTCTCCTTTTTTATTATTCATATCTCCAAAAACAATGGCTCCAGTAGGACATGATGTTTGACAAGCAGTTTTTACATCACTATCAACCAATCTTCTACCCTCCTTTTTAGCTGTCAACTTACCTTCTTGAATTCTTTGAACACAAAATGAACATTTTTCAATAACACCTCTTGATCTTACAGTTACATCAGGATTAAGAACCATTCTTGTTAAATTATTAGCTCCAAAAGGCTCATCTTCACCATTCAAACTTACTTGGTTTGCTGGGAAAATATCTGCTGTAGTGTAATCATACCAGTTGAACCTTCTTACTTTGAAAGGACAATTGTTTGCACAATATCTAGTACCAACACATCTATTATAAGCCATTTGGTTCAAACCTTCTGAGCTGTGATTCGTAGCATTTACTGGACATACGTTTTCGCATGGTGCATTGTCACAATGTTGGCACATCATCGGTTGATAAACAGTATTTGGATTTTCAAGATTTCCATAAAAATATCTATCAATCCTTAACCAGGTCATTTCATGGTGACGTGTAACTTCTTTCTTTCCAACAACTGGTACATTATTTTCAGCCATACAAGCAACTGTGCATGCACCACATCCTATACAAGCGTTAAGATCTACATGCATACCCCAATGGTGTCCTCTATCATAGAGCTCATCATAACCAGCATAAATTTGCTTGTCATTCAAATCTTGAGCTTCTTCTCTTTTGTGGTGAAGTTTTTCTAATTTTTCAGTTAATTCATTTACATGTGAATTGTAAATGATTGATCTATCCGTTAATGCTCCTTGATAACCTTGATCAACTAATCCATAGTTAAAAAATACTAGTGCAGCTTCATCTGCATTAATCATTTCTCCAGTTTTCTTGTCTTCAGCAGTCACCCCCATAGTATGGTGGTATTGCACGCAAGAAAAATGATCTTCTTTTCCAATTTTATTAGAAACAGTAGCGGATGTAGCAAAATAATTAGGATAAGTGCCATTCAAAGAAATACAATTATTCACATTTACTCCTACCCCAGTTCCACACTTTCCAGCGGCAGTTCTTCCATAACCTAAAGCCAAACCAACTGTTCCTGGCATTTGACCAAATTGCTGAATTACTGGCACTTTAACAGAATTATCTCCTATGGTAACTTCTACCATGTCACCATCTTTCAAGTTATTTAAGCCAACCATTTTTCTAACTCCATCAAATCCAACTGGTACAGCTAAATAATTACCCCATGCGCATCTTGAAACCGGATCAGGCATTTCCATTAACCAAGGATTGCTGGTAAATTGACCATTTCCTAAATTAACAGTTTCGAAAAACGAAATTTCAATATCACCTGAACCAGGTTTTGTAACCGAAGCCGCAGCACTTGATACATCTCCACTAAAAGAAACTGCATCGCTATTATCTTCAATTGACATTACTCCATCATGGAGTAAATTATCTCTAAATGCGTTAAAGCTTAAAAATCTACTCTGTTTTTGGTAAATTGTTTTTTCCCAATTGGATTGCACAAAATCCATATAAGGTTGATCGGCATTGCTATCATAATTAACTGATTCAGCCCATACTAATAGACTAGCCTCTGCTTGTCTTGTTCTAAATAAAGGAGCAATAGTTGGTTGAATAGTTGAAATAATTCCTTTTTTAGGTTCAGCATCACCCCAACTTTCTAAAATATGGTTTACAGGTGCTACATACTCGCAAAGCATTGATGTTTCATTATGATCATATGAAAGTGCTATTGAAGTAGGCACTTTTGATACTGCAGCTGCAAATTCAGAAGAAAAAGCAGTATCATATACTGGATTTGCCTGGTTAATAATTAAAACATCAACTTTACCACCATTCATATCAGCAAGTAGTTGTGACAAATCTTTATCACTTCCTTGTCTTTGCAATGAAGCATTTTTGAAATCTACAGTTGAGCCAATATTTCCAAGTTCATTATTTATTGCATTTACAATTATTTGTTCAGCTAAATTGTTGGTACCGCATAGAACTAAAGATTTACCTTTTGCCGCTTTCAATTCAGAAGCAACTTTATTTAATGCTGCTTTAGCTTTATCATTCAAAGACGGGCTTTGGATATTTCCTCCAGTAATGGCATTATATAAAGCAACAATTGCTGCACCTTGTTCCGACGGACGGACTAAAATTCTATTGTCTGCGTTTGATCCTGTTAAAGACATATGGCTTTCTACCTGAATATGTCTTGACATTTTAGGATTTGAAACATCATTTATTTTTCTTTTAGCAGCGTATTGAGTTGCATACTCTACTGGAGAAATCCAAGTTCCTAAAAAATCAGCATTAAAACTAACGATAACGTCAGCCATATCAAACCTATAATTTGGAATTACTCTTTGTCCAAATGTCTGTTCATTTGCATCAAGAAGAGCAGAGCTAGAAACTGGATCATACACAACAACCTGAGTATTTGGATACTTCTCTATAAACTCACCCATGGAAGCTTTTGCACTTGGGCTGAGCACAGTATTTGTTAAAATCCTTATGTTTGTTGAAGCTGCTAATTTTGATTTAACGGCTGCATCAAGATCATTCCAGCTAACTTTTTCACCTTTAATGGACGGATCTTGTTGTCTATTTAGATCATACAATTCCAAAACCATTGCTTGGGCTCTTGCAGATGTTCCTCCCTTATTTATTGATGATAAGCTATTCCCTTCAATTTTGATAGGTCTTCCTTCTCGAGTCTTTACCAATATTGAACAATAATCGCCACCTTTAACATAACTGCTTGCATAATAATTAGCAATTCCAGGTACAATTTCATCGGGTTTGATGACATAAGGTATTGCCTTCTTAATTGGAATTTCGCAGCTTGCAGCTAAAGTTGCTGCGCCTAGTCCAAATCCTAAATATTTAAGGAAATCTCTTCTTGTACTTTCAAGATTACTTGAAACGTTTTTTTCGCCTAGTTTTTCAAGTATATTTTCTTCAGCAAATTCTTGCGAGGCAGATTTTATGAATTCAGGATCTCTAGTAAGGTCCTTTTCTCCAATCCATATTCCCTGATTTTCTTGCTTCATTTAGCTTTTAATTTATTGTGAGTGTAACTCAGTTATTCTATTATTAATAATGGCATTTTTGACATTCAAGTCCTCCGATATCTTCAACTGTCACTTTTGATCTTTCACCGCTGTTCAATTCTTTGTGATAACCTTCATAAGCCTCATAATATTCATTACCCGCAAACTTAACTTCAGTTTGTCTGTGACAATTAATACACCAACCCATAGAAAGTGGGGAATATTGTTCGAGAACTTTCATTGCTTCCACTGTGCCATGGCATTGTTGGCAAGCAACTTTTCCAACAGTTACGTGTTGTGCATGATTAAAATAAACATGATCTGGAAGATTATGGATTCTAATCCATTCAATTGGACCTTGAATTTTAGGTTTCACATCACTAGTAAGTGATTCTTTGATGCCTTTCCATTGTTCGGAAACCAATTTATTCCCATCTTTATCCAACTCTGCTATACCTTTTACTTCTAAATAATTGTCGCCAATCCATTTTGTAAAAATATTTTCAATGTCACTTTCTGACATATCTTCATAATTTTCAATATAGGTTCCAGTTGTTGGATTGAAACCGATAGAAGCATAAATTTTGGACAATTCAGCAGTGCCATATTCAGAACCTACTTTTATGGCAGAATGGCAATTCATGCATGTGTTAGCTGCAGGAATTACAGAATGTTTAGATCTTCTTGCCCCATCGTGGCAGTATTGGCAATCAATACCATTAATACCAGCGTGGGTTTCATGAGAAAATTTTATAGGTTGTTCTGGTGAATAACCTTGTTGTCTTCCAAGATTTACAGCAGTATTTACTGATTTATAACCGCCTATAACAACTAAAAGAAAAACTACAAAACTGATTAAACCTTTAGAAGTTAAAGTTTCAATAATTGATTTTCGATTTACAATTGCATCAGGATTATCACTTTTCGCAGCAATTACATTAAGATTATTGATAATTCTTGTTAGTATGAATGCTAAAAATGCGAGTGCTAAAGCAAGAACATAGTAAATCGTATTAGATTTCTTTTCAACTACAACAGGACCGCTTATATTTTCACCTGCTACAGCAACCGGATTTGCGGCAACTTGTATGTAAGCTAATATAGATTCAATATTATCATCCGTAAGATTTGGGAATGAAGTCATAATTGTGGGTTTGTAGGTATTCCACAATTCCACAGCTCTTGGATGTTTTGTGTCATTAATCTCTGCTTGAGAATTTCTTATCCAAGCATACAAGTCAGCTCTATCATATTCAGCCCAATTTGCTTCTGCATTAACTAATGCTGGACCAGTAGCATTTACTCGCATTGATTTCGCATGACAGGCTGCGCAGTAGTTCTTAAACAATTCCTTTCCTTCATCAGCAGAAACCTGTGCTAAGGACGAAAATTGAATGAACAACATGACAAAGGCAAGTAAAAAGTTGATTTTCAATATATTACGCATAATATTAATTTGGCCTTTATATTTTGAATCTATAAATTATATTTCTTTTTCAATTTCTATTTAGAAACTTGAGCGCAAAAATAGAATTAGTGATTATTAAATGGTACTAAATCGCAAACAATTCATATTATTTAGATATTTTCTAAATAACAATGTAAATTTTTATACAGAAACAATTGCTTTAATATGAGGAAATGGTTCATAGTTTGATAATTCAAAATCTTCATATTTGAAATCAAAAATAGATTTCACTTCCTTATTTATTGTTAAAGTTGGTAATTTCTTTGGTTTTCTAGTCAATTGAAGCTGAGCTTGTTCAATATGGTTGTTGTACAAATGAACATCTCCAAAACTATGGACAAACTCTCCTAATTGAAGATTACAAACTTGTGCAACCATCATAGTTAATAATGCATAGGAAGCAATATTAAATGGCACACCTAAAAAAGTATCTGCCGATCTTTGATAAAGCAAACAAGACAATTTACCGTCTGCCACATAAAATTGAAAAAGACAATGACAAGGTGTTAATGCCATATCCTCTAATTCTCCTACATTCCATGCATTTACAATTATCCTTCTAGAATCAGGGTTATTTTTTAAAAGGTAAATAATTTTGGAAATCTGATCGATGGACTCGCCATTTGGCTTTGTCC
Organism: Bacteroidota bacterium; assembly: GCA_024642705.1. Taxonomy (GTDB): domain Bacteria; phylum Bacteroidota; class Bacteroidia; order Chitinophagales; family Saprospiraceae; genus Portibacter. Next base: position 23,587 of record JAHEAQ010000034.1, on the reverse strand, counting down.
AACTTCGCCATTGTTTGCCATAAACAGGCCCAAGATCTCCATTTTCATCAGCCCATTCATTCCAAATTTTTACTCCATTATCCTGTAAGTACTTAATATTAGTATCGCCCTTTAAAAACCATAGTAACTCATGAACTACAGATTTGAAATGTAATTTTTTGGTAGTAAGCATTGGAAACCCATCTTCCAAATTAAACCTCATTTGATAACCGAAACAACTCAATGTACCTGTGCCTGTCCGATCCGATTTCTGAACGCCATTTTCTAGAATGTGTTTTAATAAATTATGGTACTGCTGCATTTAGGTAAAGTTGGTATCCAATTCTAATAATGAAAACAAATTTAATAATATCTTAGAATATCAGAATATGTAAATATGAAAAAATTTAATATATATTTAAAATCATCCAGTGAATTTGAATTTTTTTAAAGAGAAATCATTCAATTTTTGATAAAATCTGAAAATTTTAATATAAAATTCCTACTAATAAAGCATTGATATACAATGTAATTAAGTTATAATTCTGTACCGTTATTAAACAATAATCCTAAAAATAATTTTTTTTAATTCTAAAAATGTAAATACCTTCAAGCCAACTAAATAAAAATGAATGGAAAATCTTACAAAAAAACTTACCTTATTAATTGCTTCTTTTCTGATTCCTTTTTTGGCATTCAGTCAAGAAAGTGTTGGAATTGATGAAAGAATTGACAAAGCTTTTCAGCCAATTTCTGACTTTTTCTCGACGGTTATATTTTTTGAAATATTTGGGACTCCATTTGTTTTAATTTTGCTGGTTTTGAGCGCATTATTTTTTACAATATACTTCAATTTCGTCAACATCTTGAAATTTCCTACTGCTATAAGAGTTGTTAGAGGAATATACGATGAAATAGACGAACATGGTCCAAGTGAGCCGAGAAATGTAAATGTTGTTGATGGAGATATTGTGGATACTATCAAAGACGAAAGTGACCATGGTGAAGTATCCCATTTTCAAGCATTGGCCACAGCAGTTTCAGGAACAGTGGGGAACGGGAACATAGCAGGTGTTGCTTTAGCAATAGCTTTGGGAGGTCCTGGAGCGACATTTTGGATGATCATTTGTGGTTTACTTGGAATGTCGACAAAATTCGTTGAGTGTACTTTAGGCGTTCAATATCGAGATATTGGACCAGATGGTACCGTTTATGGAGGTCCAATGTATTATATTTCAAAAGGTCTTAAACAAAAAGGATTTGCAACTTTAGGTAAAATTGCAGCTGTGATTTTTGCTATTTTTTGTATTGGTGGATCATTTGGAGGTGGAAATGCAGCTCAATCTAACCAAGCAACCATAGTATTAAAAGATATTATGGGACTGCAAAGCGCAAGCGCAGGTTTTTTCATTGGGGTTGTAATTGCAATATTGGTAGGTATAATCATTATCGGAGGAATTAAAAGAATTGCTTCAGTAACTGAAAAAGTGGTTCCCTTTATGGCATTAATGTATATCGCTGCTTGTATTTATATCATATTAAGCAACTTCACTTTAATTGATGATGCAATGAGTCAGATTTTCAATGAAGCATTTAACCCAAGAGCAATTGGAGTTGGGGGCTTTATTGGCGTGTTGCTTGTTGGATTTAAAAGAGCTGCTTTTTCTAATGAAGCAGGTGCAGGTTCAGCGTCAATAGCGCACTCTGCTGTAAAGACTAAATATTCTGCATCTGAAGGGTTAGTAGCATTGTTAGAGCCTTTTATCGATACAGTAGTTATTTGCACAATGACAGCATTGGTTATTATAATTTTTAACACTAGTGGAGTATTTACTTATGGAGGTGATGGACTTGGTGGTGGTTCTGTCATGATTGATGGCGTTGCTTATGAAGGCGCAGGAATAACTTCTCAAGCTTTTGCAAAATACATACCATATTCAAATGTTTTCTTAACTGTTGCAGTCTTCCTTTTTGCAGTATCAACAATGATATCTTGGTCATATTATGGTTTGCAATCTTGGAAATTTTTATTTGGAAGAGGAAAAATTGTTGATTTGACTTATAAATTGTTGTTTTTAATATTTGTCATCATTGGTGCATCGGCTAATATGTCTTCCATTTGGGCTTTCTCTGATGCAATGATTTTTGCAATGATATTTCCAAATATGGTTGGTCTTTTCTTCCTTTTCCCAATTGTGAAAAAAGAATTAAACAGATATCTTGAAGCAATAAAAGCAGTAAATTAAAAAGTATTAAAAAGTATTAAAAAATTTAATTAACATATAAGAGCTGGAAGAGATTCTGGCTCTTTTAGTTAATTCTCAAATGATTTCAAATCTTTTTCGCATATATAATATTAGAAAATACTAAATATGTTAATTTTGAAACTTCAATTGGTTTCAGTTGTTAAGATAATCAGTAATTTATGCACAAAGTTGTTCTCCATATAGGCTCAAACGAGGGAAATAGAAATGATTATCTTCAATCAGCAGTTGAACTAATTGTAAACCATATTGGTGTCATTAATAAAATCTCAAGCATTTATGAAACTGAACCCTGGGGATATATTGAACAAAATAATTTTCTAAATCAAGCAGTAGAAGTTTCTACCATTTTGACTCCAAGTCAAATAATTCAAAAAATTATTGATATCGAATGGATATTAGGTCGAATTCGTACTTTTAAATGGGGCCCGAGAACAATAGATATTGACATTATATTTTACGAAGAATCAATAATAGATTCTGAAAATTTAATTATTCCTCATCCAAGAATGCACGAAAGAAATTTTGTCTTGCAACCTTTAGTTGAAATAATTCCTGATTGGCAACATCCAATATTGTGCAGGTCAGTACGTGATCTTTATCTTTTAATTCAAGAAAACAAATTGTTAACTGAAACATTATAATGCCAGAAATATTCCCATACAATTACATAACTATAGAAGGAAATATTGGGTCTGGGAAGACTTCGTTTTGCAAAAAGATTTATGAAGAATATAATTGTGGTCTTATTTTAGAACAATTTGACAATAATCCTTTTTTGCCTTTTTTCTATGAGGACATGGAGAGATTTGCATTGACAGTTGAATTGTTCTTTATGACAGAAAGGATGAAACAATTACAAAAACACTTGCTCCATAAAGATATGTTTCAAGACTTTATACTTGCTGACTATACCTTTGTCAAAACATTGTTGTTTGCGAGAAAAAACCTAGCAGAAGAAGAATATAGAATCTTCCAAAAACTATTTAACACCTTAAATAATTCTTTTCCAAATCCTGATCTTCTTGTCTATTTTCACAGAGATGTAAATATTCTCCAAAAAAACATTGCAAAAAGAGGAAGAGAATATGAAAAAAATATTTCTAATAATTATTTGATGAAAATTCAAAACTCTTATTTTGAATACTTCAGAAATATTCTAACCTTTCCAGTGTTAATTATTGATCTCAATGAAATAGATTTTGTTGAAAATCATAAACACTATGAGCACATTAAATTTTTATTAAAGAAAAAATATAACCCAGGAGTGCACCGAATTTCATTGATTGTTTAATTGAAATCTATTTTATTTAGAATTAATTTCAGATTCAAAATTTAAAAATCTTTTCCTTGCTTTTGGTTTTATTTTTTTGTTCAGGGACCAAAAAAGAAGCAAAAAAGAATTCCCAAGCGCCTCTGCTGTTATTATATTTAGATAAAGAAGAAGTTGTTATATCATAACCTAATCCAAATTTTAAATTATTATAATCAATATTCAAGGTGATAATTATTGCCTCCATTCCAAAATTTTCATTATTTGAAACCATCCTTGAAAAAAGTCCAATATTCATGGCAGCTTCGGAAAAATCCTGGTTGCTGATTCCTATTTTGGACCCAAAAATCATTTGATTCGATTTCCCTTGGGTCATAAAAATAATAATAGGATTTATATTGACTTCTTTGGAAATTTCAAGGTTAAATCCAGCATGAAAATTGGTTCTCATTTTCAAATTATCCTCTTTATTTTTGAGAAAAGAAATGTTAGGAGTATTTAAATGATATAAAGAGATTCCTGCTCTTGCAGAAAACTTAGAGGAATAATTCGCATACCATAATAAACCTGAATTAATATCTGCAAAAACAGAAGATATTCCAGTTTCATTACTTTCTACGCTTTCTTCTCCACTTGAAATGGTCTTATCTACATATCCATATTCTCTGTTGAATTGATTTCCAAACCAAAATCTATCCCAACTAACCGTCCGCTGCCCAGCTCCTAATTGTGTGCCAAAAGAAAGAAAATGCTCCCCTATCTTGCTATATTTTCCAGATATCTTTTTTAAATAGGCAAAATTAATTTGTCCAATTTTGCTATTTATATGCCCCAAACCTCCAATATCGTTCATAAAAGAAAATCCAACACTCATTTTATCTGTACCTAAAGATTTGAAATTCAAATTTGCATCAGCAAGGAAAGTTCTTATTGGCAAACCGTCAGAAATACTCGCTCCTTGTTCCCGATAATTCAATTGAAAAGCTATTGGACCATTTAATGTAGGAGCTAGTGCAGGGTTCAATAAAATTTTGTTGCTCAATAAATCAGAGAAAATTGCATCTTGTCCATTTATCGATTGAATAACAAGCAAAAAGCTTATGCAAAAGAAATGTAGTTTTATTTTCCTCATCTAATTAAAGTTGTATTTCCATTAAATGTTTCAATAAATCCATTTGCAAATTCCACTTCGGCAAACCAAAAATACAAATTGGATTGTGCTTGTTCGCCTCTGAATATACCATCCCACCCCACATCTTCTAAATTCACATCGAAATCTTCATTTTCATATACTAATGCACCCCATTTATCATAAATGCTAAATTTTCTAACTTTTTTAATTCCTACGCCAAAAAGCAAAAGAATGTCATTTTCTCCATCATTGTTAGGCGTAAAAGCAGTTGGTACAAAAAATGGGCTGAAGTTTTCAAGTCTAATTGAAATCAAATCAGTTCCGCGGCAACCGTTACTATCAAATACTATAAACTCAAAATTAGATTCCCTTTGTCCATCAAAGGTAGGACTTAAGCAATTTGTGCAACTCAATAAATCAAGATTATTTGAATTCCATTTGAATGTTATGTCACCTACTGCATTATAAATTTTTGCATTTAGAACTGTTGATGCGCCAAAAGGAATAATTTTATCATTGCCCAAATCGACGACTATCTCGCTTGGTTCTTTAACTTCGATTTCTTCCAACGTATCTTGGCACCCTTTAAAATCTCTTACAATAACTGAATAATATCCCGATTGAAGGCTGGAAATTGTTTTTGAAGAAGAAAATTCTTTACCATCAGTGCTGTATTGATAAAAACCAGATCCTCCGAAAGCATCAATTATTATTTTACCATTTCTCCCATTATAACAAATGACATCTTCTACGGAAGCATCAATCATTAAAGGACTCTCTGGTTCATTTACTTTTGTGGAATCTAAATAGATGCAACCGTTCGAATCTGTGATAGTTATATTGTATTGATCTGAAGGAACATTTTCTATAGATTTAGTTTGTGCCCCATTGGTCCAAAGATAACGATATGGCCCGACGCCTCCTTCTACTATAGCTTCAGCTTTTCCTGAAAAATCACCAAAGCAACTTACATCAATGATCCTAAAATCCATATAGATGGGCTGAGGTTCGTCAATTGTGAAATTTTTCACTCCAGAGCAATTGTTAACATCTGTTATGGTAACTGCATAATTTCCTTTCTTAAGATTATTGGCGATAGCCCCAATTTGAGAATTAGCACTGGCATCCCAAGCATAATTATAATTTCCATTCCCACCTGTCCCAATAATTTCAATGGATCCATCATTCTCTCCAAAACAGTTCACATTAGAAAAATTGGAAACTTCTGCACTTACTGGGTCTGGGCTTGAAATGGTAAATGTAGACATTCCAGTACACCCATTTTCATCGGTTGCAATCACAGAATATGAACTTCCTCCTTTCAAGTCTTTAGCATTTAGGCCAATCTGGACTGGAGAAGTGTTCCATAAATAATTAAAATCATTTTCATTTGCCAATTGAGATCCGTACTTTACATTTTTAATTTGTGCAGTTGCATCTTCAATTCCAAAGCAAGTAGATGGAGATCTGTCAACTTCTATCGTTATTTGTTCTTTCTCAACAACTTGAGATGTTTCCACCACTTCGCAAGATCTCGAATCTGTAATTGTTACGCTATATTGCCCTGGACTCAATCCAAAATTATCTTTTGAGGAAATTCCATTGTTCCATTTTATATCCAAAGGAATAGTGCCTCCACTAGGATTCACACTTAATTTTCCATTTGCAGATGCAAAACAAATGGAATCAAAATCGGAAATATTTGCAATTAGTGCGTTATTTGGTTGAGTTACAATAAAATTATATACATTCTCACACCCAACAGAATCCTTAAATTCAAGATCATACATTCCTGCTTTAAGGTTATTTATTGAGCTCGTAGTTGCATTAAAATTATCAGGTCCTGTCCAATTGTAAACAAAATCACCTTGGCCCCCAGTTGTAATCACAGTAATTGCTCCTGTATTTTCGCCATAACAAGAAACATTTGTTACGATAGTTTCAATATTAATTAGATTATTTTCCTCCAGAACCAAAGCCTTAACCAATTGGCAATTGTTGGCATCAGATATGGTAATACCATAAGTTCCTGAAACTAATTCAGAAATGAAGGAAGAGTTTGGAATATTGGAAATAGGGCCATTCCAGGTGTACTGATAGGGTTCCGTTCCTCCAGAAATTTGTAAATTAATAGATCCATCGACACCGCCATTGCACGATGGCTTGTTTAAGGTTTCATTAATTTCCAAAAAGCCAGGTTGTGCAATTGTGATGCAGGAATCGACTTGACATGCAGTTCCATCTGAAAGATTGAAACAGTAGATACCGGAAGGCAAATTAATTCTTTCGAATCCAATACCACCATCGTTCCAATTAATATTTACATCACCATTTTGACTGCTTGCAGTTATATTTAATCTTCCTTGAGAAGTCCCTGAGCATAGAACGTCCATTTTCACAACTTCAAAACCAATTCCAATATTTTCTTTAATATCAAAATCAAAGTTTTTTTCGCAACCTTTAGCGTCTCGAACAATAAGAGTATGGTTACCAGGCCCAAGGTTATTTATCAAAGAATCACTTGATTCCACATCATCCCAAATAAATGTAAACGGCCCTTTTCCAGATAATATGGAAGACTCCGCTTTTCCATCGTTTTGACCAATACAACTTATATCTGTGAATAAATTCGAAACTATAAGATCCTCTGTTGAATCAATTGAAAATTGTTTAGTTAATTGACATCCTAAAGAATCTGTAGCCATAACTTGATAATCCCCAGCTGCCAGATTAGCCATTTCTATATCTATTGAATTATCTGACCATAATATTTCTATTGGTTCTGCGCCGCTTAGTAAATTAAATATTGCTTTCCCATCATTGCCACCATTACAAGTAGGAGGAATTAAAATTAAATCAAAATCAAAACTTTGAAATTGAGGAATGTTTAAAAAAGCATTTGAGGTACAAGAATTAAAATCTGTTACAGTCAATTCATAAGATCCTGGTGATAAGTTTGTTAATTCTGATGCAGTGCTGCCATTATCCCAGGAAAAGTTATATGGAGCTGTCCCTCCAGTTACTACCAACCTTCCTGTAATATTACTTTCAAGGTCACAAGGATTCTGTAATTCAAAACTAGGATCGAATGCGAATGGCTCAACACCAGGAACATCGACAATTTGACTAGTTCTACAATTCTGGGCATCTTTTACGAACAAAGTATAGGATCCTTGATTTAAATTTTCAAATATGCCATTGAAATTGGCCTCATTTTCGATTTTAAATTCAAAAGGTGGGAACAAACCAGTAGCGGAAATAATTATCTGACCATCACTGCTGGCAGGACAAGTTGTTCCGACTATATTATTAATTATAATTTCCGGAGCTTGACAAGGTAAAGTTTTGCAAATAATTGCACTTGATGCAGAATTGCAATTTTCTCCTTTTGCTTGGACTTCTAAAATATATTCTGTGTCATTGTTAAGATTATCAAATTCATAATTTAAATTCAACCCTACATTTATCCAATTGCTTCCATTTATCCTAACTTCAAAACTTTCAATATCGGAAATATTATTCCACTCAAAAGATAAAGTATTCTGCGTTGAATTATTACAATTTGCAATTGGTTTTTCAACTTTTGGTGCAACTGCAACGGTTATTGTTTCACTCCTTTCGCATCCATAAGAATCTATTATTTTTAAGGTATAATCTGTTGTTTCTTCTGGATTTACTTCAATATCTTTACAATCCACACATGAAACGTTTCCAGTACTTGCTGTCCATTCATAAGTAAGATTGTAAAATGACCTAAAAGTGATGGACCAACCTTCTAAAGTGCCGGTAAAACCTGTAAAATCATCCATTACCAATAATCGCCAGACCCCATTAGATGGATTTTCACCTTCCCACAAATCGGACCATACTCCTTCAGGGAGAAAATTTCCAGTATATGTAGGGTTTCCAATGTCAATAGGACCAATTTCGCTATTTCCCATATTGATATTTTGAACCGCTGTTGTGGTGAAACATGTATTTTCAAAACGATCTATATCACTCTCATTGTTAATTTTAAATCCATTGTCTGTTGACAATTCTAAAAATTGTCCCCCAGGTGCTATTAGGAAAATATCTAGATCAATCAAAGTCCTGTGCTCCAAACCTGTGATGCAAACACTTTCAATTAGAGATGGTGTTAAAATCAATGGGACGACGCCAGAAACAGTAATATCTGAATAAATTGCAGTCCCTTCAGGTATGATGTCCATACTTTGATCATTTGCGAAAAAAGGCGGATCAGGTAAAATAAAACCAGGATCCAAGGAAGATTTAATGGTAAGATTTTCGCCTTCACAAATTAAAGTATCGTTGGGTAGAATAGGTTGAAAAAGCTCATCGTCTTTTACCAATATTTCAAATTGCTTTTTATTGCAAGCATCTACTTGAATTTCAAAAGTAATGGATTCATTGCCTTCTAATAATCCATCATCAATGGCATTCAGTGGTATCGTTAGGCTTTTGCTCCCTGCAGGTATAATAAGAGGATTTGGAAAATCTTCATAATCAACTCCAGGAATAGCACTATTTCCTAGGTTTAACAAATTAAAATCGATTATATAATCTTGGCTTACATTTTCGGGAAGCTCAAATAATAGGGAACCTGAACCGCATCCTTCTGCAATACTTCCATCTACACTCAAAGTATTAATGGAGACATTCAACGAACCTGTCCCAAAACTTTTTGCTTCAAGAAAAACAGCAGAATTATAAATATCATCTCCAACATCGCCAATCACTAATTTGATCGTATAGGTTTCACATGGTATAACGACAGCCTCGGCTGTGAAAATATCCAGGTATCCATTCAAGGATAAGTTATTGGTACCAATTGGATTTGTATTATAATACATAGGAAAACCTGAAGTACAATTTTCCACACCTGAATGTACATTATTTATTGCAACCGAAACATTTGTAAAAGTCAATCCTGTAGGATCCATTGGATCTGGCACCAAAGCTATATTTCTAGCAACATAATTTCCTCCTGATGGATTAGGACCTGAAATGAAAAATCCAAAAACATCATTAAAATCTTTACATACAAAATTTGGATATTCTTCAGAAGCAAAGACGTATTTGAATCTCAAAGTATCTGAAGTTGGAATAAATTGAATTGTATATTTGATAATATCCTCCAAATCTGAAGAAGCTAAATTTGCAAGGTCTACATCACTTACGGTTATTCCAGATGTAAATTGGCCGTCATCATCGATTTGTAAATTGGGATCATCGAGTGCACTCGCATAGCCTGTAGACAGCACAATCCCTCTTTCCAATCCAATGTTTCCTAGTCCCCCATCAAAATATCCTACAGCGGTTTTATCCCCATCTAATTGAATACTCAATATCTCTACACCGCTTCCTAAAAAAACATTTGAAATTAAATTTTCTGGGCTGTATGGTGCTGTTGTTGCATCAGTAATTTTCAGTTGACCTGACGCCGCACTGCATATAAATAAAAATACAATTGTATATAACCGGTTTATTGCCTTCACATTTTAAATTCTCACTATTTATTCAATATCATTTGATTAAGCCAAAAAGATATCAATAATTGTAAATTTATAAAATAATTAATTTACAATCACTATTAAATTCTAATTGTCAAGCTCCATAATTAACGTTTATTATCTTTAAAATTGCTACGTTTATCTAATGAATTTTTATTTATTGAAAATGCTTGTTACTATTGCAGTATATGAGATCATTTATAAAGCAGACATTGGCTTCGTGTTTTGGAACACTTCTCGCATTCTTTAGTATTGTAACATTTGCAATAGTTGTAATAGCCATTTACAGCAATAAAGAAAAAGCAAATCAACAAGGCATTCTTCACATTCCTTTAGATGGTTTGGTTTTAGATTACAGTATTAATTCTTTTAATGTTGAGAATTTCAATTTTAGTAAAAGCAGTATTTCCATGTGGGAAATTAGGAATAAATTAATTGCTGCTGCCAATGATAAAAGCATTTCTGGAATTTTCCTTGACATTCAAAACCCAGATATTTCTCAAGATTTGGTAATTGAAATTATGAATTATTTGGAAGTATTCAAAATGAGTGGTAAAAAAATAATCGCATATTCTTATTACTACAATCAAAACTCTTATTTATTAAGCACCATTTCTGATTCAATATATTTAAATCCAAATGGTGGCGTAGATTTAAAAGGATATGGAATGTATGCACCATTCTTTAATAATATTCTTGAAAAATTTGGTGTGGATATTAATGTTTATTATGCAGGCAAGTACAAGGGAAGTACCGAGCCTTATAGACTTGATCACTTTAGTCAAGAGAATAAATTTCAATTAAGAGCCTATCTTTCTCAATTGCATGAAATATTGACCACAAAAATTTCAAAAAATAGAAATATTGATTCATCTAATGTAGAGCAAATAATTAGTGATCATATCAGCTATGATGCAGATTACATGCTTAAAAATAGAATTGTTGACCGTCTTTTATTTTATGATGAGTTCGAAGAAGAACTGCAAAAAATATTCAACAAAAGCGATTTGGTTCCTTTTAAATCCTATACGAATAGAGAAAACAAAAAAGAAAAAAATAAAATAGCCTTGGTATTTGCAGAAGGAGAAATTGTTTGGGGAAATTCCGAAAGTGGAACAATTGGTCAGGAAAAATATGCAAAAATATTCCAAGATATTCGAAAAGATGAAGATATAAAATCTGTCGTTATTCGTTTTGATTCTCCTGGCGGAAATGGTTATGCTTCAGATTTGCTGCACAGAGAAATTAGTCTGATGAAAAAAGCAGGCAAAAAAGTATACGCATCTTTTGGCTCAATGGCTGCATCAGGAGCTTATTATATGGCTGTGGCTTGTGATACAATCATTGCTTCAGACAACTCATTAACTGGTTCTATAGGCGTTTACATCATGCTACCTACTTTTAACAAACTGCTAAATGAAAAATTAGAAATTGAAGTTGATTCAGTGTCCAGTTCAAGAAATGCTTTAGGATATAATGCACTTTTTGCAATAAGTGAAAAGGAGCAACAAAACTTAAAATCAGAAACAGAAAAATTATACGACTTATTTCTGGATAGAGTTTCGAAGGGTCGATCGATTGGAAAAGACTCTATACATACAATAGCTCAAGGAAGGATTTGGTCAGGTAAGGATGCAAAAGATGTTGGATTAGTTGACGAATTAGGTAGTCTTGAAGATGCGCTTAATTTGATTGCAAAAAACAGTCATTTGGAGAAATATTCCATTGAAACATATCCAAAACAAAGTAAAAATTTCACTTCAGAATTAATATCTGAAAGCATAAGTCAATTGTCAATTTCGCATAGCTATCCACTAGAATTGTTAAATTCAAAAAGTGTTGAAATTCAGAAACTTATGGAAAATCCAACACCAAGAATGGACATACCTTTACATTCAATTGTCACAAAACAGTAAAAAATGTGAAATTTTTCGATTAATAATTGTATTTTTAATTAATAATTTTAACCTTTGATTATTAGTTTGAAGAATACTAGAGAAATCTAGTTCAAGATAAAGTTTTTCATGGTGTGTTAATGGGTAGGATTTGAGACCTCTTTCTCAATATTCTACCCTTTTTTTATGATTTTTTGATAATTTCATGAATACTTTCAAAACTGCCACCCCTCCATATTATTTTCATTGGGTTATCCGTAGATTATATAGAAATTATAAGCTTGCCTATTTTTTTCTCCTATTTGATGTAGATTTTGGATTAATGATTAATCTTAAAGATTGGTCGTATGTGAAGTAATTCCATATCCAATTAATAAATACGATTAATTTGTTCCTTACTCCAATTAAAGCATAAAGATGGATGAACAACCAGATCAACCATGCAAAAAAACCTTTGATTTTAAATCTGCCAATTTCAGCAACAGCTTTGTTTCTGCCTATTGTTGCCATTGTGCCAAGATCTTTATATTTGAAAGGTTTCCAATCCTCTTTATTATTCAATTTTTTGAAATTTCTAGCAAGATTTTTTGCCTGTTGAATGGCTGGCTGAGCCACTTGAGGATGCCCAAGAGGAAATTCATCTGAAATCATTGCAGCCATATCCCCAATGGCATAAATATTTTCATAATTTTCGACTCTATTGAATTTGTCCACCAAAAGTCTATTGGCCTTATTGTAAGAAAGTTCAGTTATTCCTTCTAATCTATTGCAAGTGATTCCTGCAGCCCAAATTAGCTTTCCAGCTTTTATTTTTTCTCCACTTTGAGTAATAACATATTCACCATCGTAATCTACAACTCTAGAATTTTTCTTAACGATAACACCTCTTTCTATCAGATATTGCTCAGCAGTATCACCGCTTTTAGGGTCCATCCCTTGCAACAATTGGTTTCCACCTTGTATTAGATAAATATCAACTTCCTTCGCATTTAGTTCTTTGTAATCTTTTGGCAAAATATATTTTCGCATTTCAGCTAAGGCACCTGCAATTTCTACACCTGTAGCCCCGCCACCTACAATGACAATATCAATATACCATTGTCTCTCATCAAAATCACTCTCTATCAAAGCTTGCTCATAATCTGAAAGCATCGTATTTCTTAAATCCAATGCTGCGCCCGTGGACTTCATTGAAAAAGCTTTTTCTTCAATTTTTTCATTGCCAAAAAAATTAGTCTTTGCACCATAAGCCAACACAAGAAAATCATAATTGATAATTCCTAAACTGGTGACAATTTTATTATTTTCTGAATCTACTTTTAAAATTTCAGCAATTCGAAAATAGATATTTGGATGATTTTGAAAAGCCTTTCTGAAGGGAAAAGATATCGAACTTGGCTCCAAACCTGCCATTGCAACCTGATAAAACAGAGGTTGGAATTGATGGTGATTTTGTTTATCAATTAAAATGACTTGAAAATCACTTTTGGATAATTTTCTTGCCAAAGTTAAACCACCAAACCCCCCGCCTACAATCACAATCCTTTTTTGACCAGTTTCGGGTATATTAACACGCATAAATCAATTTGATTGAAAAATAAGAAGCATAAATTTAAAAAATGAAGATAGTATTAGATTCCATTGCTTCCTAATAAATGGCTAAATATTCAAAATGAAAACCGTATCTTGAATTCTTAATTCAAATAGAGAATAATGGAAAAACTAAATTATACAGTGAAAGAAAGATTTTTAGAATATGTAAAAATTGACACCCAATCAGATCCATATTCGCAAAGTTACCCATCTACAGAAAAGCAAAAAGATCTTACTCAAAAACTTAAGGAAGAACTAATTGCAATGGGAATTGCAGAAACTAAAATTGACGAATTCAATTATCTAATTGCGAAAATAAATTCTAATGTCAACAATGATGTTCCTTCTATTTTTTTCTGTGCACATGTGGATACAGCGCCTGATTGTTCTGGAACAAATGTAAAACCAATTTTAAGATCGAATTATCAAGGTGAAATTTTAAAATTTCCAGATGATCAAAAAATTTCTTTAAATCCAAAAGATCATCCAAATTTAAAAACAAAAATAGGGCATGATTTGATTACTGCTAGCGGATTGACTTTGTTAGGATCAGATGACAAATCCGGCGTTGCCATTATTATGGATGCTGCATATCAACTCATAAATAATGATTCCATACCTCATGGCGATGTTTATATTCTATTTACTCCAGACGAAGAAGTAGGGAAAGGTGTTTTGCATTTGGATGTAAAAAAACTACCCGCAGAATTTGGGTATACTTTAGATGGTGGAGATATTGGAGAATTAAATGCTGAAAATTTTTCAGCTGATGGTTTAGTATTGAATATAAATGGAAGATCCGCACATCCCGGTTATGCAAAAGACCATATGGAAAATGCTATTAAAATTGCAGCAGAAATAGTTTCAGCTTTGCCCAAAGACAAATTGTGCCCGGAAAAAGCAGGAATTGAGGATGGATTTATTCATCCTACAAAAATAGAAGGTGATTTAGGTAAAGCATCGGTCAGTTTTATATTGAGAGATTTTGAAACCAATAAATTAGCAGAATATGGTGATTTGATAAAAAAGACTACAGAAAAAATCCTAGAATCCTATCCAAACTCAACCTACGAAATCATTCAAAAAGAGCAATACCGAAATATGAAAGATATATTGGAAAAACATCCTCATATTTTCGATCTGGCTGTTCGGGCATGCAGAAAAAGTGGGATTGAACCTGTTATCAAAAAAATAAGGGGTGGAACGGATGGAGCCGTTTTAACATATAAAGGTTTGCCTTGCCCGAATATATTTGCTGGGGAACAAGCCATCCATTCTAAGTTAGAGTGGGTTTCTGTTCAGGATATGGAAAAATCGGTTGATACCATATTGAACATTTGTGAACTAAATACTATTTAATAAAATATGAAAAATGCAATCATTCCAATTTTTCCTTTACAAATGGTTGTTTTCCCAGATGAAATAGTCAATTTACATATTTTCGAACCAAGATATAAACAATTAATTATTGAATCAGAGGCAAACAATCTTACTTTTGGACTTCCAACTTATATTGAAAAAAAAGAATTAACTTGGGGAACAGAAGTTGCCCTTTTGGAAATAGTTCAAAAATATGCTGATGGTAAACTTGACATTCGAATTCAGGGTAAAAGAATATTCAAAGTTGATAATTTTATTCCTCGAATGACCGGCAGACTTTACTCAGGAGCCGATATAACATTTCTAGATATAGATCAAGAAATTGATTTTGAAAAGAACAAAATAATTTTAGATTTATTAAATAATTTATATCAATATTTGAAATTACACAAACCCTTACCAACTGATATATTTGCATTTAACAGTTATAAAATAGGGCATTTTATTGGGCTCTCTATAGTTGATGAATTAAATTTATTATGTATTGCAAAAGAGACTAATCGTCAAGATTTTATTATAAAACATCTTGAAACTATTATTCCAGTTTTAAGAGAAATGAATGCATTAGAAAAAAAAATACAAATGAATGGGCATTTTAGAAATATGATCCCTCCAAACCTTTAATTATTCTTTATTTTTAATAGGATCAAAATTTAATCTTAGAGAAAATATATGTGAATACAATGCACTATTTTCATTTCCTAGGGAACCAATATTCGTAAGTGCATAATCTACTCCTATTCTTCCTAGATTAAGTCCCAATCCTACATTCGGTTGGATAGATAGTGTTCTAGAAGCATTAAAAGCATTCAGTTTATTTTCGACATCACCAAACCCTCCTCTAATAAAAACCAAATTCGAATATCCGACTTCTAGTCCAATTGATGGGTCTATGTTTATATTTTTATTTCCTAGTCCAGAAATTCTGCTGTCCGATGTAAATTTTATGTTTGTTTCAATGGTATACTGATATTTACCAAGTTCAATACTGGTAGGATTGTGAAATGCAGCTCCGATAATGATACTAGGCAAGCTAATTTCAGTTGAAGAAATTGGTATTTCATTTCCAGTTGAAGCAAAAACATTTTTCTCTTCTTCAGTGTAATTAAAGGACCATGTATTATAAGTGGTAGTAATATCTTTTGCCATGAGTGCAAAAGTGAATCTTTTCTCTTTGTAAAGGGCGCCTATATCTGCCCCAAATCCATAAGCATTGCCAAACTTTCCAACATTTCTATTAATTATTTTAATATTCCCTCCAACGCTAATTTTTTCATTAATAATTTGTTGGCTATACGAAAGAAAAATTGCATAATCAATAGCCGAAAAAGAAGTCACATTGTCATAATTCACACTTCCATCTGGACCAATTAAATTCAAAGTGTAAGGTATGTTGTCTACTCCAAATCGAATTATAGAGATACCTCCAAATGATTTTTTTTCTTCATTGAATCTTTTAACAGCAGATATGTAATCGTAATTAGCAATACCAGCAAACCATTCAGCATGCATAGCGTTAACTTGTAATGATGATTGCAAACCTGACATTCCTGCAGGATTCCAGAAACCAGAAGTCCCATCATTTCCACTTGCAATTACAGCTTCAGACATCCCATGAGCTCTTGCTCCAGCGCCAATATTCAAAAACTCATTTACAAATTTTTGGGCTTGTAAAGCACTTGAAAAAAATAAAAATAGCAATAAAAAATGTGGGATTCTCCTCATTATTAGGTATATAGATATTAGTTTTCCTTTGTAATGACAAAACGCTTTAAAGTACAATAAATTATGATTTCTAAACTTTTTTAGGATTTTAAATTTCCTTTCAATTAAACAGATAATTCTTTATTACTTTTATCCCTTCAATTTTGTATTTCTTAAAATATTTATAATAAAATGAAAACCATTAATTTATTCCTTTTTGCATTAGTATTTGTAACTATTTTTTCTTGCAAAACTAATACCAAAGTAGACGATAGCCAGGTATATAATTTAAATAAATCACTTTTGGCTGACAAAGCTATTGTCGCCAGTGCTCATTATATGGCATCTGAAGTGGGAAAATCTATTCTCGAAAAAGGAGGAAATGCGATTGATGCTGCTATTGCAGTTCAATTTGCATTAGATGTTTGTTACCCTGTTGCTGGGAATATAGGCGGTGGTGGATTCATGGTATATCGTCAGAATGATGGCAAAGTTTTCACTTTAGACTATAGGGAGAAAGCTCCAATTGCTGCAACTGCAGACATGTATTTGGATTCAACAGGCAATGCGGACTTATCCCTTAGTCAGTTGGGACATCTTGCGGTTGGTGTTCCAGGAAGCGTTGACGGCATGGTTGAAGCGTTCAATAAATTTAGTAAATTAAAAGACTGGAAAGCACTTGTCCAGCCATCTATAGATATGGCTAGAAACGGTTTTAAATTAACGGAAAGTCAAGCAAGCAGTTTAAATTCTTCAAAAGATGATTTTGTAAAAGCCAATACAACGCAAAATCAATTTACAATTTCTAAAAATTGGTCAACGGGAGAAAATCTTATTCAAGAAGATCTAGCAAAAGTATATGAAGCAATCCGTGATTATGGAAGAGAAGGATTTTATGGTGGATGGGTTGCAGACTCCATTGTTTCAGAAATGCAACGTGGAAATGGAATAATAACATTGGAAGATTTGAATAAATATCATTCTACATGGAGAGAGCCTGTATATGGAAATTATAAAGATTACAAGATTTATTCCATGCCACCATCTTCAAGTGGAGGTATTCTATTGGTTCAAATGATGGAAATGCTAGAAGATTATGATTTGAAGGGTATGGGATTCCATTCAAAAGAAGCAGTTCACTTAATTACTGAAGTAGAAAGAAGGGCTTATGCTGATCGAGCTACCCACCTTGGAGATATGGATTTCTACCCTGTTCCTTTGGCAGAATTAAAAGATTCTTTGTATTGTAGGGAGCGAATGAAGGATTTCGATCCTAATAAGGCATCAAAAAGTGAATTTATTGGGCATGGAACATTCAAAGAAAGCGATCAAACCACTCATTTCTCAATTGTTGATGCTGAAGGAAATGCCGTTTCAATAACCACCACTTTAAATGGTGGATTTGGTTCCAAAGTTATTGTAAGTGGAACCGGAATTTTTCTAAATAATGAAATGGATGACTTCAGCGCGAAACCTGGTACGCCGAACATGTTTGGATTAATAGGTGCCGAAGCTAATAAAATTGAGCCAGAAAAAAGGATGTTAAGTTCAATGACTCCCGCAATAATTGATAAAAATGGAAAATTATTTATGGTTGTTGGAACACCTGGTGGATCGACCATAATAACCTCTGTTCTTCAAGTGGTATTAAATGTGATTGAATTTGATATGAATGCAACAGAAGCTGTAGAAGCTTCAAGATTTCACCACCAATGGTTGCCAGATTTTATAATGACAGAAGAAAATGCATTTAGTGATGAATTGATAAACGAATTAACATCCATGGGTCATGAAATAAAAGCAAGAGGGAGAATCGGCCGAGTAGAAGCAATTTTAGTAAGAGCAGATGGAAGCCTTGAAGGGTCTGCTGACCCAAGAGGTGACGACCATGCAAGTGGGTATTAAAAATTAATATTAAAACTTTGATATGAAAAATATTCTTTTTTTTGTTTTGTTTTTTGGGATCTGTTCTTTATCCAATTGTAAAACTCAAGATGTTAGAAAATCTTCAATAGATACTACTTCTTTAGAATTCGGAAAAAAATCAAAAATTTATTTTTTAGACAGCATTCAAGCATCAACAGCAATTATTACAGATGAAATAGATCATTTTTTCGAAAGGGTAACCTTTACTGAGATGGAAATCCAGATGAAAAATGCCTCCCTTTCGAGTAACCGAGATGCTGCAATTAGGGATTACAAAGATTTTTTGAGCTCTGACGTTGAAAGTTTTACAGAAAATGATATCGAAAATCTAAAACTTGTATTTGAAAGCATTAAAACTATGTTATTTTCGATCAATCCAAATTTGCTTGAAAATGATGTTCAACTCATCAAAACAAAGGGCAATCACTATGGCGGTTCCGTTTACTACACCAGAGAAAACAAAATAATTATTCCAGCTAATGAATTGGAAAATTTCAGCGAAAAATCGTTTTTAGAAGTTATGTTGCATGAATATTTTCATGTTTTTTCAAGATTACATAAAAAAACAAGAGATGAGATTTATAATTTAATTGGGTTCCAAGAAGTCAATGGAATTATAGTCTTACCCGAACAATTGGGAAAAAGAAAACTATTGAATCCTGATGGCACGACAGATTATTATATCCCTTTAAAAAATACGGAAGGTAAAACAGTTTATGCCTACCCTTTAATTAGTGCGAATCGAGACCATTTCACTCCAGATCATCCATCTTTTTTCGAATATTTAGAATTTCAACTTTATGAATTGGTTCCAGGAGAGGATAATGTTTTAAATCTTGTTGTAAATGAAAAAGGTAAATCTACTATTCCATTTGAAAAAATTCCTTCTTTTTTTCAATCCATTAAAGACAATACCAATTATATAATTCATCCCGATGAGATCATGGCAGACAATTTTATCTACGCTGTAATGTATTTATCAAAAAATGAAAAGGCAAAGAATTTTTCTGATGAAGGGATGAAATTAATTGAATCTTTTGGGCAAATAATTAAAAAATTTAACCAATAAAAGTAATGGATTTATAAAAAGTATCTTGATATTTTTATTATAATACTCATTAATTTTTTTAATAAGTGATTGAATAATATTAAGTATTTTGAATATTTTAGTTAAATTTTAAGTGATTAAATTCATACATTTAATAAATTTCTTCAAGCAGAGGAGACCAAAAAGATCAAACTTTCAACCATAAATGGCAAAATCAAAAGAAGTTTCCAAAAAAGATATCAAATTTAAAATTCATGAAATAATATTTGAAGCTGATACTCCTTTAGGAAAATTTTTTGATATTGCTTTGTTTCTTTTTATAGTTACAAGTGTCTTAACAGTAATCCTTGAATCTGTTCCATCCTACGCTGCTAGATATGGGAACCTATTTACCATTTTGGAATGGATATTTACTATTTTTTTTAGTATTGAATATGCATTAAGGTTTTATTCTACATTAAAACCAATTAAATATGTTACTTCTTTTTTTGGAATAATTGATTTGCTTTCTATCCTTCCTTCCTATTTGTCTTTCTTTTTTGTAGGGGCACAATCCTTTTTAATACTAAGAAGTCTACGATTACTCAGAATATTTAGAGTTTTTAAAATGGTTAGTTTTGTCAAAGATTCTGAGGCAATAACCAATGCATTAAGACATTCAAGGAGAAAAATAGTCGTTTTTCTTTTTGCCATACTATTGATAGTTACGATGGTAGGAGCATTAATGTATTTGATTGAGGGTGGTATAAATGATGGTTTTGATTCCATTCCGAGAGGAATTTATTGGGCAATCGTTACTCTTACGACCGTTGGTTACGGAGATATTTCGCCAATTACCCATTTTGGTCAATTTGTTTCTTCAATTGTCATGATCTTAGGCTATGCAGTAATTGCAGTGCCAACAGGAATTGTAACGTCGGAAATGTCAAAATCTAGAAAAACTAGAACAAATACTCAATCATGCAGAAATTGCTCAAAAGAGGGACACGATGATGATGCTATTTATTGTAAGTTTTGTGGCTCTGATATTCACAACTAAATTTATTTTGGCAAATTAAGACTATAAATTAATCGCCTTACACTGTACTTGCCAGCTCCATTCACAACTAATAATAATAAACCACCAACAATAGCTATGTTCTTCATAAACATTATGGATTGTAATCTCCTGATTTCTGGAGCATCGTTCCAAAAGGAGAAAACGATGAAGGTTACTGGAATCCAATATGCAAGCAATAAAAATGCCCCGAGATTGGCATAATAACCAATAAGAACCAAGATTGCACCTAGAATTAAAACGACAATCGTGGTGTATAATAATAGATCTTGATTCCAAGTAATTCCATAAACGGTCATAGTTTCCTTGGTTTGCTTAAAAAACACCATGGAATCATATGCTTCAAAGAAAAATATTAAGGATAGAAAAATTCTTCCTATTAAATCTATTACTTCTTTCATTGTTTAATTTTAACCGAATGATATTAATTGTTAGCATGCTCATTCCTTTCTGATAATACATAAATTATGATTCTTAAGAATGAATATAATGAACACTGAAATTAAGAGCACAAATAAAGCAATTTATTGGTAATATTTATAAAGTTTTTTTGCCACATTTTGACCATCCATTGCTGCTGAAAGAATTCCGCCGGCGTACCCTGCTCCCTCACCACATGGAAATAAACCACTTATTTCTTCATGCATAAAAGTATCTTCATTTCTAGGAATTCTTATTGGCGAGCTTGTTCTTGATTCTAGTCCTATTAAATTGGCTTCTTCAGTATAATATCCCTTTAGTTTTTTCTTAAATTCTATCATTGCACCAGCAAGGCGATCATAAATATGAATTGGCAATAAATCGTGCAACGGTGCACTATAAATTCCAGGAATGTACGAAGTTGAATTCAGATTACTTGAAATTTTTTTATTTACAAAATCAGTCATTTTCTGGGCAGGTGCTTTTTGTGAACCATCTCCAAAATTAAAAAACTTTTGCTCTAGTTTTTCCTGAAAATCCAAACCTGCAAAAATGTTCTTTTGATCCTTAATATAATAATCTTTATGATCTACAGCTGTAACAAAACCAGAATTGGAAAATGGAGAATCTCTTCTTGAAAGTGACATTCCATTTACTACCAATTCTCCAGGAGATGTTGCAGCTGGAACTATAAGCCCTCCTGGACACATACAAAATGAAAATACGCCTTTATTGTTAATTTGGCATGCAAGTCTATAACTGGAAGCTGGTAGATTTTCATGTCTTTGCTTTTGGCCATATTGAATCTCATCAATTAAAGATTGGGGATGCTCAATTCTAACTCCAATTGCAAAGTCTTTTGCTTCTATTGTTATACCTTTTTTGTGCAATAAATGGTAAATATCTCTTGCTGAATGTCCAGTTGCCAAAATAATTGAATCAGCGTGATAAATTTTTCCATTGTTTGCTATTGCCCCTTTGATGGTTTTATTTTCAATAATGAAATCCTCTATTTTAGTACCAAAATGGACTTCCCCACCAGATTTTTCTATCGTTTCTCTTATGGCAGTTACAATATTAGGTAATTTATTCGAGCCAATATGTGGATGAGCATCTATCAATATTTCGGAATCTGCACCATGTTCCACTAAAATTTTTAAAACTTTCAAATAATTTCCCCTTTTCAAAGACCGCGTATATAGCTTTCCATCGGAATAAGTTCCTGCTCCTCCTTCGCCAAAACAATAATTAGAATCAGGATTGACAATATGCATTTGTTGGATAGCACGCAAGTCCCTTCTTCTTGCTTGCACATCTTTTCCACGGTCTAAAACAATTGGCTTTATCCCCAATTCTATTAATTCCAATGCAGCAAAATAACCTGCAGGTCCCGCCCCGATGATTAATGCATGTTTTTTGGATTCTATTGAATGCCATTTATTGCTTACAGGTTCTTCTTCTTGAGGAAACTCATCAATAAAAACATCATACCTCAAAACAAACTTAACACCCTGACCTCTTGCATCAATTGATCTTCTGACCAGCTTAATGGATTTAATTCTATCTTTTGAAACCTTAACTTTTGATATTACAATGCTTTCTATCTTAGCTTGGTTTTCCAAGTCTTCAGGAAGTATTTTAATCTCTATTTGATTAATCATTTAAAGCTTTTCTTAGTCTTACTAATTTTTCTAAAAGTGGTTCCATCTTGTCTAATGACAACATATTGGCGCCATCAGATAATGCTAATTTAGGATTGGGATGAGTTTCAATGAAAATTCCATTTGCACCTGAAGCTATGGCACATTTGGCCATTGTTTCTATAAATTCTGGCTTTCCTCCAGTTACTCCTGAGCTTTGATTCGGTTTTTGTAAAGAGTGTGTACAATCTACAACAACAGCATTACAAAACGATTGCATTTCTTTAACGCCCATGAAATCAACGATTAGATCTTGATATCCAAAAGTATTTCCTCTTTCTGTTATTATAACATTTTTATTACCCTTGTTGTAAATTTTTTCCATAGCATGTTGCATGGCATTATGGCTCAAAAATTGTCCCTTCTTTATATTTACAATTTTTCCTGTCACAGCTGCTGATTCAAGCAAAGAAGTCTGTCTACATAAAAATGCTGGAATTTGAAGAACATCAACATATTTTGCTGCCAATTCTGCTTCTTCATCCTTATGAATATCTGTGGTAACTGGCAAATTTCTTTTATTACCTACTTTTTTTATAATTTCTAATCCTTCCAAATCCCCTATTCCTGAAAAAGAATCAGACCTACTTCGATTCGCTTTTCTAAAGGAAGCTTTAAAAATATATGTTATTCCAAATTGTAAGCATAGTTTTTCAACTCTTTCAGCCACTTCCATGCATAAATCTTCTGATTCTACTACACA